>NZ_JPXX01000051.1 GCF_000771875.1 Gallibacterium genomosp. 1 | reverse complement strand
ATCAAGCCTTGTTAGAGAGAAAAACGAAAGCAAGGCTTGCGGAGTGGGTTCGGGAAGTTGCCCTAGAACAGCAACCTAAGCGACAGCCGAAAGTAATCGACCCTGCGTTACTGTTCGAGCTGAACCGCATAGGCGTAAACCTGAACCAAATCGCCCGACAATGCAACAGTCAAAAGCCGAGCATTGACCTTGTTAGCGTGTTGGCGACCTTGCGAGAAATTGAAAAAAATCTCAAAAAATTGCGAGAATTGAGCCTATGATCGTTAAATTTTTTAAGAAACACGGTAAGGGAAAAGCTAGTAGTTGCAAGGCTTGCGTGGACTATTTACTAAATAAGCCTGACGACACCGCCCAAATCCTGCAGGGCGATCCCCGACTATCACAAAGTATTGCTGATAGTCTTGATTTTAATAACACTTACACCGCAGGTTGCTTGTCTTTTGAAGAAAGCGACCTACCCGAAATACAAAAGCGTGAGATTATGGCACGCTTTGAAAAGGCAATGTTTGCAGGGCTTGAGCCTGAACAATATAACATTGCGTGGGTACAACACACCGACAAAGGCAGGCTTGAGCTGAATTTCGTTATCCCAAACGTAGAGATGACAAGCGGAAAACGCCTACAACCCTACTACGACAGGGCAGACCGCCCACTTGCTGAAAACTTCAAGCAGGTAATCAACCACGAATACAGCCTAAGCGACCCAAACAACCCTATAAAGCAAAAAAACCTGATTGACCGCAAAGACCTACCAACCGATAAAAAACAGGCTTTACAGGCGATTACGGACGGTTTAACAGCTTTAGCGAACGCAGGGCAGATAAACGACCGACAGGACGTTATAAATGCCCTAGAACGTGCAGGTTTTGAAATTGCACGCATTACGCCAAAAAACCTATCAATCAAGACTGACGGACAGAATTTAAGATTAAAAGGGGCTTTCTATGAGCAAGATTTTAGATTTAGCACAGACCTTTCAGCAGACATCACAGAAAGAGCTAGAGAGTACAAGCGAGATAGTGCAGAACGCTATCAAACGGCACGAGCAAAACTTGATACAGCAGTTACAGCACGCAGGGAACAATTTAGCCGAAAATATCCAAATCGAGCAGGCGAAATTGATAAAAAATACCGTGAGAATGTATCGCTTGCCGACCCTAATCGCCTTGACGATATTAGCCTTGATAGCCATAACCGCAGGCGTTTTGACGTGGCAGGCGAAGAACGCCTATCAAGAGATGACCGAATGGCAAAATTCAGCCGAGATAGCCAAAGAGCAGAGTGGGGGGATCAAGCTATCAACTTGCAAAACGGAGAAAGGGATAAAGCCTTGTGTAGCAGTGGACAAGGATTTTATCAACTCAACGTGGGGCGAGAACCTGAAAGTAATCGAAATCCACGAAACCAAGAAACAGGGGAAAAAATAAATGACGACCGAACTAGAACTACTTTACGAGAAAACCTTGAAAACCTTGCTAGAACAGCAAGAAACAGAGCGAGTGAAATTATCGAAAGAATTAGAGAGCTTGCGAGCCGAAAACGCCTTGATCATTCAACAGTACAACGAAATCAGCGAGCAATTAACGACATTACAGAGTTTAATAAACAGCTTGAAACGGTAATATCTCAACGCAAAAGACAAAGCAGGGGTATGAGCAGATAAAACAAGGGGGAGAATTATGGCAACACTTATGGAAAAAGACAGTTTAATAAATGGTATTTCTCAAACACTCGGCTTAATCGTGGCTCAAACAGGTGGTAGAAACGAAGATAGCGAGTTATTAGCAGGCTTGCGTAACAAGCTATACGCTCTTAAACCAGAAGAAATTGACTACGAAGAACTTTCTAAGTTAGTGAGAGAAAAATTTAATAAATATAAATTTTAGGGGGATTTATGCAAGATGATGAAAAATTAACACCTGAAATTTTAGCTAGACGGGAATTTCATATAAAAAACGCCTTAGCCAGTTTTGCATTAGAAGGGGAATATCCATCTAAAGAATGTGAAGTATTACTGAAAAAATATGTTTCTGGAGAAATTAAAACTCTAGACGAATTAAGAATAAGATTATTTGAAAAGTAGATAACTTGAAAAATCAGGGGATAGGGCATACAATGGGAAAGGTCGGGAACAGGTTGCTACCCTATTCCCTTCCTAGCCGTTAGGCTAATTTATTTAAAACGATGATAAGTACATCAAGCATAGCTAGTACTTTTGTACTTACCGCCCACGCTAACAGTGTTAGCAAGATGATCAGAGTAATAATTTCTGATGTTTTCACATAAATCACCCCCTTAGCACTATAAGGCTAAGCGACTAGGCTCACACTATGAACGGTAGTGCGAGCCGCCGCCATAGTGCGAAAGTGATTTTAACACATAACCGCCTAACAAGGCGGTTTTGTTTTATTCGGGGCTAAATTGCTAGACTTTTGCGCTTAAATTCGCCAAAATCTGTTTTTTTGTTCTACAAACAAATTATCCGAATTTCCGCGCAATGTACGTTTCAGGCTGCCTGAAAAGAAATTTATTTAGTAAAATCAAAGGATAATTTATGTTAAATAAGTTAAAAATCGGCACATTATTATTGCTGACATTAACGGCTTGTTCGCCCAATTCTGTTCATTCGGTAACGTCTAATCCGCAGCCTGCTAGTGCGCCTGTGCAACAATCACACAAGCCACCTTTCAACAGACTTTGGCGAATTTGGAACAGCAGTATCAAGCCCGAATTGGCGTTTATGTATGGGATACAGAAACGGGACATTCTTTGTCTTATCGTGCAGATGAACGCTTTGCTTATGCGTCCACTTTCAAGGCGTTGTTGGCTGGGGCGGTGTTGCAATCGCTGCCTGAAAAAGATTTAAATCGTACCATTTCATATAGCCAAAAAGATTTGGTTAGTTATTCTCCCGAAACCCAAAAATACGTTGGCAAAGGCATGACGATTGCCCAATTATGTGAAGCAGCCGTGCGGTTTAGCGACAACAGCGCGACCAATTTGCTGCTCAAAGAATTGGGTGGCGTGGAACAATATCAACGTATTTTGCGACAATTAGGCGATAACGTAACCCATACCAATCGGCTAGAACCCGATTTAAATCAAGCCAAACCCAACGATATTCGTGATACGAGTACACCCAAACAAATGGCGATGAATTTAAATGCGTATTTATTGGGCAACACATTAACCGAATCGCAAAAAACGATTTTGTGGAATTGGTTGGACAATAACGCAACAGGCAATCCATTGATTCGCGCTGCTACGCCAACATCGTGGAAAGTGTACGATAAAAGCGGGGCGGGTAAATATGGTGTACGCAATGATATTGCGGTGGTTCGCATACCAAATCGCAAACCGATTGTGATGGCAATCATGAGTACGCAATTTACCGAAGAAGCCAAATTCAACAATAAATTAGTAGAAGATGCAGCAAAGCAAGTATTTCATACTTTACAGCTCAACTAACAAATTCATTTTGTTAGAAAAAGTGAAAATTTAGGGCTGAAAAAGCCGTTGAAACTTGCTTTCAATGGCTTTTTTAGTCTAACAACCGCAGGGCGTTAGCAGAAAGGTGCACGAATTTTCATAAAATTACACGGTAAGAAAGGTGTATGGATTTTCACAAAGGTGTACAGATTTTAATAAAATACACCTTAAAGCCTTTAATACCAATGCTTTAGAAAAGAAAAAGGGATCGAACTTTTGACATTCGATCCCTTTTCCTATAATCTGTATCAGTACGTTCTTTGCTATGATCCAGACGTTAACAATCTAATCATAGCAAAGGGTAGCTAGTAATGCAAGAGATTGCGAAGCGTCCCTACTACCAAAAAACCATTCAACGACGTAAACAAGAAACGTAAACCTTAAATTAGACGGTCTTCAGCTCGGACTTCGGAAGAATAAACAGGCGTAGAAGTGATAACGTTCTTAATACGAAAATTAAGCTCTGTCTCCGTTTCGTGCTACGGTTAGAAAGGCGAAAGCCCCAAGAAATACAAGCACACCTGATAAGCGAGATTTAAGGATACAGCGGAATTGATTGTTTAAGTCTGCAATTCCCACCCTGATAAACGCCACAACGTTTTATTGTTGCCCCATTCACGCAACATTTGAGAATCGAATAGAAATCTTTTAGTAAAAAGCGTTCTTTTTGGGTCAGCGGTTAATGTGGACGGTTTAACGGTTTTTCCCCTGCGGGTCGTATTGAAAAGCCATTGAAAAGCTGATGGATAACTCTTCGAGTTACCCACGAGCTTTCCAACAGCTTTCCAACACTAAAAACCTACCGCCCACAATAACCACTTCCCTAATAATAAATTTTTTTATTTTTATATTGGTTCAAAGGCTCACGATGTTCGCCTAATAAAACGAAGTCGCCTATCGGCTCCGCTGATTTTTATATATCACTCTCGGGGCTTTTGGTGTACTATTGTCTTTTGTAATAGCAAGGACACAAAAAGGGTACTCTTCGAGTTTCCTTTTTGACCTTGCAAAAGGGCTTTGCCCCCTTGACCCCCGACCGCTTTCAGCGGTCAAAATAGAAGAACGGACACCATTATGAAACGTGAGAAAGAGATAAAAATCAGGCTCACCGAAAACGAGTATCAAGCCTTGTTAGAGAGAAAAACGAAAGCAAGGCTTGCGGAGTGGGTTCGGGAAGTTGCCCTAGAAC
>NZ_JPXX01000050.1 GCF_000771875.1 Gallibacterium genomosp. 1 | reverse complement strand
TTTGCTGCCGTTCTTGCAGTAACTTCTGCGACAAAAAACTCAAGCAGTTTTTTCTGTATAGATTTCTTTAATTTACAATATGTTATCTTCATTTTTGTAGTATAGCATTGTTGCTAATCTACTACAGCCCCTTAAATTAAGTGAATGGGTTGTGCCACTGGTCCAGATCACCGCATCTCGTGTGGCGACATTAAAACGTTTTACCACTAAATCCCTTGCTAATTCATAACGTTGCGTTTGAGGAAAATCATATTGACTACGGTGAACCGATCCCGATGAACGATAAAAATTGAGCGTTGCATCTATCAACACCTTCGGTTTGAGTGTCGTTGCAGCCGTGTCTAAATATACCGCATCTGGATTGTCTTGAAAAAAAGGAAAATAGGAACGAAAAGTATGATTAATCATTGTCGCTGAGCCTGTCGATAAAGTTTATTACAAGGGATACCATCATTATTGCCATCTAGCTCTCGCCAACGGCATTGTTTAAAGTAGCGTTTCGCCGTGTCATAATCGGGAAGATCGTTACAACTTTTTTTACATTACAATCTATAGTTGCAAGCGGTGCTTTAGGCAGGAAGTTTTGCCAAAATGAATGTTCATCTGACCGCTTACTTGCACGCCAATCCGCAGGATTGATCGGATTTTTATCTTGCCATAAACCTATTCTTTGCTGTTGAGCGAGTTGCTGAGCTTGCAGATAGATCGGTTGCGTTTGGCGATACGCCCACGCCATTCCTCGCTGTACTTGAATTAAGTTAAGATTTTCACCTGTCTGATCATAAACCACTGCCAACAGCCGTTGATATTTATCATAGCCCGTGATCTCAAGTTCAACCTCTTTTTTAAATGCCAGTTGAGCTAATGATTGCTTCGCCCTATTACCAAAAGGCTGAGCCGATTCGGGAGCATCAATATATTGCAGGCGTACTTTAAGCTGCGTCCGCTTATGCAAACAGATTAAAGTATCGCCATCGTTAATTCCTACCACTTTACATTGCAACTGGCGAGCTTGGAGTTCGGTAAGTGGTAAGATACATAGCGAGAAAAATATAGTGAAGATAAATCTATACATTATTTTAATTCTCTTTTCCGATATTCATTAGGCGTTATTCCTACATTTTTATGAAATGTATCAATATAATAACTCACTGTACTAAATCCTGTATCAATTGCAATTTGACTAATGCTTTTATCAGAGTGAATTAATAATTCAATACTTTTATTGAGCCTATGTTCTAGTAGATATTCAAAAATAGTCATTTTTGTTTTTCGTTTAAATAAACGGCAACACTCATTTTTATTGAGAAAAATATGTTGTGCAATCTGCTCTAAAGTTATTTTTTCTGCATAATGTTGATGAAGAAAAGAAAGAATTCTTTTGATCTTTTGATATTCATCTTTACTTTCTATTGTAGTAAGCAAAATAGGGTTTAAAGCATTCTTAACAATAAGTGCTAAGGTTTGCATTAGGTTAATACAGATATCAATTTCAAAACTAAATGATTTATCGACATAGAACTGGTAAATATCTTTTAATTTATTGATACACTCAATATGCCACTCTTCCGATAAATCAAGAAAAATAGCTGATTGAGTTAAAGTATTCAAATATTTTTGTTCGATAACACTTCCTTTAAAGCTTGAGAAAAGTTTCTTATCAATATTGATACAAACATAGGTGCTTTCAGGATCATTTACCGCCTTTATAGAATGTATACAACCAGTATTGATGAAGATCCCCTGTCCTTCTTTTAAAATAAATGTTTGATCATTAATATAAAAATAGATTTCACCTTGCGTGACATATGAAAATTGGTATTCATCGTGCCAGTGCCAAATTACATAACCTAGTAAATTTTTAGAAAGTGTATTTTTATAAACTGCGAGTGGAAAAGTAAAATCACCGTGGTTAGTAAGTTCTTGATTAGAGCGGTCAATTTTAACATCTACAATCTGCATTCCTTTAACGGTCATATTTTCTCCCATCATCAATATATTGATAGATTTTCACTATATTATGATGTTAATGGCATAATTTATCAATATAATGAAATTAATGGTCAATATTTTTATAGAAATGCTTGATGAAAGAGAGAATACTTCAAATCACTTAATCAATCATTCTAGGAGGATATATGTCTGCAATCATTATGGCCCAATCCATTATGTTTATCACCTTAATATTAATGGTTATTGGAAGAACACCTCTCTATCTTACCGCTATTATTGGTTCTACCCTCGCAGCTTTAACCGTAGGAATTCCTCTTTATGGTGGTGAAGGTGTAAGTATTGCCAAATTAGTTATTAATGGTTTAAATCCTGTTTTAGCTGATATGACAGGGATTTTACTCTTTATTGGTATTATGCATAAAACAGGTTTTTTATCTGTAATTATTCGAGACGTAATTAAATTAGGTAATTATGTTGGTGGTGGACCTGGCATTATTACTGCTGCAAGTATTGCCGCTGGTTTTATAGGAATGATGGTGGGATTTACACAAGCGGTTATTACAGGTGTTATTGCTGGACCCGCAGCATTAAAATTAGGCGTAAAACCTGATCCTGCCGCAGGTGCTTTACAACACGCTAATATTTTAGGTTGTGGCGCAGGTTTCGCTCACCCAACACAAGTCGCTATCATTACAATGACTGGTGTCGGTTTTGGTATGGTCAATGTATATGGTGCTATAACAGCTGCTGCAGTAATGGTTCTTGCGTATTGGCGAATGCATAAAGATGTGATTGCTTCAGGCACACTACAAAAATATAGTGCTGAAGAAATGGAAAAAATTCTAAAAGAGTTTGAAAGCCATTCAAGTCATATATCGTCGATCACTGCAATCATTCCATTTGCTGTTTTAGTGATTGGCTTTGTATTAAAAATGCCAATTTTCATTGTTGGCTTCTTCGCTAGCCTAATTACGATATTGTTAGCCAAAATTAATCCTACAGAGGGAGAGAAAGCAATGGTAGATGGCGTACAAAAAATCGCTGTTCCACTCGTTGCTACAATCTGTTTCTTATATATGTCAGGAGTGATTAATAATATTGGTATTGCTGCATTATTATCTGAATGGCTTAAACCTGGGTTAGACACTGCACCAATTTTATTATTGTTCGGAATTTCATTACTTACAGGGATTATAACTCAATCATATTCCGCCTCTGCAGCCATTATTCTGCCATTCCTTGATATTGTTTTAAAAGCGGGTGGTCATCCAATGTTAGCTGCTGTAGCTGCCATTTCGGGTGGTAATTTAGGTCAATACTTTCTAACTGGTGGACCTGTTTCTGGATTATCTACGGTAACACCTGTAGTTCAAGGCAGTTCATTATTGTTAGCAAACCGTTTTCAACGCCCAAACATTGCGTTTAGTTGGTTAGTTGCATTATTTCTACTTATCACCCTTGGCTATATTTATCAATAGGAGAATTATATTATGACAAAAACAGTCGTCGCAGCATTACAAATTGGTTCATCTCAAAAAGGTAAAGCGGAAACATTAGCAAATATTCTTACATTTGAAGAAGAGATTAAACGTTCAGGAGCAAAATTGGTCGTAATGCCAGAAGCGCTTTTAGGTGGTTATCCAAAAGGGAAAACTTTTGGTACTTACTTAGGCTATCGATTACCCGAAGGTCGAGATGAATTTGCACAATATTATCAAAATGCAATTGATGTTCCTGGTGTTGAAACAGATGAATTAGCATTACTCTCCCAAAGAACAGGAGCAAATATTGTTATAGGTGTTATTGAACGAAGTCAAACCAGTCTTTATTGCTCAGCCTTGTTTTTTACTCCCGAAAATGGGCTTGTCGCTAAGCACCGAAAATTAATGCCGACAGCAACAGAACGTTTAATTTGGGGACAAGGTGATGGCTCAACTTTACCTGTTATCAATACGGAAGCTGGTAAAATAGGTGCTGCAATTTGTTGGGAAAATTATATGCCACTACTGAGAATGGCAATGTATTCAAAAGGAATTGATATTTGGTGTGCACCAACAGTTGATACAAGGGAAATTTGGCGAACATCAATGCAGCATATTGCTTATGAAGGAAGATGTTTTCTTATTAGTGCTTGTCAAGTACAGCCATCGCCAAAAGAATTAGGTATTGAGGTGCCTCAATGGGACACTGATTTACCTTTAATGCACGGAAATAGTGTTATTGTAAATCCAATGGGTGAAATTATTGCAGGTCCATTAAAAGATAAGGTAGGACTAATTAGTGCAGAAATTGATTTAGATGAGATAGTCAAAGCTCGCTATGACTTTGATGTTTCTGGGCATTATAGTCGTCCTGATGTTTTTTCGTTGGTGGTTGATGAAAGAGAAAAGAAGAACGTAGAGTTTAAAAAATAAAGAAAAATGGGGATATTCAACCGATTATCCCCATTTTTTATTTCTAAACTTCAGTTGTAGAAGATCAAACCTAATCTGACAGTCCCCGTTTAAAATTAGCGTGCCTGTCAGATTAATTTGAGCTTAAATTCTTTTCTGCCCAAATACGCTTTCCATCAAGTAATGTTGCTATTGGCGTTCTTCCACAGCACATTTTCCCTTGATGTGTTCGATGATGGTTATAATACATCAACCACTCATCTAAGTCTGCTTGCAATGTGGCTAAATCCCGATAAATTTTCTTCCGAAATGCCACTTGATAAAATTCTTGCAAGATAGTCTTATGGAAGCGTTCACAGATACCATTAGTCTGTGGATGCTTCACCTTAGTTTTGCTATGTTCTATGTCGTTTATCGCTAAATAAAGCTCATAATCGTGATTTTCCACTTTGCCACAATATTCACTACCACGGTCAGTCAAGATGCGTAATAGCGGCAACCCTTGGCTTTCAAAATAAGGTAACACTTTGTCATTGAGGATATCTGCTGCGGTGATAGCAGTTTTCATTGTATATAATTTGGCAAATGCTACTTTACTATAAGTGTCAACAAAGGTTTGTTGGTAAATTCTCCCCACACCTTTGATATGTCCAACGTAGAATGTATCTTGTGACCCCAAATAACCGGGATGTGCAGTATCAATTTCTCCACACGCCATCTCTTCCTCTTTTTTACGCTCTAGCGCTTGTACTTGGGCTTCACTGAGAATAATGCCTTGCTCTACAACCAATTTCTCAAGGGCAATTAATCTCTGCTTAAAATTGGCTAGATGATGACGTAACCAAATAGAACGTACACCGCCAGCTGACACAAAGATACCTTGTTTACGAAGTTCATTGCTTACTCTGACTTGTCCAAACGCTGGATTATCAAGGGCAAATTTCACGACAGCCTGTTCAACGGCTTCATCCACCCGATTTTTCAGATTTGGCACACGTCGATTTTGATTAAGTAACGCATCAACACCACCTTGTTCAACGGCTTGTTGATAACGATAGAACGTATCTCGGCTCAATCCCATCACTTTACATGCTTGAGAAATATTACCTAATTCTTCAGCTAAATTTAATAAACCTATCTTGTGTTTAATAAGTGGATTGTTAGAATAAAACATGAGAGTTTCCTTTTTTGTTTAGATTGAATTTTGCACTCATATTCTAAACGGGAAACTCTCACTTTTTATAGTGATTTGTCAGATCAAGTCTGATCTTCTGCAAATAAAGGAAAGTTTTTTCGGTTAATTCCATTATATTTTCGCAGTATCCGCTTCGCCTGATTCCAAAAATTTTCAATGCCATTAATATGATTTTGTTTCACCGCAAATAGCTCGGAATGATTGATTCGTTCGTGGTGAAATTCATTCACATCAAGCGCATCA
>NZ_JPXX01000049.1 GCF_000771875.1 Gallibacterium genomosp. 1 | reverse complement strand
CCAAGGGGGATTTTTCGACGTATTTAATGCAAAAAAATTTATCGTTAAATTACCGATTAATGTTAATAAAATCATATTTGCGACAAATGCACAGATTGAGGGAGTAGCAGAAGAAGCTCCGAGCTTGCATTATGCGTGGCATCAATCAGGTGCTAATAACAAAACAGAAATAGAATTTTTGACAAACTATATATCAAGAGATACTCAGCAATGGATTGTTATTGCTTGTTCCTAGCCAAGGGGGAGTAGCTACAACAAAAGAGAATGAATATGCTAAAGTGGCTCTACCTATCCAGTACTTGAAACATTATAAAGTCGTTGCTAATGACTACGGCAATGATAGTTTCGCGGCTATTGTCGCTATCCACCCAAATTGGCCATCTTATTTTACGGCGGCGTTATATTTTCCACCCCATAATGCTTTTCGGGCTGGCTCTGTTTTTTGGGTCGCAATCGGCATATAAACCTAGCTTAGCCAAGGGGGATCAAAAATTGTTATATCTCCTCTAACGAAGGTCGGCAGTGTTGCTAATAGAGAGATCAGCTATCCTATTGGTGTTAAAAGCCCATTAAATGTATTAGTAATACCAAATGGAGATAATGGTAATAAATATAATGAAGCCCTAGAAAATGTTGTTGCGATAGGGGATAAATACACAAATAAATTTAATGTATTAATTAGGCGTTTCATCGGAAGTAATACATTAAATAATGAGACAATTAATATCTCATACATATCTTTCGGGCGAAATTAAAATCCTTAGCCAAGGGGGATTTGTGTATTTCAACAGCGTATCAAATGTTATCGTTACATTACCCATTGTTGCCAATAAAACTCTATTTGCATTAAACGCTCAAATAGAAGGAAAAGCCGATTCTGCCCCCAAATTATTTTATGGTTGGAATATTAGTGGAGCTGATGATAAAACAAAAATACGTTTTTTAACCAGTGATTTAAATTATCAAGATGCACAAGAATGGATCGCTATTTGCGTTTCTTAGATATTGTCTAGCCAAGGGAGAAAGTTTTGGGGTGAACTGGTGGGCTCAACCTGGACGTTTGCCATTGCCTTTAGAGATATTTTTGCTGTTGTTGGTAATGACGTTAACGCAGAAGACTATAGCGCAACACAAATACTAACGTTTGGTAATCAAACAAATACAAGTGTAAAAGTTGGATCAATTTGGATTAATGGAAAAATAACATCAACGTATGGAACAGCGATAGCGATAGGTCGGGCATAGCCAAGGGGGATTTTTTTACATAGCACCTAATACATATGGGACTATTGTTAAAATTCCAATCATTGTCAAAAAAACTCTTTTTGCCATAAATGCACAAGCTGAAGGAAATACAGAGTCAGCAATCCAAACATTTTCTACTTGGCATGTAGGTGGAGCAGATAACAAAACTGCAATACACTTTTTAATTAACAGATTGCTGTCATACCAAGACTCGATGGAGTGGATAGCCATTTGTATTGCTTAAATACCAAAAGCAATCCACCTTAAGGGTCCGTAATATATTGAGGTCATATTCATCCACGGCGAGTTGATTATAAATATAGTTTTATCAGTATAACGGATAAATGCTCCGTTATCAGAGTCAGCGCTACCGCCGCTAACAACACCAGCTGTAGATGATAAGATTGGTGTTAAACTATTTTTGCTAAAGTTTATTGGGTATTTAATACTAATCTCTGCGTTATTGCTAAGTGAAAATGAGGTAACATTTCCCCCTTGGATAAT
>NZ_JPXX01000048.1 GCF_000771875.1 Gallibacterium genomosp. 1 | reverse complement strand
GGGGCTAGGGGAGATTTAAGATTTTATCTTATACCTCTACATCTTTTCGCTTATCTTTTATTTTTCGAAAGATAAAGTGGGTGGTTTTTATGCCTCATTTTTTACCCTGTTTTTTATTTCATTAAATGCCTTACTATGTAGGGGCGAATCTGCGTGTTTGGTCTTGTTATGTAGTAATATATTAATATTGACGTTCAAAGTTCTTTCTTCTTCTTTTTTGATAGTTAGAGCCATAAGTAATTACACTAAAAAGTCTATTGAGATCATCTAAATAATATTCTCTGTCAAGCCTATGGTTAATTGTTGTAAGGAAATCAAAAATATATTCAATTATTTGAATAAGAAATAATGCTCTATAGCCCACAACTTCTTGAGAGAGATATATATTATTAAATAATTCATTATGACTGGTTATAATTTCATCTAATTCAGAGTGAAATGTAGTGATAGTATTAGAAAAAAACATCGAAATTATTTTGGCTTGCTCTTCTAGATATTTCTTTCTGCTATTAGTAATAAATTTTTCTAAAATATATTCGTCAATATTTATATACCAATTTTTTATTGGGTTATTATCTACTTCAGAAGTAATAAAGTTAATATTGCTATATCTAGTTCCAGATCCTTTTGCAAACTCATCTAGTTCTTTAATGATTTTATTATGAATTTCAGATAGTGGGCTATGTTTCTCACAATAGTTAGGATAGAGATTTTCGATGCTCTGAAATACCTTTGTTAAGTTATGTCCATAGTCTTTTATTTTTTTCTCATTAGGAAAAACTCCATTTTTAATATAATAATCTAAAGTAATACAAATTTTTCCCATTCTCTCTAAACCTAGACCTAGAGATGAAAATGCAATTGGGTATAAATATTTATATTGTATATTGGCTTTTCGTATAGCATTTAATCCATAACCTAAAAGTCCTCTTGAAAATTCTAATTCATCATATATTCTATTCGCTTTTTTGTTTTCGAGATTCATAATGCAATTTCTCCATTAAGTAATTTGGGTAATAACAAATCCCGCACTTCGGATAAAGTGCGGTTCTCTCTTCTTAAATTTAATGTATGCTGAATATAGTTATCAGAAATATCATTAAATTTAGAAAGTACATTATTGGTAGGAACAAGAATATTCATACCAATAAATGTTTTTGAATTTAAAGAGCTTCTTGTTGAGGCAAGTGATGATGAAAATAAAAACTCTTGTGTTTTTTCTTGCATAAAATACCAACGAAGAAATTCTTTAAATAAAATATTTTTAGGCTCAATCTTTGCCAAGGCAACATTATAAGCTCCCGAAATTCCAAATCTTACTTTTCCAGCTTCGCCATATTTGTCCATTAAAATATCGGTTTCATTACAAATTTTATTTTTCTTGGATATCGGAATGTAAGTTTTGTGATTTTCATTTGCATAATCTCGATTTTGAATAAATCGAATATAGCCTTCTTTTTCTTCATAAATATGTTCTGATTTAGGGGGCTGAGATCCTCCAAGAAAATCAAATTGATCAATAAGTGGCTTCACCTCCCACCCCTTCGGCACTAATCCCACTTCACTTTCCACAAACTCGCTAGGGAAAACCCTTGCGGTTTGTTGGAGTTGGTGATAGGCTTCGGGGGCGGTGTGTTGAAGTGCGGTGATTTCTGCAAGGGTTTTTCCGCTCAGGCTTGCCATTGTGGCAAGTTCGGCTTGTTCTGGGCTTGCCCCTGAGGCTAAGGCGTTGGCTTTGGCGTGTACGGGGGCGAAGTCGATAAACCAATGCTTGAAAATCGCCTGTGCGATTTGCTCTAGGGTTTGGTTGGTTTGGGTGTTGAGTTCTATTTTTTGATCAAAGATAGATATAGTATTGCTAATATTTTTTCTTGTCTCTACATTTAATTCTAATGGAACAGGTATAGATTTTAGAATTAGTTGATTTAATAATGGCTGTCCAGAGCCTACCTTTAAATTATTTAAATTAAGATTTTTTAGAAAATAATACCAAAATTTATCATCATCTAATGATTTAGCATTGACAATAATTGCGTTATCTGTAACCCAGCACTTTTGTTTTGAAAAATAGATGCTCCCGCAATATGAGCCAACTCTTCCTATGATTATGGTATTAGAACTAGTATTATATTGATTTGAATATCCAATAATACCGTTAGATCCGAAAACAGGATACAATCCATCTTCAATTCGAGCTGGAGAGCTTTTACCATTTTTAAATTTTAGGAAATGTTCTAACGTTTTCATAAAATTTCTCCTAAATCCCCAAACTCTTTCTAATCTCTTCTTCCAACGCTCGCCCTTGTGCAAACTGTTCATTTAAAAGTGCGGTGAGTTTTTGCATTTTTTCGGCGAAGGGTATGCCGTCGTCTTGTTGTTCTGCTGTGCCGACATAACGCCCAGGGGTGAGGACAAAGTCGTTTTGGCGGATTTCTTCAAGGCTGGCGGTGTAGCAGTAGCCTGCTTGGTTTTGGTAGCCCTGATCCTTTTGCCAAGCGTGGTAGGTGTTGGCGAGGTGGGCGATGTCTTCGGCGGTGAAGTCGCGTAACGTGCGGTCTTTCATATAGCCGATTTCGCGGGCATCGATAAACAGCACTTCGCCTTTGCGGGCTTTGGCTTTGTTTAGCAACCAAATGCAGGCAGGGATTTGGGTGTTGGTGAACAGTTGCCCTGGTAAGGCGACCATGGCTTCGACAAGGTCGGCTTCGATGAGTTTTTGGCGGATTTCGCCCTCGCCGCTGGTTTGGCTGCTCATTGAACCGTTGGCGAGCAGCAATGCCATTCGCCCTTGTGGGCTGAGGTGGTAAAGCATATGTTGTAGCCACGCGAAGTTGGCGTTGCCTTGTGGTGGTGTGCCGTATTGCCAGCGTGGGTCGTTTTGCAGGGCTTCGCTCCACCAGTCGCTCATATTGAAAGGTGGGTTTGCCATCACAAAATCCATTTTTTTGTCGAGGTGCTGTGGGTTGCGGAAGCTGTCGGCGTTGCCTTTGCCGAAGTCAAATTCAATACCACGAATCGCCATATTCATTGCGGCGAGTTTCCAGGTGGTGGGGTTAAATTCTTGCCCGTAAATGGAAACGTTGTTGATGTTGCCTTGATGGGCGGCGATGAATTTTTCGGTTTGCACAAAGAAGCCACCTGAACCCATTGCGGGGTCGTAAATTCGCCCTTGATAGGGTTCGAGCATTTCGACAATGAGGCTAACGATGGATTTTGGGGTGAAATATTGCCCGCCTTTTTTGCCTTCGGCGAGGGCAAATTGTCCGAGAAAGTATTCGTAAACGTGGCCTAAGATGTCTTTCGCTGCCATTGAGATGGGCTGCCCGTTGAGGGTAGGCCGGCTGAAATTTGTATCCGAAAAGAGATTGACTAAGCCGATGAGGGTTTGTTCTTCCACATCAAAGCCTGAGATGCGTTGAATGATGCCTTTGAGTTTGGGGTTTTCTTTTTCGATGGCGGTGAATGCGTCATCAATCAGGCTGGCAACGCCACGAAAGCTACCGCCCCAAGGCAAGGCTGTGCCTTTGTTGAGAATGGCGGTGTTTTTGATGTTTTCCCAACGGGCTTGTTCTGGCACCCAAAAGATGTTTTCAGCGGTGTAGTTGTCTTGCAGTTCCATTTCGCTGTGGAGCAAGGCTTGGTAGTCTTCGGGGGAATAGTCGTTGGGGTCAAGATAAAGAGGATTTTCGGGATCTTGCAGCTGGGCTTGGAGCTTTTCACGAAAGGTGGTGAAGCTGTCGGAGATGTATTTTAAGAAGATAAAACCGAGAACGATGTGTTTGTAGTTGGCAGCGTCGAGCTGGTTTCTTAACTTATCCGCCGCTGCCCATAAACGGGCATCTAAATCGTTTAAAAACGCTTGCTGTTGTGCGAGGCTGGCACTACAATCCTGCTGGCTGGCTGGCTGGC
>NZ_JPXX01000047.1 GCF_000771875.1 Gallibacterium genomosp. 1 | reverse complement strand
TTCTTTAGACATGGAAAGTCCCCTAAAAAAACACGGTTATCGATGGCGTAAATTACCACATTAACCAAAGATAATTACAGGATATAAAAAAGGAAAGAAAAATAGAGGTGGTGCTGATAGGCGGATTTGAACCGCCGACCTCACCCTTACCAAGGGTGCGCTCTACCAACTGAGCTATATCAGCGTGGAGCGGGCAGCGGGAATCGAACCCGCATCATCAGCTTGGAAGGCTGAGGTAATAGCCATTATACGATGCCCGCACCTATATTCATCTGTCCCATCATAAAATGGTGGAGGGAGAAGGATTCGAACCTTCGAAGGCTGAGCCGGCAGATTTACAGTCTGCTCCCTTTGGCCGCTCGGGAATCCCTCCACTGTGCTAATGCTACTACTTACTTTTAAGATGGTGCCGACTACCGGAATCGAACTGGTGACCTACTGATTACAAGTCAGTTGCTCTACCTGCTGAGCTAAGTCGGCATCGTTAAGCAAGTGAGGCGTATTATAGGGATCTTTTTTCTTCTGGCAAGCCTTTTTTTCAAAAAAAACGGTATTTTTTATTGTTAGACTAAATCTCAAGCAAAAACTGTTCGTTTTTTACAGTTTCAGTACTCTATTTGATACTGTTAATAATATTTATCGCTTATAGACTAAAATATAACCTATTCCAATTTCCGTATTGCTTGATGTAATCTTCCTTGTGACTGCTCTAACAACACTTTTGCCTGAGCTTTATCTAAATTGCCTAAAATCATCATAATAGCCAATTTCGCCTGATTATCCGCCAATGATAAATAATGCTTTGCAGTATCGCGATCACATTCTGTTGCTTGCATCACAATATTTACCGCTCGATGCCGCAATTTTTCATTGGTCGCTTGCACATCCACCATCAAGTTTTGGTAACACTTACCCATTAACACCATACTGGCGGTAGAAAGCATATTCAGCACCATTTTTTGTGCTGTTCCTGCTTTTAACCTGGATGAACCAGTTAAGACTTCCGCACCAACTATCGGCGTGATTGAAATATCTGCTATTTTTGACATCTCTGAATATGCATTACAGCTAATTGCTATGGTTTTCGCCCCACAGGTTTTAGCATACTCCAACCCACCCAATACATAAGGAGTTCGACCGCTTACTGCCAAGCCGACCACCACATCTTTGTCTGAAAGCTGAACCTGCATTAAATCCACTTTACCAGCCTCGCTGTTATCCTCCGCATTTTCTACTGCTTTCCGTATCGCCCTGTCACCACCTGCGATCAGACCGATAACTTGTCCAAACGGCACGCCAAATGTCGGCGGACACTCTGACGCATCCAAAACCCCTAATCGACCACTTGTTCCTGCACCTTGATAAATAAGGCGACCACCTTGCTGAAAGGTACTAACAATAACTTCAACTGCCTGTGCAATTTGAACTAATTGGGCGTTCACTGCTAATGCTACTTTTTGATCTTCCTGATTCATTAACTGAACGATTTCTAATGCAGAAAGTTGATCTAGATTTAACGAAGAGATATTACGTTGTTCAGAAGTGAGTTGTTCCAAAGTTTTAAAAAGAGAAGTCATCATAAATCCTTATTATTAATCTTATCCGCTAAATGAATTGCTCCTAAAATTGCGTTTTTGCTTGCTCCTGTTACAGAGGGCAAATTACCGCTTTGATGATGTATGGTACGATATGCCAACCACGCAAAAGCAGTGGCTTCCATAAAATCGGCATCAATGCCACTCTGATTACTATTTCTGATTCGCCAATTCGGTAATAAATCCTGCAAACGTTGCATTAAAACCGGATTATTCGCACCGCCACCGAACACCCATAACATTGTTTCAGTTTGTAATTTCGGTAATTGTTCAACTATTGTCTGTGCTGTTAATTCCAATAACGTTGCTTGTACATCAACAGCAGCAATTTGCGGTAATGCATCAAGTTTTTGTTGTAACCAAGGTAAATTAAACAGTTCTCGTCCTGTACTTTTCGGTGGTAACTGATGGAAATACTCGGTTCGCAAACAGCTTTGTAATAATGCCGTATTCACTTGACCTTGTGCTGCCCATTCACCGTTTTGATCGAAGTTTCTACCATGATGCAATTTAATCCAGTTGTCCATCAAAGTGTTGCCCGGTCCGGTATCAAAACCACTTACTGTTCCGTCCGGATATAAAATAGTGACATTACTGATACCGCCAATATTGAGCAATACGGTTAAATGTTTCGGATTAGAAAAAATCGCTTGATGAAATGCCGGTACTAACGGCGCGCCCTGACCGCCATACGCTATATCTTTACGTCGAAAATCAGTTATTGTGGTAATTCCTGTTTGTGCCGCTAATAAATTACCGTCTACCAGTTGCATTGTGAACGGATATTTTCCCATTGGAGCGTGCCAAACCGTCTGCCCGTGACAACCAATCGCAATAATCTGCTCTGCCGATAATCTTTGTTGCTGCAAAATCTGTCTAACTTGCTCAACATAAAGCCAAGATAACCGTTGCTCAATTTCACCCAGTTTCTGCAAAGTTGTCACGCCACGCATTAAATCTGTCAAATCATCGCGTAAGTCCTGCGGCATAGGCGCATATAATGAGGTCACTATTTGAGGGAAAGCGTTTGAGAAATCAACAATAACGGTATCTACACCATCAAGGCTGGTGCCAGACATCATTCCGATATAAAGATTGGGTTGCATAAAAAGTTATCTATAGGGTAGAACAATAGACGATACCTTACCATTTTCATCAGCAAGAATAAATTAACTTTAAATAGAAATATTAACGAAGGATAAGATGGTGGGCGATACCGGTCTCGAACCAGTGACCCCCTCCTTGTAAGGGAGGTGCTCTCCCAACTGAGCTAATCGCCCGAATAGAAATTCGTTGCTACTAACAATAGTGGTGGGCGATACCGGTCTCGAACCAGTGACCCCCTCCTTGTAAGGGAGGTGCTCTCCCAACTGAGCTAATCGCCCACATTGTTAATATTGGGTGATTGTCATAAGTGGTGGGCGATACCGGTCTCGAACCAGTGACCCCCTCCTTGTAAGGGAGGTGCTCTCCCAACTGAGCTAATCGCCCTTATGACAACTAACAAAATATGGTGGGCGATACCGGTCTCGAACCAGTGACCCCCTCCTTGTAAGGGAGGTGCTCTCCCAACTGAGCTAATCGCCCATATTTTGTGTTCGTGGCATTATAATTATAATTTATATCCAGTCAATCGCTTTTTGATTTTCATTTGCTAACTGTTCTAAAAGTAAACATAAATATCAAGTTTTTATTAAGAATAATGCTAACTCATAGTAGAATAGAGCCGTTTTTTATTTTTTATTTGTAGGCAGAATATAATGGAAATCGAAAAACTATTTAATTTAGATCCAAATATAACAGTACGTACCCGTTTTGCACCAAGTCCAACAGGCTATTTACACGTTGGCGGAGCAAGAACCGCACTTTACTCTTGGTTATACGCCAAACACAATCAAGGTGAATTTGTACTTCGTATCGAAGACACCGACTTGGAGCGTTCCACCCAGCAGGCAGTTGATGCTATTTTAGAAAGTATGGAGTGGCTGAGCTTATCTTGGGATCACGGTCCTTATTACCAAACTAAACGTTTTGATCGTTATAATCAAGTGATTGATCAAATGTTGGAACAAGGTTTAGCTTATCGTTGCTACTGCAGCAAAGAACGTTTGGAAAACTTGCGCGAACAGCAGGAAAAAAATAAAGAGAAACCACGCTATGATCGCCATTGTTTACACGATCACACACATCACGATCCGAGCGAACCTCACGTTGTTCGTTTTAAAAACCCGACCGAAGGTTCAGTGATTTTTGATGATGCCGTGCGTGGAAAAATCGAAATCAGCAACAGCGAACTTGATGATTTAATCATCCGCCGCACCGACGGCTCTCCAACTTACAATTTCTGTGTTGTGGTTGATGACTGGGATATGGGCATCACTCACGTTGTGCGTGGTGAAGATCACATCAATAACACACCTCGCCAAATCAATATCTTAAAAGCACTTGGCGCGCCTGTGCCACAATATGCACACGTTTCAATGATTTTAGGTGATGATGGGCAAAAATTATCCAAGCGTCACGGTGCAGTTAATGTAATGCAGTATCGTGATGAAGGTTATTTACCGGAAGCATTATTAAATTATTTAGTACGTTTAGGATGGGGACACGGTGATCAGGAAATTTTCTCTATTGAAGAAATGGTCAAATTCTTTGATATTCATCAGGTTAGCCGTTCAGCAAGTGCATTTAATACCGACAAATTACAATGGGTAAACCACCATTACATCCGTGAATTACCAGTAGAAAAGGTAGCTCATTATCTTGAATGGCATATGGAAGAGCAAAAAATTAATACCCAAAATGGACCAGAATTAACCGAAATTGTAAAAGCACTAGGTGAACGCTGTAAAACCTTAAAAGAAATGGCAACAGCCAGCCGTTATTTCTACGAAGATTTCAGTGAATTTGATGAAGCAGCAGCGAAAAAACATTTTAAAGCCGCAGCTATTCAGCCATTAAGCGTTGCATTAGAAAAATTGCATCAACTTTCGGAATGGAAAGCTCACGAATTACATCAAGTGATCGAGCAAACTGCGAATGAATTAGACGTTGGAATGGGTAAAGTCGGTATGCCATTACGAGTTGCTGTAACAGGATCAGGACAATCCCCATCATTAGATATTACACTTGAACTTATCGGTAGAGAACGTTGCTTAAACCGCATTCAGAAAGCGATTGAATTTATTAAGAATAAAGTGGAAAACGCATAATAACTATTTGAAAAGATAGGGTAACATTGCCCTATCTTTTCAAAAGAATTAATGTTTTATAATTAAAACTAAAAATCTAAAAGATCACAAATTCATACAAAGCAACTGATAAATCCTATTTTTCCTTATAATTTCTCTGACAGCTCCGATACTTTTTCAATCACGCAATAATCCAAATCAGAATTTTCTGTTTGCAAATAATCAAAATTTTTACGGGCATAGGCAATTTTCATTTGCTCGCTTTCGCGTAATTTTTCTTCCGCCACACCGCGTTGAATGCCCTCTCCTGTATTTTTGGTTTCTGCCACAAAATAGATTTTGTTTTCACCTTTAAACACCACTGCCCAATCAGGGTTGTAATGGCCTAATGGGGTAGGGATTTTAAATTTTTCAGGCAGCTTAAAATAAAATTCCACTTCTTCGCTGGTTTCACAATCTTTAGCAAATTGATATTCGGTTTGGGAATCTAGCGGGATATAGTTTTCATAAATGGTTTTCTGTTGTTCTGCCACTGCAAAAGTATGCTCATTTTTAAAAAATTCAAAATCCTGAAATAGCGTCATTGCATAGGTTTTACCGGTGATTTTGCGGTATTCCACGCCCTCTGCCATGATTTGCTGTAACGCAAGGTTGATTTTTTCAGCAACTAAATCAATAAACTGTTGTGGATTATGGAAAACTTCAGGCAGCCTTTGCGATTGTTGCAAAATCTGGCATAAGCTTATTCGCGTTAATCCTGTTTTGTTTTGCAAGGCATTGAGCAGGTCAGGAATATGGAATGAAGCACGCACATTGGTTGCCCCTGTTGAGCGATATTGTGTGCTTATGCCTTGTTCATTGATGGTTAAATGGGCTTTTTCGTGGCGGATTTGTATCGCCTCAATCGGCGGCATTTTGCGAATTTTTTCCACCGCACTTTTAATTAACTCTTGTTGTTCAAACTTCACCCGATAAGTGGTTTGATATTGAATGCGTTTCCAAATCTGTTCAAAGTCAGGGTGTAGGCTGAAATCTTTGCGATATTGAACCTGTTTTTTATCTTCACATTTTTTGATATTGCTCTTGGCAAACTGCACGCCGCATTCTTCTTCAATTTCACGCTGAAGGCTGGCAGCAAATTGTTCATAGCTTTCATTGGCAATCACGGTGAGGATATTTTGGCGGCGATCATAAATCCGTTGCCCTTGCTGATTCACAGGCAGCCTTAATCCACGCCCGATTTCTTGGCGTTTTTTCATTTCGCTGGCGGTGTCGTTTAAGGTGCAAATCTGAAACACATTCGGATTGTCCCAGCCCTCTTTTAATGCGGAATGAGAAAATATAAACCGCAACGGATTGTTTAAATCCAATAGCCGTTCTTTGTCTTTCATAATCAGGCGATAGGTGTCGTTATCCGCTTGTGTGCTGCCATTGGTGTCTTTGGCATTGCCTTTTTTGTCTTGAGAAAAATAGCCATTATGCACGCCTTGCGGATCGCTGCCTGAAAGCTCGCGGTAAATGGCATCAAACCATTGGGCGAATTTACCGCCATTGCGGTAATTATCTACTTTGTCGATAAAAAACAGAGAAAGCACTTTAATGCCTTGCTCACGTAATTTTTTCTCTTTTTGCAAATGCTCGGCGATGGTGCGGCGGATTTGCATTTGCTGAATGTCGTCTTTTAATTGGGAATGATCTGTTCCTTGATAAATTTCCACCCCATTGGCAAAGGAAACCATTTTTTGCTCGGTGTCCATTCCGCTCAAAATAAAGCCATTGCGGTATTGTTCATTGCCTTTGGAAAGATCGAACAAATCTTGATTGGGCTTGACGGTGATGGCTTTTTTCTTCATCGCCTTTTTGTCGTTCACCAATAATTCAATTTTGGCTGACCAGCTTTTTTTGCCCGTTTTGATTTCTTTCAGCGATAAATACACCCCATTTAAATCATTGTTTGCCAGTACGCTGTCCACCTCAATTTGCTTCACCAAGCCCAATTCGTAGGCTTGCACGGGATTGAGGCTGTAAACAGGGTTGTAGGCATTTTTATGCGTAGCGGAATAACGCAAGGTAAACAATGGGTTTAAACTTTCAATCGCTTTACGGCGGGTTTCAGTTTCCATATTTTGCGGTTCATCAATGATCACTATCGGGCAGGCCGTCTGAATATATTCAATCGGTGCAATGCCGCTTTCTCGAACCATATTCATCACATTGTTTTCTTTCGCAAAAGAATCAATATTAATCACCAAAATATCAATATGGTTACTTTGGGAAAAGTTTTTTAATGCGGTTAATTGCGTGCTTTTATATTCACAGTATTTCACGCTCGGATTATCAAACACCGTAGCAAAATGGGATTCGGTAGCACGCAAGGTATGCAACACGCCCTCGCGAATGGCAACGCTTGGCACAACAATCACAAATTTTTGCCAGCCATATTGTTGGTTTAATTCAAAAATGGTGCGTAAATACACATAGGTTTTGCCCGTTCCCGTTTCCATTTCTACGGTAAAATTTTTACCCTGTTCAGCAATCAAAGTGCGGTCGGTTTTTGCTTTATTTTGTTGCGTATCTAAATTGTTTTGCAAAGCCGCTTCATTCAACTGCAAAGGGCGATTTCCCCTAATATTCTCCGCATTTGGGCTGGTTAAAACCAATCCCTCTTCTTGGGCGTTCCCTTGCCCTTTAAATAATTGAACCACCGCTTCCACTGCTTGCAATTGATAATCTAAGGTTTCAAATTGAAGTTGCATTTTCTTCTCCTTAAATCACCCATAAAGCAATATTCGCATCGCTCATTTGCAATTCGGTATTTTTCTTGAATGCGTCATCGCCGTTAAATAAACGATCCAGCATCACCACTTTTTGCGGCTGGCGTGCCATCACGTCATTGATTATTGATTCATTCACTTCATTTAATATCAATGCCACGCGCTGATGGTTTTCTTCCACCCAATACACGTGATTTTCCCACCGCACTTTTGCCGTGAGGCTGAAGCCCAAACGCAATAATAATTCATACATCATCGCCTGCGTGTCGGTGTTCTCTACCACAGGGTCAATAAACATTTGCAATTGCTTTTCTAAATCCTGTTCTGTTGGCGTTTGCCATTGTTTGAAATGGCTGCCTGAAAGTTTAAAGGCTTTAAAACCCGTATCTATGGTTTGATTAGGATATTGTTCGGCGATTTGCTTGCCCGCACGGCGAATGCGTTCTTTGGAAATATCGGCAATGGAGTGAAAACCTGCTTTAAAGGCTTCGGATTGTTCGCTCGTTTTTTCAGGCAACTGCACACAAATAAAACGGCGGTTGCCGCCATCTTCGGCATTAAGTTGCATCACCGCGTGGGCGGTGGTGGCAGAGCCTGCGAAGAAGTCGAGGATTAAATCGTTTTTATCGGTAGATAACGTTAATATTCGCTCTAATAAGCGAATTGGCTTTGGCGTATCAAAATAACTTTCTCCATCAAAAATTTTCCTGAGCTCTTGGCTTGCTTCTTGATTATGCCCAACCTCATTATGTTTCAATAAAGAAATTGCTTTAATTCCATTTTGAACTTCACTTAAAAATCGTTTTATTCTAGGAACATTTCCTCCACTTTTACCGAACCAGATACGATTATCGGCAACCATTTCATTAAATTTTTCCTGAGATACTCGCCAACTTCTGCCTGAAGGTGGATTATATTGGGTGCCATTTGGTGTAGTAATTGTATAAAGCCCACTTTGTTGTACATCTTTACGCAATAAATTATCTGAAGTCCAATTACCTCTAAAATCATTATCTATATTTCCATATCTGGAATTGGCTTCATCTGTTCTTGGCAATAAATTAATCTTACAAGCATCGCTTGATTTAGCATAACAAACAATATAATCGTGATTAGTACTAAACCACTTCGCATCATTTTGTGGACTAAATTTTTTCTCCCAAATTAAATCTGCCACAAAATTCTCCTCCCCAAACACTTCATCACAAAGCAATTTCAATTGGGCTTGTTCATTATCATCAATGGAAATAAAAATCACGCCATCATCACGCAATAAATTTCGTGCCAAATGCAGGCGAGGCAGCATCATATTGAGCCAATTGCTGTGATAATGCCCGTTTTCTTTGCTGTTTTTCACAAAGGCACGCTTAAGTTTGCCCGCTTCGTCTTTATCGCCTACTTTTTCCGCATAATCGGCTTGGCTGTCGGCAAAGTTATCTTTATAGATAAAATCGTTCCCCGTATTATACGGCGGATCGAT
>NZ_JPXX01000046.1 GCF_000771875.1 Gallibacterium genomosp. 1 | reverse complement strand
TGGAGTTGGTTATTCTGGATCTGTTGACGGATTTCCGCCATTCTCGGGAATTTCAATGGGATTAACTGCATCTAATCTTTCTTTCAGTGCTTCTTGTTCTTTATCTTTAGGTAGGTTGTTTAGTGCTTCTTCTGCCTTTGTTTTTGCGTCTTTTATTGCTTGATTTGCTTCTTCAAGGGCTAACTTTTCTTCTGCTGTGATTTGATTATCTTCTTTTGCTTTTTCAAGAAGATCTTTGGCTTGTTGGTAGGCTTTTTCGGCGGCTTTAACTGCTTCTTCGGCGGCGGTAATCTTAGTGCTTTCTACCCCCCCCCCGTATGGGATGATCCCTTGCCACCACTGCTTCCACCGCCTGCGGCTAATGCAATGCCTCCGAGCAATGCTGCTGCACCGGCTACATATGTCCAAGGACTAAAACTTTGTCCATTTTCTAAGCTGGTTGTTAACGTTCCACTGGCAATGTCATTGCTACTAAAACCACTCATTTCCGCTTCAACTTGGGTAACGATTACTTTGCCTTGCTCTGTGACTTGTGCCGCACTGTCAAATACCGCAAAGCATTGCTGTTCTGCGCTGCATTCACCCCAAAATTCATCTATGATAACTTCAATCTTGTCTTTTTGGCTTTTTATAACAAGATCGTTACCTGATCGGGAAACTTGTAAATCTTCTGGGGTTTTTCCTGTTTCACTGTCTATAACGTGATACTCTTCTCCGGCAACGGCCAATTCTACATATTTGCCTTTTTTGGCAACTTTGCTTAAATCAATTCGCTGTCCTGATTTTGCTTTGATTAAAATTAGACTCATTAGAGTCCTCCTTTATGGTTGGTAAATAAATTTATTTAATATGTTTCTTGTTTTATTTAATCTTTTATAAACAAAACTACTTCCTTTGCGTTACATTTTCTAAACTAAAAAATAGATTAAATTTTTCACAAGAATGCGCATACTATCTAATAAATACAAGGTTGTTAAAATAGGAAAGTAGTAGTAGTAGTA
>NZ_JPXX01000045.1 GCF_000771875.1 Gallibacterium genomosp. 1 | reverse complement strand
AGTAGTAGTAGTAGGCGATGATAGAAAACGTTTGCGTCAGGGCAAATACTATTTTTTTAAAACTTAACCGGTTATTTTATTTACTAATAATCTGTTCTTTATTACTTTTTTTCTAACTTAAAATAATTACCTATTTATAGGTATAAAATAAACTATCGTTCCTTTTTAATAGGGAAAAACAATGAGTAAATAAGGTTTATTCTATCAAAATACTTTCTATAAGGATTTATTTACTTTATTAAAAACTTTTGTTCTTTGAACATTATCTACCTCATTTTCACAACTTTTTTGTCTGCTAGGTTCATTAATGCCTTGCCATTTGTGAAAACAGAGTGAGTACAATCACACCAATCATAATTAAACTGATACCGATTACGCCACCAACATCTACTTTTTGCCCAAAAAAGAAAACACTGATTGCCGCCGTTAAAACAATTCCGATACCAGACCAAATCGCATAAGCTGCACTTAATGGAATCCCTTTTAATGCCAACCCTAACAAATAAAATGATAATACATAACCAATAACCACACCGATTGAGGGGTACAATCGGCTAAACCCATCGCTCACTTTTAACATACTGGAAGCAAAAATTTCAGAAAGAATAGCTACCGCTAAAAATACCCAATACATTTAATCTCTTTTCTCCTGTAATGCGTTCATTGCCTGTTTTACTATTGATATTCCACTGCGTAAAATCAATAAACTCAAAATTGCACTCGCTACCAAATCTACCCATTGCCAATCTAATAGCCAAGCGCTTAAACCAGCAATAATTGCAATAATAGATCCAAACAGATCTGCCAATACGTGCAAATAAGCGGCACGAATATTCAAATTTTCGTGATCACTTTTAAACATTATTAATGCTACTACAATATTGACTAACAATCCGATAATCGCAACGCCAAGCATCGGTAATGCCACCATTTTCTCCGGCGTATACCAACGTTGAACCGCCTCCCACAGAATCATTAATGCAACTAAAATTAACGAACTACCATTCAATATGGCAAATCGTTTTTGTATTTTTTCATTGAAAAAAAGTGCAATCAATGCCAATAATAATGACAAACTGTCATTTGCCATATGTCCGGCATCCGCCATTAAAGTTAAACTATGAAAATAATATCCCCCCCAAAACTCCACTAGCATATAACTGGTAATAATAACAAGGCTAATCAGCAGAATTGTCTTACTTTTAGGGATATGGTGATGATCGTGATGATCGTGATGATCGTGATGATCGTGATGATCGTGATGATCGTGATGATCGTGATGATCGTGATATAAATGATCGCTCATTTTTAAGCCTCTATATAAATGAAATGCTTGATTCTTTTTTATGGAATAATATAAAGTCTGTAGCGACTACAGAGTCAATCTTTTTCATAAAGGTTATTTAATATGAAAATTCACGAAATCAGCAAACTCAGTGGCATTAATCTAGAAACCATCCGTTACTATGAAAAAACGGGCTTATTACCCGAACCTCAACGCGGTAGCAATGGTTATCGCTATTATGATCAAGCAAGCCTTTCATTATTGAAATTCATTAAATCCTGCCGTTCATTAGGTTTTTCTTTGGAAGATATTAAACAGCTTATTCAGCTTCGTCATAAACCGACAGAACATTATCACGCCGATCAAATCATATTAAAACAGCTAGAACAGGTAGAACAAAAAATCCAACAATTATTGGAAATTCAGACATTTTTGAAACAGTTAAGCTGTCAAGAAGAACACAATGAAGACGAGTGCAAAGCCATTTCTGGATTAGAAGAGGTTGGAAATATCAAAGCACAAAATATATATTGAAATGATAACCGTTATCAATTAAAATCCAACCCCTTTATTTGTTAGCCCATAGGAAATACAGTCTTTGAATTAAACGCAGAGTCATTCACCTTACCTGAGAAAGTGTTGTTGCACTCTATTTCATTGCAATTCAACACAGGGAAAATTTACGGCATTATCGGAGCAAATAGCTCAGGGAAATCCACGTTAATTAAGCTCCTTGCCCGTCAGCCGGTGGCGAACACTCTCGTGAGTGGCTAGCAATGTTATTGGCACAGCCTCGCTGTTATGCAAAGCATTGATCCAAAAGCCAAAAAGTTATCGCCGTTTGCTTTCAACGGTAGAAATTGAACGGCAATATGGCGGAATTTTACACCGCACTTTGAAAATAAGAGGTAGATAAGTACGGTCAGAAAATTCCACGTTTTTTATACACAAAATAGGAGACATCAAATGAAAAAACTCACTCATCTTGCCTTAATATGTGGCTTGGCATTCCCTCTAGCAGGGCAGGCACACGATTTATGGGCATATGCACAACAAGCGGAAGCGGGCAAAGATTTGCTTGCAGTGCTTGGCTATGGCGATCGTTTTCCTGAAGGAGAAAAAATCGCAGAGGGGCGTTTAAATATTTTAAATCCGCTGGTGTTGCACAGTGCGGACGGCAAAAGCACTACCCTCACCCAAAAGGGCGAAAATTTTCACTATGTAACCACCAGCCCGTTGGCGAAAGCGGAATACAAAATTTCGGGCAGCTATAAACCGACATTTTGGTCGAAAAATGACAACGGCTGGAAGCGTGAAAATCTCACTCAAATGAAAGATGCCAATTACTGCGAAGAATCCAGTATGTTCGCTTCAACCTATGTGAACACAGGCGTTGATGTAAGCGATTTTGCCATTGCTCCAGTGGGATTGCCATTGGAAATCGTGCCATTGGTTGATCCAACCACGCTAAGCCCGATGGATGTCTTCCCCGTGCAAGTGTTGTATCAAGGTCAGCCAGCGAAAGGCGTGAGCGTGATCGGCACAACCAACGAATTTACCAAACTCGATGAGAAAGCCGTTTACGATCACCGTGAACCACAAGCTTTCTCTGGCAAAACGGACGCTCAAGGCAAGGTGAATTTCATTCCAGCCTTAGCCGGCACTTGGAAAATCAAGGCAATTTATGAAATGGATTACCCAGATCAAAAAATGTGCCAAAAACGTAAACTTTATAGCACTTATACTTTTAAAGTGAACAAATAATTTTATTCTCGTGGGGCGGATCAAAACGCCCCTTATTTAAGCTGTAATTTGTAGTAAATTAAGGACTATTTATAGCAAAAGCTGTTTTTAAATTATCCCTAAAATATAGGAACATACTGCATCTGAATACAATAGGGTTTAAAACTATTTACTTATCCAACTGCTTGTAAATATTAACGTTGCTGTTGCCAAAATTTAACCGCCTGTTTTTCCCACCCTTCCGCCGTTGTTCCAGTACCTAATGCGAAACCGTGTCCAAGATTTTTATAAAGATGAAATTCCGTTGAATAGATTGTGCAATCGGAAACCCCTCGTGTAATGAACCGACATAAGCAAAACCACCTCCAGCGGCAATCATCGCAAAGGGGGCATTCGCTTTGCCTTTAAACACAAAAATCCCCGTATGCTGTTTGCTTGGATCTTGATATTTTTCCGCTTCGCTGTAAATCTCGTAAAAAATCGTGTCTCCTTGTTCGGCTTGCTGGAGCATTTTATTCAGCGTATCAGTAACTACCAATGGCGAAATATGACTATGGTAGGGCATTAACTGTTCAATTTGGTTTAGATGTAAGTTTGGCTCATTACTTTTGTCATCCCAAGGCAACATAAGATCAGCAAACCCTCGAAATGCTGGTTGGGTAAGAATATCGCTCACGCTACTATTTAAGGTAAATGGTTGAGCAGAAAGGGGTTGCATTAAAAGTCCTCCAATGAGTAATAGATATTTCATTTTAAACCCTTTAATCGAGTTTTGTTTGGGGTACGTACTAATGCACGAACTTGGTAACCTTTATTTAATGCTTCAGTTACGACATATTGCCCAATGCTGCCTGTAGCGCCAACCACTAAAATTTTATTTATTTTTTGCATTTTACTTTCCTTATTTACTTATTTGAATAATAACCACACCAGCCAATAATACTAATAACCCTATGATTTGTAAGGTACTAATCAGTTTTTTGGTTGCACCAAGCAAACCGAATTGATCAATAAGTAGGCTGCCAACTAACAAGCCAAACAATGAAGTCACAATCGCACCGCCTGTGCCGATTTGTGGCACGATTAGCACAATACCGCCGATATAAATTGCCCCGAGCAAACCACCAAACCATTGCCACCAAGGTTGCGGTTGTTTCAGCGCATTTTTGAGATGTCGCCAAGCGGTCGGTTCTTTGCAACAAATTACTAAAGCCAATAGCAGCGTACCGATGGCAAAAGGTACGAAGACAGCAAGGCTGGTGGAATGTAAGGTTTGGCGTAGGGCGGCATTGACTGCTGGCGTAATGCCTGATGCTACTCCGCCACTAATACCGAGAATTGGCTAAGCTAACAATGAACTTTCTGCACGTTTTTTCAGGCTGCGTTGTTTGAGAGAGGGCAACACAATCGCCACAGCAATTCCAGCCATCATCGCCACTAAGCCCAGTAAGCGTAAAAGGGTAAAATCATATTGAGGTGCCGAGAGCCAGCCAAAAGTGTCAATCAACGTGCCTGTGATAACTTGCCCTAAAATTGGCATAATCGCCGTTTGCACACTGCCCAAACGTGGGAAAATCAAAATATTGACCGTCAACCCAAACATCGCTAATAAACCGCCTAACCAAATCCACCAAGGAGATTGGATCAATGTTTCAGTTGAAACCGCAAGCGGTTCGTTTTGCACAAAAATGAGCAAAATTAACAAAATAGAACCTACGCTAAAAGCGATAAAAGACGACAATAACGGCGACACGACATTTTTACGCAGCACTGAATTGATCCCTGTCTGCAACGCAATCCCCATTCCTACCAACACGCCAACAGACGCAACTACTAACGAAATCATTATTTTTCTCCGATTAAATTAAGTTAAAAGTATTATAGGTCGGAAAGATTGTGTTGATTAGGTAGGGAAAAGTGAATGAGGTATTGAATAAAATTCAATAATAAGAAATTTTAGAAAATGCACCGCACTTTGAATGTTTCAGACGGCATAGCAAACTTTCGTTTGGAAAAGTGTGGTTATGCTACTGTTTTTCATTTGAAAAAATGTATTCTTATAACGATTTTTCATTGATAAAAATGTATTACAAGCCTAAAATAGCTTTACATTTCAGCAAAGAGGTCAAGAATGCAACGGGATATTTTAGAGAAGCTCAAACAATGGAAAGCCAAGCCAAATCGTAAACCTTTGATTATTCAAGGAGCAAGGCAGGTTGGGAAAACTTGGGCGATGAAGCATTTTGGCGAGCAAGCGTTTGAGCAAGTTGCTTATATCAATTTTGATAATAATCCAAGAATGAAAACCTTATTTTCAGGCGATTATGATATTGACCGTTTGATTTTAGGATTAAAAATTGAAAGTGGCGTGGATATTCAAGCAGATAATACGCTGATTATTTTTGATGAAGTGCAAGAAGTGCCGCAGGCTTTGTCATCACTCAAATATTTTTATGAAAACGCACCGCACTTTTATATGATTGCCGCAGGTTCATTGCTGGGCGTTTCGCTGCATCATCAGGTTTCTTTTCCTGTGGGCAAGGTGGATTTCTTACCGCTTTATCCGATGACTTTTCGGGAATTTCTCACTGCATTAGGAAAAAAAGATTTGGTACAACTGCTTGAAATGCAGGATTGGGCGTTGATTACGGCGATGAAATCTCGTTACATCGACTTACTTCGTCAATATTATTTTATCGGGGGAATGCCCGAAGCGGTTAAGGTTTTTATCGACACGCAAAACCTAGATGAAGTGCGTCAGGTGCAACGCAACTTGTTAATGGCATATGAACAAGATTTTTCTAAACATATTGCCGATGGTTCAACTGTGAAAAAAGTGCGGTCTATTTGGGCTGCCATTCCTGAGCAACTGGCGAAAGAAAATAAAAAATTTATCTATTCACAAATGCAAAAAGGGGCGAGAAGTAAAGACTATGAAATCGCCTTGCAATGGTTGAAAGACAGCGGTTTGGTGCATTGCGTCCCACGCATTAAAAAGCCGAATTTGCCTTTGTCTGCTTATCAGGATAATGCCTTTAAATTATTTGCCTTAGATGTGGGTTTGCTGGCTGCTCAAAGCCACTTAGATGCCACGACTTTATTAGAAGGCAACCGCATTTTTACCGAATTTAAAGGAGCTTTAACGGAACAATATGTGTTGCAACAACTGATTGCCAGCCAAGAAAACCCTATCTTTTATTGGGCGACAGAAAAAGGCACAGCAGAAGTGGATTTTGTGTTGCAACGCAAGCAGGCGGTGATCCCAATTGAAGTAAAAGCCGAAGAAAATTTGAAAGCGAAAAGTTTAAAAGTCTATGTGGAACAATTTCACCCAGAACAAGCCATTCGATTATCAATGGCAGACTATCGGGAGCAAGATTGGGTGGTGAATGTGCCGTTGTATGGATATAACATTTTTAATTGAGAGGATTAAATAATGAACTTTCCAGTACCTATTGTAGCTAATATCAATAGTCATGAAGGTGATTTTTCTAGAGAGATTGAGTTAAGATCTCCACTAACTTTTATTATTGGTCCAAATGGTTCAGGCAAGACCCATTTATTAAAAGGGTTAAAAAATAGCTTTTCAAATTATACAAACAAAAAAGTACGTTTTATTTCTTCAGGACGTTTAGGGCCTATGGAACAGTATAGATCTAATTATAATCAGTATTGGCACCATGATCATATTGATAATGCCAGTCATGGTGATAAAGAATATTCTAAATATCGGCATCGAATAGAGACAATTAACGGTGATTTACATACATTAGCAGCTCGTTCTGATATCCTCATTAAAGTTAAAGAGCGCTTGCAAAAGCTTTTTAAAAGAAATATTTCTATTGATTGGGATGCAGGTAATCTAAAGATTTCATTTGCTAGATTAGGGAAAGAAAATACCTATTATTCATCAGGACGTGAAGCATCTGGTTTATTGCATTTAGTGGGCATTTTATCTGCTCTGTATGACGATGAAGTTGGCGTTTTACTTATTGATGAGCCTGAAGTTTCTTTGCACCCACAATTACAGGCTTTTTTGTTAAAGGAAATCTCTCGCGTAGCAGGCATTCCTAATGAAGATAGCTATCATAAGATTATTATAATGGCAACGCATTCGACAGAAATGATCAAAATCTCGAAAGCAGATGATTTATTATCTTTTATTTTCTGTAATGATTTAAAAGAAGCACCTATTCAAATTTGATCTGCCCCCGAAAA
>NZ_JPXX01000044.1 GCF_000771875.1 Gallibacterium genomosp. 1 | reverse complement strand
TGTATAGACAGGATAATCCTGGCGGCGAGAATGCAATAGCACCACCTGACCCCATGCCGAACTCAGAAGTGAAATGTTGTAATGCCGATGGTAGTGTGGGGATTCCCCATGTGAGAGTAGGTCACTGCCAGGTTTTTTATTTACTAAATACATTCGTTTAGTGTATTTAGTAAATAAAAGAATTTTTTGGCGATAATAATGCAATAGTACCACCTGATCCCATGCCGAACTCAGAAGTGAAATATTGTAATGCCGATGGTAGTGTGGGGATTCCCCATGTGAGAGTAGGTCATCGCCAATTATCATTTACGGAGCGGTAGTTCAGCTGGTTAGAATACCTGCCTGTCACGCAGGGGGTCGCGGGTTCGAGTCCCGTCCGTTCCGCCACTTTTTCTATCAATAGGGGCGTAGTTCAATTGGTAGAGCACCGGTCTCCAAAACCGGGTGTTGGGAGTTCGAGCCTCTCCGCCCCTGCCATCTATAATTTTTCCATTTTTTGTTTAGTATTTTCTTCATTTATTTATTCCTTATTGAAGAGATATCAATCCTTACTGATATCGATTTATTTAATCCTTTTGTTTCTTGATTTAATTTAAACTATAAGTGTTTTTATGCATCATTTAGTATTTTAAATGATGAAGGGTTTTTTAAGTAAAGCGATTACTAGCTTGATATTTAAAATGTGAAAAAAGAAAAGCGTTAAATTTATAGGAATCTAATGATAATTTAAAGGGCTAAGCCGTTGTAATATACGGCTTAGCCCCTTTCTTTAGTATTTAATTAATTAAGCTTTTTGCTTTTTCTGATAATCATAAGCAGCTTTAATAAATCCACTGAATAGAGGGTGGCCATCACGCGGTGTTGATGTAAATTCCGGATGGAATTGGCAAGCAACAAACCAAGGATGATTAGGCACTTCAATAATTTCAACCAATTTATTATCTGCTGACCAGCCAGTTACTTTCAATCCGGCTTTTTCAATTTGAGGTAACAATTTGTTATTAACTTCATAACGATGACGATGGCGTTCTTCAATGGTTTCTTTACCATATAATTGGCGCGCTAAGCTGCCTTCTACTAGATGACATTTTTGTGCACCAAGTCGCATAGTGCCGCCTAAGTCGGATTTATCACTACGCACTTCTACATTGCCATCAGCATCTTGCCACTCTGTAATTAATCCAATCACCGGCTGAGGACAATTTTTATCAAATTCTGAAGAACTTGCATCTTTCATTCCTGCAACGTGACGTGCATATTCAATAAGGGCAATTTGCATTCCCAAACAAATACCTAAATAAGGAATATTATTTTCACGTGCATATTGTGCGGTTAGAATTTTGCCTTCAATACCACGATAGCCAAAGCCACCAGGGACTAAGATAGCATCTAAACCTTTTAATAAATCTGTACCTTTAGATTCAACATCTTGTGAATCAATATATTTGATGTTGACGGTTAAACGATTCTTCAATCCGCCGTGTTTTAATGCTTCATTAACGGATTTATAGGCATCAGGTAATTCAGTATATTTTCCAACCATTCCGATAGTGACTTCACCGATTGGATTGGCTTCTTGATAAAGCACATTTTCCCATTCAGATAGATCCGCTTCCGGACAATCAAGATGGAAGCGTTGGCAGATAAATTCGTCCAGTCCTTGAGATTTTAGTAATGCAGGAATTTGATAAATAGAATTAACATCTTTTAATGAAATAACTGCTTTTTCCGGCACGTTACAGAACAGTGCAATTTTTGCGCGTTCATTTGGTGGGATAATGCGATCGGAACGACAAATCAATACATCAGGTTGAATACCGATAGATAATAACTCTTTCACCGAGTGTTGGGTCGGCTTAGTTTTCACTTCGCCGGCAGTTGCAATATAAGGCACTAAAGTGAGATGCATAAATAGGGTTCTTTCACGGCCTACCTGCACTGCAAGTTGGCGTAACGCTTCCAAAAATGGAAGTGACTCAATATCACCCACTGTTCCACCGACTTCAACAATAACAACATCGTGACCGGCAGCACCCTCAATCACTTTTGCTTTGATCTCATTGGTAATATGAGGAATAACCTGAATTGTTGCGCCAAGGTAATCGCCACGGCGTTCTTTACGCAATACTTCGGAATAGATCTTTCCGGTCGTAAAATTATTACGTTTGGTCATTTTAGTACGGATAAAACGCTCATAATGCCCGAGGTCGAGATCCGTTTCTGCGCCGTCTTGAGTAACAAACACTTCACCGTGTTGAGTTGGACTCATTGTACCCGGATCAACGTTAATGTAAGGATCTAATTTCATCATTGTAACGTTCAAGCCACGAGCTTCTAGAATCGCTGCAAGAGATGCCGCTGCAATGCCTTTCCCTAAAGAAGAAACAACACCGCCTGTGACAAAAATATAATTTGTTGCCATTGTTTTATGCCTATTAATTTAAATGTGGATGGAATATAAAGAGATACCTGAGTATCAAGACGGGATGATAGTTTACAGGATTTAGCTAACTAACTCAATCTAAGATTGAGATCGCCATTGGGCGATCTCACGTTAAATTACAATGTTATTTGCTGATCTTTGTTATAAAGAGAGCGATAACCGAAATAAAGAGAACCAAAAACGGATAAACAAACAGCGGTACAAATCGCAATCATAATAGCAATTTGGTACAAAATAGCGGTATTAGGTAGTGTCCCGGAAAGAATTTGACCAGTCATCAAACCAGGTAAAGCGACAATACCCATTCCAACCATAGAGTTTAGTGTTGGTAATAATGCACTTTCCAGAGCTTGATTGACAAAAGGTGTCAATATTTTTTGTGGTGTTACCCCAAAATTGAGTAACGCTTCAATTCGTGAACGTTCGCTTTGCAAACTTTCACGAAATGTTTTGACACCAAGATTTACCCCAGTCATTGCATTTCCCATAATCATTCCGCTTAAAGGAATAACATATTGAGGATGAAAGAAATCTTCTTTCACGACAACAAGAATAAAAAACGCTAATATGGCAAGACCGGAAAATGAAATAGAGCCGATAATAGCTAATTTAAAGCGTTGATTTAAATTAGGATTTTTTGAAAGGACTCGGTGTACAGCAAAGATGATCATTGCCAATAAATAAAGTGCTGTAAAAATAGGATGTGGATTTTTAAAAATATAGGTCAGTACAAAACCGGCAATAATGAGTTGTAACGTCATTCTAATGCTGGCAATAAACAAGAGTTTAGACTGATTGATTTCGCACTTTTTCATAATAAAAAGTACTATTAATAATAGGAGATAAACTAGACAAAAATTAAAAATCTGGATTTCGGCAATATTGTTCATAATCAATTCCTAATGAAAATAAATAATTTGATCAGCGTACTTTTGGGTTAAATTCTGATCGTGACTGATCATAATTAATGTCATTTTGGGTAAACAAAATGATTTAAAGTTATCCATAATTTGTGAGGCAACTTGTGCATCTAGTGCGGATGTTGGTTCATCCAACATCAAAATATTAGGTGAAAAACTAAGTGCAATCGCAATAAATACTCGCTGTTTTTCACCTCCGGAGAGCTGATTGACGGAGTGTTCTAATGAGAATGGAACGCAGCAAAGATCCAAATATAATTCCAGTTGTTTCTTATCAGGTAAAGTATGTTCTCTATAACGATGATATTGCTGAAAATTTTCTAAAATTGAGCCATTAAATAAATATAATTGCTGAGAAGCGAGTAAAATTTCGTGGCGTAGTTTAATTTTATCAAATTGTTGTATATCTTTGTTTTGATATAGAATTTTCCCTTGTGTAACTGGTAATGTGGCATTAAAAAGGTGAAGTAGAGTGCTTTTACCACATCCACTCGGCCCTTGAAAAAATGTTGCTTTACCTTGCTCAATATAGATATTGGGGTAATGAATCCTGTTTTGAAAAACAACGTTTTCAGCGGATAAAATAATTGACATAACATTTCCTTTTTTAAAACTTATTATGAGGAGCAATATTTATGAATTTTCAACAGATTTTGCAAACTTTGCCATCTATCGAAGGTATTCAACAAATTGATATTATAAATTCTCAAACAGAAATTGTGCATACTATTCCTGCAATCATCGGAAAGTTAGGATCTTTACGGGTATATCACGCATTAGCACAAAAATACAATGGTGAATTAGATAAAAATAGCGCACAACAAGGATTAGAGTGGTTTGCGGAACATTATCAGGATGCACTCGAAAACCCGGGAAAACATCCTAATATTGATTTGTTATTATCGGTAATTACCAACGATAAACATTGGAAAATTAAGGTTTTGAAATAATTATTTTCTTAATTTAATGGTGTTAATGGCGTGATCTTCTCCTTTTATTAAAATTAGACTTGCTCGTTCACGGGTCGGAAGAATATTTTCGTGCAGATTAACACCATTGATACTTTCCCAAATAGTTGAGGCGATTTTTATCGCTTCAGATTCAGAAAGTTTAGCGTAATTATGGAAATATGAATTCGGGTTGGCAAAAGCACCTTTACGAAATTTAAGAAAACGCTTGATATACCAGTGTTTCAACAAAGTTTCTTCCGCATCAACGAAGATAGAAAAATCAACAAAATCGGATACAAATAAATTATGCGATTTATGGCTTCGTTGTAATACATTTAAACCTTCAATAATTAAAATATCTGGTTGATTAATTTCAGTATATTGATCGGGAATAATGTCATAAGTCAGATGGGAATAAACGGGAGCTTTTACGCTTTCTTTGCCTGATTTAATGTCTGAAACAAACTGAATTAAAGCTTGAGTATCGTAAGAAATAGGGAATCCTTTTTTGCTTAATAAATTTAACTGCTTAAGTTTTTTCAGTGAGTATAAAAAACCATCTGTAGTAATTAAATCAACTTTTCTTTCCGGCTGAGTTAAAAGTGTCTGTAAAATACGAGCCGTTGTGCTTTTACCAACAGCAACACTACCGGCAATACTGATAATATAAGGTACTTTTGGCTTTTTTATACCAAGAAACCGTTCTATAACAGCGTGGCGTTGTAAATTTTCATCAATATAGTAATTTAATAAACGAACTAAGGGTAAATAGATAGAACGAACCTCATTTAAAGAAAGTTCATCATTAAAGCTAAGTAGCGGTTTTAGATCCTGTTCTGTTAAAGATAAAGGGAAAGAATTTCTTAGTGCAGCCCATTGTTCCCGTTCAAATACTAAAAACGGTGAAAAATCATTAGTATTGTGCTTATTCACAATATCCTTCTTATTTGATGAAAATAATAAAAAACAGTGAAATCTATGTTATAGAAAGTGAACAAAAAAGGCAAAATGAATATTTGTAATAAGATAAAACGACATTAAAAAGGATTAAAACGATATAAGATCGATTTAATCCTTTTATTTTATAATGGCTTATTTTATCAAAGCAGATTTAAAGCCAGAAAACATAGGCAAAAGTAGCGATAAGGAATACGCAGAAAATATTGAGGATAATTCCTGCTTTGACCATCTCTTGTTGTTTAATTTGACCCGAACCGAATATAATTGCATTTGGTGGAGTTGCCACTGGAAGCATAAACGCACAAGATGCACCTAATCCGATAATTAAGGCAAGACCGATTGCTGGTACACCTAAAGCTTCTGCAATAGAGATGAAAATAGGCACCAATAATGCAGCACTCGCAGTATTGGAAGTGAATTCAGTTAAGAAAATAATGAAAGCAGCAACAACCAAACCAATAATGTAGAAATGTCCGCCTTGAATCAAAAAGACAATACCATCAGCCATCACTTTGCTTGCACCGGAATCTTTCAACACAGCACTTAGTGTTAAACCGCCACCAAAAAGCATTAACACACCCCATTCTGTGTTGTCTTGGATCTGTTTCCAATTCGCCACGCCGGTGATGCAGATTAAGACTGCCGCCAACAATGCGATAAAGCTGTCAAAGCTAGCAATTTTTCCGGATAATCCCAATAATGATGCCAACATCGGATTAACAGAGCTACTGAAAATCCAACAGAGTGCAATAAAAACGAAAATAGCTAAGGTAATGAGACGTTGACGATCAATCTCAATCTGTTCAAATTCAAATTTAAATGATTTTTCAAATTTTGGACGAAAAACAAGATATAACGCAGCAATCATTACCGGCATTAATAAAATCATTATTGGCAAGCCGTATCCCAACCATTGAGAGAAATTGAGGTGTAATTGAGAGGCAACAATCGCATTCGGTGGGCTACCAACTAATGTTCCCATTCCGCCTATACTAGCACTATAAGCAATCCCTAATAAAACGAACACATAAGTATTGTGTTGTTTCTGTTGATCGAGATTAGACAAAATCCCCATTGCCAATGGCAACATCATTGCAGCAGTAGCAGTGTTGCTCATCCACATTGATAAAAAAGCAGTGACTACAAACAGATAAATGACTGCTATCAATAAATTTCCTCTGGCAAGAGACATAATTTTATTAGCAATAAATCGATCTAATTTTTGAATATGTAATGCAGTTGCCAACGCAAAGCCACCAAAGAAAAGAAAAATTGTTGGATCAGCAAATGCAACGAGCGCTTTTTTAGTATCAGTTAACCCCATAGCAACGGCTAAAATCGGAATTAATAGTGCGGTTACAGTCACGTTTAACGCTTCCGTCAACCATAGGATCCCAACGAAAACCAATAAAGTTAAACCTTTATTGACTTGAGGTTCAAATGGTAGACTAAATAGTAAAATTAATGAAATCAGAATATCTATGCCTAAGATTAAACTTGATCTGCTCCAAACTGTTGGAGACTTGTTGTTTGTCATAATGTATCCTCCTTTACTTTACGAGCATTATTTAATTTTCAATATACCAGATAGCAATACTTTCGTCAGAAAGTAAATCCAGAATTGTGAGCTAGTGAACAACTTTTCTGTCGCTTAAATTTTTTCTGCCCATTTTTGTATCAAAAAACAACAAAAAATTGTTCATTTTTTATTTTTATATAGTTTTGATCACATAAATAAATTTATTTTTCTAAAAATCGTCATCAAAAATGTGATCTCGCTTACAAATTTGTTCTTTTTCAATCAAATTGTGATTTTTTATTTTCTTTTTGAGTTAAAATAAAGCTAAATTTTCGTATTGGAATAATTTATTGTGTGTTGGGGGCTTCAAAAATGACAAATCAGCAAGTAAATACGACCTCTCCGCAATGGGAAACCGATGTCATCATCATTGGAGGCGGGGCAACCGGTGCAGGCATTGCGCGTGATTGTTCGTTACGGGGACTTCGCAGTATTTTATTGGAACGTCGTGATATTGCGACCGGTGCTACCGGACGTAATCACGGTTTATTACATAGTGGTGCGAGATATGCGGTTAATGATCACGAATCTGCAGAAGAGTGTATTAAAGAAAATATGATCTTGAAACAGATTGCGCGCCATTGTGTGGAAGATACCAAAGGGCTATTTATTACTCTACCGGAAGATGATCTCAATTATCAAAAAACATTTATTGAGAGTTGTCAAAAAGCAGGCATTGACGCAGTTCAAATTGAGCCGGATTTGGCAAAACGTTTAGAACCGTCAGTTAATCCAGCTCTGATTGGTGCAGTGGTTGTGCCGGACGGTACTGTCGATCCATTCCGTTTGACCGCTGCAAATATGTTAGATGCCAAAGAAAATGGAGCAACTATTTTAACTTATCACGAAGTAACTAGATTAATTCGTGAAGGAGATAGCATTATTGGCGTAGAAGCATTTGACCATAAACGAAAAATGAATATAAAAGTTTATGCCAAGATTGTGGTTAATGCTGGTGGTATTTGGGGACAAGGGATTGCCGAATATGCTGATTTAAAAATCAAAATGTTTCCGGCAAAAGGTTCATTATTGATTATGGGACACCGTATTAATAATTTGGTGATTAATCGTTGTCGTAAACCGGCGAATGCTGATATTTTAGTGCCAGGGGATACCATTTGCGTTATCGGTACAACTTCCGACCGTATTCCATATGATCAAATTGATAATATGATTGTCACACCACAAGAAGTGGATGTTCTGTTTACCGAAGGTGAAAAATTGGCACCGTCATTACGTCATACTCGTGTATTGCGTGCTTATGCCGGAGTGCGTCCATTGGTTGCGAGTGATGATGACCCGTCAGGGCGTAATGTTAGTCGTGGTATTGTGTTGTTGGATCACGAAACACGGGACGGATTAAAAGGATTTATTACCATTACCGGTGGTAAATTGATGACTTACCGTTTAATGGCAGAGTGGGCAACTGATTTAATTTGCAAGAAATTAAATCATCAAGCTGAGTGTAAAACTGCGAAACAGCCATTGCCGGGATCACAAGAAACTGCTACTGAAACTCACCAACGTATTATTTCTATTCCAAATCCAATTCGTATTTCTGCTATCTACCGCCACGGAGCTAGAGCGGATCGTCTATTGGCTGAACAACGTTTGGATCGTAGTTTGGTTTGTGAGTGTGAGATGGTGACTGCTGGTGAAGTGCGTTATGCTTTAGAAGAGTTAGATGTAAATAATTTGGTTGATTTACGCCGCCGTACTCGAGTCGGTATGGGAACTTGTCAGGGAGAACTTTGTGCCTGCCGAGCAGCAGGTTTAATGAGTCGTTTTAATATCATTTCTGCACAGCGTTCTACTACTCAACTTTCTGCTTTCTTAGAAGAGCGTTGGCGTGGAATTGAGCCAATTGCGTGGGGTGATGCAATTCGTGAGGCTGAGTTCAGTAGTTGGATTTATTATAGTTTGCTCGGACTAAAACAAGTGAATACGCAATCAACAGACGAGGGGACAGACACAAATGAATTTTGATACTCTTATTATTGGCGGTGGTTTGGCTGGATTACTTTGTGGTATCAAATTACAACAACAAGGACAGCATTGTGCCATCGTAACAACCGGACAAAGTGCTATTGATTTTTCTTCTGGTTCTTTAGATTTATTAAGTTTTTGTGATGAAAAAGCCGTTAACGTTTTGGCTACTGGAGTAACTGCACTAACCCAATCTGCACCACAACATCCTTATAGTTTAATCGGTGCGGAAAAAGTGTTACGTTATGCAAGAGATTTCCAGCTGTTGGCAGAACAATTACAACTCAATTTACAAGGTGAGCAAACAAAAAATCATTATCGTGTTACTCCGTTGGGATCATTGCATCCGGCGTGGCTATCACCGAATAGCGTACCAACTCTAGCAATGGAAGATCAGTCATTTTCTTATCGTTCATTAATGATTCTTGGTATTGAAGGTTATCACGATTTCCAACCACATTTACTAGCGGCAAATTTAAAGACACTGCCTCAATTTGCCGATTGCGACATTCAGCACGGTTTTTTACATATTCCGGAATTGGATCATTTACGCACTAATGCGCGTGAATTCCGAAGTGTCAATATTTCGCAAGCATTGGAGCATAAATTAAATTTCCAACAATTGGTTCAGGAGATTAAAAATGCTGCCGGCGATGCGGAAGCGGTGTTCTTGCCGGCGTGTTTCGGCATTGATGATGACAGTTTGTTTGAACAACTTAAACAGGCAACCGGATTGCCGTTGTTTGAATTACCGACCTTACCGCCTTCATTGTTAGGCTTACGTCAACATTATAAATTACGCCGTGAATTCCAACGTTTAGGCGGCGTGTTAATGAATGGCGATACCGCATTGCGAGGCGAATTTGAAAATGGTCGTGTTAGTAAAATTTATACCGCATTAAATGAAGAAATTGCACTTAGTGCTAAAAATTATATTTTAGCGAGCGGAAGTTTCTTCAGTAATGGTTTAGTAGCTCATTTTGAAAAAATTATAGAACCAGTGTTTGACTTAGATTTAATCTCCGATAGTGATCGTTTGCGCTGGACTGCACACCGCTTCTCTGATCCACAACCATATCAATATTATGGCGTGAAAATTAATGCGCATTGCCAAGTACAGAAATCGGGGCAAATTGTGCCGAATTTATTTGCGGTAGGTGCGGTTATCGGTGGTTTCAGCGGCTTAAATGATGGTTGCGGTTCAGGTGTTTCGATCGTCACTGCTTTTAATGTTGCTGATTATATTTTGGCGGGAGGTCAACAATGAATTTACAACAATTAATTGCACAAGCTGAACAGACTCATCAACAACCTTATCAAGATTCCAGTTTTGAAAGTTGTATTAAATGCACCGCTTGTACTGCCGTCTGCCCGGTTTCGCGGAATAATCCGTTTTATCCCGGCCCTAAACAGGCAGGTCCGGATGGTGAACGTTTACGTTTGAAAAATCCATTGCTTTATGATGAAGCATTAAAATATTGCACTAACTGTAAACGTTGTGAAATTGCCTGTCCGTCAGGGGTAAAAATTGGCGATATTATAGTGCGCGCGCGTGATCATTATGGTAAAGGAAAAGGCAAATCAAAAATTCAAAAATTAAGAGATGCTATTTTAAGTAATACTGATTTAATGGGAACATTGAATACGCCATTTGCACCGGTGGTTAATACTATTACTGGTTTGAAAGCAACACGTTTCTTATTAGATAAGACCTTAAAAGTGGATCATCGTCGTAGTTTACCAAAATACTCTTTTGGTAGTTTCCGTAATTGGTACAAAAAAAATGCGGCACAACGACAATCTTTATATAAAGATAAAGTGGCGTATTATCACGGTTGTTATGTCAATTACAATAATCCTGAACTGGGTAAAGAGCTGATCAAAGTTTTCAATGCGATGGATATTGGCGTGGTGTTATTGGAAAAAGAAAAATGTTGTGGTTTGCCATTAATGGTGAATGGCTTTCCAAAACAAGCAACTCGTCAAGCGGATTTCAATATTCAACAACTTGAAAAAGTGATTGAAGAGAAGAAATTAGATGTAGTTGGCACTTCATCAAGTTGTACATTAACTTTGAAAGATGAATATGAACATATTCTTGGTCGAGATAATAGCAAAGTAAAAGATCATATCAATTTAGTAACACGCTATATCTATAAATTATTGGAAAGTGGTGAAAAAACCTTGCCACTAAAACCATTACCGTTACGAGTTGCATATCATACCGCCTGTCATATGGAAAAAGCGGGTTGGGTGCCTTACACTGTTGAATTAATAAGAAAAATTCCGGGATTGGAATTGGTGATGCTTAATTCTCAATGTTGTGGTATTGCTGGAACTTACGGCTTTAAATCTGAGAATTATGAAACTTCACAGGCAATAGGTAATTCCCTATTTTCCCAAATTGAGGCTGGTAACTTTGATTATATTATTTCCGATTGTGAAACCTGTAAATGGCAAATTGATATGTCAACTAGTCGAACTTGCTTACATCCAATAACATTATTGGCGATGGCATTAGCATAAAATTGAGGGCTGAAATAGATTAACAAATTTAATTTATTTCAGTCCCATTTTTATTAACCCTTTACTACTGGATAAAACGGCTTTCCCCAATCCATTTCATTATGATTTTTCATCATAATTTCTAACATTACCGGCAAAAATAAAGAAAGAATATTACACCCTGTTTTTAGTTGCTCGCGATTTACTGAGCTATTAAAAGTCGCTCCACCGTGTATAATTTGATTTCTCAATGTATAAAGCCGTCTAAATAAGACATCTAAAATACGATCAATATTTTGATTTTCTAAGGCAGAAAATAATTTTTCGCGTTCTCTCATCTCAGCTATCAAATATTCGTTTTCACTTATTTTCCCATTATGATAATCCCAAAAAGGCTGAAAGATAAATTTGTTATCTGCTAATAAACGAATAGATTGAGAAAAATTTTTCCAAACAAGATCATAAATCACTTTATTTTCATCTAAACCACAAATACGCAATAAAAACTCATTTAAATTTAACCTCTCTGTATTTTCTAAGTTTTTAATTTCTTTTGCATATGCCGCATTAAAGGCAATCCACAGATAAATAAATTGGCTATCTAACTCTTCCGTTTCCTCCGCCTTTTTCAACCAACTCAAAGAGCGGTGAATTCTTAGCTTGAAATTATCGGAATAGTTGAGGTGATCGCGGTTTTGTTTGAAAAACAGGATAAGTGTTTCTGAGCTTTTTTTCATACTATTGTACTGCCTGATAAATAGGGAGGAACTCCCCCTTTAAATTTTAGTTAAAAATAGAATCCCATAATTTACCTAGCGCTTTAGCAATAGGTCTAGCTATATTTGAAACAATCTTCTTTGTAGCAGTTGCAAATTGCCCAATTCCTGGCATATATTCCAAAACTTCAGCGGTTTTTTCTATCGTATCAAAAATTGTATCGATAGTACTGTCTTCAAAACCCTTTTTGGCTTCTTGTTTTGCTCTCTCAGTCCTATTTTTTTTATCCACACTAGCATAAAACCCACTCTTAGCTTTATTTGGCATATTAGTAATAATTTTTGTAGTTAAGTCATCTAATCCATAAGTTTTGAATATATTTTCATCTTCAATATAATCACATACAACAGGAAATATGCTATTCTCATTTAAGGAAAAATCATCTGCTATACGTTGAATATTAGCTTCGATATTGATTTTCTGCTTCTGAGAAGGTATATATAATTTGTAATTGAATTCCCTTGATGGATTAGTTTTATCTATCTGAGATAAAACAAAGACAATCTGATTTTTTGGATATCTAAAATCATTAATCATTTTATTATAAAATAATTGATCTGCTTGGTTTGCTCTATTATCAATTTTTATTATCCATAATACAATGTCTAAACTTTTTAACTCTTTTTCATATAAATCTTGATATTCTTTATCGTAGTGCTCATTTTCTGCGATACCGGGCAAATCAACAAACGTTAGCTTGTAATAGTTAAATGCGGAATCCAATATTGAACCAGAGGTAAAATTTCTAATTGGCTGATATTTTGTGCTGAAAGTAATAATTCACCACTTTCTAATTTGTGTAACAGCTTTTGGTTAGGTAATAAATTTCTGCGTAAGAAAAAAGGTGCGGCAAAAGCAGAAACTTGAACCACCACTTCCGGTATTACATTTCCATGTGATAATGAATCGCTATTTTTAATATTTTCGATAAATTTTTGATTAGGAATAAATGTTTCAGATAAAACCTTTAATTGTGAAATTTGAGTAAAGCAGAATGTTTTTTGTTTGTCATTTTGATTTTTATCTGTACCAATAAGATACCAAATGCCATTTTTATTAGTTAATAAATAAGGTTCGAGTTGATAAAATGTTGAATTTTCACTATTTATTTTTTTATATTTAAATGAAATCAGTTTATTTTGCTGAATGGCTAATTGAAGCTCGTTGAATTGTTTTTTTAAATGGCTGATATTTTCATATTGAACGCCTTTCACTTGCACGGATTGTGTGAGCTTTTCTTGATAAAACACTTTATCAATCTCTGGGAATAAATTAGAAATACTGGCAAAAAGAGCAAAGCGTTGAATATCTTCTTCGGTCAGAATATCTAATTTTTGGCGATCTAATCGATAGAATCTAGGCCCCAATTCATCCCAAGGTAAAAAATTAAGGCGCTCTTTTATATCTCTTTGGATCGTCCTTATAGATACATTAAATTCATCTGCAAGTTCATTAACATCAATACGTTTACCTTTGTTAAGTTCGACTAAAATAAAACTAAGTCGCTGGGCAAGCTGTGTGCTTTTCATTTTATTTATTTCCCTTGAAGAATTATTGATGTTCTTATTCTATGGCAATAAACAGAAAATTCGGCGACAGGTTGTGTCGGGATGAAAAAACTTCTTACTTTTTTCATATTAGACTTTTCACATCTAATCTAAGTATGCTCTGCTATTTATGAAAAGAAGTCAAGACCTATTATTTCTCCTTTAATAGTAAGGAGTTAGCTATGTTGTGCAAAAGTGAACAATTATTACGAACAATTGGACAAGCAATTGCAAAATATCGGCGAGCAGTAGGAATGACACAAGCAGAATTAGCCGAAAAATTAGATATCAGCAATGATGCGGTATCAAGAATGGAGCGTGGAAAATCAGTTCCTTCTGTATTAAGGCTATTGGAATTGTCAGAGATTTTTCACTGTGAAGTCGCGGATTTAGTTACCCTCAGTAGTAATCGCTCAATGGATCAGGCTAGAAAATTAGAACTCTTATTTATTGGATTAGACGGTTATGAGCGTGCAGAACTGATTAATATTATTGAACGAATGCTAAATTGGAAACAGCATAGGGAAGATTAATTTATGACAAAGTTATCGCTATCTTTTGTTGGAATTGTATAGGCTATGAGTTGTTAAAGCGCGTAGATTCTTTATAATCAGTAACAGCTTGCCCAAGAAAGGATAGATGATATGAGTTTAGATTTAACCGAAATTCGTCAAAAAATTACCCAGCTGGATCGCGAGATTTTGCGATTATTGGCTGAACGTCATCAGGTTGCTTATGATGTGGTCAGAAGTAAAGAGATCACAAAAAAACCGTTGCGTGATATTGAGCGCGAACAGCAACTGTTGGATGCGTTAATTCGTTATGCAGATAGTCAAAATTATCAATTAAATCCGCAATATATCACAGAGGTTTTCCAAAAAATTATTGAAGATTCAGTGTTGACGCAACAGGCATATTTGCAGAATAAACTGAATCAGCAGCGCAATAATCAAATTCATATCGCTTTTTTAGGAATGTTGGGTTCCTACTCCAATTTGGCAGCACGTCAGTATGCGGAGCGTTATCAAAAGGAGTTGATTGAATTAAGTTGTGAATCTTTCCGTCAAGTGTTTGCGGCGGTAGAAGAGGGCAAAGCGGATTATGGGGTTTTGCCGTTGGAAAATACCACTTCCGGTTCTATCAATGATGTCTATGATTTATTGCAGCATACCGATTTACATCTGGTCGGTGAATTGACTTATCCGATTCAACATTGTGTGTTGATTTCACAACCGACCGATTTAGCACAGATTGACACGCTATATAGCCATCCACAAGTGATTCAGCAATGCAGTCAATTTATCAATTCATTGCAGGGCGTACACGTTAAATATTGTGAAAGTTCTTCGCACGCAATGCAGTTGGTGGCGAAAATTAATCGGGCGAATGTGGCGGCATTGGGCAATGCAGAAGGTGGCAAGCTTTATGGTTTGCAAGTGTTGCAGGACGGCATTGCTAATCAAGTTAATAATATTACCCGTTTTATTGTCATCAGTAAAAAACCGGTGGAAGTGTCGCCGCAAGTGAATGCGAAAACGTTGTTGCTAATGTCGACAACACAGCAAGCCGGCGCATTGGTGGATGCGTTGCTGGTGTTTAAGAAGCATCAAATCATTATGACGAAATTGGAATCTCGTCCGATTTACGGCAAGCCGTGGGAAGAGATGTTCTATGTGGAAATTGAAGCCAATTTACATCAGGAACGCACGCAACAAGCATTAACTGAATTAAAAACTTACTGTAGTTTCGTTAAAGTGCTGGGCTGTTATCCAAGCAATATTGTTAAACCGGCGTGAGGAAATAGGATGCTGAGTTTAATTGTCGCGATGAGCAAAAATCGAGTAATCGGGCGAGATAATCAAATGCCTTGGCATTTGCCGGCGGATTTAGCGTGGTTTAAAAAAAATACATTGGGTAAGCCGGTGATTATGGGGCGGAAGACCTTTCAGTCGATCGGCAGAGCATTGCCGAATCGCAAAAATATCGTGTTATCCCGACAAGGTTTTCACGCAGATGGCATTGAAGTGGTGTCAGATTTATCCCAAGCATTGGCATTGGTGCAAGACGAGAAAGAAGTGATGATTATCGGTGGCGGGCATCTTTTTGCTGAGGCTTTGCCACAAGCGGATCGGCTTTATCTGACGGAAATTGATGCCGAATTGCAAGGTGATACCTTTTTCCCTGAAATTGATCCGGCACAGTGGAAAACCGATTTTATCGAAACACGAGCAGCAGATGCGAAAAATCGTTATGCGCTGACCTTTAAAATTTTGGCACGCGTGTAGTCAGTGCAAACAGAATTAACATAAGGTGCAAATTGAGCTGCACCTTATTTTTTTACGTTTCACGATGGCGTTCAGGCAACAAAAAGCAGTCGCCATAAGAAAATACCAAGCAGAGTAAACGCCAGACAACCCAATAAATGCAAGCAAATAACACCGATAGCGGTTAAGTGCTGTTGCCCTAAAAAGATAGCGATCACTTCACCGGAAAAGGAAGAAAAGGTGGTTAAACTGCCGAGAAAACCGGTAATAAAAAAGAGCCGCCACTCGTTGCTAATCGTTGGAAAGCTAAGTAATGCGCCGCTGGCAATGCCCATTAAAAAACAACCTAAATAGTTGGCAACTAAAGTGCCAAAGGCGAATTGATGAAAAATAGGATTAAGCAAATTGCTTAATCCCCAGCGGGAACAAGCCCCTAGTGCAGCGCCGATAGAAATATAAAACAGTTGTAACATATTAAATAATTCCAAAGGTAGCGCGCAGATAGCTCGCTACCGCCTCGTGGGCGTGATGCCCGATAATCTCTAGTTGTGGCAAGGCGTGGATCAATGCAGGATTGGCATTTTGCATAATGCAGCCTTTGCCGACAAAATCCAACATTGTTTCGTCATTCATTCCGTCGCCGAAAGCGATGCAGGCGCTATTGTCGTAATGGCAATCGTGCAGTACTTTTCTCAGCGCATTCCCTTTGCTTACGCCTTTATTCATAATTTCGAGGCAGTTGAGCGAGGCGTAAACAATCTCCGTACAATTACCGTAAGTTTGACGAAGATGTTGTTCTAATTCGAGCAAATCCTGTTGACAACGTGCAATAAAAAAGACTTTTTCTGTGCCTTGGGCATTGTGATGACGAAAATCGACAACCTGATAGCCAAAACCAGAATCTTTATGATATTTTGCCATTTGTGGTACTTCACGATCGATAAACCAACCACTGTCCTGATAGGAGTTGACAAAAATTTTGTTTTTATCGAACGGAACGTTCATTATTTCTAAGGCAAGATCGTTAGGTAAATCATTTTTATAAAGTAAATGTCCACTTAAATCGTGAATTCTCGCGCCATTTGAGGTGATCATTCGGATATTTTCAATGCCTATTTTCGCAACAATCGAAAACACATCTTCGTGTTTTCTGCCGGTGGCGACCACAATATCTACCTGTTTTTGCTCTAATTTTCTTAAAGTATCAATTGTGAAATCACCGACCACGTGCTGACCGTTTAAAAGTGTACCATCCAAATCTGACGCAACTAATTGAAAAGGAAGTAAACTGCGCATAAAACCCCTTATCTGAAAAATAAAAAATAGTAGGAATAAATTTTAATGAGATTATATGTTAACAAAAAATGGGTGTTGCGGTTGATTTTTTGATCATCATAAAAATTAAAAATTTTTAATAAAACTATTTGATTCCGATAAAAAATGTGGTATCAATAAAGACGCTCAAAAGCACACAACATACATACTTAGACCCACATTGGATATTGAAACTATGAATTCTATTCGTTTTATTGGTATTATTATTAACCTCGTGGTGATTAGCATCACGAGGTGAGTGGTACGGCTGATAAAACTTTCAATATAAGATTTTAGGTCAGATGAACCCTCGCCTCAGCAGTAGGCGAGGGTTTTTTATCGTTTTAAGGAAATAAAAATGAATGGTGCAAGATTTATCACAGAAAGTTTAAAAGCACACGGAGTGACAACAATTTTTGGTTATCCTGGCGGTGCAATTATGCCGGTTTATGATGCAATTTATGATTCAGGGTTGGATCATCTGCTCTGTCGAAATGAGCAAGGTGCGGCAATGGCTGCGATCGGTTATGCTCGTGCCAGCGGTAAAGTGGGTGTTTGTATCGCCACTTCCGGCCCAGGTGCGACTAATTTAGTCACCGGTTTAGGTGATGCGATGATGGACTCTATTCCGGTTGTTGCTATCACCGGGCAAGTAGCTTCACCGTTTATTGGTACGGATGCTTTCCAAGAAGCGGATGTTTTAGGGTTATCATTAGCTTGTACGAAGCATAGTTTTATTGTGCAGAGTATCGATGAATTGCCGGAAGTTATGGCGGAAGCGTTCCAAATCGCACAAAGTGGTAGACCGGGGCCAGTATTAATTGATGTGCCGAAAGATGTACAGTTTGCCAAAATAGAACGCCAACCCCTTGTTTATCCTATTCCGAAACCTTCTTCAATTGAATCTTCTTTATTAGAACAAGCAAAAACATTATTACAACAGGCAAAACGTCCAGTACTTTATGTTGGTGGTGGGGTTGGAATGGCTGATGCCGTAGCGGAATTACGTCATTTTGTAGAGATTACACAAATGCCGAGTTTTTCTACTATTAAGGGATTAGGCGCATTGCCAGCAGATAATCCCTATTATATGGGAATGATTGGAATGCACGGCACAAAAGCGGCGAATTATGCGGCACAGGAGAGCGATCTTTTATTAGTGCTTGGAGCTAGATTTGACGACAGAGTAACCGGTAAATTGGATAGTTTTGCCCCACAAGCGAAAGTTATTCACGTTGATGCCGATATTGCGGAAATCAATAAATTACGTCGTGCTGATGTGGCAATTCGTGGAGATATGAAACAACTGCTACAACAGTTGGCAATGCCGTTACAAATTGATACTTGGCGTGATGATGTACTTCGTTTAAAACAGCAATATGATTTTACTTATGCAGAAAATAGCGGTGATACGCTGATCAATCCTTGGTGGTTATTGCATACGTTATCTAAAAAACGTAAGAAAAACAGTGTAATTGCTACCGATGTTGGTCAGCATCAAATGTGGTCGGCTCAACATATGCAACATTTTGATCCGAAAAATTATTTAACGTCTGCCGGCTTTGGCACAATGGGCTTCGGTTTGCCAGCAGCAGTTGGTGCACAAAAGGCTCGACCCCAAGATCAGGTGATATTAATTACTGGTGATGGTTCGTTTATGATGAATATCCAAGAGTTGGGTTCAATCAAACGAGGTAAATTACCGGTTAAGATCCTGTTGTTGGATAATCAACGTTTAGGAATGGTACGTCAGTGGCAAACACTCTTTTTCCGAGGTCGTCATAGTGAAACTATTTTAGAGGATAACCCTGATTTCTTAATGTTAGCGAGGGCATTTGATATCCCCGGTGAAAGTATTGAAAAAGGCAGTGAAGTCAATGCCGCATTAGATAGACTTTTAAATGCTGAAGGTCCTTATTTATTACACGTTTGCATTCACGAAAATGAAAATGTGTGGCCGTTAGTGCCGCCGGGCGCAAAAAATGATGAAATGTTGGAAGATATCGGGGTGTAAGATGAAAAATTATCAAATCAGCATTAATGCACAGTGGCGACCTGAAACTTTGGAGCGGATTTTACGTGTAGTTAGACATCGTGGCTTTGTTGCCGTTGATTTACAGAGTCACCTTGAAAATCAACAAATTAAAATAGCACTGACATTACAAAGTGAGAGAGAATTGTCATTATTGACTAATCAATTAATAAAATTATATGGCGTGACTGACGTAACTGTTGTCGGTAACGAACATTAAATTACAGGAGAGATTATTATGCCTAAACTACGTTCAGCGACCAGCACACAAGGTCGTAATATGGCGGGAGCACGTGCATTATGGCGCGCAACCGGTGTGAAAGATAATGACTTTGGTAAACCGATAATTGCTGTAGTTAACTCATTTACTCAATTTGTACCGGGACACGTGCATTTGAAAGATCTTGGTCAAATGGTTGCAAAGCAGATTGAAGAGGCAGGCGGTATTGCCAAAGAGTTTAATACAATCGCTGTAGATGATGGTATTGCGATGGGACATAGTGGGATGTTGTATTCGTTGCCATCACGTGAATTAATAGCCGATTCGGTAGAATATATGGTAAATGCACACTGTGCTGATGCAATGGTTTGTATTTCAAATTGCGATAAAATCACTCCGGGAATGTTGATGGCAGCATTACGTTTAAATATTCCGACCATTTTTGTTTCTGGTGGGCCGATGGAAGCAGGGAAAACCAAACTTTCTGATCAATTGATCCGTTTAGACTTGGTAGATGCAATGATTCAAAGTGCCAATCCGGATGTTACCGATCAGGATGTGGAAGTGATAGAACGTTCCGCTTGTCCGACTTGCGGTTCTTGTTCAGGAATGTTTACTGCTAACTCAATGAACTGTTTAACAGAAGCACTTGGGTTAAGTTTACCGGGGAATGGTTCTTGTTTAGCGACACACGCCGATCGTAAGAAGCTTTTCTTAAAAGCAGGATCGCAAATTGTTGAGCTTTGCCGCCGTTATTATGAACAGGACGATGACAGTGTATTGCCTCGTTCTATCGCTACTAAAGATGCTTTTAACAATGCAATGAGTTTGGATATCGCAATGGGTGGCTCAACCAATACTGTTTTACATTTGCTTGCTGCTGCACAGGAAGCAGAAGTTGATTTTACTATGACGGATATTGATCGTCTTTCTCGCCTCGTGCCTTGCTTATGTAAAGTGGCACCGAATACCAATAAATATCATATTGAAGATGTACATCGTGCTGGTGGAGTAATGGGGATTTTAGGTGAGTTAGATCGAGTCAACTTATTACATAATCAAACTCATACGGTGTTGGGGTTAACCTTAGAGCAACAATTAAATCAATATGATATTAAACGTGATGTCAGTGATGAAGTGAAATTATTTTATCGTGCTGGGCCTGCTGGAATTCGTACTACACAGGCTTTTTCACAGGATTGTCGTTGGGATAGTGTTGATGATGATCGCACACAAGGCTGTATTCGTGATAAAGCACACGCTTATAGTCAGGACGGTGGGTTAGCAATGTTAAGCGGTAATTTGGCGGAAAACGGTTGTATCGTTAAAACTGCTGGCGTTGATGAAAGTATTTTAACCTTTACTGGTCCAGCAAAAGTGTATGAAAGTCAGGAAGATGCAGTGGAAGGTATTCTTGGGGGTAAAGTGATTGCTGGCGATGTAGTCGTAATTCGTTATGAAGGTCCAAAAGGCGGTCCGGGTATGCAGGAAATGCTGTATCCGACCAGTTATCTAAAATCAATGGGCTTAGGCAAAGCTTGCGCGTTATTAACTGATGGACGTTTTTCCGGAGGTACTTCGGGTTTATCTATTGGACACGTTTCTCCAGAAGCCGCAAATGGTGGCACTATCGGGTTAGTGGAAGATGGTGATCTGATCGCTATTGATATTCCACAACGTAAAATTGAATTATTGGTGGATGCACAGGAGCTGGCAAAACGTCGTGTAGTAAGAGAAGAACAGGGTTGGAAACCGAAAAGTCGCCAACGCCAAGTTTCCTTGGCATTGAGAGCTTATGCTTCATTGGCAACCAGTGCAGATAAAGGGGCAGTTAGAGATCGTAGTAAACTGTAAGTGGTAACAAAATGGATATGCAAACTTTATTGACAACCGCCCAACCTAGCGGTTCGCAATATTTAAAAGCAATAGTGAAATTGGGTTCAAAAGTGTATGAAGCGGCGCAAGTTACGCCGCTACAAAAGATGGAAAAACTTTCTAATCGTTTAGATAACCAAATTTTTATCAAGCGAGAAGATCGTCAACCGGTGCATAGTTTCAAATTGCGTGGCGCTTATGCAATGATTTCAGCCTTGACACCGGAACAGAAAGTAGCCGGAGTGATTGCGGCTTCTGCGGGTAATCACGCACAAGGAGTCGCTTTATCGGCAAAATTACTAGGCTTAAAAGCATTAATTGTTATGCCACAAAATACGCCAAGCATTAAAGTTGATTCGGTGCGAGCTTTTGGCGGAGAAGTGTTGCTTTACGGTGCTAATTTTGATGAAGCAAAGGCAAAAGCGATAGAACTGTCTGAAAGTAAAAAAATGACATTCATTCCACCGTTTGATCATCCATTAGTGATTGCAGGTCAAGGAACATTGGCAATGGAGTTATTGCAACAGAATTCGGATATTGATCGTATTTTTGTGCAGGTTGGCGGCGGTGGCTTGGCGGCAGGTGTTGCCGTATTAATCAAGCAGATGATGCCGGAAATTAAAGTAATTGGCGTTGAGTCGAAAGATTCCGCCTGTTTATATGCGGCATTAAAAGCAAAACATCCGGTTGATCTTGATCGGGTTGGGTTATTTGCTGATGGTGTTGCGGTTAAACGTATTGGTGATGAAACATTCCGTTTATGTCAGCAATATCTTGATGATATTGTACTGGTGGATGGTGATGAAATCTGTGCGGCAATGAAAGATCTATTTGAAGATGTGCGTGCGGTTGCTGAGCCATCTGGAGCACTCTCTTTAGCTGGATTGAAAAAGTATGCACGTCAGCAGCAGCTTAAGGGCGAAAAATTGGCAGCGATTCTGTCAGGTGCGAATTTAAATTTCCATACATTGCGTTATGTCTCTGAACGTTGTGAAATTGGTGAAAATCGGGAAGCTTTATTGGCAGTAACTATTCCAGAACAGAAAGGAAGTTTCCTAACATTCTGTCATTTATTGGGTGATAGAGCGGTAACCGAATTTAATTATCGTTATGCTGATGATAGAAAAGCGTGTATTTTTGTTGGAGTTCGTACTGCTAATGAAGCAGAAAAAGCGGAAATTATCAATGATTTAAGTCAAGCTGGTTATTATGTAGAAGATATGACCAATGATGATGTTGCGAAAACACATATTCGTTATATGATTGGTGGTCGTCCGAACAGCGATAAATTTGAACGTTTGTACAGTTTTGAGTTTCCAGAGCAAAAAGGAGCGTTGTTGAAATTTTTGGAAACATTAGGAACACATTGGAATATTTCATTGTTTCATTATCGTGCACACGGTGCTGATTATGGCAATATTCTTGCTGGTTTCCAATTTGAGAATGATGATTTAGCCGATTTTGAACGCCATTTGAGCCAGTTGGGTTATGTATGTCAAGATGTAACCGATAGCAAAGCTTATCGTTATTTTCTTAGTTAAATAAAAAATCCTCACTGTTGTAAGGATTTTAAATCATTGGAAAATCCCCGTTGGTTACGGGGATTTTTATTAATTGGTGTTATTCACCATAATAAGATTTGGTTAAAATCTCAATCATATCTTCAACCATCGGTAAGCGAGGATTTGCCGGTGAACATTGATCTTCAAACGCCAATAATGCTAAATCACGGCGAGCCTCCATAAATTCTTGTTCATTGATGCCCTGCTCTTTGAATGACATCTTAATGCCGACTTTTTGTCCTAACTCTTTACACGCGTTGGCATAGGCTTCCACCGCTTCTTCAGGTGTTGAACAAGGTAAGCCTAACATTCTGGCGATTTCTTGGTATTTTACATCCGCTTTGTAGTAATTATATTTTGGCCAAGTTGCGGTTTTAGTCGGACGAGTACCGTTATAACGAATCACATAAGGCATCAAAATCGCGTTAGTTCTGCCGTGTGGCGTATGGAAACGGCCGCCGACTTTGTGCGCCAAAGAGTGGGTCATTCCTAAGAACGCATTGGCAAATGCCATTCCGGCAATAGTTGATGCATTATGCATTCTTTCGCGTGCTTCTGGATCGCTTGCACCGTTTTTCACAGAGCGTTCTAAAAATTCAAAGACTAGTTTAATCGCTTGCAATGCTAGACCGTCAGTGAAATCGTTAGCTAAAGTAGATACATAAGCTTCTGTTGCGTGAACTAACACATCATAACCTGAATCTGCGGCAACGTGTGCAGGTACAGTCATTGTTAATGCCGGATCGACAATAGCAATAGTCGGAGTTAATGAGTAGTCAGCAATTGGATATTTTTTATCGCCTTCGCTAATGACAGCAAAAGGTGTTACTTCAGAACCAGTACCTGATGTGGTTGGAATGCCGATAAATTTAGCTTTACGTCCCAATTGTGGGAATTTAAAGGCACGTTTGCGAATATCCATAAATTTCTGTACCAAATCGCGGAAATCAACTTCAGGCTGTTCGTAGAATAACCACATTACTTTAGCTGCATCCATAGCTGAACCACCGCCTAGGGCAATAATAGTATCCGGTTGGAAGTTACGTAATAATTCAACACCTCGGCGTACTGTTGCGATACTAGGATCCGGTTCAACATCGGCGAAAAGTTGATAAGTAACGTGATCCCCTCGCATTGTGAGTTGTTTAGCGATTTTCTCTACAAAACCAAGATCAACCATTACACGATCGGTAACGATCACGACACGTTCAACGCCTTTCATTGATTGTAAATATTGGATTGAATCACGTTCAAAATAGATTTTTGAAGGCACTTTGAACCACTGCATATTATTTCTCCGTCTTCCTACCCGTTTGATATTTAATAAATTCACTGCGCTGACATTGTTGCCCACAGAATTTTTACCGTAAGAACCACAGCCTAAGGTCAATGAAGGTAGGAACGAGTTATAGACATCACCGATACCGCCAAAAGTTGAAGGGGAATTCCAAATTACACGAATGGCTTTGACACGTTCACCGAATACTTTTGCCAATTCCGCATCGGAAGTGTGAATGGCGGCGGAGTGTCCTAAACCGTGGAATTCAACCATTTGTTCGGCTTTGATTAAACCGTCTTCAGTGCTTTCTGCTTTTAATAGCGCTAATACCGGAGAGAGTTTTTCTCGGGTTAAAGGCTCTTTCACGCCCACTTCTTTACATTCTGCCAACAGGATATTGGTATTTGCCGGTACGCTGAAGCCTGCCTGTTCCGCAATCCACGCTGCCGGTTTACCAACTACAGCGGCATTGAGTTTTGCCATAGAGCAGCTACTACTGTTTGCTTTTGCGCCGAAGATAAATTCTTCAAGTAATGCTTTCTCTTTTTTATTAACGAGATAAACGCCGTAAGATTGCATCTCTTTAATAAAATCATCATAAATTTCTTTGTCAACAATCGCTGCCTGTTCACTGGCACAGATCATTCCGTTATCAAACGATTTTGACATCACGATATCGTGTACCGCTTGTTTTAAATTTGCACTTTTTTCCACATAAGCAGGAACGTTTCCGGCTCCAACACCTAAAGCCGGCTTACCACAGGAATAAGCGGCTTCCACCATTGCATTACCACCGGTGGCTAGAATAGTGGCAATACCGGGATGTTTCATTAATGCTTGTGTACCTTCCATAGATGGTGTTTCAATCCATTGAATACAGTTTTTCGGTGCACCGGCAGCAACAGCCGCTTCATAAACAACGCGTGCGGCGTGAGCGGAACTTTGTTGAGCAGATGGATGAAATGCAAACACAATTGGGTTACGAGTTTTTAAGGAAATTAAGGCTTTAAAAATTGCGGTAGAGGTTGGATTGGTGGTTGGTGTAATACCACAAATTACTCCAACTGGATCGGCAATTTCTGTAATACCAGTAACATCATCTTCACTAATGACACCAACGGTTTTCAAATGACGCATATTGTTTACAACATATTCACAGGCAAAAAGATTTTTTGTTGCTTTATCTTCAAATACGCCTCTACCAGTTTCCTCATAGGCGTGCATTGCCAACACACCGTGTTGATCCAATGCGGCGACAGAAGCCTTCGCAACGATATAATCAACTTGTTGCTGATTAAGCTGACGGAACTCTTCCAAGGCGGCTAAGCCATTGGCGACGAGTTGATCCACTTCTGCCTGAGCAGGACTTACCACCACTTCGGATGTTTTACTCATAAGATTTCTCCCAAAAATTAAAAATTATTTTAACTAATAAAATTATAACTATTTGAAGTTACCTTTTTTGGGGTATCGGCAGATAACCTGATCTAGCTCAATTTCGCTGTTAGCTAAATGTTAAAGTGATTTAAAAGTTGTTTGAAATAGGTTTGAAATTCTTGATTAATCAAGAAAAATTATGTGATCTTTAGATTTTTTCGTTTTATATTATTTATCAATTATGAGCAATAATAGGAGTTCGAATAATGATGGAACCGACAATTTATAAAATGAATGATACAAAAAAATGGGCGATGATTAGTTATTGGCTTTATATCGCTTCGTTTTTGATTACTTTTTTAAGCGTTGTTGCAGTTGTGATTGCCTATGTTTTTCGTGACGATGTACGTGGCACTTATTTGGAAAGCCATTTTAACTATCAAATTCGCACATTTTGGATTGGCTTACTGTATGCCATTATTTGTACAGTGCTATGTTTTGTTATGGTTGGTTATATTCTATTTATTTGCTTAGCGATTTGGTTGTTGGTGCGTTCCATCAAAGGATTGCGTTTATTAAATCGTGATCAAGCTATTCTTAACGAAAAAATGTGGTTATTTTAAGTACTTGACTTGTTTAACGTTACGATAGTCCATAGAATAAAGTCTTTCCAACATAACAAGAGGCAAGCATTATGTCTGCATTGACAGCACTGCAACAAGAAACCCGTGAAATTATCGATGATTTGCTAAATGACGGCAGCGATCCGAATGCGCTTTATATTATTGAGCATCATATTTCTCACCACGATTTTGACAAGCTAGAAAAAATTGCACTGGATGCATTTAAACTCGGTTATGAGGTATCCGAAGCGGAAGAGTTGGAAAATGAGGATGGTGGAGAAATCTATTGCTTTGATATTATTAGTGAAATTGAATTAAAAGCAGAATTAATCGATGCTCAGCAGAATGAGCTGTTGCCGTTAATAAAAAAACATCAAGGCGTTTATGATGGTTGGGGAACCTATTTTGAAGATCCTAATGCCAATGAAGATGAGTATGGTAATGACGGTGAATTTTTTGACGAAGATTAATGACAGGGTTCTCACTTGCATATGAATGAATCAGCAGAAAAATGCCCTCAATGTGGGCATTTTTTACAACTTAAACGAGGTAAAAAGGGGCTATTTCTTGGTTGCAGCAATTACCCAGAATGTGATTACCTTAGACCGTTACAAAACCAAACTTTAGGCGAAATTTTGAAGGTATTACCAGAGAATTGCCCTGAATGTGCTCATCCATTAGTATTGCGGCGAGGGCAGTTTGGTATGTTTATCGGCTGTAGCAACTATCCTGAATGTCATTTCATTGTCAATGATGAGCCACAAAAAACGGATTATCAGGCGGTAACTTGTCCATCTTGTCGCAGAGGAAAATTGGTCGCGAAGCGTGGTGCTAGGGGAAAAATATTTTTTGCCTGTAATCAATATCCGCATTGTCGTTTTAATGTAGCACAACAGCCGCTGGAAAAAAGTTGTCCCAAATGTGCTTTTCCATTAGTGTTTGTGAAAAAACAGAGTGACAAGCAGATCAGCTATCAATGTTTGAATAAAAGTTGTAAGCATATTTTTTATGAAAGGAATGAATAATTTAGACTTTATTGTCTCCCAATTGAAACAGGGAGAAGTGATTGCTTATCCGACCGAAGCTGTGTTTGGTTTAGGTTGTGATCCTTTTAATGAACAGGCGGTTGAAAAACTGCTTAAATTAAAACAACGTCCAAAAGAAAAAGGGCTAATTTTAATTGCACCATATTTAGATTTTTTTAAGCAAATTATTGATTTTGATAGACTTTCTTTGAGAGATTTAAAACGATTACAACAAACCTATACCAGACCGACCACTTGGATTGTGCCAGTACAAAAACAGGTTTCTCCTCTTCTCACTGGGCGTTTTGAGACGATTGCGATTCGACTTTGTCGCCATCCATCGGTTGAAAATTTGTGTCAACTTGCAGAAATGCCGATTACTTCAACCAGTGCAAACCTTAGTGGTCAAGAGCCGTGTAGAACTTATTTGCAAGTGCAAGAGCAGTTCGGTGAAAACTTTCCAGTGTTACAAGCGGAAGTAGGTGATGCAAAAAATCCATCAGAAATTAGAGATCTCTTTACAAACCAAATTGTTAGACAAGGATAATTATGAGTACACAACATCACTACGCTGTCTGGGGAAACCCGATTTCACAAAGCAAATCACCATTAATTCACGCTATATTTGCCAAAACTACAGGAAAAAAGTTAGATTATGTTGCAAAATTAGGCAATCTTGAGCAGTTTGAGCAACAATTAATAACCTTTTTCCAACAAGGGGCGAATGGTTGCAATATTACCGCTCCTTTCAAAGAACGTGCATTTAAGTTGGCTGATCAACATAGTGAACGTTGCCGTTTAGCGCAAGCTTGCAATACATTAAAACGGCTGGAAGATGGCAGTTTGTTTGCAGACAATACCGATGGAGCCGGTTTGGTTACTGATTTACAGCGATTAGGGTGGTTGCAGCCGGATCAGCACATTTTGCTATTAGGCGCAGGTGGTGCGACCAAAGGTGTGTTGTATCCGTTATTGCAGGCGAAACAGCAGATTACTTTGGCAAATCGGACACTAGAAAAAGCGATGGCATTGGCTGAAAAATTTTCCGTTTATGGCAATATTCAAGCAACGACTTTGCAGGATATTCCACCGCAACATTTTGATGTCGTGATTAATGCTACATCCAGTGGATTGCACGGGCAGGTTGCTCCAGTTGCGGATAATGTGTTAATGAAGTGTGCAGCCGTTTATGATATGCAATATACACCAAGTGCAATAACGCCTTTTATCCAACATTGCAGACAATTAGGGCTTCAGCATTGTAGTGATGGTTTAGGAATGTTGGTGGCTCAAGCTGCTCACTCTTTTTTGTTATGGGAAGGTGTTATGCCACAAATCAACGAAATGTTGAATGAGAGGGGATGGTTAGAAAAATAGTGAAAAAACCTAGGCAAGAGCCTAGGTTTTTAGTTTTACACCAAATCAAATAACAAAAACTCGACATCGGTTTTGGTGATGATTTCAAGCAATGTTTCTTGGCTAATGGCAATGCCGTCACTAGTATGAACAGTTTTACCATTTACAGTTAAATCCCCTTTCACTACTTGCAACCAATAGTTGCGATTGTAGTTCAAGGTAATTTGTTCTGTTTTGTCGGCGGAAAGCTGATAACGCCATAACTTCATATCTTGATACACCTTAAATGAACCGTTTTCCGCTGTTGGTGAAAGGATGAGCGTAGCTCCTTCTTGCGCCGGAAAAGCTCGTTGATCATAACGAGGTTTAATATTTAATTCGTTCGGTTCAATCCATATTTGTTGACATCCTCCCCGCCCTAAAGGACGGGGATTCCTACTAGTGCCAATTGGCAAGCAATGGGCTACTCTCGGTGGGTTCTTGTTGCTGACCTCTCAATGAAGTTCACTTCACAAGCTCTACGGGCATGTCCTGCCCTGACATTTTATTACGCGTGGACGATAGCTCGCCCACGCCCCAATACATTTAACGCTCCAACCACATCGGCATTTTCTGTGTAGCCACATTCTACACACTCAAAATTAGCCTGTGTTTGGCGATTTTCTTTTGCTACGTGACCACAACAAGGGCAAGTTCGGCTGGTATTTTGCGCTGGCACTGCCACTAAAAATCCGCCTTGCCATTGCGTTTTGTAGTCCAACTGACGGCGAAACTCAAACCAAGATTGATCTAATATCGCTTGGTTCAACCCTGATTTTGCAGCAACATTTTTGCCTGGTGCTTCCAACGTGCCTTTGGCTGATTTTGACATATTTGACACCTGCAAATCTTCAATATAGATCATGGCGTGGTTTTTGCTGATTTTGCTTGAAGTCTGATGCAAGAAGTCTTTGCGACAATTAGCAATTTTATGATGCAGTTTGGCGATTTTCGCCTTTAATTTCTGCCAGTTTTGACTAAATTTAACCTTATTTTTGAGTTGGCGTTGGAGTTTTGCCAATTTGCCTTTGTAGGTTTTAAAGGCGTTTAATGGCTCAAAAAATTCACCGTTTGAAAGCGTGGCAAAACGTGCAACGCCCATATCAATACCGATTTCACCGCCTTTATGTGTCGGGATTTCGTACTCAAATTCAGTTTGAATACTGACAAAATAGTGACCGCACTTTTGGCTGACGGTAACATTTTTGATTTCACCAACGATATCTCGGCTGTTGCGGTAGCGAACCCAGCCAATTTTTGGCAGGTACAAACGGTCATTTTCCTGTTCTAATTTGCAACCTTGCGGAAAACGAAAGCTCTCTTTCACGCCTTTTTTCTTGAATTTTGGAAAGTCGGCACGTTTCTGAAAGAAATTTTTAAACGCACTTTCTAAGTCTTTTAACGACTGCTGAAGCACTTGAGAATGGCAGTCTTTAAGCCAAAGTAGCTCTTTTTTCCATTGCGGAAGCAAGTTAGCCACTTTGGTGTAACTGAACTTGAAGTTGTTATCTTTCTCGTACTGCTCATTTTGCCAAGCCAACGCCCGATTAAACACAAAACGAGAACAGCCACAGAACTGCTTAATTCTGAGGATTTGGCTGTCATTTGGCATTATCTC
>NZ_JPXX01000043.1 GCF_000771875.1 Gallibacterium genomosp. 1 | reverse complement strand
TAATCCTGCTGCCGGTTACAGCGCACTGGATGCAATGCTGATTTTATTACGTGAAGGTTTGGAAGCGTTGTTGGTGGTAATGGCATTAGTAAGTGCATTGCGTGTTGCCAATCGTCCGCAAGGTTATAAATGGGTTGGCGGTGGTGTGATAGCCGGTTTAGTGCTCAGTTTAGTGGCTGCTTTTGCCTTACAACGACTATTTCCGAGTTCCAGCTCGGGAACAAATCGAGAAATTATTGAAGGCGCGGTCGGTATTGTTGCCGTTTTGATGATTTTAACGATCGGTGCGTGGCTACATAGCAAATCATCATTAAATGCGTGGCAGGCATATATTAAAAAACATATGAACAAAGCATTGACGACAGGCAGTTTTGTCTCGTTATTTGCATTGAGTTTTCTGTCAGTATTCAGAGAAGGTGCGGAAACCATTTTGTTCTATGTCGGTATTTTGCCGAATATCAGTACAGAATCTTTTGCCCTTGGTGTTGGTATAGCGGTGATTTTATTGGCGATATTGGCGGTGGTGATTTTGAAAAGTTCAGTCAAATTGCCGGTGCCGACAATGTTCAAGATTTTAACTTGGGTATTGTATATTTTAGGTTTCAAGATTCTTGGTGTCAGTGTGCACGCATTACAACTTACAGCGGTGTTACCGACAACGATTATTGATATTTTGCCGAATATTGAATGGCTAGGATTTTATGCCACATTACAAACTATCATTGCGCAATTAGTTTATATCGCATTGATTTTATTGTTGCAAAGATGGTTAAAACGGCAGAATGCTTGATCCGTTTTTAAATAATGTCAGGGGGAAGATTGTGATGATTTTCCCCTTTTCTTTTTTAGAATCATTGAATTTCAGCTACAATGCAGATTAAAAAATTGTGGGATAAGAAAATAGAAAATGTTTACCGTCTATTACGCCAATCAGCTTGAAAATCAAAAACATCTGTTAGTTCGATTATTGGAAGTGCAACCATTACAGGATCCATTTTCCGAAAATGTGATTTTGGTGCAAAGCCCCGGAATGGCGCAATGGTTACAACTTCAGTTAGCAGAACATTTTTCTATCGCAGCTAATTTTGCTTTTCCAATGCCGTCATCATTTATTTGGAAATTGTATAAACAGAATATTGCAGAGATCAATGAGCAAAACCCATTTAATAAATCGGCTATGGTTTGGCGTTTGATGCGTATTATTCCGTCATTATTGCATTTACCGGCGTTTTCGCGTTTGAATGATTATTTAGGTGGTACACCTGAGCAAAATAAATTGTTTCATTTAGCGGAAAAAATTGCTGATCTTTTTGACCAATATTTGGTTTATCGCCCGGAGTGGATTAATCAATGGCAAACAGCAGATTGGAAACAGATGACGACAAGTTTTGTTCAACAATTATCGCCTCGCTTTAAGCCTATTGCGGATAATATTATGAATGATATTGGTTGGCAGGTGCTGTTATGGCAGGCATTGGTGGCGGATATTCAACAGCATTATCCTGAACAGCAGATATGGCATCGAGCCAATCTATATCAAACTTTTTTGGAGCAATTACAGCAAGGATATTGTCCGAAAAATTTGCCAACACGTATTATTGTGTTTGGTATTTCAGCAATGCCGCCAATGTTTTTGTCCATTTTGTCTGCATTGAGTCAACATATTGATATTCATCTCTTTTTTAATAGCCCAAGTCGTTATTATTGGGGGGATTTGATTGATCACCGTTATCTAGAAAAATTAAGGCAAAAAATTCAATTAGATAGCAAAGAAATTCAAACACCTTATGACGAAACTTTAGCCGTAGGAAATCCATTATTAGCATCGTGGGGTAAATTAGGACGGGATTTTCTTTATCAATTAACTCAGCTGGAACCAAATGATATTGAGGTGTATAACGCACCTGAAGGTGGACAACTGTTGCAACAGCTACAACGACAAATTCTAGATTTAACGTCAACAGAATCTACCAAATTGCAGTATCAAGAGGGCGATAATTCAATAACACTGCACGTGTGCCATAGCCCAATGCGTGAAGTGGAAGTGCTACGTGATAATCTGCTGGCAATGTTTGAGCAAGATCCGACATTGACACCAAAAGATATTGTGGTGATGGTGGCGGACATTGATCGCTATACGCCTTATATTCAGGCGGTTTTTTCGCAATATCAAGAAGAGGATAAACGTTATATCCCGTTTTCTATTTCGGATAGAAAGGTGACGGAAAGTGATGTGTTGATAGCAACTTTCTTACAACTGTTTACACTAAAAGAATCGCGTTTTTCCAGCGATATTGTGCTCTCGATATTAGATGTGCCGGCAATTCGTCAACGTTTTGAGATAGATTTGAATGAATTGCAGACTATTCGAGATTGGGTAGTGCAATCCGGTATTCGTTTTGGTTTGGACAAGTATGATCAGGAGCCGGTACCGAATTATAATGCTTGGCAAAATGGTATTGAGAGAATGTTATTGGGTTATGCGTTTAAGAGTGAATCCGGTATTTGGCAAGATGCTATCGGCTTTGATTATAGTGAGGGATTACAAGGAAAATTAGCTGGGAAGTTGGCTCATTTCTTTCAAGCTTTACAACAGTGGCAACAAAAAGTAAGCAATAATTTAATGGCAGAGGAGTGGCGAACGGAGATTATTCAATTAATAGATACTTTATTTGACACTACTGAACAGCCAATGGTTATTGCATTGTTGAAGCAAACTGTTCATCAAGTGATTGATATTATTAATGAAACAGATTATCCACAGACTATTGAAGCGGAAATTATTGGTGAATTATTACAACAAAAACTCAATGAACAGGATAACAGTCTGCATTTCCTTTTAGGCAAACTGAATTTTTGTACTTTATTACCAATGCGAGCTATTCCGTTTAAGGTGATTTGCTTGTTAGGAATGAATGATGTTGATTTTCCACGACAATTGCCAAGCAACAGCTTTGATCTTATGCAGTATCAAACACAAAAAGGGGATCGTTCACGGCGAGAAGATGATTGTTATCTCTTTTTGGAGGCGCTATTGTCAGCACGGCAAAAACTCTATATCAGTTATGTTGGTTACTCAATTGTGGATAATACAGAATATGAACCCTCTGTGTTAGTTAATCAGTTATGGGATTATATGGCGGATCATTTATCACATCCGGATGATCTGGCTAGCTTACGATTTAGCTATCCAATGACGGTATTCAGTGAGCATAATTTTTTAGCACCTCACTTTTCCTATGCGCAAGAATGGCTACCAATAGCACGATCACAGCAGCAAAGACAGCATCAAATGATAGAGTTTGATCAGATGCTATTACAAAAAGAGAACAGTAGTCATCAAATCAAAATTGAGATCGATGAATTGCAACAATTTGTTATTGCGCCAATTAAATATTTTTTTGAACAACGCTTGGGGGTTTATCTAAATGAAAATGAACAAGAGCGAGTTGAAAGTGAAGTATTTGAATTGACACCACTTATGCAATATCAATTGAAACAACGTCTATTCCAAAACGAACCACAAAATGGAACATTAGAATTTGAAAAAGCAAAACGAGAGGGAATATTACCACGAGCAGAATTTGCTTTTTTGCAACAAGCGGAATTAGAAGAAAGCTGTCGTCTATTGTGGCAGGAAACGGAACAGTATCGCCAACAACCAGCAGATTCTGTAATGGTAGATTTAACGTTTGAGCTTGATGAGCAAGAGGTTAGATTGCAAGGTCAGATTGACAATAATTACCAGCAGCAATATGTCGATTGGCGTATTGGTAAAATTCGTGATCAGGATGTTCTCAAATTTTGGCTAAATCACCTTATTTTATCAGCGATGGGGCAGGCAACAGGCAGTCGATTTATCGGCATAAATAAAGGCAATATAGAGACCGTAACTTTTTCTGCCATAGATCAAAACAAGGCAATCGCACAAGTTGCGATTTATTTACAGGATTTCTTGCAGGCACAACAGCGAATCTGTATTTTGCCGACAACTAATTTCCAGCAATATCAAAAGTTGTTTACAGAGGAAAACAGTGGAGAAGAACAGTTATATCGCCAATTAATGAAACAGCAGAGCGGCAATGAGTTTGATAAATCTCAACCATATTGGCATCGGTTATTGGTTCAGACTAAAAATTTGGATTATGCAGCCATTAAGCAACGTTTTACTGATTGGTTTGCACAAATGTTGGAACAACTTGAAGATAATGCAACATCATAGCAAGTTGCGGCTGTAAAATGACGCATAAAAAAGCACCGCGATGATTGCTCACGGCGGTGTCTTTTTATACAAAAAATTGATTAAGCAACAATAATACGTTTCATATCTTTCATATAACCACGTAATTTTTGTCCTACTTTTTCAATCGGATGATTGCGGATTGCTTCGTTCACATCACGCAAAGTAATATTATCAATTTCAACAGTTGGGGTTGGTTCGCCCAAATCACCTTTTTGTAATTGAGGAACTAATTTTTCACGCATAATTGGTGTTGCCGCATTTGCGAATAAATAGTTACCATATTCTGCGGTGTCTGAAATGACCACGTTCATTTCGTATAAACGTTTACGCGCGATAGTGTTAGCGATTAACGGCAATTCGTGAAGAGATTCATAGTAAGCGGATTCCTCAATGATACCACTTGAAACCATAGTATCGAATGCCAATTCCACGCCGGCTTTTGCCATTGCAATCATTAACACACCATTATCGAAGTATTCTTGCTCTTTGATTTTGCCTTCATATTTAGGCGCATTTTCAAAGGCGGATTTACCGGTTTCTTCACGCCAGGTCAATAATTTTTTATCGCCGTTTGCCCAATCTTCCTTCATCACACGGGAGAATTCACCACTGATAATATCATCCATATGTTTTTGGAATAATGGAGTGAGCATCGCTTTAATCTGTTCTGAAAGTTCAAATGCACGCAATTTTGCACTGTTGGATAGACGATCCATCATTAAAGTGATACCGCCAAGTTTTAATGCTTCAGTGATGGTTTCCCAACCGAATTGAACTAATTGTGCTGCATAAGCAGGATCTTTGCCATCAGCTACCAATTTGTCATAACAAATTAATGAGCCGGCTTGTAACATACCGCAAAGGATGGTTTGTTCGCCCATTAAGTCGGATTTTACTTCAGCAACAAATGAAGATTCCAATACGCCGGCACGATGACCACCGGTTGCCGCTGCCCAAGCTTTAGCAATTGCCATACCTTCGCCTTTAGGATCATTTTCAGGGTGAACAGCGATCAAAGTCGGAACACCGAAACCGCGCTTATACTCTTCACGCACTTCAGTACCTGGACATTTAGGTGCAACCATCACCACAGTAATATCTGGACGAATTTGTTCACCGACCTCAACAATATTTAAACCGTGTGAATAACCCAAAGCAGATCCTTGTTTCATTAGTGGCATTACTGCTTGAACAACATTGCTGTGTTGTTTATCCGGAGTTAAGTTAATTACCAAATCCGCTTGTGGAATTAATTCTTCATAACTACCGACAACAAAACCATTTTCTGACGCACGCTGGAATGAAGCGCGTTTTTCGGCAATCGCCTCTTTACGTAACGCATAGCTAATATCCAAACCGGAATCGCGCATATTTAAACCTTGGTTTAAGCCTTGTGCCCCACAACCTACGATAACGATTTTTTTACCTTTAAGAAAGTTGGCTTCATCGGCGAATTCGCTACGATCCATAAAACGGCAGCGGCCTAATTGATCTAATTTTTGACGTAAATTCAAAGTATTGAAGTAGTTTGCCATAATTGCTCCTGAATAAGTGATTTCTAGTAATGAATAAATTCAGTATAAGTCTTTTTTTTGTTGCGTAAATTGATATTATTAAAATTAATGATTGCAAATATTGAAATTATTGTAACTTTTAATTTAAATTTGGAACGAAATATGGATTTGCAACAAATCAAATTATTCTTACATCTTTGTGAAAGTAAAAATTTTGCCAGAACTGCCGCAGTGAATTACCTCAGTCCTTCGACACTTTCCCGACAAATTCAACGTTTAGAACAGGAAATCGGTAAACCATTGTTTTGGCGAGATAATCGTTCAGTGGAATTAACGCCGATTGGGGAACGTTTCCGCCAATTTGCGGAAAAAACACAGCAGGATTGGCGGCTTTTTCTACAAAATATTCAACCGGATAATCACGATCTCTCAGGAGAAATTCGTTTGTTTTGTTCCGTTACAGCAAGTTACAGCCATTTACCGGAAATTTTGACGCAATTTCGTCAACAATATCCGAAAGTAGAAATTCAACTTACAACTGGAGATCCGGCATTAGCCGTACAACAGGTACAGAGTCGACAGGCAGATTTAGCGATAGCTGGAGAGCCGGAACAGTTGCCGGAGAATGTCATTTTTCATCAAATAGATTCATTACCATTTTCGTTAATTGCGCCCAAGGTAGCTTGTGTTGCCAATCAATTATTACAACAAACACCTATTCCGTGGCAGGAGATTCCATTTATTGTGCCGGCTGAAGGGCCTGCTAGAAAGAAAATTGAGCAATGGTTTCAGCAAAAGGGAATAAAACATCCGAAAATTTATGCCACCGTTGCCGGACACGAGGGAATTGTGCCGATGGTGGCAATGGGATTTGGTTTAGCTTTGCTGCCTGATGTAGTTATTGCTCATAATCCGATGAATACTCAGATTACCTATCTTAATATTGAACCGGAAATTGCTCGTTTATCTTTAGGTATTTGTGTTAATCGAAAAAATTTACAAAATCCAGTGGTGAATGCCTTTTGGCAAAGTTTGATAAAATAAAGAAAGGTCTACTTTAATCGTAAACCTTTCTTATATTAAGAACTTATATGAAGGTCAGCTTTTGATGAAGATGTTTTTATATTTATCAAAAATGACAGCAATAATTAAGATTAAACCGCGGATAACATATTGTGAAAATGGAGAGACATTAAGTAGGTTCATCGCATTTTCTACAGTGCCTAAAATAAGAACACCAGCGACTAAATATGAAACTTTTGCAATTCCGCCATTTAATGAAACTCCACCTAGGACACAAGCAGAAATAGCGGTTAACTCAAAACCAATGGATGTCATAGGTTGTCCACTCGTCATACGTGCAGCGAGTACTACTCCGGCTATCGCAGCCATCAAACCAGAGATAGTAAAGATAATAATTTTATATTTAGTGACATTAATTCCTGCTAATCTAGCAGCTTCTTCATTACCACCAATGGCAAGAACATTTCGACCAAATAAAGTTTTATTTAATATAATAGAGAAAATAATAAATGCAATAACAGTTAGCCAAATAGGAACAGGAATACCTAAAATATTAGTGTTACCGAGTGCAAAGAAACTTTCTTCTTTAATTCCGACAGCAATACCATCGGAGATAATATATCCAAAACCGCGTGCAATTTGCATAGTGGCAAGTGTAGTAATAAAGGCATTAATATTAAGTTTTGCAACAATAAAACCATTGATTAAACCAAAGATAATTCCCATGCCGATACCTGCTATGCAACCAATTAGGACATTTCCAGTTGCATTGATGATAACGGCACAAACAACGCCGGAACAAGCAATAACAGAAGCAACAGATAAGTCAAATGCACCAGCTGCTAGACAAAGCATCATTCCACAACCAACTAAACCGCTCATAGATATTGCTAATCCTAAACCTTTCATATTAACGAAAGAGGAAAAATTAGGGATAAATAATACACAAATAATAAAAATAATAGCAAAAATAGAGAGCATTCCAAATCTATCCCAAAAACGAGATAAGTTAAAACTACGAGAATTGGAGCGCATAATAGTTTTGGTAGTCATAAATTCTTCTCCTCAAAAAATACTTAGTTTTGATTTAGCATTGCATATCTGAGTGCAGCTTCTTCACTGAATTGTTCTCTAGATAATTCACCAGTTATTGCTCCTCCTTTCATAATTAATAATCGATCGGATAATCCTAATATTTCAGGCAAATCACTAGAAATAATGATGACACAGACGCCTTTATTAGCAAGTTCATAGATGAATTGGTAGATTTCTGATTTAGCACCAATATCAATCCCTCTTGTTGGCTCGTCTAAAATAATCACTTTTGTGTTGAGAGATAGCCAGCGCCCTAAAATTACTTTTTGTTGGTTACCGCCAGATAAATTACCGATAAGTTGATATTCTGAAGGTGTTTTGATGCGTAATGCTGCAATCTGTTTTTTTGCATTGCTATCTTCCCACTCTTCTTGAATGAAAATATTTAAACTTAGATGATTAGGTCTTGCACTGACGTTAATATTTTCCTTGACAGAAAGAATTGGCACAATTCCACAAGCTTTACGATCTTCTGGGCAATATGTAATCCCGTAATTGATAGCATGTTGAGGACTATTGATATTTAACTTTTTATTTTCAAAAAAGATTTCTCCTTTTTGTTTTGGATCTACTCCAAAAATTAGTCGACATAGTTCAGTACGCCCAGCTCCAACTAGACCAAACAATCCTAGAATCTCCCCTTTTTGGACAGAAAAAGAAATTTCTGAAGAGAGTTTTTCTCCTTTAATCTGCTTAACAGCCAATCCAGTACCTTGATATTGGCGAGGAGAATAATGGTAAATATCGTTAATATTCCTACCAACCATAAGACTGACTAATTTTTCATTAGTTAGTTGATGTATATCATATTCTGTTTTGACATGGGTTCCATCTTTAAAAATGGTAATGGCATCACATAATGAGAAAATTTCTTCCATTCTGTGAGAAACATACAAAATAATACAGCCATTATCACGAAGTTCTCTAATTACTTTGAATAAGTTTTGTATTTCTCTATTTGATAAACTACTGGTCGGCTCATCAAAAGCAATAATTTGTGCTTTTCTGCTTAATGCTTTTGCTATTTCCACCATTTGTCTTTGCCCAATAGATAATTCTTTTAGTGGAGTATCTGGTGGAATAGTTTCGCCTAAGCGTTGTAAGATTTGTTTTGCATTATAGTTTAAAGTTTTTTTATCAACACAACCATTTCTTATAGGAAATTGTCCTAAATAAATATTTTCAGCTACGGTAAGTTCGGGAATAAGATTTAACTCTTGATAGATAATTGCAATTCTATTTTTTAAAGCTCTAGCAGTATTATTATTTATGATTGGAATATTATTTAGTCTTAATTCACCTTCATCAGGTTGATATAAACCACTTAATATTTTTAGTAAAGTTGATTTCCCGGCTCCATTTTCTCCCATGAGTGCATGTATGCTTCCTGCTTTTACATCAAACGTAATATTAGATAAAGCTTTTACTCCAGGAAATATTTTGCTTATTTTATGAAAAGTCAATAGATTGATTTTGTCATTCATACTTCCTCCTAATACTCTATTCTCATTTTTTGAGAATAGAGATTAATTATTAAAACTATAAGCCTTTTTTAGCTAATTCTTCTTTGTAGTTTTTACGAGTAAGTAAAACGGTATTTGCTACTTCTAAATAAGTTGGGTTAGGAGCTTCTCCTTTTGTAATCCATTTATAAAGTAATTCTGCTGTATGGTATCCATGTACATCAGGGCTTGGTAAAAGCGAACCAAAGAAACCTGTAGGTTTTGTCTTTGCTAATTCATTTTTGGCATCAGTTCCGTTAATACCGATAGCTATGACATTATCGGCAGAGAAACCTTGTCCTTCTGTTGCTCGGACGCCCCCTAATACAGTGTTATCGTTCATTCCTACAATTAACCATTTTTTTACTTCAGGGTGCTGGACTAGAAGAGAATTAGCAGCATCTAATGCACCGGGAATATCATTGGTTTTAGTTGGAACACGATAAATTTTTTCTGCTGGGAAACCTAATTTTGTTAGGGATTCGATAGACCCATGTACACGACGTCGAGCAGTATCCAGTTCGTCTGCGGTGATTGCCATAACAGCGGTTTCTGTAATATCCCATTTCCTATTTTGCATTTCTTTATAGAGTTCTTCGCCTTGTCTACGACCAATATCCGTTGCTGCCATCATTACTAAAGGAACATCGGTCATAGGTTCTCCCTTAGCATTTAAAAATTGATCATCTACCGTTATGACTTTTAGATCATAACTTTTAGCTTTAGCCATAATTGCAGAACCGAGTTTTGGATCAGGAGTACAAATTACAAATCCTTTAGCACCGGAAGCTGCAATAGTATCAATTGCATTTAAAGTTTTTTCGCCGTCAGGAACAGCGATTTTGATGACTTCAAAACCATAATCTTTGCCGGCTTTATCTGCAAAAGTCCATTCTGTTTGGAACCAAGGTTCTTCAGGTTGTTTAACTAAAAAACCAATTTTAATTTTTTCATCATCACTTTTACCAAAAAGTGCTGCTGAAGTATTTATTGAAATTGATAAACCACCTAAAATTAAACTAGATGCCAATAAGCTTTTTAAAAAAGTTCTTTTTTTCATGATATTTTCCTCACTATGATCAGATAATGCTCTTAGTTTTTCATAAAAAATATAAAATTTTAAGTGAGCTAGATCACAAAAAAATTTTATGACAAAAATGTCCATATGTTTAGCCATTAAATTAATCATCCCAGATTTCAATTTATTTTTATTTAAATTAATAAAAAATTAATAGCATTAAATTCCATATTAATAACAGAAATATATATGGAAAAAATAAAGAGAAATTTCCATTATTTTGTCTGTATTAATAGCTTAATAGGACTACAAAAATGGAAAAAAATAAATATGTAATGGGATTGGACTTTGGTTCAGATTCTATTAGAGCTTTAATCGTTGATGTTGTTAATGGAAAGGAATTAAGTAGTGGTGTTTGTTATTATCCTAGATGGATGGAAGGAAAATATTCTGATGCTAGAATATCTCAATTTCGTCATCATCCACAAGATTATATTGATGCGATGACATCTGCCATTAGACAAGCTTTATTATCTGTAAGTACAGATGTTGTAGATAATATTATTGGAATTGGTGTTGACGCAACGGGTTCTACACCAGCGCCCGTTGATGAGAACGGGATAGTTTTAGCATTAAAACCGGAATTCGCTGATAACCCAAATGCGATGTTTATTTTATGGAAAGACCATACCGCAATTGATAAAGCAGAAAAGATTAATCAATTAGCTCATTCAGGAGAATTTATAGACTACACGCAATATGTGGGGGGAGTTTATTCTTCGGAATGGTATTGGGCTAAAATAGCACATATCAGCGAACAAGATTCTGCTGTCGCAAAATCAGCATATACATGGGTAGAATTGGCTGATTGGATTCCTGCATTATTAACTGGGACAGTCGCACCTTCAAAGATAAAAAGAGGGATTTGTGCAGCTGGTCATAAAGCATTATGGCATTCTGACTGGGATGGATTACCAAGCGAAGAATTTTTAAATGCAATCTCACCAACATTAAAATCATTACGATCACATTATTCATTACAAATTTATACATCAGATCAAGAAGCTGGTAAGTTAGATCAAATATGGGCAGACAACTTAGGTTTACCAGTAGGTATTAGCGTTGCTGTTGGAGCATTTGATTGTCATATGGGAGCAGTAGGTGCTGGAGCGAGAGAAAATGATCTTGTTAAAGTAATAGGAACATCAACTTGCGATATCCTAATGGTTAAAAAAGAAGAAGTTGCTGATAAATTGATTGAGGGTATTTGTGGACAGGTAAATGGTAGCGCATTACCTGAGTTTGTTGCTTTAGAAGCCGGACAATCAGCGTTTGGTGATGTCTATGCTTGGTATCAACGGTTACTGAGCTGGCCATTACAATTAGGAATAGAAAAATACCCAGAACTTAAATCTCAATTACAAGAACTTTCCTCTTCATTATTGCCATCTCTTTCTCAATTACTTGATCAACATTCAGATAGTAATGTTCTGGCATTGGATTGGTTTAATGGTCGTAGAACTCCTTTTGCTAATCAGCACCTTAAAGGAGCTGTTGTAAATATGAATCTAGGGACGACAGCGATAGATATTTTTCGTTGTTTAGTTGAGTCTACGGCATTTGGGGCAAGGGCAATTAATGACTGTTTTTTTGATCAAGGAATGAAGATTAAACGCATTATTGCAATTGGCGGCATTTCTAAGAAATCAGCTGAGATTATGCAGTTATGTAGTGATGTGATGGAAACAGAAATTGCTGTAGTTGAGTCAGACCAATGTTGTGCATTAGGGGCAGCTATTTTTGCTGCATTAGCGGCAGGAGCTTATACCAATAGTGTAGATGCTCAACAAGCAATGGCAAGTCGGTTTATCAAGATATATCAGCCAAATGAGAAAAGAAGCCATTATTATCGGGAAAGATATGAACAATATTTAATGTTCGGTAACTATATGGAAGAAATCATTATGGCAACCACAGCTCAAAATAGTAAATAGGAAAAGATTATGGATGTTAATCATTATGAAATGGCTTTGTTAAAAGAGCAAGTTTATCAAGCAAATATGGCATTACCTAAATATAAGCTGATTACTTTTACTTGGGGGAATGTTTCGGGTATTACAGAGGATCGACAATTTGTTGTGATTAAACCTAGTGGTGTAGATTACGATAAATTAACCGTAGAGAGTATGGTAGTTGTTGATTTGGCAGGAAATGTAATAGAAGGAAACTTATGTCCATCATCAGATACTTTGACACATATAGAGCTTTATCAGCGATATCCAAGTATCAAAGGGATTGTGCATACACATTCTTCTTATGCCGTTGTTTGGGCTCAAGCTAAACAAGCAATTCCTGCCTTAGGAACAACCCATGCAGATTATTTTTATGGCGATATTCCATGTACTCGTTCATTAACTCAACAGGAAATTGAAGAGGCATATGAGAAAAATACGGGGAAAGTTATTATTGAAACAATTCAGCAACGAGATCCACTTGCTATTCCTGGAATAGTAGTAAGTGAACATGGGCCATTTGCATGGGGAAACTCACCAAATAACGCTGTACATAATGCTGTTGTTTTAGAAGAAGTTGCAAAAATGGCATTGTTTAGCAAGTTATTAAATTCTGAATTAACCAGAATTGATCAACATATCTTAGATAAACATTATTTCAGAAAACATGGTAGTAATGCTTATTATGGACAAAAATAATAGAAAGTATAAAAGGTGACAATTATGCAAAAAATTTATCAACAACAATTATGGTTTATTACTGGTTCACAAACACTATATGGTGAAGAAGTTTTAGCTACGGTAGATAAAGATAGCCAAGAAATTGTGGCTAATTTTAATCAAAGTCAACAAATTTCAATGCCAATTGTTTATAAAGGAACTGCAAAAAGTCCAACAGAAATCTATCGCTTTTGTTTAGAAGCGAATAATGATGAGAATTGCGTTGGTATTATTTTATGGATGCATACTTTTTCTCCAGCCAAAATGTGGATAAAAGGATTAAAAATTTTGAATAAACCTTTTGTACATTTACATACTCAATTTAATGCTGAGCTTCCGTGGCAAACAATAGATATGGATTTTATGAACACAAATCAAAGCGCACATGGAGACAGGGAATTTGGTTTTATTTGTTCTCGCTTAGGTATTAATCGCAAAGTCATTGTTGGACATTGGGGTAATAAAAAAGTACACGTTGCTTTGGATCAATGGGGGCGTGCAGCAATTGGTTGGGATGAAGCTCAACACTTAAAAGTTGCTCGATTCGGTGATAATATGCGACAAGTTGCTGTAACAGAAGGTAATAAAGTTTCGGCTCAAATCCAATTTGGATTTGAAGTAAATGCTTATAGTGTAGGATCATTAGCTAAAGCTATCGATGCAGTTAGTGAGGAAGATGTAGAAAGTTTGATTAAAGAATATTGTGAACAGTACGAAGTTGCTGAAGGTATTCTTACTACACCAGAATTGCGCCAAGTTTTACAGAAAGAGGCACGATTAGAAATTGGGTTGGAACGTTTCTTAACAGAAAAAGGTTGCAAGGCCTTTACTAATAATTTTGAAGATTTGATTGGATTAACGAATCTTCCTGGATTAGCAACACAGCGTCTTATGGCAAAAGGATATGGGTTTGGTGGCGAAGGAGATTGGAAAACTGCCGCAATGACAAGGATTGTAAAAGTGATGACACAAGGTTTTTCCGGTGGAACATCCTTCATGGAAGATTATACTTATCATTTCTCAAAAGAAGATCAAGTACTTGGTGCTCATATGCTAGAAGTGTGTCCATCTATTACTGATGCACGACCTCGCCTTGAAATCCATCTTCATACCATTGGTTGTAAATGTAATGTAGCTCGGCTTGTTTTTACTGGAAAAGCTGGAAAAGCAATAAATCTATCATTGATCGATTTAGGTGATCGTTTCCGTTTTGTGAGTAATCATCTTGAAACAGTGACCCCACCAGAAGATATGCCAAATCTTCCTGTTGCTAGAGCATTATGGAAACCATTACCTAATTTAGAAGTTTCTGGTGAAGCTTGGATTTATGCTGGTGGGGCACATCATTCAACTTATTCTCAAGCAGTCACTCAAGAAATGCTAAATAATTTTGCTGATATTGCGAATGTTGAAATAGTTGTTATTGATGAAAACACGGAAATTAGGACGTTTAAACAACGTTTAAATTAAATCACAAGATTCGTTTTTCTATATAAGACAAGGCATTTATCAGCTTGATTGCTGATAAATGCATTTTTATCTCAATATAAGACTGATCAAGAGGACTGATCTATTATGCAAAATAAGAATCCTTTATTACCAGGATATAAATTTGATTTACACATTGTGGCAGGATTAACTCCTATTCATCAAGGTGAAATATTGGATTTTGTTATAGATCGACCAAATGGTATGAAAGGATATATATTAAATTTAACTACGGCAGGTAAAGGATATATTTATTCAGGGAAAGAATATCTTACTGTAGAAAAAGGGGACTTGATTTTATTTCCGCCACATATTATTCATCATTACCAAAGACATCCAGATAATGAATGTTGGTATCATAGATGGATTTATTTTAGACCAAGAGGTTTTTGGAAAGATTTTTTACAATGGGAAAAATGTATAGACGGGATTTTTATAACTAACTATGTTGATGAACAAACATATAAGATACTAGAGGATTTATTTATTCATATAGAGGAGCAAAGCAAATTAAGTCAATCATATACGATGGAATTAGCGGAAAATTATTTGGAGCAACTCTTAATTCGTTGTAAACAATTACAGCCTGCAAGTTATTCTAGAAAAATAGATCCTAGAATTTTACAAGCAATTAATTATATGATGGATGATATTAGGAAAGATTATAGTATTAATGAAATTGCAGCCCATGTGTATTTATCACCTTCTAGGCTTATACATCTATTTAGTCAAGAAGTAGGGATGTCTATTTTAAAATGGAGAGATGATCAACGTATTAATTATGCTAAGCAATTACTTTTTACAACGAATGATCCAATTAGTTCTATATCTCGTAATGTTGGATTTACTGATCCTCTTTATTTTTCTAGGGTTTTTAAGAAGAAAGTTGGCGTAAG
>NZ_JPXX01000042.1 GCF_000771875.1 Gallibacterium genomosp. 1 | reverse complement strand
TTTGGTGACTCGGCGATAGCCATAATGTGGATTCTGTTGTTTGATAGCAAGAATTTGGGCACATAATGAAGCGTTGTCATCCCTAGTCTTATCTTTACCATGTAAATGATAAAAGAAAGTACTTCTGGCTAAGTTGGCATACCGTAACAGTAAGTCTAACGGATAGTCTGCTCTTAATTCTTGGACGGCGTTGGCTTTTTCCTCATTTTTTCTCGGTCTAATTGCTGACACTTTTTTAGGTAGGCATTCTCCGTTTCTAATGCTAGAATTCTTAAGCGTAAGCGTTCTTCTTCTGTTTTCGGTGGCGGTGGCATTTTGGCATAGCGTGGTTTTTTCATCGCAGGTCGTCCTTTGGGTTTTGGGTGTAATCCTTCTATACCGCATTGTTGAAAGCTTTTCAACCATTGGTGAATGGTACTTGGATTAGCAATACCAAAATATAAATAGGCTTGTTCAACTGTCATATCTCTGTTTTGAATCGTTTGTATGACGTGATATTTAAACCCTGGGGTATAGGTTCGTTTGGTATGCAGCACGGCTAAGCCCTTTATACCTGAATGTTGATATTGGGCAATCCAACGCCTTTTAGACACGGCAAATGTACGACAGGTTAAAGAAAGACTTTCCTCGTGTTGAAAGCAGAAATCTACCACTTGTTGTTTAAATGTTTGGTTATATTTAGTCATAAAAAATCTGCACCTTTGTCTGTTGGATAATAAGTCCAACTTTTGGGGTGCAGATCAATAACAAGGCTTTATCTTTATTTTGAAATATAGTGATATGTTATGAAATACGAAGATTTTACCTGCTCAATTGTATCAACAAAACTAAAATAAACTAAATCAATAATATAAATTAAAATACATTGAAAAATACCGCCATTCATACCGTCAACAAAGATTAATTGGTTTAAATCACAGTTATACTAGTAAAATCATATTAATTTTATTTGCCCGTTATTTGATAATATCTACCATACAAAGATATGGATTCCATCGTTTTACTACCGCCTAAAAGCAGTTGGTAAATTACTGTGTATTTCATCGTACACTTACCATAAAGGCAACATATGACATAAACCCGCATTAGAAAAGGCTTGATCTATGTTTTTTATTCCGATTACATAGCGCAATTATGCTATGTAAATTATCTCAATAACTGCTGCTCTACT
>NZ_JPXX01000041.1 GCF_000771875.1 Gallibacterium genomosp. 1 | reverse complement strand
TAAACAATGGCGGTGCAAACATTGTAAACACACGTTTAGCATTACGTCAGGGACGATTTTTGCGAATCACAAGTTACCGATTCAAACCTACTTATTCGCTATTGCATTATTTGTGAATGCGGTAAAAGGGATTTCCGCTTGCCAGCTATCTCGTGATTTGAATGTACAGTACAAAACAGCATTTACGCTGGCTCATAAGATTCGTGAAAGCCTGATTATTCAACGTGAGCTATTCCCCCTAGTAGGCGAAATCCATATTGACGGCACTTATGTACATTCTGCGCCACGCCCAAAGAATAAGAAAGCAGAACGTGTGGATAGACGATTAAAAGAAAATACCAATCCAAATAAACGTGCGGTATTGGTCATGCGTGAGCGTTATTCAGAACAGGAAACTTCCTCTAATCCACAATTAGTGGGCGCAAAGAAAACCATCACTTTCCCTATTCTCTCAGAGAACACAGAGACGGTGAAGAAATTAGCCACAGCCTATATTGAGCCAAACAGCCGTATTCATACGGACGAAAACTCAGCCTACGATGAATTGATGGTCCATTACGACCTACAACGAGTAAACCATCAACGTGAATATCGTAGCGATGAGGGCATTACCAACAACCTTGCTGAAAGCTATTTCGCTCGCTTTAAACGTATGTATTACGGACAAGTCCACAAGATGAGTAACGTTTATCTTGATAATTATGCCAACGAAGTCGCCTATCGTGAAGATACTCGCAAATTCGATAATTTAACCATTTTCAATGATATCACCAGTAAATGCCTTTCTACACCATCAGAAAATGCTTGGAAAGGCTATTGGCAAGGACATCATAGACAAGTAGAACGATTGGTAATGTAATGGCAAAGAAAATCTATTTAAGTCAAATTCAGGCAAAAATTGACCGCTTGCAATGTGAACGAAAACAAGTATTGGAGCATCTTGCGTTAGTAGATAGTAAAATAGAGAAGCTCCAAGCTGCTATTGAAGTGATGCAAGAAAAGGCTCTCATAGATGAATACAATACGGAACTTTATGCTTACCGTACATATAAACGCTATTTTAAGGGGAAATTACGTAAAATGGTGCTAGTAGAGATGAAAGCACGACCACAGCATTACTTTACTGTTAATGAGCTAGTTAAGTTAGTTCTCGTTCAAGATGGGCAAGAGCCAATCATTCAACCACAACACACCGTGTCAATGCGTGCAGCATTAAAACATTGGCTAAACAAAGGTATAGTCGAAAGACTAGAAATTAATGTTGTTGATGTGCGTTGGCGATTAAGACAATAGATAATATCGTATTCAAAACATTAAATAGCATATAATCATTTATCGACTATATGCTATTCTTTTAACTAGGCTTTATGTTTCAATTCACGCAAATTTTGTTCAGTTAAATTTAAGCGTGATAAAACTAAGTTTGCAGTTTCAACTTTTTTCTTGAAAATAGGAGTTGATGGCAATTTGTCTAATTTCTTATCTATTTTGACTTTCATTAAAGTTTCCATATACTTGCTCCTTGCTATTTTTGTTTAACCAAAAAAGCTTCAAAATTTGAAGTATTACTTGAGATAAAAGGTGTTATCTTATTATTATGTATACCCCAAATAGTGAATTTCTCAGAAATTTCAGTATAGTATTTATTTAACATTTTTCTGTAAAGTCTAGTTCTAGACTTAGTGCTGCCTTCAAAAAAGATGAGAGCAGAAGGATTATTTTCCAAAAACAGTTCTGCTGCTTTTGCAACAGTTCTCAAAACAGTTTCCATATCACCATTATCACTAATGACAGTGTCGTCTATTTCAACACCGTCTTGAGTATCTCCAAATCCTAAGTTGAATACAGGTATATCAGGAGATAAGAAATTTCTATCTAATTCAAAAAACTCAATAATTTTTTGTTTTCTTCCCTTTGTGCCCCGACTGATAAACGTGTAACGTAATTGAGATGAGCTCGATGATAAAAGATACGGTTCAATATGCATTTTAAAAAAACTTGATTTTTATTGCTGCATAATAACATAACATCATTAATCTGTTAAGATTTTATCGTATCTATCAAAAGAAATGTATATTGTTAGGGTAGTGCTTTCAACCGCCAATGAAACCCTGCACGCTCAACCAATCCCTTTTTCGCTAACCGCAACAACATTCTTTTTACCACCTTATAATAGCTATCACCTACATCAACAAACTGTGTTTGCCCCACTAACCGTAATGCCTGTTCTGCAATATCTCCACACATCAACCACGTCCCCTGATTTTCCCTTAATACTTGTGCGATTAAACGAGTGGTAATGACAGACTGGCTTTTAGGTGTTTTCGGCACAAATGGTGCTGCCAATTCGCTAATCTCTTGCGTTAAAAACTGCATTTGCACTGTTAATAAATCTTGTTTTTCTTTCAGTAGAAGTAACCGCTCAACTAACTCGTGCTTGAGTAACTTTTGTGTCATAATAAAAATCCCTATTGAGTGAAAATTTCAATAGGGATTTTAATGTTTTCAATCGGTTAAATCTTTGTGCAAGTGCTACATAATACCGATAGTACAAGGCTTTAGGCCCACTTTTTGAAATATGAACAAAAAACTGTCCTTTTTGCCTTAAGAACAATATCCAAAAGTATGGAAAGAAAAATAATATTCAGAGATACTTTTGTTCATCCTGTCATAAAACCTTTTCTTCCACAAATAAATTAAATCCAATAGATATTTGGACTGATTACACAATAGGAAAACAAACCTATAAACAATTAGCCGAAAAATATCACTGTTCCATTAGAACTATTCAGCGTTATATTGAAAAATCCCCTAAAGCTAAATTAACTCCTTTACAACAAACCTATCTAAATATTATTGCAGACGTGACTTTCTTTGGTCGTGACTTTGGTGTATTAGTTTTAATGGATACCTTATCTAAAAAAGCCGTTTATCATCGTGTCGTAAAAACAGAAAAAGACCTCTATTATAAGCTCGCCTTGAACATACTTCGCGAAAAAGGCTATAAAATTCAATCCATTACAAATGATGGACGTAGAGGGCTGTTAAAGGATTTATTTAATACCCCAATCCAAATGTGTCATTTTCATATGGTTGCAATTGTAATGAGAAAATTAAGAAAAAAACATCAATCACAAGCGGGTAAAGAATTAAAAATTATTGTTAAAACATTAAAAGAAAGCCATAAAAATGAATTTTATTTGAGATTACATCAATGGTATTTAAAACATAAAGAATTTTTAGATGAACGTTCTGAATATCCCAATGAGAAAGGCTATTTTCCTTATAAACATCGTAATGTAAGAGGGGCTTATGCTAGTTTAAAATACTATATGAAATATTTATTCACCTTTGAAGAATATACTCACTTGAATATAGAAAAAACAACGAATCGGTTGGAAGGGTTATTTAAAGAACTGAAACAAAAATTATCTATTCATAACGGATTAACGAAAAAGCATAAGATTATGTTTATAAAGGATTTTTTAAATAAAAAGAGTTAGTAATGATTAGGGGAAATAATTAAAACCAACACTTTTGTCCATTAGAGGCATAGTTTGCAGAAAAACCAACACTTTTGTCTACTATGCCTTTTTCCATCACATGTCAAAAATTATTATTTATATCAGTCTGCTGTTCCCACTTACAATTTTTCCAGTAATTTTTGTAATTTCGATTTTACTTTCTCTTTCAAAATATCATCCAAACGGATACGATAACGAGGTGATGAACAATCTCCATTTAAATCAATACCGATTTGATATTGTTGATATTTTTGTTGATGCGGTTGTAAATCAAACTTCCATTCACATTGAGAAGATTGAGGATAAACATTGCCCTGACCAGAAAGGTTCACTGCCGGTAAATCAAGTTCGATATGTTGTAGTTGAAGCAGTGATGAATCGCCGATCAGACTGCCGCTAAGTTTATTAAACTTGCTGTCTTGCAATGATCTATCCGGATTAGCCAATGAAAAAGGCAGCGATGACTCCAATAAGGTCACCACATTAAAACCTTTAATCTTGCCGCCGTTGACGCTTTCAAAATGAAATTGCACTTGCTGCTGCTCTGCCGGCGTTGCAATCTCACCATTGAAATTAAAAGAAGCCTCAATCAATGGTTGATAACCAAACAGCGTTGTTATCGGCTCAAACGGCACATTTTCTCCCACAAAATGCCATTCATTTTGTTGCTGATTATCCTTTTTCTGCGTTAATAAAATTTGCGCATTCGGAGCAAACACCAATTGCCATTCTGCTTGATCCTGTGCTTTAAGCTTCATTTGAATGCGAGCTAATTTCAACTGATTGAGCATAACTTCCGTTGCCTGCGCTTCTCCGGCATCGGCATCAATCACTGCTTCATCGAATTGTAATTTTGTGGCTTTCATTTCGCCGATTTTCTGCAACCATTGCCAATCGGCACTAAACTGTTTTATCAGATAATGATGATCGGCAAGCTGCAAATAAAACTGCCCTTTTAGCTGCTGAAAATAACGGTTTTCTGCGTCTGAAAACTCAACTTTGGCACTTAATACAGATGTTTGGCTAATCTGCTTCACCACCGCTGAAATATGGGTTAAATAAGCCTCATTGTCTTTATAAATGCTGCCGTTCTCGACTTCGACCTGTTTAATCCAATTTTTGCCGGACATCCAGCCCCAATAATTGAGCATTAAATCCAGCTCTTCGGCAGCAAGCGTCCAACCGTTTTTGTGGTAATGCACCTCTTCGGCGTGAACAGTTAAAGGGAAATAGGAGAAACTTAAACTTTCCGGTTTAAGTTTAATATCATAGTCGGAAGCAAGGCGCTGTGTGATATAGTGAGCCATTTTCGGGATTTGGTACTGCACCAGACCGATGCCTAATGCCACCACCGCAATAACAATAAGCAGCCACTTCCGTTTCATAATTAATCCTTATCTATCCTACTCGCCACAGCACCTTGCTGATTTTTATATTTTGCATCGGAGCGACTGTTATATGGTCTTTGCGCTTCGCCGCTTAACACTTCAAAACTCAATGCGCCGATCACCATTTTAGGTCGCAATGCTAATGGCAATTTACCTGAGTTATAAAATTCCAGCACAATCCGTCCTTCCCAACCCGGATCAATACGATGAGCTGTGACGTGAACCATTAATCCTAGCCGAGCCAATGAAGAACGCCCATCCAACCAACCTATAATATTACTAGGCAATTTAACTGATTCATAAGTGCTTGCCAATGCCAAGACACCAGGATGTAAAAAGAAAGGCTCCCCATCCTCAATGATAATTTCATCGCTCATCACGCTCTCTAATTGTGCCGTTACAGACTCTCTCGGACCGCTTAAATCAATGTAAGCAGCAGAATGATCGCGAAATACGCGGAAAGAATTACCTAAACGAACATCCACTGTTGCGCCATTAATTTTACTGCTGTCAGGACGCGGGGTTAAAACAATCTTACCTTCATCCAAATAGCGTTCAATATCAATATCACATAATCTCATCACTTCACCTTTTCACTATTTTTTACGAAGTAATTGTAAAATTTGCGCCTTTAAAATATTTATGGCAATACGATTTTTTCCTCCACGTGGCACAATAATATCAGCATACTGTTTTGACGGCTCAATAAATTGAAAGAACATTGGACGAACTGTTTTGCGATACTGCTCTACGACTGAATCCATAGTTCTTCCACGTTCTTCCATATCTCGTTTTAAACGACGAATAAAACAGATATCCAAAGGCGCATCAACGAAGATGGAAACATTGATTTCATTACGAATACGTTCATCGGTCAATAACAAAATGCCTTCAAGAATAATCACCTTTTTCGGTTCAAAATGTCTAGTATTTCCGGTACGAGTATGTTCAACGTAACTATATTCTGGAATTTCTACCGCCTCGCCTGTTTTTAATGACTGTAAATGTTGTAACAACAACTCACGATCCATTGAATTCGGGTGGTCATAATTAGTTTTAGTTCGAGTCTCAAAATCTAGATGGCTTTGATCTTTGTAATAACAATCTTCCGAAATAATACCAATCTCTTCACATCCCAACTCTTCACAAAGCTCTTTATAAATTGTTGAAGCAATTAGACTTTTTCCTGATGCTGAAGCTCCAGCAATACCAATGATAATAGAAGGTTCTTGTGTTGTTTCAATTTCTGACATAATAATTTCGCCATTTAACCGATAAATAAAAAATTCCAACTATTATAAAGAAAAGGGGGTTGACTGTTAAGTCATAGAAAAAGAATCCATTTAAAGTATGGGAAAAGCATCATAAAAAAAATAAATTCCCTCAAAATCTGGAGTCTATTGTGATAAAGATAAGGGATAAAATGGAAACTTTACAATATCAAGTAAAAAACATAGTTGATAGACATCGAACAAACTGAAAATATAAGCAAGATCGGCATTATTTATACACCAAAGTAAATATAATCAACTTTTAACTCTGCACACTGAAACAATAATTGATTTACTTTGGATAATGGCACGCCCTATTGGATTCGAACCAATGACCTACGGCTTAGAAGTGCGTTAATTGCAAAATCTTTCAAATAAAATTACCAATATAAACAATGACTTACAGAGTAGCCCACTCCAAAAAATACTGTATGTTTTATCTTATTTTCATTGTTTTTGTACGAAAGTAGTCACAAAAAAGTCACAAAACCAAAAACTTGCTGAATGGGAAGCATTTTATAATTATGCTAGACCGCATTCAGCCATCGGAGGAAAAACACCTTATGAACGTTTGTTAGAAAAAATTAAGTGAACTATAATAGTTTTGTCAGCGGAGGTTGGCATCCCCCCAGCTCCACCAAATTTTATATAACAGTGATATAACTATAATAATAAAAACAATGATTTATGAATATAAGTATCATTTTTATATCACTGTAATACAACCTAAAATGATCCGCAGATGATCCGCAAGATACTTTAATATCAAAATACAGGGCTGATTTATTACACTTTATCTAATTATCGTATAAGATAGCTAATCCCAATACATATAGCACAAATAGCAAAGCCTAATGCAAAAATTATTGCTGCGGTGGCTAACATTTTTCCAACTTTATCTGCGCCTTCTTTACTCATATTTCCACCTACCTTTACTTGATGTTTTGGTGTATACTTAATCAAAATTGCTCCTTAGTTTGCTAAACTTGGATAAGGGGTAAAGAAAACCCCGATTGTTGGTCGCAATCGGGGTTTATTTTTTTTATTCCGATTACATAGCTTGATTATGCTATGTAAATTATCCCAATAACTGCTGCTCT
>NZ_JPXX01000040.1 GCF_000771875.1 Gallibacterium genomosp. 1 | reverse complement strand
TGTACCACTACAGTTTTTATAAAGTGACCATAGTCCAATGGTACCAAATAAAAAACTGTTTCATTGATTTTATTCGTGGTTTGGAATATAATTATCGTTAGATTGTATAATGTGCTTTTTGTATCTAAGAAAGGGCTATATGGAGTACTTATCTATAAAACAAACATCAGAGAAGTGGGGGATTTCCGTCAGAAGGATTCAGGTTTTGTGCTCTGAAGGACGTATTGAAGGGGCAACAAAGATAGGTTCTTATTGGGCCATTCCTGCAGATGCGGAGAAACCAAGTGATGAGCGTATAAAAAGTGGAAAGTATATAAAGGAGAAGTAGTGTATGGGCCAAAAAGAAACGATTGTCGATCTGTTAAAAACAAATGGAACCATGACACAGCTTGACTTGGCTGAAGCTATTTATGGCGACAGGAAACATGGTCCAAATATATACGGAGCTTTAATGGGGCTCGTTAATACTGGTGTAGTGTTAAGATCTGGAAGCCAGCCAGCTTATTATTCGTTAACCGGGGCGGATATCGTTATTCCTGAAAAGGTTGTGCAGCCCAAAAAGGGCGTTAGGGATATTTCTGGTGACGAGATAACAAACGAGACTATAGAAGAAGTGGGCCGGATTGTTGCGGAAACAGATAACTATGGCCCTGAAATGGAAATGATAACGAGATGCCTTTATAAGTTTCCGGCTAATACAGATCCAGATGTGGTTGCGATAAAGGTAGGCCTTATTGATATAACGAATTCAACACATTTGTCTCAGCATAAGAGCAAAATTAGCATGGTGGAGCTTTCAAACATAATAGCTGCTATTCCTGATATTGATGCAAGGATTAAGGCCGGTGATCCAGATGTGGTGAATCTGATAGCAAGGAGTAATGGAAAAATAAATCTATTTTCGTTTGCTTCTAAGTACTGCTGCTATCATAACAGAAACCTTTATGAGCATGATGATTATTCAATCTTAGATACAGTTTTGAAGAATTACCTTCCTCGCTACTTTGACGACATTACAAGGAACCAAATCCAGAGGTGGCAGGATTCCTTCAATTACAAAGAGTATAACGATTACATCACCAGAAAGCTCGATGAGCTTGGTATTACCGTCGAGTTCAGAAAGAGAAAGTTCGATTTGTTTGTCTGGTATAAGAATAGATAAAGGAGAAGTGCGATGGTGGATTTATTGAATAAGAAAGTGAAGCACACCGGCAAATTTGGAGTTGGTACTGTTGTTGAACAGGATGCCACAAGCATTACAGTTGAATTTCAGGCAAAGACGTGTAAATTCCAGTATCCTGCGGCATTTGAGAAGTTCTTAGCTGCAGAAGATAAAGCGGTGGCGGATGCGATTGCAGAAGAATTGAAAGCAATAAAAGAAGCTGCAGAAGCAGCCAAGGCAGAGGAAGCTGCTAAAAAAGCTGCAGAGGAGCAGGCCAAGCTTGAGGCAATGAAAGCTCAGGCGTCATCATCAGGAAAGAAAGTAAGTGCCTCAAAAGCATATAAGCCGGTACAGCGTGTTGCTGGTCAGGCTTTAACTTATCTTGTTTTTCAGGGAGATACATACGAAGAAGAGATGCGTGGTCAGTTTATATGGGCTCCTAAGTTTAGTAAAGACGGTAGGTAGATGCATCATTGGGATCGTCTGATGGATGTTAGGGAAGGTGATGTGATATTTCACTGCGCAGATGGGTTTATCCAAGCGATAAGCAGAGCAACTGGCTCCTACATTGATTGTCCGAGACCCGGCCAAAATTCTGGTGAGTGGTTAAACTGGGAAAATGACGGTCGTGAAGTAAAACTCGACTACTGTGTATTGCAGGCGCCTTTAAAACATGGTGATTTTAAAGAGAAGATTCTTGAATACTTGTAGTGGTACACTAATTTT
>NZ_JPXX01000039.1 GCF_000771875.1 Gallibacterium genomosp. 1 | reverse complement strand
TTTGTCTACTATGCCTTTTTATTATGACAAGTCCTCCAATACTAATAAAACCAAACTAATCCTAGTTTGGTTTTATCGTTGTTATCGCTTTAAAATGCTTCTACTAATTGTATTGCAGCACCGATATAGGTTGCAGGGGTAAGTTGTTTTAAACGAGCCTTTTCTTCTTCAGGAATGGCTAAACCATCAATGAATTGTTGCATTGTTTGTTGATCCACACGTTTGCCACGAGTCAATTCTTTTAGTTTTTCGTATGGTTTTTCAATGCCGTAACGGCGCATAACAGTTTGGATCGGTTCTGCTAATACTTCCCAGTTCTGATCGAGTTCAGCCAATAAATGAGCTTCATTCACTTCCAATTTACTGATACCTTTGAGAGTGGATGCATAAGCAATAGCACAATAACCTAATCCTACGCCGAGGTTGCGTAATACAGTAGAATCGGTGAGATCACGTTGCCAACGAGAAATGGGTAATTTTTGTGCCAGATGTGTCATTAATGCATTCGCTATGCCAAGATTTCCTTCTGAATTTTCAAAATCAATTGGATTGACTTTATGTGGCATAGTTGAAGATCCAATTTCGCCGGCAATAGTTTTTTGTTTGAAGTGGTTTAAGGCGATATAACCCCAAATATCACGGTTAAAGTCAATGATGATAGTGTTGAAGCGAACAATGCAATCAAAAAATTCAGCAATATAATCGTGCGGTTCAATCTGAGTGGTATACGGGTTCCAGTCAATGCCTAAACTTTGCACAAATTGTTGGCTGAATAGGTGCCAATCCACATTCGGATAAGCGGAAAGATGGGCATTATAGTTACCGACAGCGCCGTTAATTTTCCCCAAAATCTCTGCTTTTTGCAGTTGTTGATATTGGCGTTGTAAACGATATGCCACATTTACCATTTCTTTGCCGACTGTGGTTGGGGATGCTGGTTGTCCGTGAGTACGGGAAAGTAAAGGGATTGTTTTATAGGTTTCGGCTAATTTACTGATTTCATTGATTAATTTTTTCCATTCCGGAAGAATAAATTCTTCTCTGGCAGTTTTTAACATTAAGGCGTGAGAAAGATTGTTAATGTCTTCCGAAGTACAGGCGAAGTGAATAAACTCACTGATTGCAGCGAGTTCAGGTAAGGCTTGGCATTTTTCTTTTAAGAAATATTCAACCGCTTTCACATCGTGATTTGTGGTTGCTTCGATCTCTTTGATGCGTTGTGCATCCTGAACATCAAAATTGGCAATAATATTGTTTAAGTAATCGATTGCTTTTTTTGATAAAAGAGGAACTTCCTGAATTGCTGTCGTTTCAGATAATTTTTGTAACCAACGGACTTCAACAGTTACTCTGAATCGTAATAGACCATATTCGCTAAAGATTGGACGTAGTGTGTCGGTTTTACTTTGGTAACGTCCGTCAAGTGGGGAAAGTGCGGTTAAAGCATTGAATTGCATTGAATCACTCCGTTATTTAAAGGGATGAATAGAGTTGTTGGGCAGCTTGTACCAGCTTCTTCCTGAAAAAGAGCAATTTCCATTTTGAACCACCGAGCTGCCGCCATAATACAGCAGAGCGGATACCGGCCAGTAAACAAGCTCGGATTTTGTTTTGGATATCCGGTTGTTGTAAATAAGTGGGCAACCCTTTTACTTGAATCTTGGCGTCTAAGGGGCTGATAAGATCGGTGTAAATACCTGCTAATACAGCTAACATTGAGTTTTCGGTCAATCCGTCATGGAAAGAGAGCTGAGTTGGTAAATATTTGACTCTTTCAGCAAGCTGCTGCTTGTTAGTGGCATTATCATTAAGTTTATGTTCCAATGCCAACAAACTGAGCCAGTAACGGCTTAATTCAGCATCTAACCGCCCTTGTTGATTATTAAGCTGTTCAAGTAGTGTGGTTAAACCTAACTTCAGGTTTTCCAGTTTACCGCCATAGATATCGAGGATTTCTTTTGGCTGTGTCACTAGTAATGTTTGTAAACTAACTAACAGCTCCTGTTCATTGGTTTGTCCTTGGTGAGCGAGTTGTTGAACTAATTTTGCTGATTGGCAAACGCCTGCCAGTGCAAGTGCTAAATCCGCATAATTGACCATAACAGCGAGAAACCTTTACTCGTTAATTGATAAATATGATGGAAAACAGGAGGCAAAATATATCATTGTTCGTTATTTTTTGAAAGTTATCAATTTGCCTTGATTTGATAAAAATTAAAGGCTGTTACAAAATGAATTGTAACAGCCTTTTGGAATTTGGCTCCTCCTGCTGGACTTGAACCAGCGACATATGGATTAACAGTCCACCGTTCTACCGACTGAACTAAGGAGGAATAGTGGTGCCCAGAGGCGGAATCGAACCACCGACACGGGGATTTTCAATCCCCTGCTCTACCGACTGAGCTATCTGGGCAACGTCTTAGTGGTGCGTATTAAACGTTTTTTTGTGTTTCAAGTCAACCACTATTTTGAAAAAATTTTCTTTTTTTCTCACGTTAGCCGTTTTTCTATGCAAAACGTGCAAAATTAATACGCAACAACGTAAAAATTAGCCGATTTTAACGAATAACTCGATAACTTTTTTGCGCTTTATCCACTTTAATTAGGTAATTTCTCGCTTGTGCTGATGGGTGTTTTGTTGTCAATATTCTATAAACTTGTTCAGGTAATAAGCGATTAATCTTATTAACTGCAACATCTTTATCATCATCAAAAATACGTAACACAGCACCGGCACCACCGTTATAAGCGGAAATTACGGCAAAGCGGCGTGAAGTCGGATCGGTAATGCCCACCAGATATTTATTTTGTAGTAGCCATAAATAAGAAACGCCTGCATCGATATTTTTAAATGGATCGAATAGGTATTTCTTAGAAGGTAGTCCGCTTTTCCCTTTCATTCGGAATACATCACGTCCGGCAGTGTGCGGCACCACCTGCATCAAGCCCATTGCGTTGGCATAACTGATCGCATAAGGGTTGAAACTGGATTCTGTTTGCATAATACCGAGAATAAGGCTTTCATCAATGTTGTAATGACGAGCAGCTTTGCGGATAAACGGCAAATATTTTTGCGCACGAATCGCAACGTGGTTGGCAATCATTGGAATCACGACAAATTGCACGATATGTCCGTTGCTTAAACGGCGACTTTGTAGTTTGTTATTAATTAAATAATCAGCAAAATCAGAGGCAACGGCAACATTCGGAATATTGGAACCTTTATGGTCAATAACTTGCCCAAGAAGGAATGGGCGGGAGCTGATAGGTACATCGCCATCAGCAAAAAGGTCGATACCGTTTGCATCTGAACCCATTAATAAAGTATGTACAATGGCATTTTTTAAGCGAGCCAAGCTGGTTTGTGATTCAATGGTAATCACACCTTCATCAAAACTGACGTGGCTACGGGTATAGTATTTGTCAGTATATTTAACGTAATCTTTTCGGCTGGCTACCAATAATTCATTTACTCCCCAAATACGGTCGATATTGTGGGAGAACTGACCGGTTAAGATATCCAATGCACGAGTATCTTTAGCAAAGGCGTCGTCGTAATTAATGCTGTCGCTATCATAAGAAGAACCACAACCGGCTAAAAAAAGTGCCACTGTGGTCATAATAAAATATTGTTTAATCTTCATTTTGGCTTACTTTGAAGGGGGAACATAACCTTCGATATGAACATCTTTACCTTCAAATAAAAAATTTACCATTTCTTTTTCTAGTAATTTGCGATGTTCTGGATTCATCATATTTAGTTTTTTTTCATTTACCAGCATTGTTTGTTTTTTGAGCCATTCTGACCAAGCTTGTTTGCTGATAGAGTTGAAAATACGTTTTCCCAATTCTCCGGGATAGAGTTGGAAATCCAATCCATCGGACTCTTTTTGTAAATATTCACAGAAAACAGTTCTTGCCATAAATATTATTCCTCATTACTTCTTATCATTAAAAATAGCTTTTAACTGTATTAATAAATTTTTCACCGGTGTTGCTAGTCCAATTTTGGCTGGAGAAAAATCGGCTAAATCATACCAATATTCGTTGTTGTTTTGTACTGTTTGACCATATTTTGCTTCCGTTTCCGCAACATTTTTTACTGCTAATGTTGATGTTGAGGTATTTTTTACCACTATCGGGTGAATATCCAAATGGAAATGACTGAAAGTATGGCGAAAGGTGGGCAACCGCTCCAATAATTGCCAATGATGTTGTTGCAATATTTGTTGATATTCCGCTTCAGTTTCCATTTCAGGAAAACAGTATAGACCACCCCATAGACCGTGAGGAGGACGTTGTTGCAGTAAGACTTTTCCCTGTTGGACAAGTAATAAAAAATAACGTTCTCGCACAGGCAAGGTTTTTTTCGGTTTTTTGCCGGGATAATTTGCCCAACTTTGCTCTTTTCCGGCGGTACATTGTTGTTGCAAAGGGCACAAACTGCATTTTGGTTTACTGCGAGTGCAGACCATTGCTCCAATGTCCATCATCGCTTGATTAAATTCAGTAACTTGTGTTTTCGGTGTAACTTCAGCACTTAACTTCCATAATTCTGTTTCTACTGACTTCTCGCCCGGCCAGCCGTCAATCGCAAAACAGCGGGATAAAACCCGTTTGACGTTGCCATCTAAAATAGGAAAAGGAGCATCTAAGCAAGATGAGAGAATAGCACCGGCGGTGCTTAAGCCAATACCGGGGAGAGCCAACACTTGTTCAAATTGTGTTGGGAACTTTCCTTGATGTTGATCGCGAATTTGTTGTGCAGCTTTATGTAAATTTCTAGCACGTGCGTAATAGCCTAAACCAGTCCAAAGGTGTAGAACTTCATCTATTGGTGCATTTGCCAATTCAGTAATGGTTGGGAAATGCTGAATAAATTGTTGAAAATAGGGAATTACTGTAGTGACTTGTGTTTGTTGTAACATAATCTCAGACAGCCAAACACCGTAGAGTGATTTATTCTGTTGCCACGGCAACGTTTTTCGTCCATATTTTTGATACCAGTGCAGTACATTTGATGCAAAAGGCGCTGCGGGCGTTGATTGGGCTTGCCACATTGGTTATACCTCTTCAAAAATTAAGGAGGCGAGTTTAGCACAAGCAAAATAATTAAAACATCACAAAATTGGTAGATTATCAGGTAAAATAGGGCAGTTTTTCTTAATTATCACTTTATGTATTCCCAAAATTTATGCAACAGAATAATTTAAATGATCTTGCGGAACAAAAACGAAAAGCAGTCAATACCGCAGAATTTACGGAAGATGGACGTTATAAACGCAAAGTTCGTAGCTTTGTATTAAGAACTGGTCGCTTAAGTGATGCCCAAAAAAGAGCAATGAATGATAATTGGTCGGAATTTGGTTTAGAACATCAAGCAGATCACTTTGATTTTAAAAAGATTTTTAACAACGATCAGCCGGTGATTTTGGAGATCGGTTTTGGAATGGGGCGTTCGCTGGTAGAAATGGCGAAGCAGAACCCGAATAATAATTACATCGGCATTGAAGTGCATACGCCCGGAGTAGGAGCTTGTATCGCTTATGCGCTTGAACAGCAAGTGCATAATTTGCGCGTGATTTGCCACGATGCGATTGAAATTTTGCAAGATAATATTCCGGATCAAAGTTTGTCCGGATTACAGCTGTTTTTCCCTGATCCGTGGCATAAAGCTAAACATCATAAACGCCGCATTGTACAACCGCAATTTCTTAAGTTGGTGATGCAAAAATTGAAAACCGGCGGTTTTATTCATATGGCGACCGATTGGGAACATTATGCAGAACAGATGTTAGATGTTTTGAGTCAAGAAGAGGAGCTAACAAATACATCTGCAACAAATGATTTTATTCCGCGTCCGGATTTTCGCCCTTTAACCAAATTTGAACAACGCGGGCATCGGCTTGGTCACGGCGTTTGGGATCTCTATTTTGTTAAGAGATAAATTTTTTAGTTGAATGATTAAAAACCAGTAACTGAGGAGAAAATATGGCGTATCAACGTAATCGCAGACAGCGTAAAAAAATGCACATTGCAGAATTCCAAGAATTGGGATTTTTAGTAAATTGGCAATTTGCAGAAAATACTTCCGTTGAGGAGATTGATCAAACAGTAGATCGCTTTATCAATGAAGTGATTAAACCTAACGGTCTTGCTTACGAAGGCAGCGGCTACTTACATTGGGAAGGCTTGGTTTGTTTGGAAAAAATCGGCAAATGTGATGAAAGCCAACGTGAACTTGTTAAATCTTGGCTGGAAAATAACGGATTGCAACAAGTAGAAGTAAGTGAATTATTTGATATTTGGTGGGATTTCCCGGTTAAAGCTTAATTTTTACTGTCACTTTTTGATTGTGCAACGAGCTACGTTGCACAATTTTTTTTACGACTAAACATTATTTACTGAATACCATTCATCCAGTTTCTGAGCCAATTTATCCACACCTAATCGATTTTGTGATGAAAATACCTCAACTTGAATGTCGCCTTGAAATGGTAAAATCGCTTCACGCACCATTCTCACCTGTTTACTGCGTTCACTTTGGCTGACTTTATCCGCTTTGGTCAACAGCAGGAGAATTGGCAAATCAGCACTGACCGCCCATTCAATCATCTGTTGATCGAGATCTTTCAACGGATGACGAATATCCATCAAAATCACCACGCCGCCTAAACATTGGCGTTGTTGCAGATATTCACCTAACGATTTTTGCCATTGCAATTTCACCTTTTCCGGCACAGCGGCGTAGCCATAACCGGGCAAATCAATAATTTTACAATTTTCGCTCACTTCAAAAAGATTGATTAATTGCGTACGTCCGGGGGTTTTTGAGGTTTTGGCTAAATTCTTTTGGTTTGCCAATGTGTTTAATGCGGTCGATTTCCCCGCATTGGAGCGTCCGGCAAAGGCAACTTCAACGCCGGCATCGGCTGGAAGTTGTCGAATATTAGCGGCACTCATTACAAAGTGCGTTTTATGGTAATTGAGTTTGAACGTTGTCATTGTCATTATCCTTTTTTAAATCGAATTGTTTCACCTTGCTCACCGTAATGGTTGGCTTGTGCTTGCCCGACAAATACGCCCCATTCCATCAGTAGCATAGCGAATATAAAAATCGGAAACAGTTGCCCTAATAATAATTTCATAAAACCTTGGCTATAAGGCGCAATCAAAAAACAGCCTATCGGCGCTAGGAGAATTGCCAGTGCTTTGGCGGAGCGACCGCGGTCGTGCAAGCGTTTCACGATAATCGCGAGCCAACAGTATGTGATCAATAATAATGGCAATAATGCGAAAATTGCCGCGCTTTGCTGCTGAAACAGCAATGAAACCGGCAATAAATTAGCAACCAATAATAAGAAAGCGGCACAAATACCGCTGCCAATCCAGAACCCCTGTCGATTCAATCTGCCGTTAAATGTGAAAAAAGCTTGGGTAAAATACATAAATTTGCGCTTAAAAAGAGGCTATTTTGAGATTTTGCCGCCATTATACAAGAAAAGCGTCAAAAATGTTAAAAATCGCCGATGACGGTAAAAAAAGAGATGCTGTTTTTGTTGAGTGAGAAAATCTTAATTGTGATCAAGTTCACATCATTTTTTACAAGACAAATTTTCAAAATCGTTTTAATATTAGCGCGGTTTTTGATTTCTATCTTTGAAAATTAACTTAAATGTGAGGAAAAACAAATGGCAAAAATCGTTAAAATTCTTGGCCGTGAAATTATTGATTCTCGTGGTAACCCAACCGTTGAAGCGGAAGTGCATTTAGAAGGCGGTTTCGTTGGTCTTGCAGCTGCTCCATCAGGTGCATCAACAGGTTCACGTGAAGCATTGGAATTGCGTGATGGCGATAAATCACGTTATTTAGGTAAAGGTGTATTAAAAGCAGTTTCAAACATCAATGATGTTATTGCACCGGCTTTATTAGGTAAAGATGCAACTCAACAAGCTGAAATCGACCAAATTATGATCGATTTAGACGGCACAGAAAACAAATCTAAATTAGGTGCGAATGCGATTCTTGCGGTTTCTCTTGCTAATGCAAAAGCGGCGGCAGCATCTAAAGGTTTACCACTTTATGCGTGGATTGCTGAATTAAACGGTACTCCTGGTCAATATTCTATGCCATTACCAATGATGAATATCATCAATGGTGGTGAACACGCAGATAATAACGTTGATATTCAAGAATTTATGATTCAACCGGTTGGGGCAAAAACTTTACGTGAGGCACTTCGTATCGGTTCTGAAGTGTTCCACAACTTAGCGAAAGTATTAAAAGCGAAAGGTTTAAATACTGCAGTTGGTGATGAAGGTGGTTTCGCACCTAACTTGGCTTCTAATGCGGAAGCATTGGCTTGCATTAAAGAAGCTGTGGAAAAAGCAGGTTATGTATTAGGTAAAGATGTTACTTTAGCAATGGACTGTGCATCATCCGAATTCTATAACAAAGAAACCGGTATGTATGAGATGAAAGGTGAAGGCAAATCATTCACTTCTCAAGAGTTCACACACTACCTTGAAAAACTTTGTGAAGAATACCCAATCAAATCTATCGAAGATGGTCAGGATGAATCAGACTGGGAAGGCTTCAAATACCAAACAGAAGTTCTTGGTGACAAAATCCAACTTGTTGGTGATGACTTATTCGTAACTAACACTAAGATCCTTAAAGAAGGAATCGAAAAAGGTATCGCTAACTCAATCTTGATCAAATTCAACCAAATCGGTTCATTAACTGAAACTTTAAATGCGATTCGTATGGCGAAAGAAGCCGGTTATACCGCAGTAATCTCTCACCGTTCAGGTGAAACCGAAGATGCAACTATTGCAGATTTAGCAGTTGGTACAGCAGCAGGTCAAATCAAAACTGGTTCAATGAGCCGTTCAGACCGTATTGCAAAATATAACCAATTAATCCGTATTGAAGAAGCATTAGGCGATAAAGCACCGTTCTTAGGATTAAAAGCGGTTAAAGGTCAGGCTTAATTTCTGATTCTGAATTCTGAATAGCGAAACTGCACCCTAAAAGGTGCAGTTTTTTATTGGGATAAGCAGAATAACTGTGGTTAATGATCAGGAAATGCGATAAGTATGAGATTTAAGCAAAAAAACGAAAATCTGCCGTTTCTGATTAAATCTCGTTGACATCAATTCAGCGTGCCATTAATATTAGCAACGTTTCACATCGATCGTGGGGATATAGCTCAGTTGGGAGAGCGTTTGAATGGCATTCAAAAGGTCGTCGGTTCGATCCCGATTATCTAAAATTGCTTCTAAGCATCCATATAATTTTATAACTCTCCATAAATTTTCAATTTTAACAATTGATCGTAGTTGACATCGAAATTGCTCAGTGTTTTTCTAGAAGTGTATTTTTGAGTTACCTAGTCGTAATTTTTTTATATGTAGCAATACCTTATAAACCGTAGGTAGTGGATGTGCCTTGTTTTGCATTACATTACCAAAACGATGCCCTATCTCACCAATACTTTATAAAATAATTATTTTTGTGAAGTTGCTCTCTTTTTTTGCCTAAAAAATATGATATAAAAGCATATAATTTTACAACAAATAATAAAAGATAAAGTTTTATGAATATTAGTACAGAAAACTCTCTCATTCCTAAGATAAGAATGAAGCAAGAAAAAATGACGGTAACAGAGAAAAGAATTATTGATTACCTGCTTAATCCCAGTAAATTTGATTATCAAACTTCTCTAAAAGAAGTGGCTAATGAATTGAGCGTTTCAGAAGCTTTAATTGTAAAAGTAGCAAAATTACTAGGATTCACTGGATTTAGGGATTTAAGGGCTGTTCTAGCAGAGCAACTAAAAAGCCAAGAAATTGAAAATTTTGAATTATCAAAGAGTGATACTACTCGGGATTTGATAGATAAAGTATTCAATTTATCGTACCAAACTATTTCTGAGGGAAAGTCTATAGTATCTCCTGAAATTATGGAGCGTGCGGCAGAATGTTTTTTTAATGCTAAACAACATGATTTATATGCTGCTGGTGGTTCTAGTACGATTTGTGATGATATTTTTCATAAATTTTTACGCATTGGCGTACGTTGTAATAGTTATCGAGATATTCATTTAATGATGATGTCTGCATCTTTATTAACTAAAGACGATGTTGTTTTGGTTGTTTCTCATTCAGGGAAAACGAGCGACTTATTACAGGCAATTAAAATCGCTAAACAGAATGGCACTAAAATTATTTGTATTACGCATAGTAATATTTCTCCAATAGCTGAATTAGCGGATTTTGTGATTTGTACACCAGCACCGAATACCCCTCTTTTGGGGAAAAATGCATCAGCAAGAATTTTACAATTAATTTTAGTTGATGCGTTCTTTGTTTCTGTTGCAAAACAAGATATTCAATTTTCTGAGCAGAATTTAGAGAAAACTTCGTTAGTAACAGAATATTTTAGGAAAAAATGAGGATTGAACTATGAAGAAATCAATGAAAAAACTTATTTCTTGTATGGCTGTAGCTGGCTTATTTTGTTCAGTTAATGGTAATAGCTTTGCCGCAGATTATGCAGTGATTTTAAAAACGTTATCTAATCCATTTTGGGTGGGAATGAAACAAGGTATTGAAGAACAAGCAAAAACAATGGATGTGGAAGTTGATGTTTTTGCTTCACCATCAGAAGGAGACTACCAGTCACAACTCCAGTTGTTTGAAGATCTTATTAACAAGAATTATAAAGGTATTGCGTTTGCCCCGCTTTCTCCCGCAAATCTTGTCATTCCCACAGCAAAAGCCTATCAGAAAGGTATCTATTTAGTCAATTTAGATGAAAAAATAGATTTAGATAATTTACATAAAGCAAAGGGTAATGTAGAAGCTTTCATTACAACAGACAATGTTGCTGTAGGAGCTAAAGCGGCTCAGTTTATCGTTGATAGGTTAGGTTCACAAGGTGGTGAAGTCGCTATTATAGAAGGTAAAGCGGGCAATGCCTCAGGAGAAGCAAGACGCCGTGGAGCGAAAGAGGTTTTTGAGAAAAACCCACAAATAAAATTGGTCGCCAGTCAGCCGGCTGATTGGGATCGTATCAAAGCGTTAGATGTTGCAACTAATGTCCTATCTCGTAATCCGAAAATTAAAGCATTTTATGCGGCTAATGACACAATGGCTATGGGAGCTGCACAAGCTGTAGTGAATGCTAGTAAGTTAGATACTGTTATTGTAGTGGGTACAGATGGAGTACCTGAAGCAAGAAAAATGGTCGCAGAAGGTAAATTGACAGCTACTGTTGCTCAAGATCCTGCCAAGATTGGTGCTAGAGGATTAGAGTTATTAGTAAATGCCGTCAAATCAGGTAAAAAAATAGCTGTAGATCAAGAGCCGAAATTTGAAACAGTTGATTCTATTCTAATCACAAAATAAAAGAAAACACTAAATCAACTTAGTGTATGGCACTTAAATTTGCATTATCAGCAGACAGGTTATTGCTGATATGGGAGTGATCTGTCTGTAATTTAGTGATTAGGAGGAATTATGTCAGAACTTTTGGTTCAGATGAAAGGAATTGCTAAAAATTTTGGCGCAGTACAAGCACTGAAAAATGTAGATCTTGATATTTATACTCACGAAATTCAGGCATTGCTTGGAGAAAATGGGGCAGGAAAATCTACCTTAATGAAAGCTCTTTCTGGGTTACATAAACCAAGTGCTGGAGAGATTATTATCAAAGGGAAATCTTATTCTTACTTGGATCATAAAACAGCTGCAACGCTTGGGATAGGCATTATTTATCAAGAATTAAGTTTAATAGACGAACTTTCTGTTTTAGAGAATCTTTATATCGGACGGTTACTCTATAAGACTGTTTTAGGGGTGAGGCTGGTTGATTGGCAGAAAATGAGAAAACAAGCGGCAATTACTTTATTGCGTTTAGGCATTAAAGTAGATCTAGATGAGAAAGTTGCTAATTTGTCTATTTCATATAAACAAATGGTAGAGATTGCAAAAGTATTAATCTCTGATGTCAATATTATTATTATGGATGAGCCAACATCATCATTAACCAATACCGAAATTGAGTTTTTATTTGTTGTAATGAAGCAATTAAAAGCAGATGGTAAGGCTCTCATCTATATTTCTCATAAATTAAATGAAATTCGGCAAATTTGTGATCGTTATACCGTGTTAAAAGATGGTAGTAGTGTGGCATCAGGATTTATTAAAGATGTTAGTAACGATGACATTATTCGTTTGATGGTTGGGCGTGAATTGCAATCTCGTTTTACTGCTGAATCAAGATCTCCTTCCAATGAAGTAATTTTTGCAGTGAAAAATCTTATTGGTAAGAAAACTAAGCAAGTCAATGATATTTCATTTGAGCTAAAAAAAGGTGAAATACTTGGATTTGCGGGGTTAGTAGGTTCTGGTAGAACAGAATTAATGAATTGCATTTTTGGGGTGGATAAAAAAGTAAGTGGAAAAATTTATTTACACCAGCAGGACATCACACCTAACTCACCATTTCAAGCAGTAAAAAGAGGAATGGCATATATTACGGAGAATAGACGAGGGAATGGTTTTTTTGCCAATTTTTCTATTCAACAGAATATAGCTATTAGCACAAGTCTTAAATCAGGAAAGTTTAAAGGTGCATTAGGGTTTATTAATGCGACTTTAGAAAAGAATACTGCACTGCAACAACAAAAGGATTTACACATAAAATGTGCATCAATTACTCAAAATATTACAGAGTTGTCAGGTGGTAATCAGCAAAAAGTGATTATTGCTAAGTGGGTTGCTTGCCAGCCTGATGTTTTAATCTTTGATGAACCTACTCGAGGAATTGATGTAGGAGCAAAAGCAGAAATCTACAAAATTATGCGAGAGTTAGCTTTAGCCGGAAAAGCTATATTAATGGTTTCTTCAGAACTTCCAGAAATTATGTCAGTTTGTGATCGTATTGCTGTATATAGAGAAGGCAAGATAGCTACCATTCTAGAAAATAATTTTTCATTGAGTGAAGAACAGATTATGAGTTATGCCCTTCCCTTAAATTCAGGAGTTGTTTATGAGTAAAGTAAATTTTCCCCAATTCTGGGATAAATATGGCACATTTTTTATCCTTAGTATTATTGTTGTGATTTTTGGTTTCCTTTCACCACAATATTTTTTAACAGCGAATAATATCCAGCAAATTTTTGTACAAAGTTCAGTAACAGTACTTATTGGTGTAGGTGAGTTCTTCGCTATTTTAATTGCAGGTATAGATTTGTCTGTTGGTGCAATCTTAGCATTATCAGGTATGGTTACTGCTAAATTAATGTTGATGGGGATCGATCCTTTTTGGGCTGCATTAATCGGTAGTATTGTTATTGGTGGTGGACTTGGGGCTATCAATGGTTTGCTTGTCAATTATACCGGATTACATCCTTTTATTATTACTTTAGGTACAAATGCGATTTTTAGAGGCGTTACCTTAGTAATTTCAGACGCTAATTCAATCTATGGGTTTTCCTTTGATTTCGTAAACTTTTTTGCTCAAGACGTTATTGGTATTCCTGTACCAGTTATTTTTGCCCTTACAGTTTCAGCAATGTTATGGGTACTAACTACTAAAATGCGTTTAGGCAGAAATATTTATGCTTTAGGCGGTAATCGTGAATCTGCTTATTATTCCGGAATAGATGTGAAATTCCATACTTTAGTTGTTTTTATTATTTCTGGTATTTGTGCTGGGTTTGCAGGGATTGTTTCTACAGCTAGATTAGGCGCAGCTGAACCCCTTGCAGGTATTGGTTTTGAAACATATGCAATCGCAAGCGCTATTATTGGAGGAACGAGTTTTTTTGGAGGAAAAGGACGTATTTTCTCTGTCGTTATTGGGGGATTAATTATAGGTGTGATTAATAATGGTTTAAATATTTTGCAAGTGCAAACCTATTATCAATTAGTGGTTATGGGTGGACTTATTATTGCAGCAGTGGCTTTAGATCGTTTAATTAGTCGTTAAATAAGGATTATACAAATGAAAAAAATATTAATTTCTCCATCATTAATGTGTATGGATCTTCTTAAATTTAAACAACAAATAGAATTTTTAGATCAACACGTTGATTATTTTCATATTGATATTATGGATGGGCATTATGTACCTAATTTAACATTATCGCCTTTTTTTGTTCAGCAAGTGAATCGAATTGCAAGTAAACCTCTAGATTGTCATTTAATGGTAACTAAACCGGAGAATTATATTGATGATCTGGCAAAAGCTGGAGCAGATATGATTACGTTACACGTAGAAACTATTTCAGGTCAAGCTTTTAGGCTTTTTGAAAAAATTAGAACGTTAGGTATGAAAATAGGATTAATTTTTAATCCGGAAACACCTATTGAAGCAGCTAAATATTATTTACATAAAATAGATAAAGTTACTGTTCTCACAGTAGATCCGGGGTTTGCAGGTCAATCATTTATTCCAGAAATGTTAGATAAAATTGAAGAATTGAAACAATATAGGGAGAAAAATAAATTAAATTATCTTATTGAAATAGATGGTTCATGTAATCCAAAAACATTTAAAACATTACTCAATGTTGGTGCTGATGTATTTATCGTTGGTTCATCAGGGTTATTTAATAATAATCCTGATATTGAAATAGCTTGGAATATGATGGTTCAATCCATTAACGAATCTCATATAGGTTAAGTATGGGGGAGATATGCAAAAACAAAAAGTGGTTGTTGGTATTGATATGGGAGCAACACATATTCGTATTTGTGTAATGAATCTTAAAAAAGAAATATTATTAACTCAAAAAAATAAAACGAGTGAAATAATAGAAAATGATTTTTTATCAGGTATTCGGGAGTTTATTTTTCATTATTGTTCTAATTTTGATATATCCAAAATCGTTATTGGAATGCCTGCGGCTATTTCCAAAGATAGACAACAGATACTGTCTGTTCCAAATTTACCTATTAAGTTAGAACAATTAAATAATGCGATTCCATATTTACAGGAAAATTTTTATTGTGCTGTACGATTAGAACGAGATGTCAATTTGCAATTACTTTATGACGTGCATCATTTTAATCTACAGGAGTTTGCTGTACTTGGGGTTTATCTAGGCACAGGATTGGGTTTTGCTATCTATCAACAAGGTAATATTTTTGTTGGGCAAAATGGTGTTGCGGGAGAATTAGGACATATACCTTATGGAAATGCAAATAAAAAGTGTCAATGTGGTAATTATGGTTGTTTAGAAACAGTTTGCTCAGGAAAAGTATTACAGGAATGGTATAACAATGAACAGCCTAATTATTCTTTAAGTGAGCTTTTTATCTATGCATTAGATACAAAATTTGTACGAGACTATTTGCAATATTTAGCTAAGTCTATTGCAATGGTGGTTAATTTATTTGATCCGGATTGTATTGTTCTAGGAGGCGGAGTGATGGATATGGAAAACTTTCCATATCAGCAGCTAAAACAGAATTGTTTGACAATGATTCGTAAACCGTTGCCATATAACAAAATTGAATTTTATCAAGCTCAATCTTCAGATTTTAATGGGGCTATTGGAGCTGCATTACGAGCAATATTATGAGGTGAAATTATGAAAAAAATTGCTATTGGATCAGATCATATCGGAATAAACCACAAAGCATTTTTAATAGAAAAATTAAAATTACAGGGGTATGAATTATTGGATGAGGGAACATTTAATGAACAAAGAACAGATTATCCCATTTATGCAGAAAAAGTTGCCTTAGCAATTCAGAATGGAGATGCGGATTGTGGAATTTTGATTTGCGGTACGGGTATTGGTATTTCTATTGCTGCTAACAAATTCCCTCATATCCGTTGTGCGTTATGTGCAGACGAGTATAGTGCATTAATGTCTAGAGAACATAATGATAGTAATATTATTGCTTTTGGAGCTAAAGTAGTAGCACCAGAAAAAGCTTTAGCATTAGCAACATTATGGATAAATACACAATATGAGGGTGGACGTCATCAACAACGTTTGGATATGATAACTCGATTTGAACATCATCAATATTGATATGCTATATCAATAAAGAAAATATTGCTGAAATATTGTCAAATCCTTATACTTTTTAATTAGTCTAAAACGCACGCTAATGTTGGATATTCAGCGTGCGTTTCTTTTCCTAAGCAGAGCAAAATAGGATAAAAATTTAATGAAAAAACAAAAAATCATTTTAGCGACAGGTAACCAAGGAAAAGTCAATGAAATGGCGAATGTCTTAGCAGAATTTGGGTTTGAAGTAGTGGCGCAAACTGCACTAGGAATCGAAAGTCCGGAAGAAACGGGTTTAACATTTGTTGAAAATGCGCTGATTAAGGCTCGACACGCTGCAAAAATCAGTGGATTGCCGGCGATAGCGGATGACTCCGGTTTGGCAGTGGATTATTTAAATGGACAACCGGGATTATATTCGGCTCGTTTTGCCGGAGAACACGCTAGCGATGCAGATAATCGAGCGAAGTTGTTACGCTTGTTGGAAGGTGTTTCAGTCGAAAAACGGAATGCGAAATTTGTCAGTTGTATTGTGTTATTGCGATCAGCGGATGATCCAGTACCGATTATTGCTCAGGGAGAGTGTGAGGGAGTGATTACCGAACAAGAGATTGGAGAAAATGGCTTTGGTTATGACTCGTTATTCTTTTATTCTGAAAAACAAGCGACTTTTGCACAATTGAGTAAGGCGGAGAAACAGCAGATTTCACATCGGGCAAGAGCGTTAATTAAGTTACAACAGCAATTAAAATGATAGTTTTACCTCCTCTCAGTTTATATATTCATATTCCTTGGTGTGTGCAGAAATGCCCTTATTGTGATTTTAATTCGCATGCACAAAAAGGCGAAATTCCGGAACAGCAGTATATTCAACATTTGCTGGCGGATTTAAATCAACAGCTCAAATTTGTTCAGCAGCGGCAATTACATTCTATTTTCCTTGGTGGAGGTACTCCCAGCTTATTTTCTGCGGAAAGTATTAATTTTTTATTAGCCCAAATTGCACAGCGTATTCCATTTAGTCGGAATATTGAAATTACCTTGGAGGCTAATCCTGGCACAGCAGAAGCGCAACGTTTTTTAGGATATCGCCAGGCAGGAGTAACACGGCTTTCTATGGGAGTGCAGAGTTTTCACGATCAACAGTTACAACTGTTGGGACGTATTCATAACAGTAATGAAGCGAAAAAAGCAGTAACTTTTGCTAAATCGGCTGGATTTACACGTTTTAATTTGGATTTAATGCACGGATTGCCGAATCAAAGTGTGGATGAGGCGTTGTCGGATTTGGCGCAAGCAATCGCGTTAGCGCCACCACATCTTTCTTGGTATCAATTAACAATTGAACCGAATACACTGTTTGCTAGCAAACCACCTCGTCTGCCGAATGATGATGATCTTTGGAAAATTTTTGAATCAGGGCATCAAAAGTTGCTTGCCGCCGGTTATCAGCAGTATGAAACATCAGCATATGCAAAACCAGGTTTTCAATGTGAACACAATTTAAATTATTGGCGATTCGGTGATTATTTAGCGATTGGTTGTGGTGCTCACGGTAAAGTGAGTTTTAAAGATGGTCAAATTTTACGTTATTCTCAAACCAAACATCCGAGAGGTTATTTGCAGGGACAATACCGTTATCAACAGCATTATGTGGAATTGGAAGATCGTCCGTTTGAATTTTTTATGAATCGTTTTAGGTTGTTGGAAGCTGTACCGAAAGTGGATTTTGAACAATTTACTGGATTAGGTTTGAATGTGATTGAAAAGCAGATAGACGAAGCATTAAAACAGGATTATATTGTAGAACGGGCAAAGAGCTGGCAAATTACTGAACACGGTAAACTATTTCTAAATGATTTGCTGACGCTTTTTTTATCAAACTCTTCTGGCGATTAAAATTTATTCAATGGTAAACTTGATCTTATGCGGAAAGAGTTAATGTTTTACCGAACGAGCAATTTATTGGACAATGCTGTATATGTTGTTCTATGAATTGAAATACCAAAAGTTGAATGAAAGGATGGCAAAATGGATCAATTAACAATGAAGAAAATGGCAGCAAATGCGGCATTACAATATGTAAAAGCAGATACAATTGTTGGTGTAGGTAGCGGCTCCACAGTAAATTGTTTTATTGAAGCATTAGGAACAATTAAACATAAAATTAAAGGTGCGGTAGCAGCCTCAAAAAATTCGGAAGAATTGTTGCTTGCACAGGGTATTGAAGTGTTCAGTGCCAATGATGTTTCCGGCTTAGATATTTATGTTGACGGAGCAGATGAAATTACACCGTATAAAATGATGATTAAAGGTGGTGGTGCGGCATTAACCCGAGAAAAAATTGTCGCAGCATTGGCGAAAACATTTATCTGTATTGTAGATCGTTCTAAGCAGGTTGATGTATTAGGCTCAACTTTTCCATTGCCAGTTGAAGTGATTCCAATGGCACGTTCTCAAGTTGCGCGTAAATTAGTGGCGTTGGGTGGCTCGCCGGAATATCGTGAAGGGGTAGTTACTGATAACGGCAATATTATTTTGGATGTACACAATTTTAAAATTCTTAACCCTGTTGAAATGGAGAAAGAGTTAAATAATGTTGCTGGTGTGGTAACTAATGGCATCTTTGCATTGCGTCCGGCAGATATCGTGATTGTTGGTAGCCCTGATGGCGCACAAATTCTCAAATAGATTTCACACATATAATAAAGGAAAATGCAAATATGACAGCTAAAGTATCATTAGATAAAGCAAAAATTAAATTCTTGTTGTTGGAGGGTGTGCACGAGAGTGCATTAGAGGTGTTACATAATGCCGGTTATTCCAATATCGAATATCATAAAAAAGCCCTTGATGAAGAAGAGTTAATTGAAGCGATTAAAGATGCTCATTTCATCGGTATCCGTTCCCGTACTCATTTAACTGAAAAAGTGTTGCAGCACGCACATAAATTAATTGCAATTGGTTGTTTCTGTATCGGTACTAACCAAGTGGATTTAGAAGCAGCAAAACAGCGTGGTATTCCGGTATTTAACGCACCATTTTCAAATACTCGTTCGGTAGCAGAATTGGTTTTAGGTGAGATGTTGTTGTTAATGCGCAATGTGCCGAAAGCAAATTTTGAGGTGCATCGAGGGGTATGGAATAAATCAGCAGCAGGTTCAAACGAAGCAAGAGGTAAAATCCTTGGCATTATCGGTTATGGTCATATTGGCTCGCAATTGAGTGTAATTGCCGAATCGCTCGGAATGCGTGTTTATTTTTATGATATTGAAAATAAATTGCCATTGGGTAATGCACAACAGGTTCGCACTTTGGAAGAGTTATTAACAATGAGCGATGTGGTTTCTTTACACGTACCAGAAAACAGCTCTACTAAAAATTTGATGAGTGCAGAGCGTATCGCACAATTGAAACAAGGGGCAATTTTGATAAATGCCGCCCGTGGAACCGTGTTGGATATTGATGCTTTAACCAAAGCATTGGAAGCTGGAAAATTACGTGGCGCAGCAATTGATGTATTCCCAAAAGAGCCGGCTTCTATTAATGAAGCGTTTGAATCACCGTTATGCCGTTTTGAGAATGTGATTTTAACTCCACATATCGGCGGTTCAACTTCTGAAGCACAAGAGAATATAGGTACGGAAGTGGCAAGTAAATTTGTCAAATATTCTGACAATGGCTCAACTGTTACTGCAGTGAATTTCCCTGAAGTGTCATTGCCGAGCCACAGTTTAGTGAAAGCAAAAAGGTTATTGCATATTCACCATAATCGTCCGGGTATTTTAAATAAAATTAACCAAATTTTTGTGGATAACGGTGTCAATATTGCTGCTCAATATTTGCAGACTGATGAAGCAATCGGTTATGTTGTGATTGATGTTGAATCAGAAAACACAGAAAGTTTGCAGCAAAAATTGAAGCAGATTGACGGCACAATTAAGGCGAGAGTTTTGTATTAGGTTTTTTACTTTGTATAGAGCATATGTAATTTAAAATAGAAGCAGCTCTTATTGTTAAGTAAGAGCTGTTTTAGCTTAAATTGTTCAGAGTGTGTTCATAACGAAAGAGTTACTATTATGGCTTTGTTAATTGATAGCATCAAAAAATAGTAGAATATAATTGATTTATGAAGCATTAGGTTTGTAAAATAAAAAATTTTTAACTATTGACAGTTAAAAAAGGAAAATTACAATGCCTGACAGCACAGCACAGCA
>NZ_JPXX01000038.1 GCF_000771875.1 Gallibacterium genomosp. 1 | reverse complement strand
CGAACGCATTATGTTCATCAAAGGAATGCTAAGCCTGCTTGACGAACAACCACAGCCGAAGAGATTAAACAACTTCTAAAAATTCAATAAAAACCGACCGCACTTTAGTTTAAGTGCGGTTACAGGAGAACCAAATGAAACGAAATTGGGAGCTTATCCGCAAAATTTTGTTCAAACTTGAGCAAAAGGTTGATGATACGCCGTTGGATAGTGAGAGTATAAAAGGCTTTCCGCCTGATGTAGTGGCATATCATTATCAACTGTTGGCACAGGCTGAACTGATTTGCATTGAAGATAATTCTACAATGGGCGATGCGGATTTTGTGGCGATAAATTTAACGTGGCAAGGACACGAATTTCTTGACAAAATCCGAAGCGATACCGCGTGGAATAAAATTAAACAAATCATTAAAACCAAAGGGATTGATTTATCCTTTGAGGCAATCAAATTAGCAGGAAAAAGTTTATTGATTTCTTTATTGAAATAGCTTGACTGCCCGTGGGGATTTAGTAAAGTCTTAATATGGAGGATGAAAAAATGAAAGGCTCATATAGTTTTATTACAAGTAGTCTAATTTGGGGAGCAAAAGTTTATATCACAGTGTTTTCTCTCTTTTCCTTATTATTAGTGTTATTGGCAGCCTTTAGCTTTTTCTCTTGGAAAACGATGATTATTACACTGCTAGCACTGTTTATGGTATTGCTGTTGTTGCATTGGAAATTGAGTAAAAAAGCGTTTTTTGATAGGGAAGATAAACGTTATTCTCAATATTGGGGCAAAGATTTTTATTGAAATAATTTGACTGCCAGTGGGGATTTGGTAGATTGAGTTTGCACCTATAAATTTTGGAGGTAAGCGATGAATGAATTTGGTACTGTTTTTATATTAGCAATGATAGGTTTTAAGCGAATATTTGCGTTTATTCTGCTTGCTGTTGTTGGTTTCGTTTATGTCCATTATGGTGTGAAATTGATCGACTTAATCCCATTAAGTGATGAATATTATCGTGGTCTGCTATATGCGCTAATTTTACCGGGTATTCCCTTAATATTATGTATTATTTGGATTATTAAGATTTTACGTGATCCAACACTAACCAAAGAAGAAAAAATAAATCGATTATTTGGTCGATATTGAATAATCCGTTGATTGACATAAGCTCGCTACGGCGGGCTTTTTTTTATGGGAGAAAATAAGATGTCGGGTTCGCTTGGGCAATTAAATATTCAGTTGGCGTTAGATCAAGTTAAATTTCAAGATGGTCTGACAAAGGCACAACGGCACGCAAAGCAGTTTGCTGAAAGAACAAATACATATTTAAAAAATATTGAAAATGCAGCGATAGCAACAAATAAAAGTTTGGATTTTGCTGATAAACTTAATAAGTTAAAAGTACTTAGTTTTGTGTTGCCAAACCCAAAACAGATTATTGGGAGCCTGGATAACTACACGGAATTAAGTAATAAAATAAATCTTGTCACGGAAAGCGAACGTGAACGGATTAAAGCGATGCAAGATGTCTATGACATTTCGCTCAAAACCGCACAATCTACCCAAGCGACATCATCGGTTTATCAAACTTTTGCCCAAAATGCACAGCAATTGGGGTTAGATCTATCTGATGTTGCTGCACTTACTGAAACAGTGGCAAAATCCGTAGCCATTTCGGGGGCTAATTCTGCCACGGCTTCTAATGCGTTAATTCAATTTGGGCAATCTTTATTGATGGGCAAATTGAAAGCACAAGAATTCAATTCATTGATGACACAAACGCCAACGGTTATTCAGGCGATTGCGAAAGGTTTGGGGATCACAACCGCCCAGCTTAAAGCAATGGTAGATAAAGGCGAGATGACAGCCGATAAAATGGTTGAGGGTTTGAAAAAAGCCCAAGGTAGCGTTGATGAATTACATAAAAAAACGACAACAACATTAAGTGGAGCATTCCAAAATCTTTCTACTGCAACTGAAAAGTGGCTAGGAGAAACAGATAAAGCCCTAGCTACAAGTAAATTATTTGCTGAAGGAATTAATGTTGTTGCCAATAATATCGGCACATTAGCACCGTTAACATTAAGTTTAGGAGCGGCAGTCGCGGGGATTAAATTTAGTAAAAAAGCGAAAGATGCCTATTTATCCGCAAGTGCAACAATGCAAGAGTCAAAAGCAACCGTACAAGCAACCCTTGCAGAAAAAGCAAAAATTACTGCGGATTTACAGGCGACGCAAGCCTATATCGCACAATTACAAGCTCAGCTGAATTTAGCCAAAACAGAGCAAGCTAGGTTACTTTTAAGCAAAGAACTTGGGGTTCAAACTGCAAGAGAAACGGCATTAATTAAAGCCCAAACGGCTGCAATCAATCAATTAAATGTCGCTAAAAAATCGGCAAGCACATTAGGAATGGCAATGGCGGCACTTGGTGGACCGTTAGGCGTGGCAACATTGGCAATTTCAGCCGCAATTCCATTTTTGCTAGATTGGGGAAACAGTGCAAGTGATGCAGCGAATAAATCTAATGATTTTGCAAACTCGGTGGATAATATTAAGCAGAACCTTGATAAATTTACCGTTGCTCAATTAAAAGATAAGTTGCTTGATGCCAAATACAGTATTGAAGAACAAAAGAAAAAGGTTCAAGAATTAGAACAGCAATATAAAACTTTCCAAAATGCTGCAACAAATGCAGTACAAAAAATTGAATGGAAAGATCATTATGGCAATAAGCATATTCAATATTTGAAGCGTTCCGTGGAAGATATGGCGAAAGCGGAAGAAAGAGCTATTCGCATTAAGGCACAGTTAGAAACAGAAACGGCGAAATTAAACGATCAAACATCACTGCAAGCCCAATTACAAGATAAACTCAATGAAAAGGTTGAGCAGGCAAATAATAGCCTTGCCCAACATAAATTAAAATTGAATGATTGGGAGAAAGCACAGCAGGATATTGAAAAGCAAACTAAATCCTTAACGGAAGAAGTGAATGTGCTTACCTTAGAAAGTAAAGGGAACGCAAAAGCTGCCTTTATTTTATCGGGGCTGTATAAAGTGCTTTCTGTGGAAGGAGCAGATTATGCTAATGTGCTTGCGGCAATTGCGAAAGGGGAATACGCTTCAGCAGAAGCTGCGAGTAAAACCATTGATATGTCGTTAGAAGATTTGCAGAAAATCTTTGCAGCGAAAGAACAATTGGAAGCACTTTTTCAACAAGATGAGAAAAAAACGAAGCTAAAAAAAAACATTGAGCTTAATCATAAAAAAGGAAAAGGTGGCGAAAACGCGCGTCAAAATTGGCTCAATTTCTACGATGAAGTGCGACAAAAAAGCACATCTACCCTAGGCGAAATTGACCTAGAGCAAGCCCAAATGTTCCGCCGTTTAGAAGAGTACAATAAAAAAGGCGTCGTTAAACATCAAGAATATGAAGCAGCAAAATTGGCGATTACTCAACGTTTTAATCAACAACGATTAGAACTTACGGGAAAATACGCACCGAATAAATTAGCTGCGCATAACTTGGATAAAGAGTTGGCTGCCGTTAAAGAATTGCAAGCAGCAAACCAGTTGACCATTGATGAAGCCAAACAAGCCGCAATGAAATTGCAATTTGAGTACGCGCAAAATGTGGCACAAAATGCTGTTACACCATTAGATCAACTGCGAGCCATTTACGATCCTAATCAAGCTATACAAAATCAGCAAGCTCAGGAATTAGCTTTACTTCAAGCATTTAACGAACAGAAGCTGATGACCGAAGAGGAGTTTCAGCAGCGTAAGAAACAAATAATTGATCGTTATAAATCAGACCAGCAACAAAAAGATTTAGCCGCTTATGCAGAAGGGCTATCATCTTTAAGTTCTGGATTTGAACAAATGGCATCAATGGTGGAACAATCGGCAGGACGGCAATCTTCGGCGTATAAAGCAATGTTTGCGACTGCAAAAGCCTTTGCGATTGCCGAAGGTATGGTGAACATTTATAGTGCCGCCACAAAAGTGATGAATGACTGGGACAGTATGACCTACGCTGAACGAATTGGAAAAAGTATGGCGTTGATTGGTCAAGGAATGGGATTAATTAGCAAAATCTCAAGTGTAGGCTTCGCTAGCGGTGGTTATACTGGCGATGGCGGTAAATATACGCCTGCGGGTATCGTGCATAAAGGTGAATACGTCATTACCAAAGAAGCGACATCAAGATTGGGGGTGGATTACCTTAACTTCTTAAACTACGGTACCCGACGAGGCTTTGCCAACGGTGGCGGTGTGGCCGTGCCGAAAGTGCCAATGGTGAAAGCCAAAACACAAAATGCCAATGTCAGCATCAAAGTGATCAACAACGGTGAGCCAGTAGATGCCAAAGTAACACAAAAACAGCAAGGCGATCAGCTGCAGGTGACGGTGGAGTTAATGCGGCAAATTGCTAAACAGGAAGCAAACAATATGTTACAAACCAATTTTAGAGCCGGAGGAGCCTTTGCCTAATGGAAACGTTTAAATGGTGTGTGCGGCCAAAGCTCACAATTGAAAATGAACCACGCCGTAATGTGGTGCAGTTTGGCGATGGTTATGCCCAGCGTGCCAAAGTTGGCATAAATAGCTTGCTGCGGCGTTATCCGGTTACGGTAAAAGTGAAAAACAAGGACCGTTTGGCAGTGGATGCGTTCTTGGCTCAACACGGTGGCGTTGAGCCTTTTTATTTTAATGACCCGTTCACAAAAAGTCGTAAAAAAGTAGTGTGCGGTCAGTGGCGCATTGAAATGAACCAAACCTATAGTGAATTTAGTTGTGAATTTGAGGAAGTGCCATAATGCCACAAACAATGAGCAATGCATTTAAGCTTGAATTAAGCAAAATTGAACAAAATGCCTTGATTGAGCTGTACGAAGTGGATATGCGCAGTTTGCAGAACCGACAAGGTGAACAAGGCGAAATTTATCGCTTCTATGCCGGCACAAATGAGCGTTATCAAGATATTGTGTGGCAAGGGCAAACTTATAAAGCCTATCCGATCAAAGCCGGCGGTTTTGAGTTAAACGGCAATGGACCGAGCAATCGCCCGACCTTAACTGTTTCCAATCTGTTAGGATTAATCACCGGCATTGCCGTAGATTTTAATGAAGCGGTAGGGGCAGTGGTGCGGCGACGACAAGTCTATCTGCATTATCTTGATGCCGTCAATTTTCGTGAGGGCAATCCTCAGGCGGATCCAACACAAGAACTGGTCAGCCTTTATATCATTGAACAGTTAAGCAGTTTAAAACAGGATGTTGCCACCTTTACGCTAGCGTTGCCGACCGAAACCGACAATGCTTATCTGCCAGCGAGAATGATGATGGCAGACACCTGCGCGTGGATTTATCGTTCCAGTGAGTGCGGTTATAACGGTGCGCCGGTGGCGGATGAAAAGGATATGCCGACCGGTGATCCGAAAAAAGATAAATGCAGCCGTTGTTTAACCGGCTGCAAAATGCGGAATAATACCCTGAATTTTGGTGGTTTTCCGTCAGTGAATAAAATAGGGTAAGTACATGACGTTAGAACAAGATATTATTAAGCACGCAAAGCAACAACAACCGCACGAAATGTGCGGTTTTGTCGTTTTTGAGGGCAAGCAACAACGCTTTTTGCCTTGTCGCAATGTGGCGGACGATCCGGAAAACTTTTTCGAGATTGCCGCAGAAGATTATATCAATGCCAATCATTATGACGGCATTGTTGCCATTGTGCACTCTCATCCGAACGGTGCGCCGGTTTTATCCACTGCTGACCGACAAATGCAGCTACAGTCCGGTTTGGATTGGTGGTTGGTTTGTGATGATAACGTGCATAAATTTCGTTATATCAAGCCATTGTTAGGGCGTGAATTTGTTCACGGGGAAAGTGATTGCTATAGCCTGTTTCGTGATGCCTATATGTTATCTGGTGTGGATTTTCCCGATTTTAAACGTGCTGATGAGTGGTGGAATGAAGGGGCTAATTTGTATCTAGATAATATGGAAAAACACGGTTTTGAACAGGTGGATGTAGTACAACGTGGCGATGTTATTTTAATACAAGTAGGGGCTGATGTACCTAATCACGCTGCAATCTATTTAGGGGATAACTGGGTATTACATCACTCTCCTAAGCGATTATCAAAACGAGATTTATATGATGGTTATTGGTTGAAACACACGCATAGTATTTGGAGATACCAACAATGGCAACAATTAAACTTTACGGCAATCTTAAACGATTTGGCACTGCCTTTGATTTAGCAGTGGATGATACGGCGGAAGCGATTCGTGCTTTATGCTGTCAATTGGTCGGCTTTCGACAAGCCTTACAGCAAGGTTATTACAAAGTGCGGATTGACGAACATCTCGTTACTGCCACATCACTGGAGAAAGATATTCTCTACAAATTAAACGATAACGCCGTGGTGCATCTCACGCCGGTGATTAAAGGGGCAAAAAATGGCGGTATTTTTAATATTGTGGTAGGTGCGGTGTTAATTGCCGCCTCTTGGTATGCCGGTGGAGCAGCAGGTTGGGCGTATCTTGGTGCGGCAGGGTACACTGGTGCAACAATGGCATTTATGGCTGGAGCCTCAATGATTCTAAGTGGGGTAACTCAACTTTTATCACCACAACCCAAAATGGGAAGTGTAGGCACGGAGCAGGAGAAAAAACAATCTACATCGTTCAGTAACCTTGGTAACTTGTCGGCACAAGGGCGACCGGTGCCGTTAGCTTATGGGGAAATTTTAACCGGCTCACTCATCATTTCACAGGGGATTGAAACCTACAATGTGGATGAAGAGATGAAAAAGAAAACCGAACCGAAGAAAGGCCTGTTTAGAAAAGGATAAATAATATGGGTAAAGGTGGTGGTGGCGGACATACGCCGTATGAAGCGCCGGAAAGTGGACGCTCAAAACAACGAATTAAAATTGTTGAAGTGATTTCCGAAGGAGAAATTCAAGGCTTAAAAGACAATGTCAAATCGATCTATCTAGATAAAACGCCGATACAGAACGCTAATGGCAGTTACAACTTTAAAAATATGGAGTTGCAAGGCACAATAGGTTCGCAAGATCAAGCGATTATGCGAGGTTTCAACACCTCAGAACGTGAAATTGGGGTTGGTGCTGAAGTGAAGCAAACGACCGCACTGACTCGCACGGTGACCGATGCCAAAGTCACAAGGTTGCGTTTAACGCTTGGTGTACGCAGCTTGTTTCAACAAAAAGATAACGGCGACACCGTGGCGGCGAGAGTGGATTTAGTGGTCACGGTTGGCCATCAGCAATATCCGGTCAATTTTAACGGCAAATACAGCAGCCAATATTTACGTCAAATGGTGATCGACAATCTGCCAGAAGTGCCGTTTCAAATCAAAGTGGAGCGATTAACTGCCGACAGCGAAAAACAGCGGTTACAGAATGCGACAATTTGGTCAAGCTACACCGAAATTATCGATACCGAATTTGCCTATCCGAATACCGCACTTGCCGGCATTATGTTTGATTCGGAATATTTTTCCAACATTCCTCAGCGTAATTACTTGGTGCGTGGCATTAAAGTGAAAGTGCCAAGCAATTATGACCCGATTGCCCGCAGTTACAGTGGTTTATGGGATGGGCGTTTTAAGGTGGCGTGGACGAATAACCCGGCGTGGATTTTTTACGATCTCTTAACCAACAAACGCTACGGAATGGGGCAACGCTTAGGCGATTTTAACGTGGATAAATGGGCGTTGTATGCGATTGCGCAATATTGCGATGTGTTGGTGCCGGACGGCTTCGGCGGCACAGAGCCACGAATGACCTGCAACTGTTGGCTGACAGAACAGCGACAAGCTTATGATTTAATCAACGATCTCGCTTCCATTTTCCGGGCGATGCCGGTGTGGAACGGACAGCAACTGACTGCCATTCAAGACCGACCAGCCGACCCAGTATGGACTTACACCAATGCTAATGTGGTCAACGGTGAATTTGATCGCAGCTACTCCGCGTTAAAAGCACGGCATAACATTATCCACGTGGAATATCTCGATAAAAACGATTTTTACGAGAAAAAAATTGAGTATGTGTCGGACGATGAGGCGGTGAAACGTTACGGTGCGAACGTGAAAAAGGTGACTGCCTTTGGTTGCACCTCGCGTGGGCAATCCTACCGCTTAGGGCGTTGGATTTTAGAAACAGAAAAGCTGGAAAAAGAAACCATCACTTTTTCTGTCGGGCGTGAAGGCTTAATGCACTTGCCGGGTGACATTATCCGCGTTGCCGACAATCATTACGCCGGCACCAATATCGGCGGACGTGTGTTGGCTGTGAAAGGGCGTGAAGTGACGTTAGATCGGGAAATTGACGTAAACGGCGCAAGTTATTTCAGCTATATTAATGCCGAAGCGAAACAGCAGACTATCAAAATTCAAGCCGTTAATGGCAGCATTATCACCTTAGATAGCACCCCAACCGGCTTAACCGAATTTGGCGTGTGGTCGTTGGCGACCTCGGCGGTGCGTGGCGGATTGTATCGCGCGGTGTCGATTAGCGAAAATGAAAACGGCAGCTACACCATTACTGCCTTGCAACACGAACCCCAAAAAGAGGCGATTGTCGATAACGGTGCGCATTTTGAAGCGGTGTCGAAAACATTATATTCTGCGCCGCAACTAACTGATGTGGTGATTAACACTGCTAGTGGCACAGGCGCGGTGATCAATGCGGAAGTGACCGCCGGCAATGCGATCATCACACGCTATGATATTTTGATTTATCAAGGCGAAAAACTCTATCAAAGCTATATCGGGCAGAAAACGGCAGAAGTGAAATTAGATAATCTGCCGAATGGCAATTATAGCGTGGTTATCATTGCCAAAGATGATAAAGGTCGAGTATTAAGTGAAAAGACAAAAACCTTTACCATTGACCGGCCACCGATTCCGACCGGTGTTGTGGTCAGTGGTGGCATTGAAAACATTCTGATTGAGTGGGATTATGTGGATGAGTTCACGCAAACAGAAATTTATTTTGCGACCGAAGACGACTGGATGGCGGCAAAACGCTTAGTGAAAGTGAGTGACAACCGAATGTATGCGCACACCGTTGCACCGAACAGTGTCTACTATTATTGGCTGTGTCATACACGTGGACAAAATGTGGGGCCGCTGTACCAAATGCAAGGCTTGCGCGGCGAAACCAGTGCCGACATTGAAAAAGCCTTGAACGAATTGCAACAGGAGCTAAGCGAAAACGTTGTCAATGAGGTGATCGACACCGGCTTTGCCGCACGAGGTTTGGAAGCGGTGAAAGTGGTGGAAACGCTCGGCAATGTGGCGCAGTTTCAACAGGTTAACCTGATCTACAATTTAGCGGATAAACGTTTTTACACTTGGAATGGGCAGCGTTACGCCACGATGGAGATTGACAACATCACGCCGGATCAAATCAATGGCGTTATTCCGGCGGAGAAACTCGCACGCATTCCCACACAACAATTAAGCGGCACCCTCAGTGCCAGCCAAATCGCTAGCAACAGCATTGGCACCAACCATCTACAGACGGCAGCAGTCGGCACACAGCAATTAAGAGCGAATGCCATTACTGCAGATAAACTGGCAGCCAACAGCGTGACCACCGGCAGCATTCAAGCAGGCGCGATTCGTGGAACACACATTGCCGCCGGCGAATTGACAGCGGACAAATTGGCGATTGGCTTAGGCGGTAATCTGCTCTATAACCCGATTTTTGCCAACAATGCGGACGGCTGGTCGTTATATCAAAACACGAATGTGGTCAATGCCAACAGCGGCATCAATATTAACAACAACAGCGAAGGCAACTGGCAAGGCAAAGAGTATCTCGCCGGTGAAAATCAATACCGTTGGCAACCCTCAATGAAGAGTGCCACTTTGCCGGAACAACGCTTTGGTGGCATTTATCAAGATATCAAATTGGTTGCCGGCAACTGGTATCTGTTATCCGGCTTTGTGGCGGCTCACCGTGGCTATGTGAGTGTGAACATTGAGCTTCAAAACGGACTGAAGATTGCCAATGTCAGCCGGAGTTATAGCGGTGCCGGTGTTGGCGACACGTCAACGTCCAGTTATACCAACGGCTTACAAGACACCACCCGCATTTGGATGAAATTTCAAGTGACTGCCAGCGGCACGGCACGCTGTATTTTCGATCAGCATAAAAAAGCCAATGTGGACAACACGTTCACCGTGTTACGCCGCCCGATGCTGGAAGAGTGTACGCAATATACACGCGCACCTAGCCCTTGGCGCCCGACCGGTGTGACCGTGATCCACGGCGGTTCGATTAAAACTGGCACAGTGATTGCGGAGAAGTTGGCAGCCAACTCGGTCACCACGGAGAAAATCACAGCTGGTGCGGTCAATGCCAGTAAGATTGCGGCAAACGCCATCACCTCAAACCATATTGCCGCAAAAACTATTTCTGCCGATAAATTGAAAGTAACCAATTTATCTTCGATTAGTGCGAATTTGGGCAAAGTGACCGCCGGCACAATAACCGGCACACGCATAGAGGGAAACACCATTCAAGGCGGCACCATCAACGGCACCACGATAAATGGTACCACCATTAATGGTGGCATAATTCGTGGCGCAACGATTGAAGGGGTCACGGTACGAGCTGAGAATATTATCGGGGATGTGGTACGGTTGTATAAGCTTCCGAAAGAAGGTATTTTTTTGCCAGCTTCACCATTTCATAGAACGCTTGTAGTTATCCCTTTTTCTATTACAGCTAGTAAAAAGAATACAAGTGGATCAACTATATATGGTTATACAACAATACAGTTTTTTAATAATGGTAAATTGTTTGCTAATTTCAATGTAGGTTTTTTTAGAAGAAATATAGCTAGTGCCACCTATGAAATAGTGCCAGAATCTTTGGTATATACTGCAAGTTTAAGCATTCCACCGAATACGACTACACATATTACTTTTTTAGTAAAGAACACAAGAAATAATTTTGTTTATCCTGATCCTTATAATCCGCCAAATGAGGATACGATGAGACTTTCACAATTAAATCTTCTCGTTTCGAAAAGCAACTAACTTTTTTCTTGACTTCTGACAATGATCTAATTTTTTCATCTTAATAAAGGAAAACACAATGACAACATTTAATAAAATCTTAAAACCCGTTTATTCAGCTATCGCCAACTATTCCACCTCAGATGATGGCGCTATTAATGCCAAATATGTGCTTGGCTTTGGCGAAGACAGTGAAGGAGAACTCATCGACTTTGTGCCGATGATTAGCGAATATAAATATATCGATCCGGAGGCGGCAAAAATGCTGATGGAAAAACCACTCACAGAGGAGGATGTAGGCAAAACACCGAACGAAATTATGCTTGTTCGCATTTATCAGCATTTAAAATCTACCAATCAGATTGTGGCATAGATTGTGGAAAATCAAATTAAAGCAAAACCCAGTCATTAGGCTGGGTTTTTTATTAGGAGAACTTATGGATATTAAAGATCTTAAAATTTATCGAGGTGATGACACGATTTTCACTGTACGAATTGAAGCCTTACCTAATTTTAGTTTGCAAGAGGCTGAATTAAAAATGACGCTGAAAAGTAACGTCGGAAATGAAACGCTGACATTATCCAATGAATCAGGTTCAATTTTGGTGCTTGATGATTTTACAATGCAACTGATATTCAGCCATAACTTAACAAAAAATGTTAAAGCGGTACGTTGGCGTTATGACTGTCAGATGCGAAAAGCAGGGTGTGTGCGAACCTTATTTGCAGGCAAAATAACCATTGAACCTGATATTACGGAATAACTTTTTAAAGAAACTATTTTAACGATTCAGGAGATTTAAATGAGTAAATTGAATTTAGAAATCAGTAAAAACGAGATTGAATTACAAGTCAGTATTTTACCTGGTGAAATTTTTCGTGGAGAGAAAGGAGAACAGGGTGAAAGAGGAGAGACAGGTGAAAGAGGTATGAACGGGAAGTCAGCCTATGAAATTTGGCTGGAAGCCGGACATAGTGGCACAATAGAAGATTTTTTGAACTTCATTAGAGGTGAGAAAGGAGAAAAAGGTGAGAAAGGTGAAGATGCTTTAGATTTTTTCTCTGTGCTAACACCGGAAAACCTTAATGTCTTTTACCAACAAGCTAGAGAAAAAAATTATCGTTTAGATACAAGTGAATTGGATAAGTTGATTAAACGCCATTTTCTAATGTATGTAATCAAGCAGAGCGGAACACCATTTCCGGAATACTTCATTACACCGGGTTATAATCCACAACTGACGATGTTAGAGAATGATAATCCTGTAGAAACGATAAGATACAGCGCCAATTACCGAATCAAACTTACTGGGCTAAGCGTTGATACAGCCTATCAAATTAATCAAAATCCTAAAATTTTAGTTTCATCTAGTGTTACAGAAATCACTTTAGCTGCGGATAATCAGCAGTTTAATATTGGAGAAAATGAGATACGTTTCTATCTAGAAAATGGTGCATTTTTCACAAAATACCGCTTTTTTATTGAACCTATTGATTGTGATGTCCAAAATAAAGAGCGCTTTGCCGTAATTAATGCCGCCACTGCCTCAGAATTTATGAAACAACTTAAGTTATTGCCATCTACAAAAAATGAAATCTACGCACCTAATTTAACAGAAATGGAACGAGTCAAAGTGGTAAATT
>NZ_JPXX01000037.1 GCF_000771875.1 Gallibacterium genomosp. 1 | reverse complement strand
TTGCAGATTTTTTTAATTTATTTTTTAATTGCTCATTTTTAAACCAAAACTACCACAACCCTGTGCTATGATGAATTGCAATCGTATTGTCTGTAATAATAAACTTACCTTTGTCATCCCTTCTTGGTAAGAAATAATCATATGGGAAGAAATACATCCCATCATTTAATTCAAATGATTGACCATTTAGTTTTACCTTATAATATAATTCTGTCATCCTGGAGCAAATTCTTGTATTTGCTATAGTACGATAGCCATCTCTAAAAAGCGTTACTTTATACCAAGATAAGACCTTTCCTATCCAAGGGTGACAAGGTTTTGCTCCAGCTAATCCTATTGAAAATATCATATCAGCAATAACTCTAACTGAGTAAACCCCCAGTCAAAAAACATTTTTTTTACATCATTTTCATCATCAAAAGGTGCTGTGCAATAAGCAATTTGCTTATCATTATTCTTGGCTATTGTTACTTGTGGAAGCAATGATTGCACTCGGCGTGCTATTGCCTTTCCAGAATCAATAAAGAAAGAAATTTGCGGTAGGCACGCCTTCAATTCCGCTTTCAATAAAGGAAAATGAGTGCAACCCAACACCACTGTATCCATTTCATATTCATAATTCCATTCAGCAACTGCTCTCTTAATTGCAAGATAATCGACTTTTTTGCCGTGCAATTTTTGTTCCGCTATTTCAACTAAATCGGTTGAACCTAAACGTCTTACCTCGCAATTTTTTGCATATTGTTGAATTAAATCATCTACATAAGGGCGTGTAATCGTGCCTTTAGTTGCCAGTAAACCTATCACTTTCGTTTGCGTTTTTTCTGCTGCCGGTTTAATTGCTGGAACAGTTCCTACAATTGGACAATTAAAAGCAGCTCTCATTGCTGGCAAAACTATTGTACTGGCGGTATTACAAGCAATAACAATCAAGTCGATTTGTTGGTTTATAGCAATTTTTTGGCAAATTTCAACACATCGTTGTTCCAGCAGTTTTCCCGGTTTTTCTGAATAAGGAAAGCAAGCATTATCCAAGCAATAAAGATAATTATAATTGGGCAATAATGCTTTTACTTCACGGTAGACACTTAATCCGCCGACACCGGAATCAAAAAATAGAATTGTTGGATTTTTTGTCATAATTTAGATAATTTTTATAAGTTTGTGATTTGTTGTGCTTTAATTAATTTTATCAAAATAACTTCACGACAAATGACATTTGAAAGGAAATGGAAGAATTATCCGCCATAAAATAGACTGATTCAACCAATAAACAGATTTCTCTTAAACATTCAGATATTTAAGTTTTCGCCAAAAATCTTTTAGGAAAAGTTCACTCACAAAAAAGGGGCGCTGCTGTAAACTCAATGTTGAACAACGAGCATAATGCTGATGATTCGCTCCCCATTTTATTTCGGTTCGTTGTACATTTTGTTGAAACAGCCAAGAGCCCAACGGCATTTTTCCTAATCGGTAAATTTTCTCACTATAAAATGCAAATGTATATTCCGGAATAAAGGTTCTAACAAAAATCCATTCCTGCCCATCGCCAATTAACACAACTTCCCTTAACCAACATTTATCACTATCACAATGAAATCCTATCTGTTGTTCTTGTGATGTAACTATCCATCCTTCAAACACAGGAAATACATTAAGCTTACGGCATTTTTGTTTTAATGCTGCAGTCAACGAACCTTTCAAAGATAACCAATTTCGATACATCGGTTTTAATCCTGAAAAATCAGATTGCCAGTGTAGTTCACGTAAGTATTGACGATATAAAGAATAATTATGCATTGGAATATTCTATCTTTTGATCTAACCAGCGATGAATTAACTGTTCTATATTGGGAGAATTTATTTGCATTAGCTGATTTGCACACCGTTGCACTGCTGGTAATAATCGTCTGTTGCGCACTAAATTAGCCACTTTAAACTCTGCCACACCTGTTTGTTTAACCCCCAATACTTCTCCTGGACCTCTAATTTCTAAATCTTTTTCCGCAATAGCAAAACCATCATTGCTACTACGCATAATATCTAAACGCTGTCGTGAAATTTTACCTAAAGGTGTTTTATAAAGCAGTACACAAAAAGATTCAACATTCCCTCGACCAACGCGTCCGCGCAATTGATGAAGTTGTGATAATCCCAGCCTTTCTGCATTTTCAATAATCATCAAACTCGCATTTGGCACATCAACTCCTACCTCAATCACAGTTGTTGCCACCAACACATCAATTTCACCTGTTTTGAAAATATCCATCATATTCTGTTTTTCTTGCGACTTCATTCTTCCATGAACTAATCCAATCTCAAGTGTTGGCAATGCTTTTCGCAAATCCTCTGCCAAGGCTTCCGCAGCTTGAGCTTCCAATACTTCAGACTCATCAATCAAAGTACAAACCCAATAAACTTGTCGTTTATCCACAGTACAAGCGTGAAACACTCGCTGAACCAATTCATCTCGCCGCTCCTCTGCAATTGCTACGGTTTTAATCGGTGTTCTTCCTGGTGGCAATTCATCAATCACAGAAATATCTAAATCAGCATATACCGTCATAGCTAATGTACGAGGAATTGGTGTTGCCGTCATAATCAGTTGATGCGGATAAAATCCATTTTTAGCACCTTTTTCTCGTAATAGTAGCCTTTGTTCAACGCCAAAGCGATGCTGTTCATCGATTATCACTAATGCCAACGAATGAAACTCTACCTGCTCCTGAAACAAAGCGTGCGTACCAACAACAATTTGAGTTTCACCACTTTGGATCTGCTCCAACGATTGCTGCCGTTTTTTGCCCTTTACTTTACCCGCTAACCAACCGACCTTGATGCCGAACGGTTCTAACCAATGGGAAAAATTATGCAAATGCTGTTCTGCAAGAATTTCCGTTGGTGCCATAATAGCTACCTGTTGATGATTATCTAACGCCACCAAAGATGCCAGTAAAGCCACTAACGTTTTTCCAGACCCAACATCTCCCTGAATCAAGCGCATCATCGGTTGAGATCGTTGCAGATCTTGCTCAATATCTTCTACTACTCGCAATTGTGCTTTTGTTGGAGTAAATGGTAAGGTTGCCAAGAATTGTTGCTTGATATTGCTCAAGTAACGTAACACAATAGCAGAATTCTGCTGTGCATCCTGCTTACTTTTTTGCATTGCTAAATTGTGAGCCAATAACTCCTCAAATGCCAAGCGCTGTTGTGCTGGATGTTCCCCTTTTTCCAAAATTGCTGATAATGTGCCAGCTGGAGGTCGATGCAAAAACTGCACTGCACTTTTCAAATCATACCCACTAGGATTAAATTCTGTAGGGAGCAACTCTTTAATAGTGGCTTTATCCAATAATGCCAATGCTTGCTCAGTTAATTTACGCCAAGATGCTTGCTTTAATCCCTCTGTTGAAGGGTAAATCGGAGTTAAATTTTCATCTAGTGTCAAAGGTTCATTATGATGAATAATACGATATTCAGGGTGATGCATTTCCGCCATAAATCGTCCACGCCTAATTTCTCCAAATGCCTTCACTCTGACACCATTCGAAAAACTGTTCCTCATCCCAGCATTAAAATTAAAAAAGCGCAACATAACTTTTGATGAGCCATCAGAAAGAGAGACAGTTAGCATTGGGCGGCGACCAAACTGCACTTCACACGTCTGCACAATCCCCTCTATTGTGGCATAACTATTCGGACGCAAATCAACAATTGGGGTAATGTGGGTACGATCTTCGTAACGCAATGGAAAATGAAATAATAGATCCTGAACAGAATGGATTCCCAAACGGGATAACCTTTCCGACATTGCCGCACCAACACCGGAAAGAACAGTAAGAGGCAAATGATCAAGTAATGTTTCTGCTTGCATTATTCATTAATGTTGCGGAACACTTCAACGACACCGGATACCGCACTGATTTTACGGATAATTGAAGCCAAATGCATTTTATCTTTCGCTGTCAAAACAACAAAGACCTGATAAACACGCCCATCACGTTCTTCTGTCCAGATACTTTGAATATTGCTGCCAGCCGAAGTAATAGCTGAGGTTAAATTCGCAAAAGCACCATGCTGATTTAGCATTTCAATACGCAATTCTGCTTCAAACTCTACGCTGTTTTCGCTCTTTTCCCACTCTACCGGCATATAGTGATCCGCATTTTCTTCACGGTGTCGAATATTAGCACAATATTCATGGTGAATTACTAATCCCTTACCCGGGCTAACATAAGCCACGATCGGATCTCCTGGAATCGGATGGCAACATTTTGCAAAATTAATCAACAAACCATCAACACCTTTGATTAAAACACCACTTTCGGTCTCTTTATAAGTGTTATTACTCAAATCACCATCGGTATCAATTTCTAATTTCTCACCTAATAAGCGATGTGCAATGACTACGCTAATTTGATTACCTAAACCAATTTCCGCTAATAGATCATCTAAACTATTTAACTTTAATTCCGCCAACAATGCTGAAATGTTATTACTATCAATATCTTCCAGTTTCGTTGGTGATAATGCGTGGAATAATTGCCTTTTTCCGAGCATAATCGCTTCATCACGGCGCAAAGATTTCAATGTTTGACGAATTTTTGAGCGTGCTTTTGCCGTTACTACAAAATTTAACCAAGTTGCACTAGGACGTGCAGAAGGTGCGGTAATAATTTCTACAGTTTGACCGGATTGCAACGCTTGAGAAAGTGCATAAGGCTGACGATCGACTCTTGCACCGATACAGGTTTGACCAATATCGGTATGCACTGCATAAGCAAAATCAACCGGCGTTGCTCCTGCCGGCAACTCCACAATACGACCTTTGGGAGTAAAAACATAAATTTCATCTGGGAAAAGATCCGACTTCACACTCTCAATAAATTCAAATGAATTTCCGGCACTTTGTTGCAATTCAATCAAACTCTGCAACCAACGCTGCGCTCGAATTTGTACGGTGGTACTATCATTCTTGCCACCTTGCTTATAAATCCAATGTGCTGCCACCCCCATTTCCGCCATCTGATCCATATCTTCAGTACGAATTTGTACCTCAACCGGCACCCCATGTGGCCCGATCATTGATGTATGCAGAGATTGATAGCCGTTCGCTTTCGGCACAGCGATATAATCTTTAACACGACCAGGACGCGGTTTATACAAACTGTGCATTTGTCCTAACACGCGGTAACAGGTATCCACGTCCGAAACAACAGCTCGAAATGCATAAATATCCATAATTGAATGAAAACGCTGCTCTTTCATTTTCATTTTTTGATAAATGGAATAGAGATGTTTTTCACGTCCAAACACACGAGCATGAATTCCGACATCATCTAATCGCCCTTTAATTTCATCCGTAATACGTTGAATCATCTCTTTACGATTACCGCGCGCATTTTGAATAACTTTTTGCAATACTTGATAACGATGAGGATGTAATGCCTCAAAGCCTAAGTCTTCTAATTCATTCTTAATATGTTCAATGCCTAAACGGTGTGCTAACGGACTATAAATTTCCAATGTTTCCTTAGCAATACGGCGACGTTTATCCGGACGCAATGCCCCGAGTGTACGCATATTATGGGTTCGGTCTGCCAATTTGATGAGAATGACACGAATATCCTGTGTCATTGCTAAAATCATTTTGCGGAAGTTCTCCGCTTCAGCTTCTTTGCGAGTTCTAAATTTTAATTTATCTAATTTAGATACTCCCTCAACGATTTCCGCCACACTTTTACCAAACTCTGCGGTTAATTCTTCTTCAGTATAAGGAGTATCTTCAATCACATCGTGCAATAGTGCCGCCATTACCGCCTCGTGATCCAATCTCATTTCAGCAATAATAGAAGCCACTGCAACCGGATGGGTAATATAAGGTTCACCACTGGAACGAGTCTGACCTTCGTGAGCATCACGTGCAATCACAAACGCACGTTTAACTAACTCAATTTGATCATCAGGTAAATAACTTTTAATTATCGTATGTAAACTCTCAAATAAATACATAACTCGTTCTTCGGAAATAGCTTTAAAATAGTGATTATTCCACGTCTGCTAACAAAGACACCGCTTGTAATTCAGCGTGTTCTTGTTCTAACGCATCGTGACGTTCTTGAGCATCCATAATATCGTTATTGATCAATCCTTTTTCAATTTCACGCAATGCAATAACGGTCGGTTTATCATTTTCTTCCGGAACCAACGGCTCACGGACGTGAAGTTGCAATTCTCTCGCCCGACGAGCTGCGGTTAAAATTAAATCAAAACGGTTACCAATTTTTTCTACTGCATCTTGTACGGTTACGCGTGCCATATTTTTCTCCAAAACTAAATTGTTTACTATTCAACCAATAAAAAGGTTACGTATAATACTAAAGCTGTTCCGATTTCGCCAGTAATTGTGAAATTAATAATTGATGACGTTGAACTTGTCGCTCAACCCGCAATTTTTCTGCTTTTAAAATCACCTTAATCTCACTCAATGCCTGATCAAAATCATCATTAATAATTAAATAATCATATTCATCATAATGACTGATCTCACTGATCGCTTTTTTCATTCTTGCAGCAATCACTTCATTCGAATCCTGACCACGACCAATCAATCTTCGTTCTAATTCTTGCAGTGATGGTGGTAGGATAAAAATACTTTTTGCCGCCGGTACTTTTTTTCTCACCTGCTGAGCGCCTTGCCAATCAATATCCAAAAAAACATCAATCCCTTGTCTTAATGAACGTTCAATCATCGGCAACGAAGTTCCATAATAATTTCCAAATACTTCAGCATATTCTAAGAAAGCATCTTCCTCAATTAATCGCTTAAACTCTTTATGATCAACAAAATAATAGTGTTTTCCTTGTTCCTCATTGGGACGTGGTTGACGCGTAGTATGCGAAATAGAAACCTGCATTTCATAGCTTGGCTGTTGTTGCAATAGCGCAGAAATTAATGAAGATTTCCCTGCACCACTCGGCGCAGATACAATATATAAATTTCCTAATGGCATAAAAATTTCTCTATCCTTGCAAAGAACGTTATCTTATCACCTTTATCAATAAAACGTCTCTTTTTTGCTTTATTTTTTAACAATTACGTAACAGTTGGAATCACTTCAATAAAAAAGGCTTTAATGCCACTTAAAATATGGTTGACCGCAATTGCCGCCAAAATCAAGCCCATCACGCGACTAATAATCGCAGCACCGGTAGTACCGATTAGACGTTGAATCCTATTTGCGGCTATCAATAATAAATAGGTAATCAACAGCACTAACGCCATAATGGCTGCCGTTACAATCTGATCCGCAAAACTGAAACGATGGTTATCGGTCAATAACACAATCGCCATCATTGCACCGGGCGAAGCAATGGACGGCACTGCCAATGGATAAACCGCTAATTCATTGATATTTGAAGACAAACGCATTTCCTGTTCTGCTTTTCCTTCGCTAAATACCATTGTTAAAGCAAAAAGTAATAACACTAAACCGCCAGCAACCTGAAATGCAGTTAAAGGGATTTGCATTGCTTCCAATAAAAATTGACCGGTAACTAAAAAGAAAAATAAAATTCCAGTGGAAATAAGTACTGCATTTCTTGCTATTTTCTTTCGATCTGTCACCGAAAGCCCGATAGTTTTGGTAAGATATACAGGAACTGAGCCGATAGGATCGATGACGGCCCATAAAACAACAAATTGTACTAAAAAAGAATCAAACATTTGTCCATCCTAAACTGAAAAATCATAAATTTATCAAGAGCATATCGAAAAATGTTAATTTTTACAAATTTAACCCTTAAACGCGGAATTACAACATTATTAGAAAACGCCAATGCCACCATCACACCAGGTCAGAAAGTCGGACTTGTCGGCAAAAATGGGTGTGGGAAATCTTCGCTATTTTCACTGATCAAAGGCGAATTATTCCCCGAACAAGGCGATGTCACCTATCCGAACGGCTGGCAAATCAGCTGGGTTAATCAAGAAACGCCGGCATTGGAAATTTCTGCTTTGGATTATACCATTAAAGGTGATCGTGAATATACACAATTACAACAACAATTAGCCATTGCCAATCAGCAAAATGACGGTTATCGCATTGCCGCTATTCATTCTCAACTGGATGCTATTGATGCTTGGACAATTCAATCTCGTGCCTCTACATTATTACACGGCTTAGGTTTTGAAGAATCACAGCTCAGTCTGCCGGTAAAATCATTTTCCGGTGGTTGGAGAATGCGTCTGAATTTGGCTCAAGCGCTGCTTTGCCGTTCAGATTTACTCCTACTTGATGAACCGACCAACCATTTGGATTTAGATGCCGTTATTTGGCTGGAAAGTTGGCTGAAAAGTTATTCAGGCACATTAGTTTTAATTTCTCACGATCGCGATTTTCTCGATCCGATCATAAATAAAGTTATCCATATAGAACAACACCAACTATTTGAATATACAGGAAATTATTCAAATTTTGAAATAATGCGAGCTTCAAAACTTGCTCAACAGAATGCACTCTACCAGCAACAGCAACAAAAAATTGCGCATCTGCAAAAATTTATTGATCGCTTTAAAGCAAAAGCCACCAAAGCGAAACAGGCACAAAGCCGAATTAAAGCACTGGAACGAATGGAAAAAATCGCACCAGCACATATCGATAACCCATTTTCATTCCATTTTCCACAACCAGAATATCTGCCTAATCCATTGTTATCAATGGAAAAAGTAAGTGCTGGCTATGGAGAAAATTTGGTTTTACAACACATTAAACTTAATTTAGTTCCTGGCTCACGCATTGGTTTATTAGGCAAAAACGGTGCAGGAAAATCAACGCTAATTAAATTATTAGCTGGAGAACTTTTACCCCAATCAGGTATTGTTCAATTGGCAAAAGGCATTCAACTTGGCTATTTCGCCCAACATCAACTCGATATTTTGCGCGCTGAAGAGAGTCCTTTATGGCACTTACAACGTCTGTCACCGACTAAAACAGAACAGGAATTGAGGGATTATCTCGGTGGTTTTGCTTTTCACGGTGATAAAGTCAAACAAACAATCGCTTCCTTTTCCGGTGGTGAAAAAGCACGTTTGGTTTTAGCATTAATTGTGTGGCAACGACCAAATTTATTATTGCTTGATGAACCGACCAACCATTTAGATTTGGATATGCGTCAAGCACTTACTGAGGCATTAATGGATTACGAAGGCTCATTAGTGGTGGTATCGCACGATCGCCATTTGTTACGCAATACCGTCAGTGAGTTCTATTTGGTACACGATAAAAAAGTTGAGGCGTTTGACGGCGATTTGGAAGATTATCAAAAATGGCTTTTAACATTGGAATCGGACGCTAATCAGCAAATGGTTACTTCCGAGACTAATAAGGAAAATGAATTTCTTCAACGAAAAGAACAAAAGCGGCGTGAAGCGGAATTACGCGAAAAAACCGCCCCGATTAGAAAAGCACTTCAACAGCTTGAAAAAAGTATGCTGCAATATTCAACAACACTGGCGCAAATAGAAACTAAATTATCGGATAACGACCTTTATCTTACTGAAAATAAAGAAAAATTAACAACATTATTAGCGGATCAGGCAGAATTAAAGAAAAAGCTCGAACAGGTCGAAAATGATTGGTTGACGCAACAAGAATTATTGGAGAGTTTCAGTTAAAGGAGTAATTTTTAATATTTAATATAATGATGGGCTGTAACCGCCCATCATCTTGATTAATTTAGCTAACAATCTTCGCTAAATCACTCATTTTCCAACGAGGACGCACTTCAACCGCCAAACCGGTCTGCTCGCCTGCTTTTAAGCGTAAAAAACCAGCATAAGCGATCATTGCGCCATTATCGGTGCAAAATTGAGGAGCTGGATAAAACACTTCCCCACCTAATTTTTCCATTAATTCAGCTAAACGTTGACGCAACTGTTTATTTGCACTCACACCACCAGCAATAACCAGACGTTTCAAACCGGTTTGAGTCAAGGCGCGTTGACACTTAATTGCCAATGTATCCACTACAGCTGCTTGGAATGCATAAGCAATATCACAACGTGTTTGTTGATCTTGCGGATATTGAGCTACAGTATTTGCAGCAAACGTTTTCAACCCAGAGAAACTAAAATCAAGCCCCGGACGATCCGTCATCGGTCGTGGAAATATAAAACGATTAGGGTTGCCTTGTTCCGCCAATCGTGACAATGCTGCTCCCCCCGGATAATCCAAACCAAGCAATTTAGCTGTTTTATCAAATGCTTCACCTGCAGCATCATCTATTGATTCCCCCAATAATTGATAATCACCAATACCGTTGACTTGAATTAACTGTGTATGCCCTCCTGACACCAACAATGCCAAAAAAGGAAAATCAGGAACTCGCTCTTCCAACATCGGTGCGAGCAAATGTCCCTCCATATGATGAACACCTAATGCCGGCACATTCCAAGCATAAGCCAAAGAGCGAGCAATCATTGCCCCCACTAACAACGCACCAGCCAACCCTGGTCCTGTTGTATAGGCTACACCATCAATATCTTCAGGCTGCAAATTTGCTTCTTGCAACGCTGCCTGAATTAAAGGTGCTGTTTTCCGAATATGATCTCGCGAAGCCAATTCCGGCACAACTCCGCCATAATCGGCGTGTAAACTGATTTGAGTATAGAGCTGGTTGGCGATTAATCCTTTCTCTTCATCATAAATAGCGACCCCAGTCTCATCGCAGGAGCTTTCTATTCCTAAAACTTTCATCTATCTTTCTTCGTTATACCTTTCAAAAAAATTGCCGGCATTTTACGCTTTTTTCATTAATTTCTCTAGTTTGTCGGTTGCTAATCACGAAATAAGCGCTTTACTTTTCGTATGGAAATAGATTAAAATTGCGACCTTTATTGAGTAAAGGTTATCTTGTATAACCACAAATATGTATAAATTTCATTGAGGTGATTGGCTCATGCCTGTAATTAAAGTTCGTGAAAATGAATCATTTGACGTTGCATTACGTCGTTTCAAACGTTCTTGCGAAAAAGCAGGAATCTTAGCAGAAGTTCGTAGCCGTGAATTCTACGAAAAACCAACTACTATTCGTAAACGCGAAAAAGCATCTGCTGCAAAACGTCACGCTAAAAAATTAGCACGTGAAAACGCACGTCATACTCGTTTATATTAATTCATTCTTTGATTTAGCTTTAAACGAATTATATTTTAAACCGTGTTTCTTGTTGAAACACGGTTGTTCTTTATTTTATAGCCCATAATTATTGCAACGCTGTAACAGCAAATCCCTTTGCCATATGAGGAGTGTCGAAAATGAAAGGACTGATTCCACGCACTTTTATTGATGAACTCTTAGCACGTACCAACATCGTTGATATTATTAACTCTCGAGTAAAACTCAAAAAAGCAGGGCAAAATTACCAAGCCTGCTGTCCATTCCATAATGAAAAAACACCTTCTTTTTCCGTTAGTCCTAAAAAACAGTTTTACCACTGTTTCGGTTGCGGTGCTCACGGAAATGTCATTACCTTTTTAATGGAATATGACAAGATGGATTTTGTTGAAGCTATTGAAGAGCTAGCATCATTACAAGGGGTAGAAGTTCCAAGGGAAGAGACTAATAGTAAATATAATCCCAACAATAGTGCCAATTATAGAAGTAAACGTGATTTACATCAGTTAATGCACGATATAACTCAATTTTATCAACAGCAACTGCTTCAATCTCTGCCAGCACAGGCTTATCTTCAACAACGAGGATTATCAACTGAAATTATTCAACGCTTTGCCATCGGTTTCTCAACCAATACTAATTCCGTTTTAAATAGCTTCGGTAAAACATCAGAAGACCGTCAAAAACTAGTGGACACCGGTATGGTTACAAAATCTGATTACGGTAACTTTTATGACCGCTTCCGCCAACGAATTATGTTTCCAATCCGAGATCGTCGAGGCAGAACCATCGCTTTCGGCGGTAGAGTTTTAGGAGATGAAAAACCTAAATATTTAAATTCACCAGAAATGGCAACATACCATAAGGGAAACGAATTATATGGGTTATATGAAGCATTACAACAAAATGATAATCCAGAATATTTGCTTGTTGTAGAAGGATATATGGATGTGGTTGCATTAGCTCAATTCGGCGTTACTAATGCAGTTGCTTCACTGGGAACTGCAACTACTGGAGAACAAATTCAGATCGCATTCCGTGCTACTGAACAAATTATCTGTTGTTATGATGGCGACAATGCCGGTAAAAGCGCTGCATGGAGAGCATTAGAAAATGCCTTACCTCACCTTTATGATGGTAGACAGCTTAAATTTATCTTTTTGCCAGATAATGAAGATCCTGATACGTTTATTCGCCAAATCGGTAAAGAACAATTCGAAAATTTTCTCAATAATGCTCAGACAATGAGTGAATTCTTATTTCAACATCTACTATCACAAGTGGATTTAAGTAGCAAAGATGGTCGCAGTAAATTGGCTGCATTAGCTGTACCATTAATTAACCAAATTCCTGGTGAAACATTACGTCTTTATCTACGCAATACTTTAGGACAAAAGCTCGGTATTATGGACAGTATGCAACTTGAAAAAATGCTACCTGCACTTATTTCAGAGCATAAAGCAAAAGAGAAAGAAGAACGGCTACAATCTACACCAATGCGGTTACTTATTGCATTACTAATACAAAATCCAGAACTTGCCGATACGCAAGTCACACGTATCTTATTAAGCAATCCACAAGTGTTGTATGACTTAAATATGCCTGGGTTGGCATTATTCCTTGAAATTTATCAGATTTGTGCCAACAAAAGCGGCATTACAACCGGTCAGCTGCTGGAATTTTGGCGTGGAAAAAAAGAACAGAAAATCCTTGAAAAATTAGCAATGTGGGATCATTTAATAAAAGATGATAACATCGAAGCTACTTTTTATGGTAATCTAAAACACTTGCATTCCAAAGTAATGGAAAAACGTATTGAAACGTTAAAAGCGAAAGATCGTACAGATTCTTTATCGCTCGATGAAAAAAAAGAACTGATAGAACTACTAGCAAACAGTCGAAACTTGCTAGTTCCGGTCTATTCTTCATAACAATTATGAAGAATGATTTCTGCTAATCAACAATTATTGGATGTCAAAATATGGATCAAAATCCACAATCTCAGTTAAAACAATTAATTGCACAGGGCAAAGAACAAGGTTATCTCACCTATGCAGAGGTTAATGATAGTTTACCGGAAGACCTCGTTGATGCCGATCAAATAGAAGACATCATTCAAATGATCAACGATATGGGGATTCAAGTGCTTGAATCAGCTCCAGATGCCGATGATCTTATGCTAAACGAAAATGTTACCGATGAAGATGCTGTAGAAGAAGCTACACAGGTTCTTTCTAGTGTAGAATCTGAAATTGGTAGAACTACCGACCCAGTGCGTATGTATATGCGAGAAATGGGCAGCGTAGAATTGCTAACCCGAGAAGGCGAAATTGATATTGCAAAACGTATTGAAGAAGGAATTAACGAAGTTCAATGTGCAGTTGCGGAATATCCACAAGCTCTGGATCATTTATTAGCGCAATATGATCTTGTTGAAAAAGGTGAAGTTCGTCTTTCCGATCTTATTACCGGTTTTGTCGATCCAAATGCAGTAGATACCGAAGATTACTCAAAATTTATGAGTGATGATTCCGGAGAAGGAGAAGACGATAACAATATTTCCAGCGATGATCTCGATGAAAACGATGATGACGAAGACAGTGATAGCGAATCCAACAACAGTGCCGACAATGATTCGGATAACAGCATTGACCCTGAAGTGGCACGAGAAAAATTTACTGCATTAAAAGAGCAACATCACAAAACTGTCGCTGCAATTGATAAACACGGTCGTGGAAATAAAAAAGCAAAAGATCAAATTAATGCTCTTTCAGAAATTTTTCAACAATTCCGATTAGTACCGAAACAATTCGATATTTTAGTATTATCAATGCGAGATATGATGAAGCGTATTCGTACTCAAGAACGACAAATCCAACGTTTAGCCGTTGAATATGCCAAAATGCCGAAAGGCACTTTCCAAAAAGCTTTTATCGGTCACGAAACAAATGATGCTTGGATTGAAAAAGCATTAACTGCTGGCAAAAATTGGTCTGAAAAATTAAAGGATTACGAAGTTGGTATCCGCCAAGCAATTCAATTATTGAAAGCCATTGAACAGGAAAGTGGATTAACCATTACACAAATCCGCCAAATCGGTGAAAAAATTTCGCAAGGTGAACTTAAAGCTCGTCGCGCGAAGAAAGAGATGGTAGAAGCCAACTTGCGTTTGGTGATTTCCATTGCCAAAAAATATACCAACCGTGGATTGCAATTCCTTGATTTAATTCAGGAAGGTAATATCGGTTTGATGAAAGCGGTAGATAAATTTGAATATCGTCGTGGTTATAAATTCTCTACATATGCAACTTGGTGGATTCGTCAGGCAATTACGCGTTCAATAGCTGATCAAGCTCGTACTATCCGCATTCCGGTACATATGATCGAAACGATTAATAAATTAAATCGAATTTCTCGCCAAATGTTACAAGAAATGGGGCGTGAAGCTTCTCCGGAAGAGTTAGCTGAACGAATGGGAATGCCTGAAGACAAAATCAGAAAAGTATTGAAAATTGCTAAAGAACCTATTTCAATGGAAACCCCTATCGGTGATGACGATGATTCACATTTAGGTGATTTTATTGAAGACAATACTTTAGAATTACCTCTGGATTCAGCAACCGCACAAAGCTTAAAGGTAGCAACTCACGAAGTTTTGGAAGGTTTAACACCACGTGAAGCTAAAGTGCTTAGAATGCGTTTTGGTATTGATATGAATACGGATCACACTTTGGAAGAAGTAGGTAAACAATTTGATGTTACTCGTGAACGTATTCGTCAGATTGAAGCGAAAGCCTTACGTAAATTGCGCCATCCTAGTCGTTCTGAAACGTTGCGTAGTTTCTTGGATGAATAACTAAATTCTTATTTAAAAAGATCGGTCGTAAAACCGATCTTTTTATTTTTCAAATAGTTACATATTTAATAATACAATATAGCTTTCCCCAATATTTTGTTTTAGTTCATTTTGATGTGTAGCCATATTATTCTAATTCTTTATTTTATGAACTGCCTCTTTTCCTTAGTAAACACATTATGTCGATAAAATTAGGCGAAAATAGGTCATATTACCAAGTAAAAAATAACTTTTATCCCATACTTTTTTCATCATTTTCATATAGAAAAAATGTGATATATATCACAAAAAATATTTTATATTTTAAATTTTGTGACACACATCACGCTTTATTTTTTTTCATAAAAAATTTTATTTGAAGTTCGTCACATTTTTGAAATCAAAAATTTCCGCTTTTTTGTTCAATATGCTATTTTTCTGTTCGAAATTTCTTCTACATTATTGAGGATTAAACTATGGTTTCTGCACAGACAAAATTACGCATACAAAACTTCGGTCGTTTTCTCTCCAATATGGTAATGCCGAATATCGGTGCTTTTATCGCTTGGGGGTTTATTACCGCATTATTTATTCCGACAGGTTGGCTGCCAAACGAAACATTAGGCAAACTTGTTGGTCCAATGATCACTTATTTGCTACCATTGCTCATCGGTTATACTGGTGGCCGTTTAGTCGGGGGTGATCGTGGTGCTGTAGTTGGCGCCATTACCACAATGGGGGTTATCGTTGGTTCAGATATTCCAATGTTCCTTGGTGCAATGATTGCCGGTCCACTCGGTGGTTATGCCATCAAAAAATTTGATAGATGGGTAGACGGTAAAATTAAAAGCGGTTTTGAGATGTTGGTCAACAACTTCTCTGCCGGTATTATCGGGATGATTCTCGCACTTATCGCATTCCTTGCAATCGGTCCATCCGTTAAAGCACTTTCCACAGCATTAGCCGCCGGTGTTGACGTACTTGTTAATGCAGATTTACTACCACTTACTTCGCTTTTCGTTGAACCGGCAAAAATTTTATTCTTAAATAATGCCATCAACCACGGTATTTTCTCACCGCTAGGTATTCAACAATCACAGGAATTTGGACAATCTGTATTCTTCTTAATTGAAGCAAATCCTGGTCCGGGCTTAGGTGTGTTACTTGCTTATATGTTATTCGGTAAAGGTTCTGCCAAACAAACCGCCAGTGGTGCAGCCATCATTCACTTCTTTGGTGGAATTCACGAAATTTATTTCCCATATGTGTTAATGAATCCACGTTTATTACTTGCCGTGATTGCCGGCGGTATGTCAGGTGTATTCACACTTACATTAACTCATTCAGGCTTAGTTGCACCCGCTTCACCAGGTTCTATTTTCGCTGTATTGCTTATGACCCCTAAATCATCAATGTTCGGTGTAATTCTTTCGGTATTAATTGCTTGTGCGGTCTCTTTCGTTATTGCCTCTTTCTTCTTAAAACTTCAAAAAGGCGAAGGTTCTTTGGAAGAAGCAACGCAACAAATGAAGAATTTAAAATCAGGTCAAACTACTAATGTCAACCACGTTGAAATTAACTACAACGGATTGAAAAAAATCTTTGTGTCCTGCGATGCTGGTATGGGTTCAAGCGCAATGGGTGCAAGTATGTTGCGTAAAAAAGTTAAAGATGCCGGTTTAGATATTGAAGTAGCGAACTGTGCAATCAATGACTTACCTGATAATGCACGTTTAGTTATCACTCACCAAGATTTAACTTTACGCGCAAAACAGCAAGTACCAACTGCAATGCACTTGTCACTCACTAATTTCTTGGATAATAAATTCTATGACCATTTAGTCAGCGAATTGAAAGCGGAAGTCGGTCAACAAAGTACAAAACAGGCGGAAACTGTAGAAACGCACGCCCACTTTACATTAGCACCAAATCAAGTTTTCCTTGGATTGAAAGCTGCTAATAAAGAAGAGGCAATCCGTTTTGCTGGTGAACAATTAGTAAAAGGCGGTTTTGTACAACCAAGTTATGTTGATGCAATGTTGGAACGTGAAAAACTTGTTTCCACCTATCTCGGTGAAGGTGTTGCCGTACCACACGGTACTATTGAAGCAAAAGATGCTGTATTAAAAACCGGTATCGTATTCTGTCAATATCCAGATGGCGTGCGTTTCACCGATGAAGAGGATGGTATTGCCAAATTAGTTATCGGCATTGCTGCTCGCAACAATGAACACATTCAAGTGGTTACCGCAATTACCAACGCCTTGGATAGCGAAGAAGCAATCAAGACTTTAACAACTACAGATGATGTAGAAAAAGTGTTAGCATTACTCAAAGGTTAATAGGCTGTAAGGACGTAGTGATATCACTACGTTCTTTTTATTTAGGAGATTATAATGAAAGCATTACATTTTGGCGCCGGCAATATCGGACGCGGTTTTATCGGTAAATTACTTGCTGATGCTGGTATTTATGTCACTTTTGCTGATATTAACGAAACCGTTATTAATCAACTTAATCAACAAAAATTCTACTCAGTCAAAGTGGTTGGGGATGGTCAAAACAAAATTGAAATTGTAAAAAATGTGGACGGGATTAATTCAGCCAATAAACAACAGCTTTTTGAAAAAATTCAACAAGTTGATCTAATCACGACTGCTATCGGTGCTGGCGTATTAAAGATTATTGCTAAATCTTTAGCGCAAGGCTTACTACAACGTATCCAAAACGGCAATCATCAACCATTAAACATTATCGCTTGTGAAAATATGGTTCGTGGAACCAGTGCGTTAAAAGAACACGTTTATTCTCACCTTTCCGAATCAGAGCAACAACTTATTGAAAAATATGTAGGCTTTGTTGATTCTGCTGTGGATAGAATTGTGCCACCTGTTGAAGCAAACAGCGAAGATCCGCTACAGGTTACTGTTGAAGAATTCAGTGAATGGATTGTGGATGAAACTCAATTTAAAGGTGATATTCCGAATATCGCAGGTATGGAATGTACCGATAATTTAATGGCATTTATTGAACGAAAATTGTTCACATTGAATACCGGTCACGCTGTTACTGCTTATTTAGGCAAACTTGCCGGATACCAATTCGTTAAACAATCGATTGATGATGAAAATATCAAACAACAAGTTAAAACTGTAATGCAAGAAAGCGGTGCAGTATTAATCAAGCGTTATCAATTCGATCCGGCTGCCCACGCCGCTTATATTGAAAAAATTCTAAAACGTTTCGCCAATCCATACCTTACCGATGATGTAGATCGTGTTGGGCGCGAACCTATCAGAAAACTTAGCTATAATGATCGTTTAATCAAACCATTACGTGGCACATTGGAATATCAACTTCCTCATCCGATGTTATGCAAAGCAATCGCTGCCGCGTTGTGTTACACTAATGCAAATGATCCACAAGCAGTAGAATTACAGAAATCTATTGCTGATCAAGGAATTACGAAAACATTAGAAAAATATACCGGATTAGATAACACTGCAATTTTTGCGGAAATTGCCCAAAATTACGCATCACTGAAAAAATAATTTCTTGATGATATTAAAGGACTTAAATGATCGAGGAAAAACTAAATGAAGTTACCAGCGCACGAGGATTAATCATTGCAGCGGTAACTGTTTTTGAAGAAGCATTGGATCAACTTATCAACAAAGTTTTCCGCAAAACGGATTTTGTTGTTGAATCAGTGATTGAATCGCTGTTCGAGCATTCAGGTCCTTTATTTGACTTTAAAATCCGTTTAAAAGTGTTGTTAGGTTTAGGCGTGATCTCTAAAGACATTTTTGAAGATATTGAACAGTTTCTGAAACTTAAAGAAATTATCAACAACCAAACACAGGAACTCTCTTTCAGTAATCCGTTACTGCTAGATTTTGTGCAACAACTCAACTGTATCAAAGATTCTATTTTTATAAAAGATCCCCTTCCACACGCAACAAACAATTCATTACTTGAACAAGTAAAAATCATTCGCTGGGAAAAAATGATTCGCTCCTATATCACACTGGCAATTATCTCTATTCACGAGGCACTGTTGATTGAAAGTCCGTTGTGAATCATCTAACCTAATGCATAACTACTTTTTATCCTATCTTTCCATAAAACTTTCTCGGAATACTTTTGGACTTACGCCAACTTTCTTCTTAAAAACCCTAGAAAAATAAAGAGGATCAGTAAATCCAACATTACGAGATATAGAACTAATTGGATCATTCGTTGTAAAAAGTAATTGCTTAGCATAATTAATACGTTGATCATCTCTCCATAGAT
>NZ_JPXX01000036.1 GCF_000771875.1 Gallibacterium genomosp. 1 | reverse complement strand
ATAAAAATGCAATCCTTCTGTATCGCTCGGATTAAATTCCGAATGGGTGATACCAGTGCCGGCGGACATAATCTGAAATTCACTCGCAGGAAGTTGTTGTACGTTACCCATACTGTCTTTATGAGCGATAGTGCCTTCTAAAACATAAGAAAGAATCTCCATATTTTTATGTGGATGAGTGCCGAATCCTTGACCCGAAGCAACAAGATCTTCGTTGATTACTCGTAAATTCGAAAATCCCATAAAATTTGGATCATAATATCCGGCAAAAGAGAAAGTATGGTAAGAGTCGAGCTAACCGTGGTTTGCGTGTCCGCGTTCATTTGCTTTTCTGATATATAACATAATATGTTCCTTATTTTTAATCTTTACTTGTGTGTTTTATTGTAGAGTTATAAAAATAAGAAATGAATAGCAAGTTTGTGAAAGGTTTGTTTCTTATTAGGAAATAATAACCTCAGTACTACAGACTAAAAAACAATAAGTTTCTTTGTTTGTTAATAAAGTTAGATAGAAAGCACTTTAATAGAAAAAACCATATTTACTCATTGTTTTTCCCTATTAAAAAGTAACGATAGTTTATTTTATACCTATAAATAGGTAATTATTTTAAGTTAGAAAAAAAGTAATAAAGAACAGATTATTAGTAAATAAAATAACCGGTTAAGTTTTAAAAAAATAGTATTTGCCCTGACGCAAACGTTTGCTATCATCACCTACTACTACTACTACTAC
>NZ_JPXX01000035.1 GCF_000771875.1 Gallibacterium genomosp. 1 | reverse complement strand
ACTACTACTACTTTCCTATTTTGACAACCTTGTATTTATTAGATAGTATGCGCATTCTTGTGAAAAATTTAATCTATTTTTTAGTTTAGAAAATGTAACGCAAAGGAAGTAGTTTTGTTTATAAAAGATTAAATAAAACAAGAAAAAATATTAAATAAATTTATTTACCAACCATAAAGGAGGACTCTAATGAGTCTAATTTTAATCAAAGCAAAATCAGGACAGCGAATTGATTTAAGCAAAGTTGCCAAAAAAGGCAAATATGTTGAATTAGCTGTTGCCGGAGAAGAGTATCACGTTATAGACAGTGAAACGGGGAAAACTCCAGAAGATTTACAAGTTTCCCGATCAGGCAGTGATCTCATCATAAAAAGCAAAAAAGACAAGATTGAAGTTATCATAGATGAATTCTGGGGCGAATGTAGCGCAGAACAGCAATGCTTTGCAGTGTTTGACAGTGCGGCGCAAGGTGCTGAGCAAGGCAAGGTTATCGTTACCCAAGTTGAAGCGGAAATGAGTGGTTTTAGTAGCAATGACATTGCCAGTGGAACGTTAACTACCAGCTTAGAAAATGGACAAAGTTTTAGCCCTTGGGCATATGTAGCCGGTGCAGCAGCATTGCTCGGTGGTATTGCATTAGCCGCAGGCGGTGGAAGCAGTGGTGGCAAAGGATCATCCCATACTGGGGGGGGGGGTAGAAAGCACTAAGATTACCGCCGCCGAAGAAGCAGTTAAAGCCGCCGAAAAAGCCTACCAAAAAGCCAAAGATCTTCTTGAAAAAGCAAAAGAAGATAATCAAATCACAGCAGAAGAAAACGCTGCCCTTGAAGAAGCAAATCAAGCAATAAAAGACGCAAAAACAAAGGCAGAAGAAGCATTAAAAAACCTACCTAAAGATAAAGAACAAGAAGCACTGAAAGAAAGATTAGATGCAGTTAATCCCATTGAAATTCCAAAAAATAGTGGGGGTTCGTCAACAGCTCCAGAACAACCAACTCCAACAGACCCTACAGATAATCAAGGCAACACAGGAAAAGACAAACCGGATGTTGGAGGACAGGATAAAGATCCTGCGTTAGAAAATGCAGAGAAATTAGTCAAAGAGGCGGAAGACGCAGAAACAAAAGCGGAAGAAGCATTAAAAGAGGCTAATAAAGATGGTGTGATTTCTCAAGAAGAGAAAGGCAAATTAGATAGTCTAAATGAAGAAATCACTAAAGCTAAAAAAGATGCAGAAGATGCATTAAAAGATCTACCGGAAGGTGAAATCAAAGATGATTTAAAAGAGCGTTTAGATGATGTTGATAATGTTAGAGTACCGACTGTAAATGACAGCAACGGTAATGGTGTTGACGATGCGACAGACGTTGCGAATGCTGAAAAAGCATTAAACGATGCGGAAGCAGTGAAGAAAGCATTTGAAGATAAGAAAGCGGAAGCAGGCGAGGCCATTAGCCCAACTGAGCAGCAAGAGC
>NZ_JPXX01000034.1 GCF_000771875.1 Gallibacterium genomosp. 1 | reverse complement strand
TTCAGCCAGTTGCGTAATAATCTTCTTTAACTCCGTTTGATATTTAGCTTCACTGCCTTTAGCCAAAATCACCGGCACTTGGCTCTCCACCTTACTATATAATGAACCATTTCTGGTGCTGACCTCGCCCTCAATACTCGGCCAAATCTCAATAAAGGTGGTTAATTTTTCCTGCGCCGTTGCATTATCTTGCTGTTCAAACGCTTGTAATCCCTCTCGCAACAGATTAATACCATCATTTAATTGATAGTTGGTGGTAACTGCTTGCGCTTTTTTGCCACTGACAAAATCATCAAATTGAGCCGCAATTTTTGCAGTATTACTTTCAATCCGTTGATAATCCAACGGTTCAGTTTCTATTGCCACACGTAATAGCGCCAACGCTGTTTCAATTTTGCCGTAATACGCCATATCAACATCACGCACTAAACGCTCATTTTTAGTCCAAATACCATTAAATAGGCGATACTGCTGTTTTAACTGTTCAATATCCGGCGACAATTTATTTTCTGTCACCACTTGTTGCCAATGTTCAAACGCCGGCACAATCCGTTTTTTAAAGCGCTGCTTTTGTTGAGCAATGTCCAAAGGATGTTGCTCTTTATCAAATGCTAATAAAGCAATGGAAAGTTGATTTAAATGCTCAATATCGGTGTTATTCAATGCATCAGACAGACTCAACAATACATTTTTACCTGCTGAAGAGTTGTGTTGTTCAATCGCAATAAATTGCTCTTGAATCGCATTTAAATCTTGCTTTGCTTGCAATGTATTATTTTCTTTCACTGCACTCATTGCATCAGAAAGCTGGATAAATAACGGGCTAAGATTTATCTTTTGTTCAGCTGTTGCCGGTAGAGAGCAGAAAAAAATTAAACTAAAAAACAGCCACAGATATTTTATGACTCCTCTTATTTTCATTTTATTTAAGCTCCTAACAGTGCTTGCCCAATAAATTCACCTTCTTTCACGCCACCAAAACAAGCAAATAGCCCACTACCGATATGGGTAATATATTCATTCAAACGATCAACATTACCTAATGCATTTTGGATAGTAATGAACTGTTCCGGATCTTTTTGATAGCAAATAAAAAGCAAGCCACTGTCAAACTGTCCGGTGCGAGGATTAATACCATCTGAATAAGAATAAGCTCGACGTAACATCTGTTTTCCGGTTTTATGTGCCAATGCAGAATGTGAATCGTCCGGAATCATTGGTTTACCGTGATGATTAAGTTTATCTAGATCCAATGGTGCAAATTCCTCTTTTTCGCCAATCGGCGCACCGGAAATACGATGTCGTCCAAAAGTACGTTCTTGCTCTTTATAACTGGTTCTATCCCAAGTTTCTAAATGCATCACTATTTTACGCACTATCAAATAGCTACCGCCTTTCAGCCAATCGGGTTGATCTACCCATACTTGCCCATCAAGATCTTTAACGGTGTTAGCATTTGCCGTACCATCTTTAAAACCAAACAAGTTACGAGGGGTATCGATTGGTTTGTCCGCCGAAATAAAACCTGCTTGACTCCATTTCATTGTTACATTAGAGCGTGCCACTCTGACTAATTGACGCACAGCGTGAAAAGCCACTTGTGCATCATTGGCACAAGATTGAATACAAATATCACCGCCACTAAACTCCTCTTTCAGTTGATCACGTGGGAATAACGGCAGATCTTTCAGCTCTTTCGGCGCTTTATCCTGCAAACCTAACTTCTGCAAAAATGATGGCGAAACTCCGAAAGTGAGCGTCAAACCATACACAGAAAGATCATCCGCTTCTCCGGTATCCGCCGGCGGTACAAAATGATTTTTAGCATATTCTTTTACATTTTTGCCTTGTGTTAGACGTGCTGCATAGGTTGTCCAAGTTTTGAATACTTCTCTTACTTCATCAAGACTTTCGGTTGCTAAATCCAACACCAAAAAATAGACATAAGTCTGTTGTGGGGTAATGATTCCTTGTTGGTGTTCCCCATAAAATGGATAAGTAATATCGGAAAGGCAATGTTTTTCAGCGACAGAATGATGATTATCTGCCGCGACACTCATACTTAATCCCGACCCGATTAAGCTGCCACCAAGCATTAAACCTGATCTTTTTAAAAATTGACGGCGCGGATTATGTTGTACTTGTTGTGCTGTTAAATTATTACTTTTCATTTGCTCCCCCTTCAAAAAGGAAAAAACCACTGCAGATTAACGCAGTGGTTAAAATTTAGTTTAAATTAATTACTTTCATCAAGGATCACGCCCATATGCGCAAGCGGTTCCCCAAGTTTATTTACGGCTTCCGCTAATTCACGAGTATCCTGTTTAGACAATTCGGTATAGGCTTTATAGCCATTTTCACCAACTCTGTATTTATCTAATAAGGCATTTACATTCGCAAACTGTTTATCCAACTCTTTTACCAACTTTTCATCCTTCTGAGCTAATTTTGCTCTCAAAATTTGATAAATTTTTTCTGCACCTTCAACATTAGCTTTAAAATCATAAAGATCGGTATGTGAGAAAATTTCTTCTTCGCCAGTAATCTTGCTGGTAGAGACCTCATTTAATAAATCAACTGCGCCTTGAACCATTAAATCGCCGGTAACTTCTACAGTCGGCACTTTAGCACGCAACTCTTTGACATCATTTAATAATTGATCGGCAATTTGTTCTGTTCCTTTAGTGGTATTTTCTGTCCATAAAATCTTTTCAATTTTATGGAAACCACTCCAAATTTGATTTTCTTCCAAATCTGCTTCACGTGCATCAATGCGTGGATCTAAATCACCAAAACTTTCAGCGATAGGTTCTGAACGCTCGTAATACATTCTGACTAATGGATACAGTTTTTTCGCCTCTTCAACCTTACCTGTTTTTAAAGCAGCTACAAATTGCTCTGTACCTTTAACCAATTCATCAATTTGTTCTATGACAAATGTCTGATATTGCTTAGTTTCTTGTGATAAATCCACTGGCGCTGCAACAGCTGCTTGAGAAAAGAAAACGCTTGATGAAATCAATGTAGCAAGCACTAATTTTTTCAATTGGAACATAAATTACCCCTTAAAATATAAATGAGAATAAATCGCATATTTTTGGATAACTTATTGTAAATAGGAATTAATGTCAATAAAAAATTAAAAATAAATAGTTCTTTGGATAAAGGCATTTTTGAATTAAAAGAAACTGCTATGAAGAAAAATTTTTCAATTAGAAATGATATGAAACATTTGAAATTAAGAAATGAAATGGCGCACCCGAAAGGATACCATTGTTCAATTAAATCAAATAATTATGTAAATATGGTGCAATTTTGGATCATATTATAAATAATTAATCTAATCGTTTAAAATTACAGCAAATAGATCTAATCTTTGCGTTGGTTTATGTTATAAGATCTGAAAGAAAGGATCTTGATATGCTCTTTATTTACAAAGAGACTTAAGTAAGGATCGTAATTATGTTGAAATCATTACATTTTCTATGTGGGCGTGGCAAGGATATGACTGCGATTTGTAGGGCACGGGTTTGAGTGAAAAATCAAGGGAAATCGGGGTTTTAGGCTTTGTAGTAATAGTTAGTTTGGTATAAATAGACTGAGACAATATTAAGGTAGTAAGGCATTTATGCAGTAAAAAAGCCCGAGCATTGATCTGACCCCTAAA
>NZ_JPXX01000033.1:0-2500 GCF_000771875.1 Gallibacterium genomosp. 1 | reverse complement strand
AACCGAGTCTTAACTGGGCGCTAAGTTGCAAGATATAGACCCGAAACCCGGTGATCTAGCCATGGGCAGGAAGAAGGTTGGGTAACACTAACTGGAGGACCGAACCGACTACTGTTGAAAAAGTAGCGGATGACCTGTGGCTGGGGGTGAAAGGCCAATCAAACCGGGAGATAGCTGGTTCTCCCCGAAATCTATTTAGGTAGAGCCTTATATGAATACCTTCGGGGGTAGAGCACTGTTTCGGCTAGGGGTCCATCCCGGATTACCAACCCGATGCAAACTGCGAATACCGAAGAGTAATGTATAGGAGACACACGGCGGGTGCTAACGTTCGTCGTGGAGAGGGAAACAACCCAGACCGCCAGCTAAGGTCCCAAAGTCTATATTAAGTGGGAAACGAAGTGGAAAGGCTTAGACAGCTAGGATGTTGGCTTAGAAGCAGCCACCATTTAAAGAAAGCGTAATAGCTCACTAGTCGAGTCGGTCTGCGCGGAAGATGTAACGGGGCTAAAATATAGCACCGAAGCTGCGGCATCAAGAGAAATCTTGTTGGGTAGGGGAGCGTTGTGTAAGCTGAAGAAGGTGGTTCGAGAGGGCTGCTGGAGGTATCACAAGTGCGAATGCTGACATAAGTAACGATAAAGCGGGTGAAAGACCCGCTCGCCGGAAGACCAAGGTTTCCTGTCCAACGTTAATCGGGGCAGGGTGAGTCGGCCCCTAAGGCGAGGCTGAGAAGCGTAGTCGATGGGAAATGGGTTAATATTCCCATACTTGGATAAACTGCGATGTGGGGACGGAGCAGGTTAGGTTAGCGTACGGATGGAAGAGTACGTTTAAGTTGGTAGGTGGGTGAGTTAGGCAAATCCGGCTCACCATTAACACTGAGAGATGATGACGAGGCTCTACGGAGCTGAAGTAACTGATACCCAACTTCCAGGAAAAGCCACTAAGCGAAAGGTTTATCTAAACCGTACTGGAAACCGACACAGGTGGTCAGGTAGAGAATACTAAGGCGCTTGAGAGAACTCGGGTGAAGGAACTAGGCAAAATAGCACCGTAACTTCGGGAGAAGGTGCGCTGGCGTAGTGTGAAGTCCGAAGCGGATGGAGCATGAACCAGTCGAAGCGACGAGCTGGCTGCAACTGTTTAATAAAAACACAGCACTCTGCAAACACGAAAGTGGACGTATAGGGTGTGATGCCTGCCCGGTGCTGGAAGGTTAATTGATGGTGTCATCGAAAGAGAAGCACCTGATCGAAGCCCCAGTAAACGGCGGCCGTAACTATAACGGTCCTAAGGTAGCGAAATTCCTTGTCGGGTAAGTTCCGACCTGCACGAATGGCATAATGATGGCCAGGCTGTCTCCACCCGAGACTCAGTGAAATTGAAATCGCCGTGAAGATGCGGTGTACCCGCGGCTAGACGGAAAGACCCCGTGAACCTTTACTATAGCTTGACACTGAACCTTGAATTTTAATGTGTAGGATAGGTGGGAGACTGCGAAGCGGTAACGCCAGTTATCGTGGAGTCGCTGTTGAAATACCACCCTTTAACGTTTGATGTTCTAACGAAGCGCTCGGGACGAGTGTTCGGACAGTGTCTGGTGGGTAGTTTGACTGGGGCGGTCTCCTCCCAAAGCGTAACGGAGGAGCACGAAGGTTGGCTAATGACGGTCGGACATCGTCAGGTTAGTGCAATGGTAGAAGCCAGCTTAACTGCGAGACGGACAAGTCGAGCAGGTACGAAAGTAGGTCATAGTGATCCGGTGGTTCTGAATGGAAGGGCCATCGCTCAACGGATAAAAGGTACTCCGGGGATAACAGGCTGATACCGCCCAAGAGTTCATATCGACGGCGGTGTTTGGCACCTCGATGTCGGCTCATCACATCCTGGGGCTGAAGTAGGTCCCAAGGGTATGGCTGTTCGCCATTTAAAGTGGTACGCGAGCTGGGTTTAGAACGTCGTGAGACAGTTCGGTCCCTATCTGCCGTGGGCGTTGGAGAATTGAGGGGGGTTGCTCCTAGTACGAGAGGACCGGAGTGAACGCATCACTGGTGTTCCAGTTGTTTCGCCAGAGGCATTGCTGGGTAGCTAAATGCGGAAGAGATAAGTGCTGAAAGCATCTAAGCACGAAACTTGCCCCGAGATGAGTTCTCCCTGACTTAAAGTCAGTAAGGGTTGTTTAAGACTAAGACATAGATAGGCTGGGTGTGTAAGCGGTGTGAGCCGTTGAGCTAACCAGTACTAATTGCCCGAGGGGCTTAACTATACAACGCTGAAGGGTTTTTGCGGAGAGTGGAAGCTGAGGAGAAGCGGAAGCGAGGAAAGGCAAGAGCGCGGAGCGAGGGAAGAGCGAAGAGAGAAGGAAGTAGACAGCTTGTGTTAAGTTAAAAGGAAGCCGGAAAGGTTAAAGAAAGAACAAGAAGAAAGAGAAGATAGAGAATAAGCAGATACACTGCGGTGAGCAATAGCAATAGCAATAGCAATAGCAATAGCAATA
>NZ_JPXX01000032.1 GCF_000771875.1 Gallibacterium genomosp. 1 | reverse complement strand
GGTTAGCGTTTTTTTTATGTTGTTTTACATTAAAGTGCTTGCTTTGAGAGAGGTGAGACAAACGGGGAAATAAACTTTTTAAGTTAGACCTATATCAATAGATATCTATGGTATTAAAGTAAGATGTTTTTATCTAATTAGCACGGCTCATATGGAAAATCTGAATATATCAGGTTTGGTTGTTTAATTTCACTATAAACAATAGCAGTAAATGTTAAATAACTTATCAAGCTTTATTTTTAAGAAAAATAAAAAATTACTTGTCAAATAACAATTAAAGCGTATTATAGCCGTCTAGAAGTAAAAACATCTATTTTTTCTTTTTTATTTTTAATATTGGTAGTTATTGATAAGGAATTTTCATGTCAAAATATTTATTCACTTCTGAATCTGTTTCTGAAGGACATCCAGATAAAATCGCAGATCAGATTTCAGATGCTGTTTTAGATGCAATTTTAGAACAAGATCCAAAAGCACGAGTAGCTTGTGAAACTTATGTTAAAACAGGTATGGCTTTAATTGGTGGTGAAATTACAACATCAGCATGGGTGGATATTGAGCATCTTGCACGTCAAGTAATTTGTGATATTGGTTACACTTCTTCAGAAATGGGATTTGATGGTCATTCTTGTGCTGTATTGAATGGGATCGGTAAACAGTCATCTGATATTAATCAAGGTGTTGATAGGGAAAATCCGTTAGAACAAGGTGCTGGTGACCAAGGGATAATGTTTGGTTATGCTACTAATGAAACAGAAGTTCTAATGCCTGCTCCAATTACTTATGCCCACCGTTTAATGGAAAAACAAGCTGAAGTGCGTCGTAGTGGTGTTTTGCCTTGGTTGCGCCCTGATGCAAAAAGCCAAATTACTTTTATCTATGAGAATGGAAAGATCCAAGGCATTGATACAGTTGTCCTTTCAAGTCAGCATGCAGATAACGTTAGTGATAAAGATTTACGTGAAGGTATTATGGAAGAAATTATTAAACCAGTATTACCTGAGCAATGGTTGTCAGCAAATACTAAATACTTTATTAATCCAACTGGTCGCTTTGTGATTGGTGGACCTATGGGAGATTGTGGATTAACCGGACGTAAAATTATTGTCGATACTTATGGTGGTGCAGCGCGTCATGGCGGTGGTGCATTTTCTGGCAAAGATCCGTCAAAAGTTGACCGTTCAGCGGCATATGCAGCACGTTATGTTGCTAAAAATATTGTAGCAGCTGGATTGGCGGATCGTTGCGAAATTCAATTATCTTATGCTATAGGTGTGGCTGAACCGACATCAATTATGATTGATACCTTCGGAACAGGAAAAGTTGATAATGAAGTATTGGTTGATGCGGTACGTGAACATTTTGATTTACGTCCGTATGGTTTAATCAAAATGTTAGATCTTATTCAGCCAATTTATCGCCAGACTGCTGCATATGGTCACTTTGGACGTGAACAATTCCCTTGGGAATGTACGGATAAAGCAGAATTGTTAGCTAGCTATTTAAAATAAGAAATTATTGCTGTAGCAATATTTCAATACTCTTGAAGCCATTACAAAATATTGTAATGGCTTCTTTACTGAATCAGTATTAATTCAAATGAGAACTTAATCTTACAGTTATAAAAATGTAGAACTGAATAGAGATTATATTATTTTAAGGAATATATATGAGTGTAGAATCATCTTTATTAAATCGTCACGCTAACCGTTGTTTAGATCCTAATGTGAAAATTAGTCAAGAAGAGTTGGTAGAACTGCTTGCTTTGGCGGGTAAAGCACCAAGTGCGTTTAACACTCAACCGTGGCGTGTTGTTGTTTTAACTGAACAGCCAGCAAAAGAGAAATTATTTCCTATTGTATTTAATCAGAAGCAAGTATTGGATGCTTCTGCAGTGTTGATGATTTTGGCGTGAAGCAATCAAACAACCATTAGTTGAAAAAATGAATGAAACCTTGGTTCAGAAAGGTTTTTTACCAGAAAGTCTGAAGCAACAAATGATTGGAATAACTTTGGGTTTTTATCAGGAATTGGAGCAGCAAAAGATAATGAATTTCCTGAGTTTAGATATAGGACTTTTTGTAATGAGTTTTATGTTAGCAGCTGAAGAAAAAGGCTGGAATACGAGTCCAATGATTGGTTATGACTCAAAAGAGCTTCGTTCTACATTTTCTATTCCTGAACGGTATGAAGATGTATTGTTAATTGCTATTGGTAAAAAGGTAAAAGAACCCCATCAAAGTTATCGTTATGAGGTGAATGAATTTACAACTTGGAATGAGATGCCAACAGCATAAAAGAAAAATAAAAGTGTTCAGTCTGAGTAGCTTAAGTGATTAAGCTACTCTTTTTTTATTTTTTAGGAAAAATGATAGTTGGTTCGTCACTAGGGCGATAAAGTACTAAAATATGTCCGATACGTTGTACCGTATAAGCACCGGTTTCACGTTCTATTGCTGCGACTACTAGTTCTTTATCTTCTCTGTCAACACCGGAAATTTTTACTTTGATTAGCTCGTGGTGATTCAGTGCATTATCAATTTCAGCGATGACACCTTCTGTAAGCCCGTTTCCACCGAGCATAACTACAGGGTTAAGATGATGAGCCAAACCTTTCAGATACTGTTTTTGTTTTGTAGATAATGTTAATGTCATAAGTATCCCTTTTCAGTAAATTAAAAATGCTACATTTTAAACGTTTATGGATGAAATAGAAAGAAATTAGCATAATGAAGATAAATAAAGCGGCAATTTCATTAGAATTGTCTATAATTGTGTAGCCTATTACAGTATTCGCTGAATTTATGCTTGTTTGCCTTGAAATTTAGGAGTTAATCATCATATAGTAACGAGTATTTTTAGAGTATTAATTCAATTGATTTTCAGATATTAGCATTATGGGTAAAAAAAAACGTTCGGCAAGTTCTACACGTTGGCTTAACGAACATTTCAAAGATAAATTTGTTCAGCAGGCTCACAAGCAAAAATTGCGTTCCAGAGCTTATTTCAAGTTAGATGAAATTCAAAAAACGGATAAGCTGTTTAAACCGAATATGACTGTTGTTGATCTTGGCGCTGCACCGGGTGGTTGGTCACAGTATGTTGTTACACAAATCGGTGAAAAAGGTAGAGTAATTGCTTGTGATATTCTAGATATGGACCCTATTGTTGGTGTTGATTTCTTACAAGGGGATTTCCGTGAAGAAAAAGTATTAAATACATTGTTGGAAAAAATTGGTGATGACAAGGTGGACGTAGTGATGTCGGATATGGCACCTAATTTTAGTGGAATGCCTTCGGTTGATATTCCTCGTGCGATGTATCTTGTTGAGTTAGCTTTAGATATGTGTAAGCAGGTTCTTGCTTCACAAGGTAGTTTTGTGGTGAAAGTGTTTCAAGGAGAGGGTTTTGATGAATATCTACGAGAAATTCGTTCATTATTTAAGACAGTGAAAGTGCGTAAACCGGAAGCATCGAGAGATCGTTCTCGAGAGGTTTATATTGTTGCAATGGGTTATAAACTTTAACCACACGATAATGTTTTTTTAAACACACAAATAACGGGGATTTACCTTGAAAAATAATAATATGCTTAAAAATATTATGCTTTGGAGTGTTGTGGCAATTGTGCTGATGACGCTATTCCAAGGCTTTTCCGGCAATACTAGAGATGGTGTTGATTATTCTACTTTTATTACCGATATTGGTAACAACCAAATTTCAGAAACGCGTTTTGATGGCAATGAAATTACCGTGACCAAGAAAAATGGCGATACCTACCAAACGGTAATGCCATTGTATGATGATAAAGTACTTGATGATTTATTGAAGAAAGATATTAAAGTGTCCGGTACCGCACCTGAAAAACGTGGTTTATTGGCACAAATCTTGATTTCTTGGTTCCCGATGTTACTTCTTGTCGGAGTATGGATTTTCTTTATGCGTCAAATGCAAGGCGGTGGCGGCGGTGCGCTGAAATTTGGTAAAAGCCGAGCTAGAATGATGACGCAGGAACAGATCAAAACAACGTTTGCCGATGTTGCAGGTTGTGATGAAGCGAAAGAAGAAGTGGGCGAGATTGTTGATTTCTTACGTGATCCGAGTAAATTCCAAAAATTGGGTGGTAAGATTCCGAAAGGTATTTTAATGGTAGGGCCTCCGGGTACAGGTAAAACTTTATTGGCAAAAGCGATTGCTGGTGAAGCTAAAGTGCCGTTCTTTACCATTTCCGGTTCAGATTTCGTTGAAATGTTTGTTGGGGTGGGTGCATCGCGCGTGCGTGATATGTTTGAACAAGCGAAGAAAAATGCACCTTGTCTTATTTTTATTGATGAAATTGATGCGGTAGGTCGTCAGCGTGGTGCTGGTTTAGGTGGTGGACACGATGAACGTGAGCAAACTTTGAACCAAATGCTAGTTGAAATGGATGGATTTGAAGGTAACGAAGGAGTGATTGTTATTGCGGCAACTAACCGTCCGGATGTGCTTGACCCAGCATTAACACGTCCTGGACGTTTTGACCGCCAAGTGGTTGTTGGTTTGCCGGATGTGCGTGGACGTGAGCAGATATTAAAAGTTCATATGCGTAAAATTCCAGTAGCGAATGATGTTGATCCTATGACTATTGCTCGTGGCACACCAGGATATTCTGGTGCTGATTTAGCAAACTTGGTTAATGAAGCAGCGTTATTTGCGGCACGTACAAATAAACGTTTAGTAACAATGTTGGAATTTGAAAAGGCAAAAGACAAAATTAATATGGGACCGGAACGTCGAACAATGATGATGACGGATAAACAGAAGGAATCTACCGCTTATCACGAAGCAGGTCATGCTATTGTCGGTTATTTAGTTCCTGAACACGATCCTGTTCATAAAGTAACTATTATCCCGAGAGGCCGTGCATTAGGGGTGACATTCTTCTTGCCTGAAGGTGATCAAATTAGCATTAGTCAGAAACAGTTGGAAAGTAAACTTTCGACTTTATATGCAGGACGTATCGCAGAGGAGTTGATTTATGGTGAAGAGAATATCTCAACCGGAGCTTCAAATGATATTAAAGTGGCAACGAATATTGCTCGCAATATGGTCACTCAATGGGGTTTTTCAGATAAATTAGGTCCAATTTTATATTCTGAAGATGAAGGTGAAGTATTCTTAGGGCGTTCAATGGCGAAAGCGAAACATATGTCGGATGCAACAGCACATACCATTGATGAAGAAGTGCATAATATTGTTTCTCGTAATTATCAACGTGCAAGACAGCTCTTGATAGATAATATGGATATTCTTCACGCTATGAAAGATGCATTAGTTAAATATGAAACAATTGATGAACCACAAATTAAGCAATTAATGGAACGTCAGGAAGTAACACCACCGTCAGGTTGGGTGGAAAAAACTAAACCAGAAGAGAAAGTAGATGAAACGCCAAAAGAGGATAAAGCTAATACTTCTTCTGAAACAGTAGATCCATCAGAAAATGCATAATTTTCATTGAAATACCATAAAAGGAAGGGAAATAGGGCTTATTAAAGGCCCTATTTTTATGGCATAGTAGACA
>NZ_JPXX01000031.1 GCF_000771875.1 Gallibacterium genomosp. 1 | reverse complement strand
GGTCGTGGTCGTGGTCGTGAGCTGAAGTTTCGCCTAATAACGATTCAATACCGGCTAATTTACTGATAGTTAATACGCTGGTTGCATCACGTTGTGCAATAGATTTTTCTAAAAAAGCATCAATATCTTTGCCGATCCAAAGTACAAATTCAGCATCACGAACTCGTTTTGCATCAGAAGGCTTCATACTGTAATCGTGTGGTGAAGCACCGGCAGGAATTAATACTTGCGTTTCTGTTATGCCGTCAGCAATTGATGAGGCAATAAAACCGAGCGGCCGTACCGAAGTGAGAATGTCGGCGTTTGTCAGAGCAGCGGCGGAGAGAGCCGAAAGGGCAATGGTATATTTATTTAGATTTTTTAATAACTTACGCATACTATTTCCTCTTGATGATTAAATGGGGAAAATACACTATGCTTTTTTATCCGATAAAGCAAGTTGTTTTAGTTATTTTAAGTGGAAATATTGTCAGGAGAATAATGCCAAGTTTGCATTAATAATGGGATAGCTTGTTTTAATTCAGTGCTATTTAGATTGCCAAAACCGAGCGAAAACAAGCGTTTCTGTTGTTCGTTATGAATAGGGTAAAGTTTGATTGCAGCCTGTTCCGCTAAGGTTGTCAGTTCATCTAGTGTTCTGTGGTCATTGAAAAGCTCAATTAATAAGTAAAAACCGGATTGGGTGCCGTAATAATGGATGTTTCGCCGATAGGGTTGTAGTAATTGGCATAATAATTCCATACGTTTACGGTAATGTGTGCGCATACGTTGGATATGGCGTTCAAAATCACCGCTTTGCATTAAATTTGCCACCAGATGTTGATTTATACGAGGAACTGTGCAGTTAAATTGTCCGCATAATTGTTGATAATATTTGAGCAAATGTGGGGGTAATACCATAAAACTTAGGCGTAATGAGGGCATTAACAGTTTGGAAAATGAGCCGAGATAGATCACTTTTTCGGCGTGATCCAGACTTTGTAATGCCGGAATCGGTCGCCCTTGATAGCGGAATTCACTGTCATAATCATCCTCTATGATGTAGCGATTTTTTTGCTGCGCAGCCCATTCAAGCAGCCGGTGGCGTTCATTAATGGACAGCACATTGGCATAAGGATATTGATGCGAAGGGGTTGCATACAGAATATTGATATTGTGTTTTTCAAGCAATTCGAGATTAATTTTTTGTGAATCATTAATAATGGGTAATTTAATGATCTCTTTATGAATAATGGTTAAGAGCTTTTCTACTGCGGCATAACCGTATTGTTCCATTGCGTATTTAAACGGTTGTGCTTCCTGTAAATAATCAAATAGCCAGCATAATTGTGTCATTGCGGTTTCCGCACCGGCAATGATAATAATCTGTTCAATTTGACAACGCACACCTCGAGCAGCATAAAGGTAATGTTTGAGCTGTTCGCGTAAATAACGGTCGCCCTGTTTTTCGCCAAGACAGAGCAGTTGTTGTAACTGGTGATTGCTTAAGCGGCGTAGCTGTTTTTTCCAGAGATTAAGCGGAAAGGTTTGGGTATCGATAGCGTTGGGATTGAAATCAAAGCGATATATTTTGTCTGTTTTTGATGCTTGATCGGTTTTAAGCGGCAGATCGTTATGAAATAGTTGTTGATGATCAAAACAGACTTTAAACCTCGCACGTGGTTGCGCTTCAATATAGCCTTCAGCCTGTAATTGTGCATAAGCTGCTTCAATCGTGCTAAGGCTAACCAATAAGGATTTTGCTAAGTGGCGTTTTGACGGTAGCTTTTCGCCCAATGCCAAGATGCCGGCACTAATATCTTTTTTAAGTTGTTGATAAAGTTGTAAATAGAGCGGCGTATCACTGTTTTTATTAAGTTTTAAATGGATTTCGTTCATTTAATTTTTAAATCTGATCTGGTTAAATTTATTAAAACTGATACTTTTAATCATATCTGAATAGCGAAAAATAACAACCGCATAACAATTCAATTATCGAAGCAAGGAGAAAAAAATGAATAAGATTATTGGAAGTGATGTGGTAAAACGTGGTATGGCACAGATGCAAAAAGGCGGTGTGATTATGGATGTTGTTAATGCGGAACAGGCTAGGATTGCTGAGGCGGCAGGTGCGGTCGCTGTAATGGCATTGGAACGTGTACCTTCTGATATCCGCGCTGCTGGAGGCGTAGCACGAATGGCGAATCCTAGAATAGTAAAAGAGGTAATGAATGCGGTTTCAATTCCGGTAATGGCAAAAGTCAGAATCGGTCATATTACAGAGGCAAGAGTGTTAGAGGCAATGGGCGTTGATTATATTGATGAAAGTGAAGTATTAACGCCGGCGGATGAGGAGTTTCATTTGTTAAAAAGTGAGTATACTGTGCCGTTTGTTTGCGGTTGTCGTGACCTTGGCGAAGCATTGCGCCGTATCGGCGAGGGTGCGGCAATGTTGCGTACTAAAGGTGAACCGGGAACCGGCAATATCGTGGAAGCGGTGCGTCATATGCGCAAAGTGAATGCTCAAGTGCGTAAAGTGGTGACGATGAGTGAAGATGAGTTAATGACAGAAGCTAAAAATTTGGGCGCGCCTTATCAGTTGTTATTACAAATTAAACAACAAGGACGTTTGCCGGTAGTGAATTTTGCGGCGGGTGGTGTGGCAACGCCGGTGGATGCGGCGCTAATGATGGCGTTGGGCGCAGACGGCGTGTTTGTTGGTTCAGGTATTTTTAAATCGGAAAATCCGGAAAAATTTGCTAAAGCGATTGTGCAAGCGACCACTTATTACCAAGATTATGATTTGATTGCGCGTTTATCAGAAGATTTAGGCGAAGCAATGAAGGGCATTGATATTGCTAAATTAAGTTTAGAAGAACGGATGCAGGAACGAGGATGGTAATATGAGTGGCAATCAAGGTTATCGGATCGGTGTATTAGCCTTGCAAGGCGCGGTAAGTGAGCATATTGCGCAGTTGCAAAAGTTGGGCGTTGATGCGATAGCGATTAAACAGCCGGCAGAATTGGACGGTTTAGACGGATTAGTGTTACCCGGCGGTGAAAGCACGGTAATCGGCAAATTGATGCGTGATTATGGCTTTATCAAGGCGATCCGGAAATTTGTGAAACAGGGCAAAGCGGTTTTTGCCACTTGCGCCGGAATGATTTTATTGGCGAAAGAGATTGTCGGCGGTGAAAAGCCTTATTTATCGTTGTTGGATATTTCGGTGCGTCGTAATGCATTTGGCAGACAAGTGGACAGTTTTCAAACCTATTTAGATGTTAACGGTTTATCATCACCGTTTCCGGCAATTTTTATCCGCGCGCCTTATGTGGAAACATTGTTATCGCCAGAGGTGGAAGTCTTGGCTGAAATTGGTAAACGTCCCGTTTTAGTAAAGCAGGGCAATTTATTGGCTTGCTCTTTTCATCCGGAATTAAGCGCAGATGAACGTGTTATGCAGCTGTTTTTACAGCTGGTAGCACAGAAATAAAATGTTTAAAAAAGTAGGTTCGCCGATTGGGGCGAACCTACTGTTCCTCGATATTTCTATTGTTCCTTGATTTTCTACTATTTCCAATAACGAAGTCGATTGGCATTAATTACAACCGTAATTGAACTGCACGCCATCGCCAACGCTGCCCACATTGGGTTTAACAAACCGAATGCAGCAACCGGAATCAAAATAACGTTATAAATAAAGGCAAAAAATAGACTTAATTTAATATTGTTAAAGATAGCTTTGGCGATACGAATCGCATTGACTAATGTCATCAAATTAGCATTGAGCAAAGTTAAATCCGCTGTTTCCATTGAAACTTTGGCACCGTTGCCCATTGCAATTGAAACATCCGCCATCACAAATGCCTGTGCATCATTCACGCCATCGCCGACCATTGCGGTAATGCCGTTTTGACGACTTTGACTAATTTGTTCTGCTTTCTGTTGCGGCGTGGCTTGCGCAATCACCTGTGTAATGCCGAGCTGTTTGGCAAAAGCCTCTGCAGTTTGGCGATTGTCACCGGTCAACATTGTGCAATCAATCTGCTGTTGTTTAAGTTGTTGTAATGCGATTGAGGCATCCTGTTTGATCTGATCGCTGATCGCAAACACATTAATTACCTTTTTGCCGTTGGCTAAAAAGACTAAGCTGGCGGCAAGTTGTAATTGTTGCTGAATAAAAGTTTGGCAAGGTTGCAGATCTACCTGTTGTTCCTGCATAAAACTTGAACTGCCCAAAAGCCATTGCTGTTGTTCAATGGTTGCTTGCAATCCTTTTCCGGCAATCGCATTGACTTGTTTAATCGTCGGCAAAACGGCAGATTGCTGTTGTGCAAATTGGATAATTGCTTGAGCCAAAGGATGTACCATATTTTGTTCGATTGCAGCAGCAATAGCGACACTTTCGCTGTTCTGTTGCCAAACAGCGGTTACTTGTGTATTGCCGCTAGTGAGCGTGCCGGTTTTGTCAAAGAAAATATGTTTGACTTGGCTAAGATGCTGTAATCCGTTTGCCTCTTTTACCAAAATGCCCAATTTAGCCGCTTGTCCTGTTCCGACAATAATCGACATTGGAATCGCCAACCCTAATGCACAAGGGCAAGAGATAACCAAAACGGAAATAGCTGCCAAAGTGGCGGCACTAATATCTGCACCGTTGAATAACCATAAACAGAAAGTCAAGGTGGCGATAAGTAAAACGGTTGGCACAAAAATGGCAGCAATTTTATCAACCAGTGTCGCTAACTGCGGTTTAGAAGTTTGAGCTTGATCGATAGTCCGGATCATTTGAGCTAATGTCGTGTTACGTCCTGTCTGAGTTGCTTGCATTCGTCCACCACCATTAGTTACTAATGTACCCGCAGTAACAACATCACCAATTTTTTTCTTTATCGGCTGAGATTCACCGGTCAGAATTGATTCATTTACCCAAAGTTCGCCCGAATTGAGCTTGCCATCAACCGGAATTTTATCGCCGGTTTGTAATTGCAATAGCATCTGCGGCTGTACCTGTTTGGTTGGGATAGTTTTTACCTGACCATTCTCAATAACCGTGCTTTGTTGCGGCAAAAGATCCATTAAAGCAGATAAGGCTGTACTTGCGGATTTTTTACCACGACTTTCTAAAATCTTGCCAATGTTGACGAAACCAATCACCATTAAACCGGAGTCTAGGTAAAGATGATGCTGCGTAAACTGATGCGGAAATAGAATAATTAGCAATGAAAGCAGTAGGCTTGTTAATGTACCCAGTGCCACTAAAGTATCCATTGATGTTGTCTTGTGCAATAAATTCGTCCAAGCACGCACGAAAAAGTGTTTACCTGAATAATAAATAGCAGCAATTACCAATAAACTTAGCAGCAAATAGAACGCTTGATAACCAACAGGATGCGCTTGACCAAACTGTTCATATGACGGCAGTAGCTTTAACCACATAGCAATCATTAAGCCGAAACCGACAACCAATGCCACTGAGGCTTGTCTGATTTTGTGCTGAATATCTTGTTGATATTTTTGCTCAATTTTTTGCGCACGAGTGATTTCATCTTCCAGCAGTTCCGCTTGATAACCGGCTGCGGTAACCGCTTGCGAGATTTGATCGCTATCTCCACCAACCACGGCAGCAGTGTTGTCAGCCAAATTTACCCTAACCTGTTCAACTTGGGCGACATTTCGGATTGCTTTTTCCACTTTGGCAACACAGGCAGCACAGGACATCCCACTAATCAGAAACAGCTGTTCATCTTGTTGCGGCGTGGCGGGTGATTGTACGTCAGCCGTTGTTGTTTCAGACTCAACGTGTTGCGGCTGACTGGATTCAACACGTTGAGAGGCTACTTTGCCGAATAACCGGCTTGCTCCACGCAATGGATTAAGGTTTCTAAAGCGGCATCGCCATAAATTTTCGCTGAAGTTTTTTCTACATCGGCAAACACCACATCAGGCAATTTTTCAAGTGCATTTTTTACGCTGTTAACGCAATGTTGGCAATTAAGACCCGATAAAGATAAGGTTTGAGCTGGTTCGGTAGCAACTTCAGCTTGATAACCGGCATCAACCACAGCTTTGATTAAGGCTTCACTGTCGGCATTCCCTTCGACATAGGCATAATGCAGAGAAACTTTTACGTTTTCGACACCGGCCACGGCGGAAAGCGCATTAGTTACACTTTTTACACAATGTTGGCAGGAAAGATCATTAAGTTTTAATAGTGTCATTTTTATTCTCCATTTTTCATATTTTTTAGGATTGAGTTCAGACTGTATAACGAACTCATCAAACGGTGCTACAATAAACCTTCCAGCAAGGTTAAAGTCAAGGAGAAAAGATGTATATTAATGAAGTAGCTAAATTGACTAATCTGAGTGCAAAGGCAATCAGGTTTTATGAACAGAAAGGTTTAATTACCGCACCGGATCGGAGCGTTAACGGTTATCGTCAATATAATATGCAGCATATCGAAGCATTAAATTTGATTCGTGAAGCAAGAGAAATCGGCTTTTCTTTGCCAGAATGTGAACAATTATTGGCATTGTATCGCAATCCTCACCGACGAAGTGCAGATGTTAAGGCGCAAACTTTAGCGAAGATTGACGAAATTGATGCTCAGATTGCTAAACTACAACAAATGCGTACCAAATTGACAACATTAGCTTCTCAATGTCCGGGAGATGATAGTGAGAATTGTCCGATTATCAATTCCTTAAGCGGACAATATTGTTGCCATAAAACTTGATTATTGAACAACCAGTAATCCCATACAGCCTTTATCTGAGAGTAAGAGATTAGATGCCCCAAAAATAAATGGGTAGGAGTTGGAAGAAGGGTTATCAAATTGCACTAAAATGCGTGTTTCGCCTTCTACCCAAACGGTATCTGTCCAAGCCAACATCTCTTTTTTACTGCGTTCGCCGTTTTGCTGTTCGATCAGGAATTTCGCCCCTTGTAATTGGAAGCCGGTGGCTTGATCGGCAGTGAGTACCCAACGTTCAACACTGTTTAATTGTGCAAAAATATCAATACGACGAGGATCAAAGCGTCGTTGGTTGATCATTGCATCCTGAGTGCTTAAGTGAATATGTCGCTCTTTTTGTGGTGAGAGTGGTAGCCCCAGTTTCGCATCGGGTAAAGTCGGCTTTTGTTGTGCGAAAGCGGAAGCTAAACCTTGAGGACGTAATTCGACAACAAGATTATTTTCTAGATGATCAGATATTCCTAGCCAACCTCTCACTTTATCAATAATATTTGCTGAATTTCCGGCAAGTAGGCGTAACGGTTTGTTCTGATTTGCATCGACTAAAATTTCAACCCGTTCACCGGGCACCAATAACAATGCTTTTTGTTCTTGTGGCTGAGAGAGAAATCCCAATCCAGAGGCAATTTTGAAGAAAGGTTGTTGGTTATCAAAATGCAGATAATATGAGCGTGAAACCGAAGCATTTAATAAACGAAGACGAATAAAGCCACGTGCGACATTGATAAACGGGTTACATTGTCCATTAACAAAAAGTTGTTTACCTAAAAAAGCGTTTTTTTCCAGATTAAAGACTTGCTGACCACTATAATTTAAAGAAATATCCTGTAAAATCAATGGAATATCATTTTCTCCATATTTGTTTGGTAATAAGTTTTTTTTGCTTTCTTCATCTTCAATAATCCACATTCCGACTAAACCTCTATAGGTTTGATAAGCGGAACGACCAATAGTATCACTGTGATACCAGCAGGTTGAAGCAGATTGTTTGATCTGAATTATCGGCGACCAAGAACTGTTAGGGGCTAAATTGCGGTTAATGCTGCCTGAAATCTCGCCGTTAGCTTGTAAACCTTGGATATTGATGGCAATAGATTCTGTTAAATTATTACGGTAAGTAAGACGTAGGAAGTCATTCTGTTTCATTTTAATGGTCGGCCCTAAGTAAAAACCGTTAAAGCCCCAAGCATCTACTTTATTGTTATTAAAGGCTTTTTTGACATTACGAGCATTCAGTAAAATCGGCGAACCACGACCGACAGAAGTTAAAGGAGGAATCCAGAGAGGAGGATTGCTATCAGCCCTAACGGTACAAGGCAAAACATTGCCGGCAACAATTGCTAAAGAACCTTGTAAAAAGCGGCGACGTGAATAATTTCCCATAATTTCCTCCTCTTTTTGACTAGGATTTTTGTTGTTTTTGTGCGATTTCGGCATCAAGTTCAGCAATACGCTTAGCCATTAGATCGTGACAATTTTGCGCAAAATTGCGTACGGTTTCTCTATTGTACGCCTTACTGTCGATTGGCGGTAACATTTCGCAAATTACGGTGCCGTTATGCCAGCGATTAAGATCAATTTTATTATGTGTTGATGAACAGACAACAGGCACGACTGGCACACCAGCTTCAATAGCGGCATAAAATGCCCCAGTTTTAAATGGCAATAAGCCGCGCCCACGACTGCGAGTGCCTTCAGGAAACATCCAGATTGAAAGATTATCTTTATGAATGCGTTTAGCCAGGGTTGTCATTGTGTTGTGGGCTTTACTGCGATTTTCTCGATCAATAAAAATATTACCGGTAATCCAGTAAAGTACGCCGAAAAATGGGATCCAAATTAGGCTTTTTTTCCCAACACTGACAGTACGAGGCATTACCATATGAGAAATAGTAACCATATCATAATTATTTTGGTGGTTACCGACATAAATACAACGTTCAAATTTGTCTGCACCTTGAGGATAACGATATTCGACTTTCAGCCCGAAAAGTGGGTGGAGACGAGCAAACCAGTGTGCAAATACCGCCACATTGTTCGGATTTTTAAAATTAATTAATGAATAAAGAGAACCAATAATACAGATTAAAATACAACAAATAGCGACTACAATAATACGAATTACTTTAAGCATAGCTTATCCCTCACATAAATTAGCGCAAGTATAGCGAAATTAGGGGAACAAGTACAAAAGAACAAAGCGTTTATGTGGAAAATGCTTTATAGTATTTCCTTTCTTGATTAATGATAAATGAAGATGGATAAACCGATTTATTTTATTGCTGATTTACATTTGAGTGAACAATCACCGCATTTACTTGCATTGTTTCGTTATTTTATGACTGAAAAGGCACCTGAGGCGCAAGCGTTATATATTTTAGGTGATTTGTTTGACTTTTGGGTGGGCGATGATGAGCATTCGAAGCAGATTGATGAAATTAAACAATTATTGCTCGATCTGACATCAAAGGGGATCGCTTGTTATTTTTGTCACGGTAATCGTGATTTTCTGATTGGAAAGAAATTCGCACAAGAAACCGGCGTACAGTTACTGCCGGAATATCAAAAATTGGTGTTGTTTGGTGTGGCAACATTGGTCTGTCACGGTGATACGCTTTGTACCGATGATATAGCCTATCAAAAATTCCGCAAGAGAGTTCATCAGCGTTGGTTACAAAAATTGTTTCTCTGTTTGCCATTGCAATGGCGGATTAATTTAGCACAACGCATTCGCCGTCATAGTCAGTATGATAAAAAGGAAAAATCATTGCAGATTATGGATGTAAATGCGCAAACTGTAACGGAAATATTTGATAAGTTTCAAGTAGAACAAATTATTCACGGACACACGCATCGTCAAGCAATTCATTATTTAGAAAATGGCAGGAAACGGATTGTTTTGGGTGATTGGCGTGATGAATTATCAGTTTTTGTGGTTGAAAAAGATAAAGCAGGCTATTTTTTGAATTTAGGATTGCCGGAAGAGTATGGAAGTATAAAAGAAACATAAAAAAGAAAGCCCATAGTTTTACTATGGGCGAAATTCTTTTGGCATAAAGACTAAATTTCATAAAAGGAGACAAATAAAACATAGTACCAAAAGAAAAAATTTGGCTCCTCCTGCTGGACTTGAACCAGCGACATATGGATTAACAGTCCACCGTTCTACCGACTGAACTAAGGAGGAATAGCCCCATTGGGCAATGCGGGCGAGATTTTATTGATTTTGCTCGTCTTTGTCAACAGTTTGCCATTATCTAATTTTTGCGATAGCACAAAATTATTTTGCCTCACTTATACTGATTATCAACAAAATCAGTTTAATTATATTATTCCTTTTCTTATTTTTAGCACGAACAGCATTAAAGATAGGTTTATTTTGTGATCTTGATCTCAATTTGGGAACGTTCCCATTGTGTAAAACTTCATCATTGGTTATGCTGTTACTGGTTAATTTAGTTGATTAGATTAGATCTTGAGGACACTATGGCAAAAAAAATTGATCCGCAAAATATCACCAAGTTGATTACATTAATAGGCGGTAAAGATAACATTGCGTCGGCGACACATTGTATTACAAGGTTACGTTTTGTACTGAACGATACGGCGAAAGCAGATGTTAAAGCAATAGAAGATTTACCAATGGTAAAAGGTTGTTTTACTAATGCTGGACAATTTCAGGTGGTAATTGGACCCGAAGTAGATTTGTATTACAAAGAATTAGTGAAACAGACTTCAATTAGTGAAGTTAGTAAAGATGATGTTAAAACAGCTGCTAGGCAAAATATGAAATGGCACGAACGCTTAATTTCTCATTTTGCTGAAATTTTTATTCCGTTATTACCAGCATTGATTAGTGGAGGTTTGATTCTAGGTTTCCGTAATGTTATCGGCGATATTCCGTTATCGGATGGCAAAACGTTGGTACAGACAAGCCCAATGTGGCAAACCATTTATGATTTCTTGTGGTTAATTGGTGAAGCAATTTTCTTCTATTTACCGGTCGGTATCTGTTGGTCTACAGTGAAAAAAATGGGAGGTTCACCGATATTAGGTATTGTATTAGGTGTTACCTTGGTTTCTCCGCAATTAATGAATTCCTATGGTTTAGGAACACAAATACCGGATGTTTGGGATTTTGGTTTATTTACGATTGATAAAGTTGGTTATCAAGCACAAGTTATTCCTTCCATTATGGCAGGTATAGCCTTAGGTTGGTTGGAAACTCGTTTAAGAAAGATTATACCGGACTCATTAAATCTTGTGATTGTACCTGTTGTTTCACTCATTATCGCTGTCTTTTTAGCTCATTCAATTATCGGACCTATCGGACGTGAAATCGGCAACGGCGTGGCTTATGTTGTTCGTGCCGCAATGACAGGTAGTTTTGCTCCAATCGGTGCAGCATTATTCGGTTTCCTCTATGCACCATTAGTTATTACGGGTGTGCATCAAACCACATTGGCGATTGATATGCAGATGATTCAAAGTATGGGCGGAACACCGGTTTGGCCACTGATTGCATTATCAAACATTGCACAAGCTTCAGCAGTGTTAGCGATTGTATTAGTTAGTAAAAAAGCTAACGAACGTGAAATTTCAGTACCTGCGGCAATTTCCGCTTATTTGGGAGTAACAGAACCGGCAATGTACGGAATCAATTTAAAATATCGTTTCCCAATGTTATGTGCAATGATAGGTTCTGCATTCGCCGCATTGCTTTGCGGTTTCAGTGGAGTGTTGGCTAATGGTATCGGTGTTGGTGGTTTGCCGGGAATTTTATCAATTAAACCACAATTCTGGTTGGTTTATGCATTAGCAATGCTGATTGCGGTTATTGTTCCTTTGGCTTTGACTACTATTGTTTATAAACGAAAAGCCGCAAGCGGCACTTTATAAGGAGATAATTATGCGGCAGGCTTCTCAACAACAATGGTGGAAAACAGGGGTTATTTACCAAATTTACCCAAAAAGTTTTCAGGATACAACCGGTTCTGGTACAGGTGATATTAATGGCATTACGCAGCGATTGGATTATTTAAAAAACTTGGGCGTAGATGCTATTTGGATTACACCAATCTATGTTTCACCACAGGTTGATAATGGTTATGACGTTGCTGATTATTGTGCGATTGATCCAAGTTATGGCTCAATGGCAGACTTTGAAAATTTGGTTGAGCAGGCACATCAACGAAATATTAGAATTATTATGGATATGGTGTTCAATCACACGTCAACAGCACATCAATGGTTTAAACAGGCACAAGATATTAACAGTAAATATCACGATTTTTATATTTGGCGAGGTGGACATAAAGATAGATTGCCGAATAATTGGCGCTCTAAATTTGGCGGTAATGCGTGGCAATGGAGTGAAAAAGTAGGCAAGCATTATTTGCATCTTTTTGCAACAGAACAGGCAGATTTAAATTGGGAAAATCCGAAAGTGCGTGCTGAATTAAAAAAAATTTGCCATTTTTGGGCAGATAAGGGCGTTGACGGTTTAAGATTGGATGTGATTAATCTGGTTTCTAAAGATCAGCGTTTTCCGAATGATGATCAAGGAGATGGTCGTCGCTTTTATACCGATGGACCGCGTATTCACGAATTTATGCAGGAACTAAGTCGAGATGTTTTTCAAGAAAGGGGCTTAATGACGGTTGGTGAAATGTCTTCAACTAGTTTGCAACATTGTCAACAATATGCCAATTTGCACGGTACGGAACTTTCAATGACCTTTAATTTCCATCATCTAAAAGTGGATTATCCAAATGGTGAAAAATGGAACTATGCTAAACCAGATTTTATTGAATTAAAACGTATTTTCCATTATTGGCAGACAGGAATGTATGGTAAAGCGTGGAATGCATTGTTTTGGTGTAATCACGATCAACCTCGCATTGTTTCACGTTTTGGAGATGAGGGGACATTACGGATAGTTTCTGCAAAATTATGGGCAATGATTTTACACGGTCTTCAAGGTACGCCTTATATTTATCAAGGTGAGGAAATCGGGATGACCAATCCGAATTTCACTTCACTAAATCAGTATCGTGATGTAGAAAGCCTAAATATGTATCAGGAATTACAGAACAAAGGTGTACCTGAAGCATTGTTGCTGAAAATTTTAGCGCAGAAATCGCGTGACAACAGTCGCACTCCAATGCAATGGAATCAAGATAAAAACGCCGGTTTTAGTGAGGGAGAAAGCTGGATTGAAGTTGCCGGAAATTATCAACAGCTGAACGTACAACAAGCCTTGGCAGACAGAAACTCTGTATTTTATTGTTATCAACGCTTAATTGCATTACGAAAACAGTACCCGATTTTTACGGAAGGTAATTATCAGGATTTATTGCCGGAATCTGATTCTTTGTGGTGTTATCGACGGGAAAGTGAGGATAGCTGTTTATTTGTGTTGGCAAATTTAACTGACAAAGAACTGCTGTTCAATTTAGATAGAGAAATGGATATTACACAGTACCAAATCTTGCTGAATAATTATGATGAAATTTGCTGTCAGACGGAAACGATCAAGTTAAAACCTTATCAGGCTATCTATTTATTAAGATAGGCAGCACATAGAAAGGTGTTGCTTTTAGGCAGCACCTTTCTCATTGTTAGCCAACAAAGGCTGCATTGTCGCGCCATCTATCATCACATCGGCTAACGTATATTTAGATAACGTTTCATAAAAAGAGTTGAATGCATCATTTAATGCCAATGGCAGACGACAGCTCGGTGCGATACAACACTTATTTTTATCTCCCAAGCATTCAACGATAGGCCCTTTTTGCTCCGCTAAACGAACAATTTTCCCTAAATTCAATTCGCTCGGCGCTCGATGTAAACGAATACCACCACCCTTACCACGAATGGATAAAATGAGATCATTTTTCGCAAGATGATGAATTACTTTCATTAGATGATTTTCAGAAATATTGTAAGCGAGCGCAATTTCCTGAATGGTGGAAAGCCTATCTTGGTGTGCTGCGAGATAAAGCAGAACACGCAAATTGTAATCAGTAAAAGTACTTAATTTCATAAATATTCTTAATTAATTAATAACAATATAAAATCTTACTCTTTCTTGATCTTATAGGCAATGTTCCGCTTTTTTTTAAAACACGTTTATTTATTTTGTATCAAGTTTTGGTATTAGATAACTTGGATTATAGCAAAGCAAGCTATGACAAAACGTGTTATTTCATTCTCTATACCTCTACCTAAAACTGCATGAAGAAACATATCAGCAAATCCTATTTTGATATGAAATACTAATTGTTAAAAAAATAACTTTTTGTTAAATTTTTGTTGATAAAAAGTTCTTTTATATTTATAAATCATATTCGACACTTTTAAGTTGTAAGTGTCATTATCATTGTTAAGTAATCTATTAAGGAGATTTTTATGGAGAGTGCAATCGATCTTTTTGCTACAGAATTACCTACTGAACATTATGATTTCAATGATGTAGCTTGGTAATTTAAGATTAAAGGACAGAGTATGCTGTCCTTTTTTGTATATATAGGAGAGGTTTTATGGAAGATAAAGGTTACCATTATATTTTAGATGTAATTCTTAGTGATATAAATTTTCTCAAAAATGATAAGCTATTAGAAACATTTTTTTTGAAAGTGTTAAGTAAAACGAAATTTAATACTATTGGTTTTTTATCGCATAAATTTACTACAAAAGGAGAAGGTGTAACAGGTATCTTTTTGCTTAGTGAATCACATCTTTCTTATCATACTTATCCGGAAAAAAACTATTTGAGCATAGATATTTATACTTGTGGAGATAAATGCTTTTCTGCTGTAGAAGAGATAGAAGCTAAATTACCAAAGGTACAAAAAATATCTCATCGCTATATTGAACGAGGGTGTCATATTCCAGAAATAGAGAAAACAAAAAAATCATGACTATAAGGAGAGTAGTATGAATTTACGAGATAACGGTTTATTTAAGTTTGATTACCAATTTCCTGTATATAATTTTTTCTTTCCAACACAAGGAAAAAGAGTTTTTGATGAAAATATAAACGACATTCTTGGTAGAAGTAACTTTCGCATAAATTCTAGAGCTTTATATTTTCATATTCCATTCTGTGAAACTATTTGTAGTTTTTGTCCTTTTACTAGAGGTGCATATAGAGATCATGATATTGTTGATAAATATGTTAATGCTCTTATAAAAGAAATAGAGATTAAATCAAAAATAAATGATTATTTTAGTATACCGGTAAAAGCTATATTTTTTGGTGGAGGGACACCATCACTTCTATCTCCAGATAATATGATTAAAATTGGAGAAGCGATAAAAAAATATTTTCTATTATCTAAAGATTGTGAGTTTTCATTTGAGATAGAAATAAAAAGCCTTTCGTCTGATAAAGTTTTTGCCATGAAAGAAATGGGGGTTACTCATCCTAGGTTTGGGCTGCAAACATTTGATCCTAATTGGAGAAAATTATTTAATCTTACATCGACATATGAACAAATTAATTTTGCTGCTGATTTATTAAATAAAAATTTTAAAACAGTATTATTTGATATATTGTATGGAATGAATGGTCAAGATGAGGAGGAATTAATAAGGGATTTAGAAAAAGCTATTGCACTAGGAACATCTAATATTGATATTTATCCAATTGATAATGTTATGACTCAAGCAAAACTTCATAAAGCTATTCGAGATAGAGGATTACCTTTAACAACAGCTACTAGAAAATTTTCTATGAGTATGTTGATTGATTCATATATGAGAAGTAAAGGATTTATGCCTCATAATGGGCATGGATATGTTAGGGTGGATGAAGTAGATCAATCTGTAGTAACAAATAAATATAGTTTTATTTATCATGAACATGTTTATGGATATTCAGATCATGATTTACATGGGTTTGGTGTGAATGCAGTATCATCAATACGAGAGCATACTATTACTAATACATCTAGTAGACAAAACTATATAAATTCTATGATGAATGGAAAAATTCCTATGACTATTAATAAACATTCAAAGATTTTAGATGAAATGAAAGCTTTGATTATGCGGCTTCCCTATCATGGTGAAGTGGAAAAATCTAAAATAGACATGATAAATATCCCATTATCATTACAAGAAAAAATATCACAGCTTAAAAGTCATAAGTTGATTACTGAGGATAAAGAACGATTTTATCTAACAAAATTGGGGTGGTATTGGTATACAAATATTATGTTTTGGCTTATGCCAGAGTCTGAACAAATAGCGATGAAACATTTTGTTGCAAAACATCTTAATACTGAGGGAAAATTTATAGCTAAGAAGGAGTTAATTTATGTGTAATACATATATTGATTTGATTAGCTCTTATAAAGAATTTTATGAGAAACTTATTTCTTATGATACCAAAGCAAAAGGATTTTATTTTAATAAAGATAGAAAATATTGGGTTGTGTATGGATATGAAGATTGTTCAAACTTATTGAGTAATGCTTATGTTTCTAAGAAAAGAATGTTAATTCCACTAGAATTATTTGATAAGGAAAGGGATTTAGTGGAAAGGTTCTTACATCTAATTAATAAATCTATTATATTTAGAGATGATAAGAAAAGTGGTGTTGTAAGGTTGATTCATGATAATTATAAAAAAATAGATATTTTATATATTATAGAAAGACTTTTAGGGAAAGAAAAAATAATTGATGAACAAAATCTATCTAAATTAAATAATTACCTTGCAAGTTTGTTAGTAGGATTTGAAAGTGACATATCCTTAACTAAACATGCAGAGAATGTTGGAATGCTTTTCGATGGAAGAGTAAGGGATAAGGAACATTTTATTTCTATAGTAAAATCTTTTTTAATAATTTTTGATGTATTTAAAAGGTTCTATAATACTACTGATATAAATACCTCTGATATAGTTGTTACATATATTGCAGCTCATCAAACTACTATGCAACTTATTGTTGCTTCTCTTTATAATATTTATAAATTTAATTTATCAGTGACAAGAGAAAATGTTAGGGATATTATCACTGAGTCATCTCGATTGTGTAGTCCTATTTTATGTATGGGAAGAATAGTTACTCAAAATATTAATTATAAAGATTTTATTTTTAAAAAAGGGGATAGGATTATGTTTTATACTGGAATGGCTAATTTTGATCCTAATGTTTTTAAAAATCCATTTGAATTTTCTTTAAATAGATATGAAAAGCCATTATCATTTGGTTCAGGGGTACATATGTGTATTGGTATGGGAATATCTCTTAGTTTTTCTAGTAAGTGTGTTGATTTTATATGTTCTAATTATTCAATAAAAAATGTAAGTGTATTTGAGTTGATAAAAGGTGTTTCTTCTTTAGGTGCTTTTCGATTTAGTATTGAGGTGGGATAATGCGGGCATTATTAACAATTAGAAATTTCCCATCACTATTATCGTCTTTATTTATTTCAAAGCTAGGAGATTACTCTTATGAGGTTGTATTTGTTTTTATTGTTCTAGAAATTACAGGTAGTAACTATATTCTTACTGGAGTTGTGTATTTTTTTAGGTTCATTCCATTCTTATTTTTTGGTCCTATAGGTGGATGGTTGGCTGATAATAAAGATATTAAGAATACTTTACTATTTAGTGAAATAGTTAGATTGATAGTGACCTGTTTGCTTTTTATTTCATATTTTTATGAGAATATTAATATTTATATATTAATACTATCTTCTGTTCTGACTACTATCGGAAGAAGTATTTTTCAGCCAAGTTTTAGAACTGCAATTCCAAAAATTGTTTCTAATAAAAATCTAGGGTATGCAAATAGTATTTCTCAAATTGCTGAGGAAATGGCAATGGTACTTGGTCCATTAATTTGTTCTTTTATTTTATCAATAGCTGTAAATAAATCGTGGGTGTTGATGTTTAATGCAATAACTTACTTTTTATCTATTCTTATTATTTTTAATTTAAGTAAGTTAGATGCGCGAAAAAAAGAAGTGTTTAATGTTTCAAAAATATACAAAGATACGTGTTTAAGTCTTGATTATTTATATCGTGTTAATAATAAATTATTCATTGTGATTATAGGATCTGGAATTTGTATCCTGTTTACTGGTTCAGTATTACGTTTTATTATTCCAGCGGTGACGGTTTTTTTGGGTAAAGGTGAGATTTTTACTAGCTATATTTTTTCTTTAATGGCATTTGGAACTATTATTGGAGGATTAATTTATAATAAGTGTGTAAATATAGTAACGCCTAATAAATTAATGTTTTTCTGGGTTGTTTATGGTGTTATTCTTTTTTGTTTAGCTGTTTTTTCATTCTTTTCATTTGATATCTTTTTACCTTTTTCTTTTATATTGGGGGTATGTGGAGCTTTTGTGGATATAACATTGGTTACCGTAATACAAACCTATTCTGAAAAAAATAATATAGGAAAAAATTTTGGTATTTTCTCAACATTAGCTAATACTTCGGAGGCATTATCCTCCTTATTGTCAGGTGTAATTGCTATATTCAGTATTATTTTTTCATTTGTTACATTAACATTATTGATAGTATTAACGAGCTCAATTTGTTTAGCTTTACTAGCAAAGAAAAGGTTAGTTAATGAAGGGCTATAGTAGCTCGGTTGAAAATATAAATGATGTATGTCTTCCTTTTTTAAAAGGAAGACAGTGTTATATCAAAATAATGAGATTAATAAAAATGCTAAAGCTTCTTTTGGTATTTGCTGTTGGTTAAGATAAAGTTCTCCCTCTTTTTGTTCTAAATTGAGCTGATATGCATTTTTTGTTTCAAGCAAAATGCCTTGTGTCACCTGTTGTTGCAGTTTTGTTTGCAGGATCTGTTGCAGTCTTTCCGGATTAATTGGTTCAACTTGTTTATTGTTCTCAAATATTTTGTTCATTGCGGTCGCATAATTATTAATAACCCCATTTAAGAACGGTTTTTCGAGATTTAAATGAATATTCAATGAATCAAAAAATTGATCCGGTAAGCCTTGTGTTAGATTGGCCACGGCTTGTGGTGCTGTCTGAATATTAGCCTTCAATGTTGCTTCTCCATCACTATTTTTCAATGATAATGGTGCAATCACTAATTGTGGTTGTTGATTAAATAAATTAGTGAGTGAATTATGAAGTCGAGTTTGATCTTCCTTTAAACTGGCATCGAACAAATTATCTAAATCGGCACCGCTTAAATGTTTGAATTGTAATTTTAGGGTTTGTGAATAAAGTGATTGTTCATTCATTAATACATCTGCAATATCACCGTCTATATCAATAGCATAAAAGTTTCCATCTTGTGTTAATTTCACGGTGCTGCTTTGATCTTTTGAGATATTGCTGACATAGGCGGAGTTTGCCTGAGATCTAAAGTTAAACTCGGCACGTTTTATTGTGGTTTTGATGTCACCGATCGGCAAATAGCGTAAATTGGTTAATTTTAATTTTCCTTCGGAAGTTAAGCCTTGTATTAAAATGTTGCTATCAATATTTTTTTGTTCCGATTGTAAAATAAAACGGAAATCATCTAAGTTAATTGAATAGTGAATATTTTTCGCCTGATCCAATTTAAGTTTGTATTCACCGCCGGACCAAACAATTTTATTTTCATCGGATTGGTATTCACCCGGTGAAAAATGAAAATTCAGATCCATAGCTTGTTGATAATCTATATCAATTTTTAATGTAAAAGGGTTGGCAGCGACGTAATTTTTTTCGCCGTTTTTCAAGTAGAAAGGCAAGTTTTTGTTTTGATTATCGGTTTGCAACGTTGATTCACTGGAAGCCATCACTGGCAGCAGTTTGAACTGACTTAATTTATTAAGCGGCAATGGGCCGTGATAAATTTTAGTTTGAATCGGATAACTATATTCATCAATATTAAGTTGATATTGAAGATCACTGAAAAAAAAGTGGCGTTCTAGCTGTACATCATCAATTTTGATCCAACCTTGTTGGTTGATGTCGTCAATTTGTTTGAGATATTGTTCTTCAATTTTTGAGCCCGTATACCAAGTGCCGCCAAGCCAGACGGCACTTATCGCAGCTAAGGCGACAACAGTAATAGTGAGTGATTTTTTTTGCATAATTTTTCCTTGTAAACGAGTGGTTTATTTGCATTGATTTTGCGGTTTATTCGCCATAATTTCAATGATTTGAAAATCAGTATGCTGCATACTTTTACAAGCAATAGCGCATAAATTATCAATGCTGCGATCAATAGTATGTTCAACAATCCCTTCATCACCTGTTACGCCAGTTCTATTAATTGCCATTAGAACTGCTTTATAGGCAGAGGTGACACTAGTTGATACTTTCATCGCACAGCTGTTGGCAGCACCATCACACAACATTCCGCTGATATCTCCAATCATACTGCTAATTGCCATTGCGGCAGTATCAAATTTATTGGTGAGTAGATAAGATATGCCGGCACAGCTTCCCATTGCCGCAGTCGTTACCGCACAAAGAGCGGATAGCTTAGGTAATTTGCTGTGAATAAAAATCGCGATTAAATGTGATAAAAACAGTGCGCGCGTACGCTGTTCACCGTCAATATTGAGATGATTGGCGACAACAACAACCGGCATAGTGGCGGTTATTCCTTGATTCCCGGAACCTGAATTGCTCATTGCCGGTAACGTTGCACCACCCATACGTGCATCAGATGCAGCGGTTGTTTGAATCATTATACGGGAGAGCAGATCATCAGAAAGCAAGCCATCGCCGATATGTTTTTGTAAGGTACGACCAATATGTAAACCGTAATCTTGTCGTAAACCTTCTTGAGATAAGGCGGCGTTAAGTATTTCTGCCTGATTAATAAAAGTGATTTTTTCTAAGTCGACCTGCATTGAGAAGTCGAAAATATCTTTTGCATTAAGTTGATTAAAAATGTGATGCTGCGAAGCGTCATCTATTGTTTGAATTGGGTTTTGATACAATATCTGACCATTTTTTTCAATGGAAGTAATGCGAGTGTGTTGTTCTTCAATGATGACGCGAACCCAGTCGTTTCCGCTATAAAGTGTTGATTCTGCATATAAAATATGATCAGTTTGCTTAATGGTAACAGCAACGACACCGGTTTGTAGCAACTGTTTTGCCTTTTCAACCTGTTGAGATGTAATATTTTTTAGCACTTCTAAACCGCTATCAGCATTGCCTCCAATGGCACCAATAGCGGCAGCAATTGGTAAGCCCACCATTCCGGTGCCGGGAACAGAAACCCCTAATCCATTTTTCATTAAGTTCGGCGATACTTTTGCTTCGATTCTTTCAATGTTGTTGTGTCCTAGATATTTTGCTGCAGTAGCGGATGCTAACGCCAATGAGATCGGTTCGGTACAACCAAGTGCTGGTACAACATCTTGCTTAACGATTTGAATAAGAGTGTGTTCAAACGGTTGTAAGTGTGAATCCATAAAATCCTCATTAAATGTGATGGTGTTATTGTCGATCAGATAATTTCGTTGATAAATATACACGTTAATCAAGCAGCTGCTAAGCCCTAACTACAATTTAACATCAAGAAAAATGGTATTGATGAAAAAAAATTAAAAAAATTTTTAAAGTTGCCCTTGAAAATTGGATTTTAAGTTCAATTTATTGTGGCACGAATGATGTGGGTTCTATGAAAGACTGAGGATTAATAAAAAATTATCCCTTGTAAATTTTAGAATGAACCCTATTTAGTCGATGTTAAAAACGAATTTAAAATCAGGAGAATAAAGATTATGGGAAAAATTATTGGTATTGACTTAGGTACAACAAATTCATGTGTGGCAGTGATGGATGGCGATAAACCGCGTGTTATTGAAAATGCGGAAGGCGATCGTACAACTCCTTCTATCATTGCTTATACTCAAGACGGCGAAACATTAGTTGGTCAACCAGCTAAACGCCAAGCGGTAACTAATCCGAAAAATACACTATTCGCAATTAAACGTTTGATTGGTCGTCGTTTTACTGATGATGAAGTCCAACGTGATGTCAGCATTATGCCGTTTGATATTGTTAAAGCAGATAATGGTGATGCGTGGGTAGAAGTGAAAGGTGAAAAAATGGCGCCTCCTCAAATTTCTGCTGAAGTATTGAAAAAAATGAAGAAAACAGCAGAAGATTTTTTAGGCGAACCGGTTACTGAAGCAGTAATTACTGTACCTGCTTACTTTAATGATGCTCAACGTCAAGCAACTAAAGATGCAGGTCGAATTGCAGGCTTAGATGTTAAACGTATTATTAACGAACCAACAGCAGCAGCATTAGCTTATGGCTTAGATAAAGGTAAAGGTAACCATACTATTGCAGTATATGACTTAGGTGGTGGTACATTTGACTTATCTATTATCGAAATTGATGAAGTAGATGGTGAAAAAACGTTTGAAGTATTAGCAACCAATGGTGATACTCACTTGGGTGGTGAAGACTTTGATAACCGAGTAATTAATTACTTAGTTGATGAGTTCAAAAAAGAACAGGGTATTGATTTACGCAATGATCCGTTAGCAATGCAACGTTTGAAAGAGGCTGGTGAAAAAGCGAAGATCGAACTTTCTTCAGCACAACAAACAGACGTGAATTTACCGTATATCACAGCGGATGCGACAGGACCAAAACATTTAAATATCAAATTAACACGTGCAAAATTGGAATCTTTAGTTGAAGACCTAGTTGCAAAATCAATGGATCCAATCCGTGTTGCTTTGAAAGATGCTGGTTTAAGCGTATCAGACATTGATGACGTGATCTTAGTCGGTGGGCAAACTCGTATGCCATTAGTTCAACAAAAAGTGGCTGAATTCTTCGGTAAAGAACCTCGTAAAGATGTGAACCCAGATGAAGCGGTGGCTATTGGTGCAGCAGTACAAGGTGGTGTTTTGGCAGGTGATGTGAAAGATGTGTTGTTATTAGATGTAACCCCGCTTTCATTAGGTATCGAAACAATGGGTGGTGTGATGACTACCTTAATTGAGAAAAATACAACAATTCCAACTAAGAAATCACAAGTGTTCTCAACCGCTGAAGATAACCAAAGTGCAGTAACTATTCATGTGTTGCAAGGTGAACGTAAACGTGCGGCAGACAACAAATCACTTGGTCAGTTTAATTTGGAAGGTATTAACCCGGCACCTCGTGGTATGCCACAGATCGAAGTGACTTTTGACATTGATGCGGACGGTATTATCCACGTTTCTGCGAAAGATAAAGGTACAGGTAAAGAACAACAAATCACTATTAAAGCCTCTTCCGGTTTAAGTGATGAAGAAATTCAACAAATGGTGCGTGATGCAGAAGCAAATGCTGAAGCTGACCGTAAATTTGAAGAGTTAGTTCAAGCTCGTAACCAAGCAGATCACTTGGTTCACACTACTCGTAAACAGTTGGGTGAAGTAGGTGCAAATCTTGCAGCAGACGATAAAGCAGCGATTGAAAAAGCAGTAAATGAACTTGAAACTGCGGCGAAAGGCGAAGATAAAGCAGAAATTGAAGCAAAAACTCAAGCTTTGATTCAAGCAGCAGAAAAATTAATGCAAGCTGCTCAACAGCAAGCACAAGCCGGTCAGGCTCAGCAACAACAAGCACAAAGCGGTGCGAAAAATAACGGCGATGATGTCGTAGATGCTGAGTTTGAAGAGGTTAAGGATAATAAATAATCTATCCTCCTGATGTAGCGGTTTGAGTTTTTTGAGCTGCTACAATTTACCCCATGGGCGACGGCTAAACACCTCGCCCTTTTACTGTATTCAAAGGTTAATAATCAACTAAAAGTAGGATAACGAATGGCAAAGCGTGATTATTATGAAGTGTTAGGCGTTTCAAAATCGGATGATGAAAAAGCAATTAAGAAAGCTTATAAACGCTTGGCAATGAAATTTCACCCAGACCGTAATCCCGGCGATAAAGAAGCAGAAGCGAAATTTAAAGAAGTTCAAGAAGCTTATGAAGTATTAGGCGACAAAGAAAAACGTGCTGCCTATGATCAATATGGACACGCCGCTTTTGAACAAGGTGGTGCTGGTGCTGGCGGATTTGGAGGTGCGGATTTCGGGGATATTTTTGGTGATATTTTCAGTGATATGTTCGGTGGTGGTAGAAGCCGTCAACGAGTCGTGAGAGGTGAGGATTTACGTTACGACTTGGAACTTACGCTTGAAGAAGCTGTAAAAGGTGTTACTAAAGATATTAGAATTGCAACTTTGGCAACTTGTGATAGTTGTCACGGTTCTGGTGCTAAAGCCGGTTCAAAAGTGGATACCTGTAGTTATTGTCACGGTTCCGGTCGTATTCGCCGTCAAAGTGGTTTCTTCGTGCAGGAACAGACCTGCCCTCATTGTCACGGTACAGGTAAAATAATTGAACAACCTTGTGATACTTGTCATGGTGACGGACGAGTGCATAAATATAAAAATCTTTCTGTTAAAGTGCCGGCAGGAGTGGATACTGGAAGTCAGCTTCGCTTAAGCGGTGAAGGTGCAGCAGGTGAGAATGGCGCACCGGCAGGTGATCTTTATGTGGTAATTCACGTAAAAGAACACGATATTTTTCAACGTGACGGTAATAATCTTTATTGTGAAGTGCCGATCAGTTTTACTTTAGCTGCATTAGGTGGTGAAATTGAAGTTCCGACATTAGATGGCAAAGTAAAATTAAAAATTCCGGAAGAAACTCAAACAGGTAAATTATTCCGTTTACGTGGTAAAGGTGTCACTTCGACACGTTCTCACTATCAAGGTGATTTAATTTGTCGTGTGATTGTAGAAACACCGGTTAAGTTAAATAAAGAACAGAAGGAATTGCTACAAAAATTTGAGAAGAGTTTAGAAGGACGCAATCAGCATCGCCCCAAGGAAAAAGGCTTTTTAGATGGTGTAAAACGTTTCTTCGATAATTTAGGTAAATAATTTTATTATTAGAAATTGAAACCCGTAGGTTGGAAAACTTACGGGTTTTTTATTAATTAATCGCCTTGTAGCGTTATAAAACGATCACGCAGAGCGTGAAGTTGATCTCTTGTTTGAGCAGCTTTTTCAAATTCTAAATCCTGAGCAAATTTATACATCTGTTGTTCAAGGTGTTTAATCTGTTTTTGTAGATCTTTAGCATTATCAAGCATTTCATAACTTGCCACCGGTTCAGCAGCTTTTGGTAAACGTTGCTTTTTGGCTTTCTGATTGGCACTTTGACCAATATCCAAAATTTCACCGATTTTTTTATTCAGTGCTTTCGGTACGATACCGTGTTGCTCATTATAAGCCTGCTGTTTTTGACGGCGGCGCTCGGTTTCATCAATGGCTTTTTGCATTGATGGTGTGATGCGATCGGCATAAAGAATGGCTTTACCGTTTAAGTTACGCGCTGCACGACCGATTGTCTGAATCAACGAGCGTTCGGAACGTAAAAAGCCCTCTTTATCTGCATCCAAAATAGCAACCAAAGAAACTTCCGGCATATCTAAGCCCTCCCGTAACAAGTTGATTCCTACTAAGACATCAAACTCACCGGCACGAAGATCTCGGATAATTTCAACTCGTTCAACTGTATCAATATCTGAATGTAAATAGCGAACTAATACTCCGTGTTCTGCCAGATAATCGGTTAAGTCTTCCGCCATTTTTTTCGTTAAAGTCGTTACTAGTACACGTTCATTTTTTTCAACGCGTAAGCGAATTTCAGAAAGTAAATCGTCAACTTGAGTTCCTACCGGACGAACTTCAATTTCAGGATCTAATAAGCCGGTTGGACGAACGACTTGATCTATAATTTCATCACCGGATTTTTCTAGCTCATAAGGTCCGGGGGTTGCTGAAACATAGATGGTTTGTGGGGCGAGGCGTTCAAACTCTTCAAAACGTAATGGGCGGTTGTCTAATGCTGAAGGCAGACGAAAACCGTATTCAACTAAAGTTTCTTTTCTTGAGCGATCACCTCTATACATACCACCGATTTGTGGAACAGTAACGTGTGATTCATCGATAATTAATAAGCCATCATTCGGAATGTAATCGAACAGTGTCGGTGGTGGCTCACCCTCTTTACGCCCAGAAAGGTAACGTGAGTAGTTTTCTATTCCGGAGCAGTAACCTAATTCGTTCATCATTTCAATATCGAATTGTGTTCGTTGAGTAATGCGTTGTTCTTCAAGCAATTTATTCTCTTTGATGAAATATTCTCTGCGTTGAGCCAACTCCAGTTTGATTTGTTCAATAGCCTCTAAAATACGTTCTCTAGGTGTGACATAGTGTGTTTTTGGATAAACAGTATAACGTGGCACAGCACCGAAAGAGCGATTGGTCAGTGGATCGAATAGACTTAATCGTTCAATTTCATCATCAAAAAGTTCTACGCGTAAGGCTATATCATCTGATTCCGCTGGGAATATATCAATCACTTCACCGTGAACGCGGAATGTACCGCGCTGAAAGGCGTGATCATTGCGAGTATATTGTAAGGAGGCAAGATGAGAGAGGATTTCTCGTTGATCAATAATTGCGCCAGTTTGTAGATGTAACATCATTTTTAGATAAGAGTCTGGATCACCCAAACCGTAAATAGCAGAAACAGAGGTTACCACGATGGTATCCCGTCTTTCCAAAAAAGATTTTGTTGCAGAAAGTCGCATTTGTTCAATTTGATCATTAATCGAGGCATCTTTTTCAATAAAAGTGTCGCTTGCAGGTACATAGGCTTCCGGTTGATAGTAATCATAGTAGGAAACGAAATATTCAACTGCATTTTCTGGGAAGAAAGCTTTCATTTCAGCATAGAGCTGGGCGGCTAATGTTTTATTTGGAGCAAAAATCATTGCTGGACGATTTAATTGTGCAATGACATTAGCAATAGTAAAGGTTTTACCAGAACCAGTTACACCAAGCAGTGTTTGGTGTGCTAGACCGTCATTTAAATTTTCCACCAGTTTAGCGATGGCTGTGGGTTGATCGCCGGAAGGTTTGAAGTCTGAATGTAAAATAAAAGGCTTACTGTTCTTTTTCATAATCAATTTAACAATAAAAGTTGTGAGCGGATTTTAACATATATCACGATTGAGCTGAATTAATACGTAATCACCACATTTTTTCAAAAAAGTAGATCCCTTTTGGGGAGTAGCTTGCTAAAATAACAACCCCCTTAATTTAGTGTATTTATTACATTTTCCTTTTGGATTCATAATATGAAAATTATGTCTTTAATTCCTGGTTTATTGCTTTCTGGAGCAGTGACCGCAGTAGCATTTACTCTTAATTATTTCGGCATCGGTAGTTCAATTGGTATTAGTGCATTAACTTTTGCCATTTTGATAGGGATGCTTGTTGGAAATACGATTTACCCTAATATTGCCCAAGTATCACACGAAGGCGTTAATTTTTCTAAAGGTATTTTACTGAGAGCGGGTATTATTCTGTATGGTTTCCGCATCACATTTCAACAAATTGGTTCAGTGGGGATTAATGCCATTGTAACAGACGCAATTATGTTGATTTCTACTTTCTTTATTACTTGCTGGTTGGGGCGAAAGTGGCTAAAAATTGATAAAGAAATCACTTATTTATGTGCGACTGGCGCCAGTATTTGTGGGGCTGCTGCGGTGATGGCGGCGGAACCTGTGGTCAAAGCACAATCGCATAAAGTATCGGTAGCTATCGCTACAGTTGTGATTTTCGGTACGTTGGCAATGTTTGCCTACCCAATGTTATATCCGTTGTTAAGCCACTATATCAGTGAATATCAATTTGGGATTTATATTGGTTCGACCGTACACGAAGTAGCACAGGTTTATGCTGCAGGACAGAATATCAGTAACCAAGTGGCGGATAGTGCTGTGATTACCAAAATGATTCGTGTAATGATGTTAGCGCCATTCTTATTAGCATTATCATTTTCATTAAGTCGTAATCAAGTATCAAGTGAATCAAGAAAAATTAATATTCCTTGGTTTGCGGTTTGGTTTGTTTTAGTTGCCGTTTTAAATTCATTCCCAATTATTCCCGAAGTGATTACACATTGGTTGGTTGAATTGGATACTTTATTGTTGATGATGGCAATGTCAGCATTAGGATTAACAACACATATTGATGCGATTAAAAAAGCGGGCGCAAAACCGCTTATTTTAGGTTTAATTATATTTTTCTGGTTATGTATCGGCGGTTTTGTAGTTAACCTTGTCAGTGAAAGTATTTTTAATTAAGTTAAGTTTTAGTGAACAGGAATGGAGCGGAAACGCTCTATTCTTTTTAGCTTTTTTTTCAGGAATATAACTAAAAAATAATAAGTTTTGCACAGACTTATTTTTGTCAAGTTTTTTTTGTTTTATTTTTTTCTAAAAAATATAATCTTTTCTGGATTTTTATTAACTTATTGATTTATAAATAAATGTTATTTTGCAATCAAATTTGTTTCAGTTAATAAAACTCCTTATAAACTAAGGGTTAAGCGTTTTTTTCTAAAAGTATTCCACAAAGTTATCTACAGGTTGTGTGGATAGAAAATGATTCCGATAAAGTTGAAAGAACAGGTTAATTTTCAAGTAAATGACAGGGTAAGCAGAAGGATTTTATCTCTTTACCGCCATCTAACAAATAAAGAAGCTGAGAAACTGCTTTTTCACCTGCTTGTTGAAAACCTAAATCGATCATTAAAGTTTGTGGAAATAGAAAGCTCAAGAGTGGATTATTGCCGACACTGGCAACATAAATATGTGTTAGCTGTTGTTGTTGTAAATATTTGATTGCACCTAATGCAAGGTTATTAGTGGCACAGACTAAGGCGCTATATTTGTGAAAATCGATTTGTTGTGCAAGTTGATAACCGCTTTCAAAACTTAGATCTCCTTGCAAATCAAGAATTGGAAATTGATGTTGATGACAAAACGATAAATAAGCGTGATGACGCAGAAAACCAGTGGTAGTGTCATTGTCGTCAACACCAATATAAGCGATAGCCTGATGATTTTTTTGTAATAATGTCTGCATTAATTGTTGCACTGCACTGTGATCATCATAATAAATGGAGGTGATTCCCGGATGATTACGAGCGATAATCACCAAATTTTGTTGCCAGCTGCTTAGATCGAGTTGTTCAATACTGGAAAAGCTGAATAAGATAACGCCGTCAACTGCTTTTTGTCGAAAAAGCGTTAAATGATCCAGCACTAATTTTTCATCAAAACGACTCTCAACGATGATAGGCTCACAATGTGCAGCATAAAGTAGTGGCAGTATTGCGGATAACACCTGATTTTCTGCGCTTGATGTCAGGCGAGAAACAATAATGCCAATAATCCTATTGCCTTGTCCTCGCATTGCACGTGCGGAATTGGATGGCAAAAATCCTTGTTCAGCAATTATCTTTTCCACTTTAGCTCGAGTTTTATCGCTGACTTTCGGATCTTGATTCAATACACGTGAAACGGTGGATTTTCCTACACCGCTCAAACGTGCAATATCTTTGATAGTGAGTCTTGTCATTTCTGTAAGTTTCGATAGGTTAATAGCCAATAACCGAGAACTGCAATAGTAATACATACGATCATTGTTGCCAACATCGGAGTGGCGCTGGTTACAGGAACTAGAGCCAATACAGAACCGATTATTGCACCGCCACCGAAACGGAGTGTGCCTAATACAGAATTTGCTGTGCCGGCAATACGTCCAAAATGTTCCAGAATTAAAGCGGCAGCATTAGCACCGATAGTCGAGTTCATTCCAATAAACCAAGCAATACCAAGTGCCATAGACCAAAAACCGAGATCAAAAATTGCCACAATAAATAACCACAAACCGGCAGCAGCTTGCATTGCTAAACCGAATTGTAACATTTTTTCTGCACCTACTTTGCTAACAATTTTACCGTTAATAACAGTGAAACAAGCCATAATTGCAATATTTAGCATAAAGAAATAACCGAAATTTTCGACTTTTACGCCATAAATATCGATATAGACAAGAGAACCTGATGTTAAAAAGGCAAATAAACCGCCGAATGAGAAAGTGGAAACGATCAAATAACCTAGTACTTCTTTGTGTCTTAATACACTCCAGAATTGGCGTAGGATATTGCGTAAAGAGAAATGTTGTCGTTTTTCAACTTGCAATGTTTCTGGAATTCTCCACCAAAACAGTAAACCACTGATGATGCCTACAATAACTAAAAGATAGAAAATGGAGTGCCAATGGAAATATTGCACTAAATAACCACCTAGAATTGGCGCAAGTAACGGGGCTATCATTAATACTAAAGTGATTAATGACATCATTTTGGAAAAATCATTTTTACTGAATAGATCTCGTAGTAATGCTCCCAGTACAACAACCGGTGCAGCACCAAAAAATCCTTGTATTAAGCGTAAACCAATAAAATGATGAATATTATTAATTTGTGTGAGCCCGAATGCAGCAATGGTAGTAATACTTAAACCAAATAAAATAACTGGCTTACGTCCGATGCTATCTGCGATCGGTCCCCAAATTAACTGTCCAATTCCCATTCCTAAGGTAAACATAGTTAATGTATATTGTACTTGACTGGAGGGAACATTTAAGTCGCGTGAAATATTAAGAAATGCTGGAAGATACATATCAATCCCCAGCGGAGGCATCATTGATAATAGCCCCAAAATTAAAACAAATGCAAAATTAATTTTTACTTTTTTATTTCTCACATAAACCTCCTTTTATTTATCTTGTTTTTTATTTTAAGAAAAATTGAACCTCCGCATCAGTCAATGCACGATATTGACCTTCTTCTAATTGCGAATCCAAGATGATTTGACCAATTTTCCAACGATGTAATTTGATTACTTTATTTCCAAGAGCAGCGAACATTCGTTTTACTTGGTGGTATTTACCTTCAATAATAGTTAAATTCAAATTGTAATCATCAATTATTTCAATTTGTGCCGGCTTAGTTGGTTGTTTTTCTCCTCGTAAAAGAATACCTTGCATACATTGTTCAACATAAAAATCTTCAATAGGGTCTGATAATGTTACCAAATAAGTTTTTTCACAATGATATTTAGGAGATGTAATACGATGAGACCACTGTCCATCATCTGTGAGTAGTACTAATCCTGTGGTATCAACATCCAGACGTCCGGCAGTGTGTAGTCGAGTTGAAAGAGGATAATCAAAAAATTGATAAACAGTAGGGTACTCACCATCATCGTGAGAGCAAATATAACCTTCAGGTTTAAACAATAAAAAGTATTGATTACCAATTGTCCACTCCAGTAAGGTTCCATCAAATTCTACTTGATCTTCTGGTGAAATTTTTAATGCACCGTCTTTAATAACCTGTTGATTTACTTTAACTAAATTTTGGCGTAATGCTTTTGTCGCCTGTGAACGGGATAATCCTGTGTATTCAGAGAGAAATTTATCTAAACGTTGTTTCATTTAATTAACCTTATTGATTGGTATTACCCCTTTAATAGGAATAAAATGAGTTAGAAAAGTTTGTTTTAAATATGACTTTGTGATCTTATTTAGGTTGTAATGGATTTCAAAAGCAAAATCGCTCATTTTATACATACAAAGAAAGCGGTATTTTAACACTGTTTGTTAAAAATGTGGCATAGCTCACAGCATTCTTAAGAAATAGATTTATAATAACAAATGGATTTTTTAGTGAGTGAGTTCTATTTTTAGGGTAACCAATAATAATCCAATCTCCGCTGTAATCTCCAAAGGCGGTCAACAATCAACAAAATAGATAAAGGTATAGCGATAGACTTTGATGTTCTATTAAAGCCTGTCATTATGACAGCACAGTGGATTGCCTCTCAACTTCAAATTGCCATTCGCAGTAAGTAAAGTGGTAAATCTCTTGCGAAAAATAACATATTAATAAGGATAGATTATGGACGAAAAACTACGCCAGGCGGCATTAGACTTTCACCAATTTCCAATTCCGGGAAAAATAGAAGTGACACCAACTAAATCATTAGCGACGCAGCAAGATCTTGCATTAGCTTATTCGCCTGGTGTTGCTGAGCCTTGTTTAGAAATTGAGAAAGATCCGGCAAATGCGTATAAATATACCGCAAGGGGTAACCTAGTTGCAGTGATTTCCAACGGAACTGCAGTATTAGGATTAGGTAATATCGGAGCGTTGGCAGGTAAACCAGTAATGGAGGGCAAAGGAGTACTCTTCAAAAAGTTTGCTGGAATTGATGTGTTTGATATTGAGGTTAATGAAACTGATCCAGATAAATTAATTGACATTATTGCAGCATTAGAACCTACTTTTGGCGGTATTAATCTTGAAGATATTAAAGCACCGGAATGTTTCTATATTGAAAAGAAATTACGCGAAAGAATGAAAATTCCGGTCTTCCACGATGATCAGCACGGTACAGCTATTATTTGTGCAGCTGCTGTGCTTAATGGGCTACGTGTAGTGAATAAAGATATTAAACAGGTAAAAGTAGTGGCTTCCGGTGCTGGGGCATCGGCAATTGCTTGTTTGAATTTAATGGTTGCTTTAGGCATTGAGAGAAAAAATATTACAATTTGCGATTCAAAAGGTGTAGTTTATAAAGGTCGTGGAGACCATATGGATGAAACCAAACAGGCTTATGCAGTTGAAGATAACGGTGCGCGTACATTGGCGGATGCGTTGCCAAATGCGGATATTTTCTTAGGCTGTTCAAAAGCGGGTGTATTGACTCCGGAAATGTTGAAAACTATGGCGTCTAATCCATTGATTTTAGCTTTAGCAAATCCTGTTCCGGAAATTCTTCCACCAGTTGCTAAAGCAGCTCGTGCAGATGCGATTATCTGTACCGGTCGTTCTGATTTTCCTAATCAAGTGAATAATGTTCTCTGTTTTCCATTTATTTTCCGTGGTGCATTAGATGTACACGCCACCACCATCAATGAAGAGATGAAATTGGCGGCAGTTCGAGCAATTGCAGACCTAGCATTGGCGGAACAGAGTGATGTTGTTTCTTCTGCTTATGCAGAAAATGAAGTCTCATTCGGGCCTGAATACTTAATTCCAAAACCATTCGATCCACGTTTGATTGTTAAGATAGCTCCGGCTGTTGCAAAAGCAGCAATGGATAGTGGAGTAGCACAAAAACCGATTACTGATTTTGATGCTTATGTTGATGAGCTTACTCAATTTGTTTACAAAACCAATTTATTTATGAAGCCGGTATTTGCTCAGGCTAAAAACAATAAAAAACGTGTTATTTTAGCTGATGGTGAAGAGCCTAGAGTGTTGCACGCTGTGCAAGAAATAAGTAGTTCAGAAATTGCTTATCCAATCCTAATTGGTAGACCGGCGGTGATTGAGCAAAGAATTAAGCGTTTAGGCTTGAAAATTGTTGCCGGTAGAGACTTTGATATTGTCAATAATGATCAGGATCACCGCTATACACAAGGTTGGCAAACCTATTATGACATTATGAAACGCAAAGGCGTTACACCTGCCTTGGCTCGTCAACGTTTGATTTCTGACCGTACTGCGATTGCAGCAACCTTATTGCAACTTGGTGAAGCAGATGCGATGATTTGTGGGCTAGTTGGCTCTTATCGTGAACATCTTCATACGTTACGTGATGTGCTTGGCGTGGCGGATGGCGTGCATACCCTTGGAGCGGTAAGCAGTTTAGTATTGCCGACAGGTAACGTTTTCATTGCAGATACTTTTGTAAACGAAAATCCTACTGCGGAAGAATTGGCGGAAATCACTATTATGGCGGCGGAAGAAGTGAAATCTTTCGGTATTGAACCACAAGTGGCGTTATTATCTAATTCAAATTACGGCTCATCTAGTAGCCCGAATGCTATTAAAATGCGTAAAGTGCTTGAATTGGTTCAAGAACGCCGCCCGGATATTATTATTGATGGTGAAATGCACGGCGATATTGCTTTATCAGAGCAGCTTCGCAAAGATATTATGCCGGATAGTCCGTTAAAAGGTGCAGCCAACTTGTTAATTATGCCAAGTATGGAATCAGCACGTATTAGTTATAATCTGCTTCGTGCTACTACTACTGCAATCACTGTTGGGCCAATGTTGATGGGATTGAAGAAATCTGCTCATATCCTTACTCCGGTGTCTTCAGTACGCCGTATTATCAATATGGTGGCAGTTGCAGCAGTCCAAGCGCAGAAGAAATAAACGCATCAGTTAAATAACAAAAAGCGGAATTTCTAAAGAGTTCCGCTTTTTGCGAACTTTCCCTAATTAAAGAAATAATTACCATTCAAAGCCGTAGGCAGCACCAACCATTATATCTTTTTTCCTAAGATATATTTCTATTGCTCTTGCAACTGCGATATAACGATGAGAACCTTTATCTACATTATCAAATTTATTATTGGATATTCTGAATATGATTGCTGTTTTCTGCCATACATATGTCAGTAGCGTGTAGTTGAGTTCCATTTATAGTATCAGTGGCGTTTGCATTAACTGATCCTGCTACTAGTTAGATTTGTACTTCTATTTTTAATGAAATACTGTATTGATTTTGGAATTTTGCATTTGTACAGCAGTAGATTGATTGCAATATAACTGTCTATTTTTGAAATAGTACTGATTTTCACCTCACTATCTCAATTATTAAAATGAGCAAGTCCAGCCGGATTTATTATTGGACTCACTCATTCAGTGTTGTAGACAATCAGCGGATTTGTTTACAGAAAATGGATTATAATTTAGTCATTAACAATTCTCTTACAACCTGAACGACACCTTCGGTTGCTTTTTGGGTAATGATATTTACTGGACGTTGGAGAAAGCCGATGTTTGGATTTGGGTCGATAAGATAGATCTTTGCACTTCGTTTCGCTTCGTGTACTAACCCATTGGCAGGGTAAACTTGTAATGAAGTGCCGATCACCAACAGAATATCTGCATTGGCAACAGTATCTATCGCCGGTTCTAACATTGGTACACTTTCGCCAAAAAAGACAATGAATGGGCGCATTAAGTGTCCATTAGGATCTTTGTCGGTAATCAATTGATCTTTATAACACGGAACAATATAGTCTGGATCAAAACTACTTTGCGCTTTATTTAACTCACCGTGTAAATGAAGCACATTTTTGCTGCCAGCACGTTCGTGCAGATCGTCAACGTTTTGCGTAATAATTCTGACATCATATTTCTGTTCTAATTCCACCAGGGCGAGATGTGCGGCATTGGGCTGTGCTGCCGCAGCATTGCGACGGCGTTCGTTGTAAAAGTCGAGTACTTTTTGTGGGTTTCGTTCCAGCGCTTCAGGAGTACAAACTTCTTCCACTCTGTGACCTGCCCATAAACCGTCTTCAGCTCGGAAAGTAGGTAATCCACTTTCAGCACTGATTCCAGCTCCGCTTAATACGGCACAAATTGGTTTCATTTTATTCACCTTTTTGATTTAAAATAAATTTTTCAATAACTTCAGCAACGCCGGAATTAAGGTTGTCGGCAGTAATATAATCAGCAATTGCCTTTATCTCATCGGTTGCGTTACCCATTGCCACCCCTAAACCTGCATATTCGATCATATGAAAATCATTGCCGGCATCACCGATACAAATAATTTCATCGGCAGTAAATCCAAGATGTTGCGCTAATTTTTCAATGCCACTTCCTTTATTGGCAGTTAAAGGTAAGAACTCTAAGAAAAATGGCGTACTGCGAACAATGGTATATTGTTCGGCAATATTTTCAGGAAGTTTGGCTAATGCAGCGTCTAACTTTTCCGGTGTATCTACCCACATCGTTTTAATGATCGGTTCTTCATCAGGAATTTTTGAAAAATCAATAATATGTAAGGGGATATGATTAATTTCCGCATCGTGTCGGCTGTATTGATTTTCTTGAGGCGTGATAAGACCACGTGATTCAGAAAAGGTGTGACAGAAAACACCAAATTTTTGTGCATAATTGGTTAGCATTTTGCAATCTTTTCCGCTCATTTCCTGACGGGTAATAATTTTGCCATCGCTACGTTGCACTAAAGCTCCATTGAAACAGAGAACATAATCTTCTTCATCTAATAAGCCAAGTTGTTGCAGATAAGGTTGTAAGCCTTCTAAAGGACGACCGGAAGCCAACACAATTTTTACGCCCGCTTTTTTTGCGGATTGAATAGCTTGTTGGTTACGCTCACTGATTTTCTTTTGTTTATCGAGCAGTGTGCCATCCATATCTGTTGCTAGTAATTTATATTTTGTCATACAGTTTCCTTGTGCTAAGTCATTTTAATTATTGAACTTTGTTTATTCTGCGTTGCCTTTGGCATAAAATCAACACGCTTTTTAATTTGTTTTTTTAGAGAGAAAAAGGATGAAATTTTCATTGAAACCCGTTTTTTGGGCAATGTTTGGCAGCGCATTGATGAGTGCTTATGCAACAGCTGCAGAATTAAATTTGCGTGTGATTGAAACCACAGATTTGCACGCCAATATGATGGACTATGATTATTATAAAGATGCGCCTTCCAGTGCATTAGGATTGGTTAGAGCTGCCGATTTAGTGATGAAAGCTCGCCAACAGGTGAAAAATAGTGTATTGGTGGATAACGGAGATCTTATTCAAGGTAGTCCGATGGGGGATTATGCTGCGGCAGAAGGCTTAAAAAAAGGTGATATTCATCCAGTTTTTAAAGCAATGAATTTATTGAAATATGATGTCGGTAATATTGGAAATCACGAGTTTAATTATGGTTTAGATTTCTTGAAAAAAGCGTTGGCAGGCGCTAAATATCCTTATGTTAATGCCAATGTATTTGATGCGAAAACCGGCAAACCATATTTTAAGCAGTATGTGATTAAGGATTATCAATTCACTGATTCGGATGGTAAGCAACAAAAAGTTAAAATCGGTTATATTGGATTTGTACCGCCGCAAATTATGACTTGGGATAAAAAGAATCTTGAAGGTAAAGTTATTGTCAAGGATATTACCGAAACAGCAAAAATGCTTGTGCCGGAAATGAAATCAAAAGGTGCGGATGTTATTGTTGCAGTAGCACATTCTGGTGTTTCTAGTGAACCTTATCAAGCGTTAGCAGAAAATTCTGTTTATTATTTATCTCAAGTGAAAGGTATTGATGCGATTGCTTTTGGTCATTCTCACGCAGTCTTCCCAAGTAAAGAATTTGCTGGTATTCCGGGTGCGGATATTGTTACCGGAACTATCAATGGCATTCCGGCAGTAATGCCAGGTCGTTGGGGCAGTCACGTTGGTGTGATTGATTTAACGTTAAGTAACAATAGTGGTAAATGGGTTGTGCAACAAGCAAAAGCGGAAGCAAGACCGATTTATGATGGAAAAAATAAGAAAGCATTGGCTGAAGAGTATCAACCGATTGTAAAAGCGTTGGCAACAGATCATAGAAATACGCGTGATTATGTGAATCAACCGATCGGTAAAGCGGATGGTAAAATGTATAGTTATCTCGCCTTAGTACAGGATGATCCGACAATTCAGATTGTTAATCAGGCGCAACAGGACTATGTCAAACGTTTTGTGCAAGGTGATCCTGATTTAGCAAAATTACCGGTTTTATCTGCTGCAGCACCGTTTAAAGTGGGTGGACGTAAAAACGATCCGACAAACTTTACTGAAGTGGAAGCAGGACAGTTAAGTTTCCGCAATGCGGCGGATCTTTATTTGTATCCGAATACTTTGGTAGCCGTAAAAGTGAATGGTGAGCAGGTGCGTGAATGGTTGGAATGTTCTGCGGGGCAGTTTAATCAGATCGATCCGAATAAAGCAGAAAAACAGCCATTATTAAATTGGGATGGTTTCCGTACATATAATTTTGATGTAATTGATGGTGTTAATTATCAAATTGATGTAACCCAACCGGCTCGTTATGATGGTGATTGTAAATTGATTAATCCACAAGCACATCGTATTACTGATCTTACTTTTAACGGCAAACCGATTGATCCGCAACAGCAATTCTTGTTAGCGACCAATAATTATCGTGCATTTGGTAATAAATTCCCTGGTACTGACGGCAGCCAAACAGCGTTCGCATCTCCTGATGAAAACCGTTCAATTTTGGCGGATTATATTCGTCGTGTCAGCAAAGAACAGGGAGAAGTTAAATCAACAGCAGACAATAATTGGCGATTAAAATCTATTCCAAATAATAAAGCGGAAATTGTATTTGAAACATCTCCATCAGAAAAAGCAGCGGAGTTTATTCAAAAACAAGTGCAATATCCGATGAAAAATGTTGGTCAGGATGAAAATGGTTTTGCAATCTATCAGATTGATTTAAAACCATAATATTGGAACTCTTTAATAAAAAAGCTCACCGTAACGGTGAGCTTGGATTAAGGAGAATTTAGCGAATAAAGAGGTAGAAATTATTGTTGCCACGAATAATATTGAGTGCAATAGCGGCTGGTTTGCCATCTAAAATTTTGCGTAATTCTCCAATATTATTAATTTGATGACGGTTTATTCCAATAATAATATCTCCCTTCTTCAATCCTAATTGATCCGCTTTTGAATTAGGTTTCACTTCAGCAATTACCACACCTTTTTGATCTTTCTCGTGGTAATTCTTTAAGTCAGCACCATCTAAATTAGAAATGACGCTGTTACCACTGGCTAAAGATTCATTATCCGCTTGCAATTTCACTTTGACAGTATTGGATTTACCGTCACGTAGATAGGTGATTTCCATCTCTTTGCCGGCACCGGTCGTTGCAATTTTAGCGCGTAATTCAGAGAAACTATTGATATTTTGTCCATTTAATCCAGTGATAATATCACCTGCTTTTAATCCAGCTTTTGCAGCAGCAGAATCCGGAAGCACTTCACTAATAAAAGCACCTTTTTGTGCTTTAACATCGAATGCTTTGGCAAGATCTGCATTCAATTCACCACCTTTAATGCCTAAAACACCGCGTTTGACTTGACCGAATTCGATAATCTGTTGAGCCAAACTGTTTGCCATATTGCTTGGAATCGCAAATGCAATACCAACATTACCACCACTTGGGGCGATAATAGCAGTATTAATACCGACCAATTCACCTTTTAAGTTAAGTAACGGTCCGCCGGAATTACCACGATTGACCGCAGCATCAGTTTGAATGTAATTCTGATAGCTGTTGGTATCATCATCAGCTACACGCCCTAAAGCAGAAATAATACCTGAAGTGACGGTTTGACCTAAACCGAAAGGATTACCAACGGCAATTACAAAGTCGCCGACTTTTGCTTTATCTGAATCAGCCATTTTTATTTGGGTGAGATCTTTGGCATTTTCTAATTGAATTAAAGCTACATCTGACATAGAGTCATTACCAAGTAATTTTGCTTTATATTCTCTACCGTCGCTGAGCGTAACAGTAATTTTATCAGCACCATCAACAACGTGATTGTTAGTCAAAACATAGCCTTTATCGGCATTAATAATCACACCTGATCCAAGCCCTTTAAATTGACGAGGTGAGCGATTCTTGAATTGATCTCCAAAGAAAAATTGAAATTCTGGTGGCAATTCAGGTAAGAGATTATTACTTGGACTGTTTCCAGCGGTTCCTTCCACCGAAATAGTGACAACAGCCGGAAGAACCTGCTCCAATACCGGAGCTAAACTTGGTGTTGAGGTATTTTCTAACACAGAAGTTGGAATATTAGCCTGTGTTGGCAATGAAGCACAGAAGATGCTTAATCCTAATGCAATACTGGTTAAAACGAATTTTTTCTTATTAATTTTCATTTAAAAATATCTCCTTAAAAAATAACTTTATACGAATTGTTATTCGCGCCATTAAGACAATCATTAAAAGGAAATGTTCCCCAAAAGCTGAAAAATTAATCAAAAATAGATAAAATAACTGTTTAGAGGTAAAGAAACGGTATAATGATTAACTATTATACCGTTAAGAAAAGAATGTTAATCTTTTAAGATTGAGAACGCCTTATCTGTAGCAGCTAAAGTTGCTTGAATATCTTGTGTGCTATGAGCAAGTGACATAAATCCGGCTTCAAAGGCAGAAGGAGCCAAATAAATTCCCTGTTCTAACATTAAGTGAAAGAATTTTTTGAATCGTTCTACATCACATTTCATTACTTCTTGATAACATTCTACTTTGTCTTGATCAGTAAAAAATAGCCCAAACATTCCACCAACATAATTGACAACGAAAGGAATTTGATGTTTTTTGGCGAGTGTTCTTAAACCTTCGGCTAATGTTTTTGTTTTTTCTGCAAGCAATTTCTCATTTTCTGGTTTTGCTAATTCTGTTAAACAGGCAATACCTGCCGCCATCGCGATTGGATTCCCTGATAATGTACCAGCTTGGTAAACAGGTCCGGTTGGAGCGATATACTGCATAATTTCTTTTTTACCACCGAATGCACCCACCGGCATTCCTCCACCGATGATCTTACCAAGTGTTGTTAAATCAGGTTTTACATCATAGTAAGATTGTGCGCCGGCAAGCGAAACTCGGAATCCGGTCATTACTTCATCAATAATTAATAATGCGCCGTATTGATCGCAAAGTTGGCGTAATCCTTGCAAAAAACCTGGTTTCGGAGGAACACAATTCATATTTCCAGCTACTGGCTCAACAATAATACAGGCGATTTCATTTGGATATTGTTTAAACATTTCCTCGACGGAGCTAAGATCATTATATGTGCAAGTTAAAGTATGTTTTGCAAAATCAGAGGGTACACCTGGCGAGCTTGGTTGACCTAGGGTTAACGCACCAGAACCAGCTTTAACTAATAAAGAATCTGCGTGTCCATGATAGCATCCTTCAAATTTGATAATTTTATCCCGTTTAGTGTAGCCTCTGGCCAGGCGAATAGCGGACATTGTTGCTTCAGTACCAGAGTTTACCATACGAACCATTTCGATTGAGGGTACTAAGCGGCACACTAATTCAGCCAATTCAATTTCTAATTCGGTTGGCGCACCGAAACTTAAACCGTTTTTAGCTGTTTCAATGACTGCATTAAGGATTGAAGGATGATTATGCCCCAAGACCATTGGTCCCCAAGAACCAACATAATCAATATACTGTTTACCTTCACTATCATAAAGATAAGCGCCTTGAGCGCGTTGGATAAAGACAGGTGTACCTGATACACCATTGAATGCACGAACAGGCGAATTGACTCCACCAGGAATAAATTGTTGTGCTTTTTCAAATAAAGTTACTGAAGATGTCATTGTTTTTCTCATTGTAGTTAAATGTGAGCAATATTGTACTTGAAATCAAAAGATAATGAAAAAAACAAATGTATTAAAAAGTGACTTTATGCTATTCTCATCAACCATTTTCAACCATCATTCAGCATTACAACTCGTATGTTAAGGGGTCTTTAAAATATGTGGCTGAGTTTTGTGTTAACGTTCTTAAGCTCATTTCTAGCATTAATTATTATGCGTCCATTAGCAGTGAAAATTGGGTTAGTAGATAAACCGAATTATCGAAAACGTCATCAAGGATTAATTCCTCTTATCGGAGGAATAGCCTTATTCATCAGTAACACTTGCTACTATCTCCTCGAGTGGAACGAAATGCGTTTGCCTTATCTCTATTTGAGTTGTGTCACTGTGTTATTAATTGTTGGCGTACTTGATGATCGTTTTGATTTAAGTCCTTTTTTGCGAGCTATTGTGCAAGCAATATTAGCTTTGTCGATGATCTATATCGGAGATCTGTCGTTAAATAACCTTGGAGAAATTATCGGCCCGTTTCAGATCACATTAGGAACTGCTGGGGTTGTAATTACCGTGTTTGCAACTATTGCCATTGTGAATGCCTTTAATATGATTGATGGCATAGATGGTCTGCTTGGGGGCTTATCCAGCGTTTCATTTGCAGCAATTGGTATTTTATTGGTATTGGATGGACAGATGGATTTGGCAGCGTGGTGTTTTGCACTTATTTTATGCTTAATCCCTTATATTTTATTTAATATGTCAGTGTTTGGTATCAAAAATAAAGTGTTTATGGGAGACTCGGGAAGTACTCTAATCGGTTTTACTATGATTTGGATTTTGTTATTGAGTACACAAGGACATGGGCATCCAATTAAACCAATTACTGCACTTTGGCTGATTGCAATTCCTCTGATTGATATGATTTGTGTGGTCATCAGAAGATTAAAGAAAAAGAAAAGCCCTTTCCGTCCTGATCGTTTGCATGTACACCATTTAATGGTAAGAGCGGGTTTAACTTCTCGACAAGCATTTGCCGTTATTACATTGATGGCGGCAGTGTGTGCAGGATTTGGTATTTTAGGGGAAATTTACTATATTAATGAATGGCTAATGTTTTTCGGATTTATTGTATTAATATTTTTATACGGCTATTCAATTACTCGAGCTTGGCGAGTTACACGTTTTATCAGAAGAATACAGCGTAGATGGAGAAAAGCGAAAGGTTTGGTAAGTAAAAAATAGAAGAGCTAAGGTGATGTGAGTATGAAAAACAGAAAACATCACCTTTTTCTTATCTAATATTTCCCTTATTCATCCAGAAAAATAGAAAACTTTCTTTTCTGTTTGTGCCGTTATGTTCGATTTAATTCATTAAAATGATAAAAATAAGAATGTTCTGAGCATTTATTATTAAGGAAATGACTAAAAAATATCAATAAAGAGTAAAATATCATCAAACAAAAAAAAATTAAAAAAAAAGCTAGACAGGCTATCTGAAAGCCATTAATATACGCCCCGCAACGACGCGATGAGCGCTCGTAGCTCAGTTGGATAGAGCGTTGGCCTCCGGAGCCAAAGGTCTCAGGTTCGAATCCTGTCGAGCGCGCCAGCTCGGTTGGATTAGGTAAATGCAATATCTAAAATCTATGGTGGCTATAGCTCAGTTGGTAGAGCCCCGGATTGTGATTCCGGTTGTCGTGAGTTCGAGTCTCATTAGCCACCCCATTAATATAAATCGGCGAGTAGCGCAGTTTGGTAGCGCAACTGGTTTGGGACCAGTGGGTCGTAGGTTCAAATCCTATCTCGCCGACCATTTTTTGTTCTTTAAAA
>NZ_JPXX01000030.1 GCF_000771875.1 Gallibacterium genomosp. 1 | reverse complement strand
AAGAGGGGCTAGGGGAGATTAAAATTTAGATTAAAAAACCACCATAGCGAGAACCTCACGATACGGTCGAAATTTGGTTATTGATTACATACAAAATAAAAAGGAAACACTATGCACATCAACGAATCCACCATTGAAAATTTAGCACTGGAGCAGTTGCAATCGCTGGGCTGGGCGTATGCCTATGGTAAGGAGGTGCTGGCTGGGTTGGCTTATCCTTGGCGGGAGACAACGCAAGCGGTGGTGTTGAAGCCGTTGCTGTTGGAAGCCTTAGCGAGGATTAATCCCCATTTGCCGCTTGCAGTGTTGGAAGAGGTGGCTGCGGAGGTGTGCAAAAGTGATATTGCCCCATTGGCGGAGCGTAATCAGCGGTTTTATCGTCAGCTCAAGCAAGGCGTGGCGGTGCGTTATCAGGAAAACGGGCAGGAAAAGCACGATGTGGCGTTGTTGGTGGATTTCAGGCAGCCTGAAAAAAACCGTTTTGATGCGATTAATCAGTTGGAAATTCAAGGCACAAAAGGCAAACGCATTCCTGATATTTTGTGTTTTATCAATGGCTTACCGATGGCGATTTTTGAGCTGAAAAATCCGCTCAAGGTGAATGCTGGCATTGATAAAGCCTTTGAGCAGTTGCAAACCTATAAGCGGGAAATCAGCGATTTGTTTGTGTTCAATCAATTAATGGTGATTTCAGATGGCACAACCGCTCGGCTTGGTTCGCTCACGGCGGATTTTCAACGCTTTTTGCCTTGGAAAGTGGTGGACGAAAGCCAGCAGAGCCAACGCATTCCTTTTGAAAATGAGCAAACAGGGCTGTTGCAAGGGCTGTTTTCACCTGCGGTGTTGCTTGATTATGTGCGTGATTTTGTGGTGTTTGAAAGCGATAGCCGTGGACAAACGGTGAAAAAAATCGCCGCCTATCATCAGTTTTACGGCGTGAATGCGGCGGTGGAATCCACTATCGCCGCCTATTTGGGCGATAGTCGCAAGATCGGTGTGATTTGGCATACGCAAGGTTCGGGCAAATCGCTGTCGATGCTGTTTTATGCCGGCAAACTCATCAGCCAGCCTGAATTGCAAAATCCCACCATTGTGGTGGTTACCGATCGCAATGATTTAGACGGTCAGCTATTTGCCACTTTTAGCCAAGATCAAGACATCACCCGCCAAACGCCGATTCAAGCCAACGGTCGGGAAGAATTGCGTGCAGAGCTGGCGAAACGGGAAAGCGGCGGCATTATTTTTACCACCATTCAAAAATTCGGCTTGCGTGAGGGCGAGGAGCAACACCCTGTCCTTAACGACCGCCGCAATATTATTGTGATCAGCGATGAAGCCCACCGCTCACAATATGGCTTTTCGCAAAAAATCAACCAGCAAGGGCAATATCGTGATGGCTACGCTAAATACCTGCGTGCTGCCCTGCCCCACGCCAGTTTTATCGGCTTTACGGGTACGCCACTGAGCCTTGAAGACAAGGACACGCAAGAGGTGTTCGGGCGTTATATTTCCATTTACGATATTCAAGACGCGGTGGAAGACGGCGCAACCGTGCCGATTATTTACGAAGCACGCCAAATTCCCTTGCAAGAAAGCCAGCAATTTCATCACGCCGTGCAAGAAGCCCAAGAAATTTTAGAGGAAGACGAAGAGAGCTATTCTTTCCGCTTACTGGAACAATTAATGGGAACAGAACAACGCCTCGCCCACCTCGCCCAAGACTTGGTGCAACATTTTGAAGCACGCAATCAACTTTCAGACGGCAAGGCGATGGCGGTGGTGATGAGTCGCCGTATTTGTGTAAAATTATATAATGAAATCATTAAATTACGCCCCGATTGGCATAGCGATGATATTAATCAAGGCGTGGTGAAAGTGATGATGACGGGCAGTGCCAGCGACCCCGAAGAAATGCAAGCCCACGTTTACCCGTTCACCGAGAAAAAGCAGTTAGAAAAACGCTTTAAAGACCCTGATGATCCGCTCAAACTGGTGATCGTGCGAGATATGTGGCTCACGGGCTTTGATGCCCCTTGTTGCCATACGATGTACATCGACAAACCAATGCAAGGGCATAACCTAATGCAAGCCATTGCACGGGTGAACCGCGTTTTTCGCAACAAAAGCCGTGAAAATGGCGGCTTGATCGTGGATTATATTGGCTTAGCAGAGGAGCTGAAACAAGCCACCCAGCAATACACCAATGCAGGCGGCAAAGACAGCGTTACCACCGATATTCATCAAGTTTTCCAAAAAATGTTGGAATATTTGGACATCATTCGCGGGCAATTCGCCAGCCCTGTGGACGGCAAACCCTTTGATTTAACAGCGGCATTACACATCAGCGAGCCTGAAAAATTACTCAATGCCATCTGCCAAGCGGCGAACCATATCCTCGCCTTAGATCGACAAAAAACAGCAGAAAATCACACCGCACTTTATCCGCAAAAATCCGCACAAGGGGAGAAAACCCCACGCAAAAATGCCTTTCTGCAAGCAGTGCGACTGGCGAAAAAAGGCTTTTCCCTGTGTGGCTCAATGGAAGAAATCCAGCCCTACCGCCAGCAAATCGCCTTTTATGATGCCGTGCGTGCCACTATTGTGAAGCCTGAGCAACAGCACCGCCCCAACTCACCCAAAGAGCGACAATTAAAACTGGTTACCCTGCTCAACCAAGCGGTGCGTTCAGACGGCGTGGTGGATTTGTTCGACTTAATGGAAGAAGAACGCCCCGATCTTTCCCTGCTTTCCGAAGAATTTATGGGCAGAGTGGAAGCCAGCGACACGCCCGATTTATGGCTCGTAGCGATTGAGGGCTACCTGAAATCTTCCATTAAAAACAAAGCACAGAACAATCTCGGCACGCAAAAAACCTTTGAACAACGGCTCAAAGAAGCGATGAACCAATACCACAACCACAATTTAAGCGTGATGGAAATCATCAAAGAGCTGGTGGAAATGGCGAAAGAGTTCGAGCAACACCTCTCGCGTGGTAGCTCGTTAGGACTAAGCGATACAGAGCTGGCGTTTTACGATGCCTTAATCCAAAATCAAAGTGCGGTGGAAAAAATGGAAGATGCTACCCTCACCGCCCTTGCCAAAGAAATCACCGCCCAACTGCGTAAATCCGTCACCATCGACTGGCAACACAAAGAAGCCGTGCGTGCCAAAATGCGTGTGCTAATCCGCCGTGCCTTGCTGAAATACAAATACCCACCTGATTTGGCAACAGACGCTATTGAGTTTGTTTTGAAACAAGCGGAAGTGGTGGCGGACAATTTGAGCAGTGAATAAAATACTCATTTTGATGCAAACAAAACAGTGATTTTTGAAAAGCAGTTTCCCTGTTAAAATAATGTTTTCCTATTTTACTGTGAGATAATGATGAAATTATTACAAACTTTTTTGATGTTAACGGCTACTACTTTACCTTTTATGGCAAACGCACATAATTTAGTGGTTGGTAAAGCCCCTTTGACTATTAACGATGTGCAAAGTGGAGAAGTATTACTTAACGGCAATAACGTGCAATATCAAGCGTGGAATAGTGATCGTCTAAATGGTAAAGTGCGTGTTGTTCAACATATGGCAGGGCGTATCTCCGTAAAATCAATGAATGACCCATTAATGGACAAAATTAAAGCAGCCAAATTTCCACACGATAAATATCAAACCACCACAATTGTTAATATCGCAGATGCTACACTTGGTATGAGCAGTATGGCAAAAAGCAAAACCGAACGTGGTAAAAAAGATTTTCCTTACACGATGGTGGTTGTTGATGATAATGGCAAAGTCAAACAGCATTGGCAATTACAACCCGAAAATGCACTAATTTTAGTACTAGATAAAAATGGTATTGTCCGATTTGCCAAAGAGGGGAAATTATCTGAACAAGAAAATCAGCAAGTAATTGATTTAGTTTCTGATTTGCTTAAATAAAAATACCCCACTCAACGTGGGGTATCAACGACTTGTTTTCTGATAAACCTAATTTAACATTAAGCGACAACGCCAAATTTTTCTTTCATTAATGCTTCAAAATCAGTACAACCGCCGATTGGTTTTTCATCAATAAAAATTTGTGGCACAGTTTCCACCGGTTTACCAACAGATTTAGAAAGATCTGCTTTACTGATACCTTCTTCGATAATATCAACATAGCGATAATCAAAATCCTCAACGGTGTTTTTCAATTTTTCTGCCAACTCTTTTGCTCTTCTGCAATATGGGCAACCTGAACGACCAAAAATTACTGTATACATTATTGACTCCTTATTCAATTAATTAATAAAAACGCCATTATTGTATCGCAAGATAAATAAGAACGTGAAATTATTTTAAGCATTATAGCGATTGGTATATCATATCAATTAAAATCGTTTTAATTGAAAAAATTTTTATTAAGGGAGTAACTTATGTCTGTAGATGCAATAAAAACATTACATCATCACCGTTCTATCCGTAAATTTTTAGATAAAGAAATTGATGCCAACTTGCGTGAGCAATTGATTCAATCTGCCAGAATGGCCTCTTCCTCCAACCACTTACAATGCGTTTCTATTATTCGCGTAACCGATCAGATAATGCGTCAACAACTGATGGAATGGTGTTCTAATCAACAATATGTTGCTTCAGCTCCTGAATTTTGGGTATTTTGTATCGACTTTGCCAAACACGCTGACATTTTCCCACAAGCACAACTGGAATGGACTGAAGTGCTGTTAATTGGAGCAGTTGATGCCGGCATTATGGCACAAAATGTTTTAGCGAGTGCTGAATTACTTGGATTAGGCGGTGTCTATATCGGCTCATTGCGTAATCAAATGGCAAAAGTTGGAGAATTATTGCAATTGCCAAAACACACACTGCCTTTAGTCGGAATGTGTTTAGGTTACCCGAATCAGGATCCGCCGCTAAAACCACGTTTACCAAATGAAATGATGTTTTTCGAAAATCACTATCAACCATTAGATAAAAGCAAATTGGCTGAATTTGATCAACTTACTGCCGATTATTACCAAGCTCGCAGCAATATTGACAACAACTGGAGCAAAAACGTCATCAAAGCGTTGGATAAACCTGTTCGCCCAGGTGTACTGCCTTATTTGCATCAACAAGGCTTTGCTAAAAAATAATGTCTCAATGCAAAAATCAACATAAGATGTTGTTCCAAAGGAGTTTTGATGAAACTACTAATGCTCTGCCGTGAGCCTCGTCTTTATAGCTGTGTACGTTTGCAGGAGGCAGCGATTGAAAGCGGTCACCAAATGGATATTCTCGATCCTAATCGCTGTATTCTACAACTGCCTCATCAAGGCACGCCTCGCCTTTATTATCAGGCTATAGATACACAAGATTATCAACCATTACCACATTATGATGGTGTTATCCCTCGTTTTGGTACTACCAGTACTGAAATGGGGTGCCGAGTTCTACGTTATTTTGAAACACTCAGCACACCAATTCTTAACGGTTCGCAATCTTTTGCTCTTGCACGCGATAAATGGCAAAGCCTGCAAGTGCTACATCAACATCAATTACCAGTGCCAACAACCACTCTAGGTGGTAATGAAGTGAGTGCAGAATTAATCTCGCAGAATATTGGATCTCCGGCAATTTTAAAAACATTGACCGGCGCACAAGGTATCGGAGTAATGTTAATGCCGGAAAACAACAGTACCACCAGTGTGCTGGAAACTCTAAAACACGCCAATATTCCGGTGTTAGCACAACAATTTATCAGTGAAGCTAAAGGTGATGATTTACGCTGTTTTGTGATTGGAAATCGCGTAATTAGCGCAATGGAGCGTCAAGGCAAACTCGGTGAGTTTCGAGCCAATTTCCATCGCGGTGGCAGTGCTGTGCCAACAACTTTAACGGCACAAGAACAACAATTAGCTATTAAAGCAGCACAAGTTATTGGGCTAGATATTGCCGGTGTAGACATTATCCGCACTCATCAAGGTCCAATGATCTTAGAAGTTAACGCTAGCCCCGGTTTAGAATTAATCGAAAAAACCAGTAAACTGGATATCGCACTGCAAATGATTGTTTATTTAGAGAAAAAAATTATCGCCGCTTCATCAACAAAATAAATTAAAGGAATAATATGACACCTGAAATCATCCCATTTTGGCAAGCAATCACTAGCGCATTGTCGGAAAAAGAGCCTCAAAAAAAATGTGAGCTAGTAAATCAATTAATGGTACAAAATTGGCAATGGCAACTGCTTGAAAATATTGATAATTATCCGATAGTTACACCAAAAGATGAAATTGTTGGGATTCCTGACAAACCGAAATTAGTCGCACCGCAAAATGTACCGAGACGGGCGTTTTCCAGTGCTGAAGGTTACGCCGCTATATTTCACGCTATTGCACATATTGAATTCAATGCAATTAACCTTGGCTTAGATGCAGCATGGCGTTTTGGCCGTGATGCACAGCAACAACTTGGGCAAGGCATTGCTTTTGTTAAAGATTGGCTGAAAGTGGCACACGAAGAAACTTATCATTTTTCACTGGTTAAACAACATCTGCAATCACTTGGTTACCAATATGGTGATTTTGAGGCTCACGCCGGTTTATGGGAAATGGCTCAAGCCACAGCTCACGATATTTGGCAACGAATGGCATTAGTACCTCGTGTATTGGAGGCGCGTGGTTTAGATGCCACACCACCATTACGAGAAAAAATGGCTCAGCGTAAAGATTCTCGTGCAGTTGAGATTCTCACCATTATTCTCAATGAAGAGATCGGACACGTCGCTATCGGTAACCATTGGTATCACGCACTTTGCCAACAACGTAATCTTGATCCTCTTACCAGCTTTTCCGAGCTTCTACGTCAATATCGAATTGTTATTTTCAAAGGGGTAATTAATACAGATGCTCGCTTACAAGCTGGTTTTACAAAATTTGAACTTAACTGGATTAAAGAAATTGAGGAGTCGTTACGCAAAGACAGGAAAGGAGATCTTTAATATACATTTATGGTTTCTATTTGAAGCCATAAATTCTTATCCAAAATATTACATAACCCATCTAATCGCTTTAAGCACCTGTCGCTTTCTTGCAAATGCCGCTGATCCGATGTTCTCATTTTCGGTTGTTAGGTGATGGAAGATGGCGAATGCAGGAAATTTGATACATCATATTATTTATTGGTTATTGGCTGATTTGAGCGGAAAATATGTCGTGTTGCATTATTACTTTCTTGTAAGAAAGCAAAGTAGTAACTAAAAAAAACGCTAAC
>NZ_JPXX01000029.1 GCF_000771875.1 Gallibacterium genomosp. 1 | reverse complement strand
GGATAATTAGCCCTCCGAACAGGGCTCCAAACTTAATCCACCACGCATTTTGGTTGGTGAAATCATAGCTTATGCCGAGTGGCGTTGTTCCTGATGTTCCCCAGCCGTTAACAATGCCCTTGAACGCATCTCTGTCACCAGTAAACAGTTTATTTATTGCATCAATGATTTTAGATAACGATTTATTATTGTTAGCTGCAAGCAATATATCATCTACTGTTAATTTACCATTTAATATCTGATTACCCGTTTTGTCTAATTTATTAACATCTTGATTGCCGCGAATTGTTAATACACCAGTTGCATCACTATAAACCTCAGCCAATCCTGTCCCAGTTACACGTGTTGATGATCCTACTGCGTTTGCAGATTTTCCTCTCGTCTCTACAACATTTAGATAAGTGCTGCTGTTAGATGTCGCAACGTTAGATATACCAGTTGCAGATGTACTAGTAACAAGACCGATAGTTAAGTTATCAACCGTAGAGATAGACAAATTCCCACTACCATCAAATTTACCCGAACCAGATACAGCTCCGGTTAGCGCAATAGTACGTGCATTAGCAAGTTTATTAGCCGCTACCGCAGTGCCGTTAGCTGCCAATTTGCCGTTTGCAGCATTGAGTGCTTGCACTCCTTTGTCGTATGCGGTTTTAGCTGCAAGAGCACTCGCACCAAACACGCTGGATGCCATATTAATACTATCAGTGAGCTGCACCTCACCTTTGCTTGTTGTGCTTGCACTACGACGGTTAGCGTTAATAATCGCAATGATGGCATCATAGACTTGAGTTGTTTTAGCATCATTGGGATTAAGTCCTGCTTTTGACAATACATATTTTAACTCTGCTTCAACATCTCGTATGTGATCTTGTACATTGTTTAGATATTGTGCTGTAACTCTTGTACCTAGTTCGCCCGTTGCTGGATTACCATTGTGAAATCGGCCATCATTTGATGTTATGACAGGCATTAAATCTTTCATGTACTCTCTCCTAAATTATTGATATGCAAAGTAGCAGTAAGTATGTGCGGGCTTTAGATCCTTGAAAAACTCTTCGATAATTGGATCGCCAAAATCGACCAAGCGGTCGCCCGCTAATGATTGTCCTGCGCGAAAATAAATAATGTTGTCATCACCGTTAATCACCGTAACACGCCACATAAAAATCAAACGTTCTGTTGGCGAGTTTTGAATCGGAATATCACCTGCATTTGGTAAATCATTTTTTAACGGTGAAAACTCTTTGATTTGTATGGTGTAGCCGATACTTTCAGCGAGTCGCAAAAAGTACGGTATTGATAAGCCACCGAGCGCATTGAGCTGGATAATGACGCGTTTAACTCGCTCGCTGTATGTCTTTGAGACATCCGTTGTAATACCGCACAATCGCTCCCAGTCTGCTAATAACTCATTAGAGGTTGCAGGCTCAATAACTTTAAGAATCGCTTCTGCACTCGCTTGTAAGCGATCAAACGCTTGTCCGTCGACAGCGCATTGTGCTTTAAAATTTTCGCCATTAATGTTGTAACTCACAGGCGGATAGAGGTGTGCGAGGACAGGAGCATACTTACTCATTGAGTAACTCCGTCACATTGATATTACCGAGTCGAAACCACTCGATTTTATTAATTACATCCGCTTTGCGATTAGCCGTTGGCGCACTGAATTGGCGGTCAACCACCCCGACAATATCACTCACAATCGCTTCAAGCTGCGATACAATTAAGTCATCACCGGGACGCAATGTGTCAAAATAAGCAGTTAATCCGCTGTTAATCGCTGCAGTAATTGCCGGTAAAGTCAGTCCTTCGACTTTGACTTTGATGTCAAAATTAATTTGTGTCACATCTGGTTTTACCACTCTTGATTCGACCGCAGTAACGGGACGCACAATATCAATATAGTTTTGGCAACGGGTTACGGTGTCATCACTCGGTAATGCGTTATTACTGGTAATCGCAATATCAACAGTCCCCAATCCTCTCCGCAGCGGATAGACATAAGCCGCATCTACGCCATCTACTTCTAATGCCCAGTTTTTGTAGTCGTATTTATTGCCACCCGCTGGTGGACGGCGGATTAATTCGAGCAGGCGTGCAAGTAATGACGCATCCGTTTCTGCATCTGTGCCACCCGTCACTTTTGTAATCACGACATCAGATTGGACACCTGTCGGCGCAGACATAAAGCTCGCAGTAGTTGCTTTATTGACATTTTGTTGGCTACCCATCGCTAACGATTTAATATTGACTACCGCTGTACCCGACTCACCAATCGTGACGGCTTGAGTTGTCTGATAAAAACGGTTATCGTCCGTTTTAATCTGCATCGCTTCTGTAATGACAGCACCAGTCAACCCTGTTACAGTTGCTTGTCCGTCGGCATAGGTCGCATTTTTACGTCGTAATCCACGTAAACCTGCGTGCTTTTCGAGGTATTCCGTGTCAGATGAATCTGGAAAAAATTGTTTGATAAGCCATTTTTGATGTGCGTATAAGCCTTCTGCAACAGCGGCTAAACTACTTGCGCGCGCAAAAGTATCCGAATCAACACTAATATCAATCGTTGGATTGATACTTTGATAGTCACGTAATATCTGTTGTCTAATCTCATCAAGTGTTGGTACGAGATACATTTAAATGTCCTTTAAATTACAGTTAAATTACTTTTACAGGGTGTTTAAACTCAAAGGTTTTGCCACGTGCATCAGTCACACTAATTAAGAGTTGCAATGTGCCGTTATGTGGTTGGTGATAATCGACGGTAATTGCTTTCGCTCGCCCGTCATCCAGTAACGGCTGTAAGGCTTCTTCTGCGTACTGTTGAGCGAGTAAACCAACGCGTTCTTTATCTTTCTCTCGCTGAATTAAATGGAGCAGGGAGCCTACACGCCCATCTGCCCACCAAGAGCCTAAAGGAGTTGTAAGCCTGATATACACGGCATTTTGCAGTGTATCTGTCTGTGATAATGTGTAGTCCCCGGTAAGCGGGCTGATCTCTCTGTCCATGTTGTTGATGATAGAGAGTGGGTAAAAAAAAACGTGGTGCTGGAGTTCAGCACCACACTTTTAAGAAATAGGATTGATTAATTTGGTGGACTGGTTGTACCGCCACTGTCGCCAGTGTGAGTATGACCGACCAATGACACGCCACTTGAGGTCACATCGCCGTTATTTGTGATAGAGCCTTTTTGTGTGATATCGCCTTTAATATTAATCGTCGGCGCAGTGATATTGAGCGTAGTACACGTAATATCAATCACTTTGCCCTGTTTTAACTCAATCGACGATCCACTTTGGTCATAGATAGCAACCTCACCTGTTTTTAATGCTTTAATCCGGTATTGCCCATTTTCGGTTGCCACGACTACGCTATGCGAGGTTTTACCACCAATTGGGATTATCAACGCTTCTGTGCCGGCGGGTGGATGTGAGGTAAAACCAAAGTGCTGCATTAACTCGACATCTTGCAACGTTTCATCGGCTAATGCCGAGACCTGCACTTTTTGGATTTTGTCTGCGGACTTTGTGAGATTGATTTTGCCACGAAACACATGCCGAATCGCATTACCAGCATTATCAATCATCTGTCCAATCTGCTGTCTTATCTGTCTCATGATTTTGGTCCTAGTGCAATTAGTTCTTTGGCTTTCTTACCCTTGCGTTTCCGCGCACGTTTTGAATGTTCGCGGAACGCGTCAGGAATCCAGATGCCATCTTGTTTTAAGCGTAATTCGGTTTGTGTTCCTTGTGAGCGTGAGAGCGTAAAACGTCGTCCCATGACAAAAAAAATCGCATCAATATCGTATTCTTCGCAAATAACGTGGACGCGTTGTCCTGGTTGCCACAATACTCCGCTTTCTGTTTTGTGGTCAGGGACAATAATTGTCAGCGTAAACGCATTGAGTGCAGCATCTGAGAGATATTTTTTTGCGTGTTTTTTTAGTGACTCTAGGTCTTCTGCGTCGTGTATCACGACGGTTTTAGGACGATAAAATTTGACGCTTTTATCTTGCCACACCCACTTTAAGTTGTTTTTATTGTCATCATGGCTACGTCCGTGCTTTTGTGCTAAAAACGTGACCTCGCTAAACGACTGCGAAATATCATACGTAAGTTGGGCTTGCTCAAAATTATTACGTTGTCCATTTTTTTGACAACATAAGGTTGCCACTGGCGGACTACGATAATCCGGACCGCCCACGATTAATGTCCCATTTGGATCAAACCACAGATGCAATCCAGAAAAGTTTGCACATCGCAGTGCCGCACTCCACGCCGTCTCGCTCGGCTCAATATCAATTTTATCAATCACGGGGTTATTGTCTTTTGCTCGCAACTCAATTTTTTTAATCCCGAGTGGCTCCACAATTTTTTTAATTGCATCTAATACCGTCAAACCTTTAACATTTGTGGTCGGGGCAGAACAATCCACTAAAATGGACGCTCTATCACGTCCATTTAAGCTAAATGTCCGACTATTTTTGCTAATTTGATGTTGTGTTGCATCGACAATCCCAGTGAGTATTACCTGTCCATTAATTTTAACTTGCACCTCCTTACCTGATAAGTCTGGTAATACCGTATGCGTGGCAGGTGTGCCAATCTCAAAATTAAACGCATCAGCGGGGATTAAAAAGTCGCTGTCAATGTCATAGCTTTTCCAGTTACTGTGCGCTTTACCGTCAATTTCAACAGCAATTTCGTTGTCGTATGGATAGTTATACTGTGTAGCCATTAATCAACGCTCCTTTTTCAATAAAATTCGGATTAATAATCTGTGGATTAAGACGCAATAGCTCATCAGTACGTGTATAGTCTTGATAAAAGGCATGTGCAATTTGTTGCAACGTCCCGGTTATCGGAGCTTCACGAATGATTAACGGTGGTTTTTGATTAATCGCATTAATTGCTAAGACAGTAAAATTTTGTGCCATCTGACGTAATTGCTCAATCACACGATAAGCACTTGTATAACGTGCAGTCTCAATCTCACCACGATTTTGATACGTCTGTTGTTTGGTTTGTAATGCACGGACAGTCGTAATGCAGTCTTGGATTAACTCTCGCACGGTTGTGGCCATCGTTTCGATTTCGGATGGCAATAAATTGTCAACTTCATCGGCAATGAGTTGTGCGGTCAAGTGAGCCAGTGTTGTTGTACTGAGGAGTTTAATCGCACACGCCATTTCTTTCACATCCTCTTTGCGTAATGTCGTTACGCGTGATTTAATGCGTGTTTGCTCACGTGAGTAACTGTCATTTTTACCTGTAACCACATCATCGGCAATTTGTTGTAATTGACGCACTAATAGCAAGGCTTCGTTAAAGCGGTTTTGGTTATATAACAAGCCTGCTGATTTTGACGCTGTTTGTGTTGTGGTCTCCTCATCGGCTATCATCTCAGCCCGTGCTTTGATGGCAGTGTCGAGTGCGCTAGCAAGTTGTTTCACCGCTTTTGCAGAATGCGATTTAAATGTTGTCGCTGTCACCAGCGCAGGCAAGTCAAAACTTGCCTCATCAATTAACTGACTCACAGAGTCAACAATCGAGTAGATACCGCCCCAGGCTCCAAGCAATCGGTCTTTCACACTAAAAGCAAAGCTCACAACCTCCATCATCGCCGCATAAAAATCAAGTACATCATCAACAAAGTCCTCTAACATGGACAGCAGCTCGTCGATTTTTCCGAAAATCGAAAAATCAAATAAAAATATTGGCAATGCGGGTGTCGTCTCGACAAACGTTAAATCCACAGACGCATAATTGATATAATCAGCATCGTGGCGTAACGACATTGAGCGACAAATCATATTTTGCATTCGCCCAAAAATGGGATGTGTCAGTGTATCGGCTCCTGGTTTTTGTAATGCCGCGAGCAGTCGTTTGACATCAGTTAAATAACCCGGTCCATTAAAGATAGCTTCAAACGTGACAGTGCGGGGTGTGAGCCCTAAATCTTCAATATCCGCACCATTCACATACGGATAAGCATGCTCAACAGTATCTCGGTCAAAGCTATCATCAACCGTAATCACATCAAATTTCACACCGCGAAAACTCGCTTGACGAATTGGTACAGTCCACCCCATTGCTTACCCCCTCACAAAATGTTGATATTGTTTTTCTGAGACGGCTTCGGCAATTTGTCGTCCGTCCAACTCAACCGTAATCAGATTTTTAAGCGTATAACTTTGATTATCTAATATCCGCTTAAGTGTCTCTGACAACGTTTGCCCCATTGACTGTACTTCGCTTGCTAAATTAGTTTTATCTGCTTGGCTACTGCGTGCTGCTTGTTGCAATGGGTTACCAGCATTAGTCATATCAATATTTTTTAAGCCCTGATAAGTCGTATCAGTCGCTGTATTTCGCCATTGCTCAATCCGGTTTGCATTACGATTAATTCTGGCTTGATAGTCTGCTTCGCTTAATGTGCCTTGTTTTACGCGTTCTGCTGCCACCTCATTATCAAACGCCATTGCTGCTCCGCCATAGACTAATGCCATCGCATTTTGTGTTTTTTGGGATTCTGCAGTCGTCGTGGTAGGTGGTTGATAACCTGCCCAATAATTGGTTTTCGGCGCTGTTTGTTGGCTTAATGCTTGATAAAATTGCTTTTTGCTGTCAGCTTGTTGCTCATTTTTAGCTTCTTGCTGTGCAAAATAACTTGTTGCATTTTCTGCACCAATCGCAAGTCCGGTAAGTGCCAATGTTGGCACGCTAACCAAGCCTTTTGCTTTTGAGAGCAATCCTGTACCAGCTCGACTTAATGTAGTACCTGCTGCAGTCGCTGCACCAGTCACAGCACCTGTTGTTGTCGTGGTACGACTAAATACCCCACCTAGTCCACCAAGACCGCCCTTTCCACGCAACAAATCCATCACAGAGATAGCCATCAATGCCGCCCCAAAAGTTTTCACTGCGTCCGTCGCTCCCACAACAAAATTGGTTAATTCTGGGTATTTTTTGCCATACTCACTTAATGTTTGTGAGACTTCACCTAGTGTGGCATTAAAGCCACTTAAGTTATTTAACTGTGCAAACTCTTGCGTATTTTTTAAATCATTGACTTTATAATCTGCGGTATCGGCAACCACTTTGTGAGATGTATCAACCGCACCTTGTGCATTGCTAATTTGTTGTTGTACTTCTTTACCCAGTTCGGCGTTGTTTCGAATACCGATTAATGCCATCAATGCTTGGCGGTCAGAGATTACTTGCCCGATTGCCGTGCCTTCGACTAGTTTCGCCATTTCATCCAAAATTTGATGTTGGTCTTCTTTTTTCGCAGTCTTTAATTTTGCTTGTAAGGCTTGATATTGTTTATCATTACCAACCACATCATTAATAATTTGACTAAAGGCTTCTAGTGAGTTCATGCCTGATTTTTTGTAGTTTTCCATTGAGCCGACAAAATCAATGCCGACTTTCTTACCTGTCTTTGGATCAACATAATCCAAGTTTTTAAACCGGTCGTTCGTTTCTTTCGATGTGATTTTTGCGAGCAAATTAACAAGATTATTTCCCGCTTCATCCGATGTACCTGCTGTAACGCGCGCTTGTTGATTAGCAACTAATAACGCTTCAAACCCCGACATACCACTTAAGCCAGCGGCTTTTGCTGCAGCCATTTGCTGTGGTAGCCAACGTGCCATATCAGCTAACTCAAAGTTTCCAGCTTGTCCTGCGGCTACGGCTTTATCCAACACTGCGCCAATCTGATCTTCGCTGATACCCATTTGCTGCATGGATGAAATCATAATCTTGGCAATATCATCTGTGCTTGCACCCGTTGCCACTGCCGCTTTTTGTAATGTCGGTAATAGCGCCATTGCAGTATCTGTTTTTACTGCCCCAGAGGCTAGCAATGTATCTAATGCCCCTAATGCCTCTTCTTTTGTCCCTCCACCTGTCTCGACAGCTTGTTTCACCGCGTTATGTAGTTCTTTTTTGCCCGCAATTCTGCCGGCAACATCGCGGTCTGAAAACGCCGTATTGGCTGTCATGGCTAATTGACGGTCATAAGTCATGGCTTTTTGTACTGGCTCTCGCATTACCATCGCACCCGCCATGACACCAGCCCCGACTTGCATCATTGTTCCGCCCACAGCCCCTATCTTTTGCCCAAATGTCGTTTTCCCCATTTCGGCATTTAACTCGGCAATTTTTCGACGATGTGCTTCAGTCGCTCTGGCAAGCTCACGACTTGACATCACGCCACTATTACGTAACCGGTTATAAGATTCTCGCGTACGATTGATTTCAGCTTGTATCGCCCGTTCAGAGCGTAGCCCATAAGACTCCATCGTGCGGTAGGCTTGCTTGCGTTGGTTATAGCTTTGCTCAAATGTCCTCGCCGCTTTAAGATAGCTGTCCTCCATCTTTTTGCCCGATTTCACGGTCTGCTGTTCGGTGGCTTTGGTCGTTTTTGCTACATTATCACCGACCGTTTTGACAACTTTACTGGCGTTATCTTGTGCCGTAATCTCAATGCCGAGCTTCATATTTGCCATTTTAAACCTCATTTAAACGTCATTTAAATCTTATAAAAAAAGGGCTTACGCCCTCTTTTTACGTTGAATAATGTAATGTGTTGTATTGCCCTGTGTTACTGGTTTAATCCCTTGACTTTCCAAATAAACAGCTAACCAGCTTTGCGCCTCAATTACACTCATTTGCGCCACTTGTGCAGCAGTAAAGCCCATTTTGGCAAGTAACACCGTGATAAGTTGATAATTTTTTACTGCATCACGTAACACATAGCGTCGCTTTAGTCGACGCTGTTGCTCGCTTGGTTTGCCCCAGCGTCGATACGCTTTTTTCGCATGTCGGCAATTTTTTCATTGATCAACACATAGTCATCGGTAGTGAGTGCATTAAACAAAAACTCTGGCGTTAAGACATCGCGCGGGATACCCTCAATCGTCATTTGTTGTGCAAGATAGGCTAACTCAACGAGGCGTTGTTGTTGATAGTTGAGCGTATCAATATCATGCAAGCCTAAATTTTCGATAACCTCCATCGCTTGGCACTCTCCCGCTAGCGTCAACGGGAGAACATCAAAGTGATAATGCACGTGGTTCTGGTAAGTGATACCCAGTAATAACTTGTCCATTATTCTTTCACCTCATCTAACGCGGACATCTTAATATCAATCATCTCTTCATTATCTACCGTGTATTTTTCACCCACTTCGGTGACAAAACATTCCACATAAGAGGTGCGTTGCTCATTATGTCCCAGTGGATACACAGTCACTTTGGCATTGTCTATCGCCCACCAATCAATCCCTAATGTATCGTCAAGCGGATTTACTGCGGTTAATGACAACTCCCACGTTGCAATCCCTTGTGCGTACCCTCTAGCCCGTCCTTTTGAGTTCATGGCTTTAACTAGTTTACGACCAGGATTTTTGGTAACGGATAACTCCACAATTTCAATTTCCTTGCCGTCCACTTCCAGTACGGCACTACCAGCATATTTTTCCATTTCTCACCTCGCTTATAGGATTAAATCAATACGGTTCGCCACTACGTGTAATCCGTTGACTACATCAGACGGAATAACCGTATCTAAACGATTTGGATCTTGTCCGTTGCGTTGCACCAACAATTTATCTTTGTTTTGCTGGACGTTTTCCACCACCTCCAACTCCTCAAGCAAACGCAATACATCTAAAATTTCAGAGCGTACCGCCATTTCGGTTCGCTTGAGTAATTTTTCACGCGGGAAGCGCAGACGGATACGTTGCTGAATCGACTTACGCACATAATCAAGCGAGCGAATCGTGGTTAAATCCAGATAAGCAATGTCGTCTTCGCCGGTTGGATTACGAGTATAAGTGGTTAAAGCACGCATAATTTGCACGGTATGATTCACCACCGTAATTGGCGTTAAACCGTGGAATAAGGCTTGGTTAACCTCAGTCAATAGTGGTGTTTGAGTTGCGTCCACCTCAGTTAACCCCAAAATCTCAAGGGTATTTAATGGACGAGCAGGATCTTCTTCACGGGCAATAATGGCTGCATAACCCGCTGCAATCAGTGCGTTTGCCTCAATCGCACCTTTGTACCAACCGACCGTTAAACGTTCACTGTTGAGTTTTTCGGTAAATGTGGTGCCGGCTGCCATTGTGTCACGCCACCCCATCACACCAATGCCCGGCTTGTCTTCCGTTGGCGAGGCAACACTAACCAAATGCTCCTTGAGTGCTTTGGCATTTTTATCATCGGTAAACGGTGAAACAATAATGTGATAATGCGTTCCTGCGATACTTGCTAACGCGGGCGCCAGTTCGGCATTCGTTGCTCCGCTGTCAAAGGCAGTGGAGGTAATCGTTAAGCCTTCTGCGGTTACTTGAGTGGCTAGTGTTAATTCGTTCCCAACTTCCCCTTTGCATTTCGCGGTTAATGTCAACACTTTTTCGTTGAGTTTTGCCGTTACTGGACAGTCTGCCGTGCCGTTAATCACCGCCATTAAACGATTTGCCACTGCAGTATCGGTTTCGGTTTTATCCGCTCGGACTTGATAATCTACGCCACCAATCTTTGCCGTCACCACGCCGGTCATCGTGACTGTTCCCTCAAAGGTCAATGTTGCGGTCGCTGCGACCCCTGCGCTGTGGTCTTTTAACCCCATCACTGATAAATTAAGGAGATTGTTATTACGGATGGCAATACGAGCCATTAAATGCGCCCAGCTGCCGGCACCAAATAACGCCTCTGCGTCTTTGTCAGAATAAATACGTTGCGGCAGGGTAAACGCCGTTTCACTCTCGGTGGTCATTGGTGCAATAATTAACACTTCTGACTCGTTTGTCGGGAGCGTGGTTACAGCATTACGTGAGTTATATTCCGTATAGACACCCGGTTTACGTAGTGATGTTGGGATGTTGTCAAATTCAACTTTAGTCATTTTTCACCTCTTTACGTGTTGTGCGAGTGGTTTCTGTGACCACAATTAAATCGCCATCAGCGATGCGGCGTTGATAGTAGAGCGTTGCCTCAATTTCGACTGGCTCTTGTTCGATATAGCTAAAAGGGCTATTTTCTTTCGGCACTTTAATGCCATTTTTCGCTTTTACTTTCATTTTTTTGTCTCCGTTTTAATATCAAACCCTGTTGTTGCTTCGGGGGCAGTAATCACGCCAGTAATCCGCTCAAGGTAATGCGGTGGCGTTAATTCGCCGTCATACACATTAAACAGATAATCTGGGTGCGTTGGATCATCTGTTGGTTGTGGATATTCGCCATCTTCGAGTGGCGGTTGAATTGAGTAGCAAACCTCAAATTCCACTGCGTATGCCGTTAATCGCTCTTTTTGTAACTCCATATGATTAAAGAGCGTCCGCACCGCAACCGGCTTTATCGGCTCAACTAAATTATCCAGCGTTTGATTTGTAAGTAATCGCAACACCGCATAAACCAGTTGATTTGCTCCGACCTCAAATTTCGCCACTCCACCTTGTCGCGCAGCTTGATTGCTGCGTAATGACCGCACCATTACAATCGCAACAAACGTATCTGTACTTTTGTGACGATGTCCGCGAGCAGAGACACTAGCACGCTCAATCCGTGAGCCACCATATGTCACTAACACGGCTGGTAAACGACGCACATCAATCGTGGCATCGTCTAACTCACCGTGATAGCTATCCACCCGATAAGTCAGTTTTCCCAACCCACGTGCTAGCCGATTAATTAACGCTTGCTCAATTTGAGTTATCACGACTAAATATCCTGTTACCTGGATTACTAAACATCACGCCAACACTGTCTTCTGTTTGCACTTCGTTAGATTCAATCCCGAGTGAGATTTTACCGCTCGCAATTTGCTCTAACTCTTTAAGCGAGAGCTTATAACGCTCGATAATCTCGTCGGTTGTCGTTACCTCAGACATACTGACCAAACGATAACGAGCAATATCACAGCAAATGCGGACTAAGTTATCCGGGATACTAGCCAACGGTAGGGTATAGCGCCCAAGTAAGTAACCATCTATCTGACTACTGCTATCAGCCAGTGCAACCGCAAGCACTTGTTGATTAATCTCCCCAGTACGATCACGGTCGGTTAATTCAATCGCTTGTTGTTCACCAATGCGTAAGACAAAGTCCTCTGCTGTGGCATACATCATCATCACCCGATATACGTTGTTTCAAGCCAGGCATCTTGTTCAAGGGCAAAGACCTCCTCGCCGCTTAAGTCCTTTAACTCAATCACAACAGGCGTATCTTTGTTAAACCGACGCCCAATGCGTCCGTAACTCTCTTGCGGATGATTTGCACGTAGCAACACTTCGACGGCAACTGGCTCAAAGACATTGCTATTGATAGCGTCTTGCCCATCTTTTTCGGTCTCTTTTGTTGAGGCATTATCCACCGTATTTTCTTCGTTTTGATTGATATCCTCTTGCATTACTTCATCGTTGACGGCATCAGGTGTTTTGTCGGTTCGTTTCGCCATTGTTTACTCCTTATTCAATAATGTACGGGGAGACCATCACATCTAAGCGACCTTTAAGCACGTTGGTGGTGCCGTTAATCACATCTGCTTTGCAAATGTCTAATGCCGCTTTTTCAAGACTTGGTGGAACAACCAGTGTGGTTGGACGAACATTAACAAATGCGCCACCATCTGCTTTCAGCGTGGTCATCTTAGTGAGGATAGCCATCACATTATCGGCGGTGAGATTAAGCTGTTTGGCTTTGTGTGCGAGTTGCCAAAAACCGAAACCAACATTACAACGGTAACGTACACCCCAGAGGTAGACGTCTTCCATAAACACGGTGTCGGATTTAGACGGATCAAATTTGCCTTCAAATTCCGGTTTGGTGCGTTCTTGGAAAATAAACGGTTTGATTACATTGTTGGTATCAAACACATACCACGATTTTGCACCGCTGTCTGAGCCTGTAGTGATATTGCTTTGTGCCGTACCCGGATTGGTGCCGTCCACATCTTGATAAAACGGATGATCGGTATCAAAAAAGTTTTGCCCGTCATAACACAAGGTGCTTTCGCCGGCTAACAATAATTTAAACAGTAAGCTGTCCGGCAATTCAGCGGCGGATTGTCCGGCTTGTGCCATCATATTGCGGAATAAGCCCACTTGGTCGTCCTCAATCGCTTCACGCGGCACGCCAACTGTTGTTTCGTATTTTTTGTTTTCAAGCGTCATACCAACAGCTGACATATTTTTGATAGTACGTTTGCCGACCCACTCAATTAACTGTGGGAATGCACGCATAAAGCCGTAAGTATTGGTGGCGGTGTTAGACGGCACGGTCATCGCTAATTTCGGGTATTGCGGTGCAATATGCGCAATCCCTTTACTAAACTCTGCGCGAAATTGAGTATCTAAACTTTTTAAAATTTCCGATTTTTTAAACTCGATAGTCATAGCTTATGCTCCTAATGCTTTATTTTTGATATATTCATCTTCGGTCAATCCCAACATTTTAGCGACGTGCTTATCTTCAGCAGACAGTGCGACTTTTTGCCCATTTGGGTCACCTTTAGCTTGTTTTTCTCCGAGATTGTGTTTCGGGGCAACCGATAAATAATCGGATAAGGCTTGTAGATTGACTTTGCCAAGTTTCACTGCCCACTCTTTTTGTGCCGGGAGTAATGTCCCCTCTGATAACGCCACCTCGACCATTTTTTCGACTTTGTCAGCGGTTACACTCTCTTTTAACGTGCGTAATTCATCTTGTACGGCTTTCATTTCAGACAGTGCGACATACTTGGTTGGGTCGGGTTCTTGTGCGGATAACGCCACCGCTTTTTGTTGTTGTGTCGCCAATTCGCCATAGACAGCACTCAGTGCAATCCCTGCTTTGGTTTTTTCGGCAGATAATGCCGTTAATTTTTCTTTGATGACTTCTTCGGAGGCATCAGGTAAATCAAATAATGCTTGCAATAATTTCAGCATTGTATTTTCCTTTTGTTGATGATTAAGTTGAGATGTGGCAATCGCTTCGTGTAATTCGTGCAATGCCGGGCGGTTCGTCAAGGCGGCATTGATGACTTCCAGCACTTTGCCGTCATTGTCGGTGTAAAAGTAAGGTGAGATGTAGCGGTACTCTTTGTTTTTGATCTGTGTGGTAGCTTTTGTCGTCCACTCTACATCGGCAAACAGACCTTCGCCCGAGAGGTATTCGGCTTTGCTAATCCAACCTGCTGCCGGGTTACCTTGTCCGTTTTGGGCGATAAATAAGGTTTGATGTTCGTAATCAATCATCATCTTGATTTTGGATTGATTGATTTGTTCCGCTAGTGCATAACCATTAGTATCATCTACATACCAGCCTCCTTTGCCCTCAGCTCGCCCGTCTGACGGATAAAAGCGACCATACGGGAATAGCTGAATGCGTCCGTTGGGCTGTTTAATCTCGCTACAAGCAATGGCAGTTAATTTCATTGGTTTATCCTCTTACTGTTGAGGATGACAGCATAACGGATGGTAAAAAACAGACCTGCTGCACAATTTCAGCAGCACTGTTTTTTTGAGGAAAAGAACAAATCGGAAAGGATAAGGTTTAAGACCCTTTTTAAATCTTTTTAAATCGCTTTTAATTTTTTTTAAAAAATTTTGAATGATTAAATTGTACTGGTAAGACTAAAAACGCCGCTATGGGCGTTTTAGACGGCTTTAAAGCAATTTCCGGAAATAGGCTTGAATATCGTCAATAATCTCCTTTTCATCTGCTTCGGTTAATTGCATAAACGGACGAGCAGGAATAGCCACCTGTTTTTTCTGTACCCAATTATCGCCAACCTTAAATTTCAGGTATTTTGCTCGCTTTGCTTTGACTGTGCCGCCAAAGTGATGCAGTGCGGCATAAGGCAGATTAGTGCCAACCATTGCATAATCATTGTCCCAACGAGCATTAATGCTATTGCGTAATTCGCCGCTATCAATTAACGGTTTACCTTGTCTTGCTTTTAGCCCTAACCATTTCGGACGACCACCTGCCGCAAAATTGCGATCAACGGCGGTTTGCATTGTGCCGGCAATTTGCCGCATTAACGGGGCTTTATAAACTACGCCTTGACTCAATGCGGTTAATTGTTTGAGGAGTTGTTCAACATTATTGACTTCTATTTTAATCATAGTAATATCCCTTCTAGCCACCGGAAAAGCGATGATAATCTCGACGATCGCAAACGAACGGTTGAAAGAGTACCGGGGATTGTGTGCAGGTGATTTCGAGCCCTGCCCGGTGGTTCTATTTTATTGTTTTATATTGTTTTCTAAATTTTTTTAATTCTTTCTCATTAGTAATACGAAAACTCTCAGCAAACAACTCATTATAATTTTTCAAATGTTTCACTACTACCATATGCCAATGTTCAGCTATATATTTGAAAAAATATATTTTACTTAAAGCCTCATTAGAATCTGATTTCAATATAACATCAGGCTCATAAATTAAATCCGGTAACATTGCATAAATATCAACATCAAAATCCTGTCCTTCACGACTATTAAACTGTTTAATTAAAGTGGCATCAGAAAGCCATACCGTAGCAGTTTTGCTTCCTAGTCTAGCTTTATCTGTCACATTCAACATCCCTGCTGAAAATTTATACTCAAGTCGCAAATGGTTACTGATTTGTTGTATTTGGGTATTTGTTAATTTCCCACTAAAATTCAAATCTGTTTTTAGCTGTCGATATTCTTTTTCAAGCTGTTGATAACCCAACTTAAAACTCTCCCCACTCATTTCCCGTTTGGCAAATTGATAGGCTAAGGCTTCGGGGTAATTATCCAAATTCGGTTTATACACACTGCGTCCGGCGTGATAATCAAAACCTTTGTCGGCAGTAAACAGCTGATCGCCGAGTTTCACGCCGGTGGTGCGGTAACCTGTTTTTTCATTAACATAGCTTTCTAATTCGGCGGTTTCTACCGTGAGATGTTCGCTGTCAAGTTGTCGTTGGCTTAAAGCAATCACCGAACAACGGCAGTTAAAACCGTTTGGCGGATAGAAAGTGTGCCAAAACGGATCATCATAACGATATATGCGTCCGTTTAAGTTGGCGTGACTTGGACGGGTACGACTGTCGCCGATGGCGGAATATTGCCAATAAGGACGGTCAATCGCATTATCACGCTGCTGTTGATAACGTTGTGCGGAATAAGCGGTTTGCACATTAGTGCGATAAATGGTATTAAGCCGCCACGGTGTACCGAACACCTCTCCGGTTTTAGGGTCGGCAATATAAGTATCTTGCTTACGCCCGACTTTTTCCGTTTGTAGCCACCCTTTTTTCGCGAGATGACCAAGCAAGTCTTTGCGCCACTGCCCAAAGGCTTTCCCCTCCGCCTTGGCGTCGGCTAATGATTGATAGATATCTTGCATCATCTCAAGACAGGTGAGATTCGCAATTTTCGCCGCTCGTCCTCTCGCACTTAATTGCAACTCGTCAACATCAACACCATTTAAAAACAGCCGTTTTTGTTTTAAAAATTCAATCGCTTTTTCAGGGGGAAGACCAAAAGCAAAATTAATGTCCGACACTGTGCGCTCCTAATAATTCCGACAAAAAGATCGCTTTTGTGAGGTAATCTTGATGTTGTTGGCTGTTTAAGTTCGGGTAGAGTTGTGTTAATGCTTCAAAAGCTGCTTCATAACTTTCTGCTTTTTGCAATACACCAACCACTTGTTTGACTATTGGGTCAAGCTGTGCGTTAAAATCAATATCTGCCAGAGCCTTATCCAGCTCACTATCCAGTAGTTGTTGTTCATTATCTGCCGCTGACAATGCAATCCCTTGTTGACAACCACAACGACATCCTGCCGGATGTGCCGATAATGCGTTTTGCGCTGTTTTTAAATCAGGTTTAAACTCGGTTTTAATTGCGGTTAAAATCGTTTCATTTTCTTCTGGCTCCGGAATGCCGAGTTTATCTCTCACCCATTGTTCCGGGATTTTCACCCCAACCTCCACTAATTTTGGCAACGCTTCGGCATATTTTGTTAAATCTTCGACTTCTTTGGTATCAAACTCAAAATACGGTATCCGCATCGGGTCGATATTCGGATTAATGTTAATCTGCAAATACGGCAGGATAATTTGCTGTGTGATAGTTTGTGCAAGTTGTTTGGCATCGGATACCAACAAATCACGACGTACTTGGTTATGCACTTGCCCGAGTGCATTGGTGCTGCTTTTGCCGTCCGCACCGGAGGTTAAAGTTTGCCCCAAAATCAAACGAGCAATGGATTTTTCGCACCAGTCGACCATTTGCAAAAATGGATTGTTTCCTTGACTGACGCCATTGGCAACATTATGCAATTCCACCGCCATTGACTCCGGCATAATACCGGCGGCGTTATGTCCAATTTGTGCTAATGCTCTCAGCAAAGTGCGTTTTTCTGCTTCGGTTGCCCCAGCACCATATTTACCGATGCGGATTGGCATACCGTAGAGTTCTAGAAATTCGGCAAAGTCGTGGACGGAATAATGTTTAAACATATAAAGCCACGCCAACGTGCGATAAAGCCCCACGCGAGCTAATTGAGTCGAGCGTGATTTATGGGTATGCACAATCCATTTATAGGGTTGTAATGGTTCTCCCTCAAAATTAGTTGGCGTTTTGAGCAATAAGGTATCGTCTTTGTCGAGTTTAAACCACGATTGAGGGCGGTGGATAAAGCGTTTCGGTAGCCATTTGCCATTGATAAACTGCCAATCAATTTCCAACGCCACAAAACCGTGTCCAACTGCATCCATTAAATCCATTACCAAATCTTCAAAATTGGTTATCTGGTAAAAGAGTTCGTCAATCTCTTGCTGTAATGCTTCTTCTTGCGGTGTGGCATTGCGAGGTTCGGCGATGTGCCAGTCAAAGGTGAGTACCGCACGTTTGCGAGTGGCAATGTTGGCAGCAATATCGCTGTCCCGTTCTTCAATATCGACGAAAAGCTCGTGTTGTTCTTTCAGATCACCGTTTTCCGCTGCCTCAAAGATAGCCCGCATTTTTGTTGGGGTAATTTTGTTACTTGGGTGGTCAGCAATAATCCGACCGGTTTCGGTTATTCGTGCCGTTTGTAGTGCGGTATCTAAATTTTTCTGTTGTAGTAATTTTTGCTGTTGCCGTTGTTTATGCTTTTTCTTTGCCATTATTAACTCCGCCAAATACTGTATAAATCTTCGTCCTGTTCATCAAAATCGCTGTCAATATCGCTCTCTTGCAAACTGTGCCACTCAATCGGTGTTGAATTGGTCAGTGCATTCCGCCACAACATTTCCAACGCATCCGGGCCGTCATCGTGATCCGCTTTCGGGAAATGGCGTAACTGCGAAATCAACGTTGACTGTGATTGATGCAGTAAAATTAAGCCGTTTGCGATATGCGGTTGCAGACTTTCAATGCGTAACATCTTATCCGTGTTTGGTTTTACGGCGGTCGCGGGGACAGGGCAATGACGCTGGGCTGAACGTTTTACCAGCTCATCCTTAAAAAATTCCTGAAATTGTACCGTTTCGACAAACCAGCGTTTACATTGATACTGTTGTTGTAGCCTGATCACATCCTCAATCATTAAATCAGGTAAGCGTTTTTTGACTTGTGCCTCAACTACATACAATTTGCCGGTTGGACGATGATAACCACCCACTAAAATCGCGGACGGGTCACGGCTTGCTCCCGCTTTACCCATTGACGGATCAAGTGAGCCGTAATAAATTAAATTGTCCGGTAATGTGGTCCAATACTGGATACTATTTGCAAATATTGCGTCATCACTGCTGATTGGGTCATTTTGATATTCGCTATCAAACGTGCTGTGTCCGTCTCTGGCACGGATTTTCATTAGCGTGAGCAGTGGACGAGCAGCCCAAGAGATTTCCGAGCCTGCATCCATTTCAGCTTTATTCGCAAGATAAAACGCATCGGCAACCGCTTCGCCTTCATTGAGATAAAAGGCTTCCCACTTATCCCACAACGCCATATTGTCCGGTAGGCTAATTAACGCTTTAAATTTGGCGGTATGCCACGCTTTACTCGCAAGGGTACGATTCAGCACGCTGTCGTAGTGCAAGATGGTGCCAATGTAAACAATGTCTAGCTTCCCGTCAGCAGAGCCAAGCGGTAATACGGTCTTTTTTAACCAGTTGTGCAATTTGTCCCGCTGGTCAGGACTGCGAACTTGTTCATCATTCTCAATATCATCAAGTACAACCAAGTCTGGACGATACGCCCCATGGCGTAAGCCCCGTAATTTTTTGCCCGACCCAGCCACTTGGATTTTTTGATTGGCGTTGGTGATAATGGTTGCCGCTTGCCACACCCGTCCTTGCCCTGCCACTTCGGGAAAATCAATGCGTAAGCGTTGGTTAAATTCAAGCTCGACCTTAATCGCCTCAAGCATGGGGTAGGCTTGGTCGATACTGTCCATCACGATTAAGCAATAACGTTTTTGTTGCGTAATCAGACAGTAGAGCGTAAATAATTGTGAGACTAACGTCGATTTTGCTTCACCCCGCGGTGCGGCAATCGCATCTAAACAGCTTTTTGACTGCTGTAAGATTTGCGGTAAACGGGCAAATAAATAGCGGTGCAACTGTGATTTTGAGGTAGAACGTACATAATGCGGAAAATAGTGGCTCACAAAATAATCATAGCCCTGTTCTTTATCCAATACCTTAGCCCGCCGTTCTGCGACAGCTTTCGGATTATCATCCCAACCGTCAAACGAGGCTTCGAGTTTCTGGCGTAAACTATCCGCATACGCGGCTAACTCTTTGATAAATTCTTTGCTTTTCATCAATCACTCACCAAGACAGCTAATAATACCCACCAACCCCACGCACCACCATCACGGGCAGAGAGACAGGCTAAAATTACACAAATAAAGGTCAATAAATTCACTATTTAAATTCCTTATTGAGGACTTGACCGAATGCATCCAGTAATTCAACAAACTCACTTAATAGTTGTGGTTTGTTGACTTGGATAAATTCACCTAATAACTCAACCGTTTTAAGTGCAACGGCTAACTCGGAGACTTCGGGTAAAATTCGTTTGCTTGCGGCGGTCATTTTGGTAAAGCTATCGCCTAAGCCGCTTAATAACTCCGCTTTTTCAGACGGTGGCAACTCGGATTTCTCCAACTCGTCCATCACGCTCGAAAAATGCAACACAAAACGGGTGAGCATTCCTTTCGCAACTTCTTCGATTTTGCCGCCGGCGATGGATTGTGCATCACGTACCTTGTCCCAATCATCGCCCATTACTTCAGCTTGTTTTTTCCAACGGCGTGCGGTTGGAAAAGAAACACCGGCTTTTTCCGCCGCCTGTTCCAACGTTAAGTAGTCAAACACATAATAACGGCGGACAAATGCCTTAGTTTGTGCATCGTGCGCCATTATTAGCCTCCAAATTTTGCTTTAATTAACTCAATCCCGACGGTCACAATCGCACCACCTAAACCGCCGGCGACAAAGGCTTTGGTGGTCACTTTGCCGACCTGCATTTCAAGCGAGGATAAGCGGTGGTCGATGTTATCAACGCGCTCACCAATCCGGTCAATTTTGCGGTTGGCTTCCTTGCTCAAATCCAGTAATTCGTCCAATTTGGCATTTGTATTTTGCTGCATTAACCGTTTTTGCATTCTTGCTGACATTATTTATCCACCTTTTTATCCAATTTGTGATTCATTGCTTTAAGCTCATCCCTGATTTCTGCCAAAATGCTATCCGTGTGTGTAGACTGCACTTTCGCCAACTCTTTGGTTTGATATTGATTGCGGATATCTTTGCACTCACTTTTTAGCTCTTTGAGTTCCTCTTTGACCGAGCGTAGCCAAAACCCTACAAAGGTAACCGCAATCGACACCACGCCGTTAAAGACCCATTCGCCGCTAATTTGCAGATCCATTTTGCCCTCCACACACCCGCTCGTAAGTGAGGTTATGATTTAACACTTGGCGTTTGGTATCGTCTGTGTCTTTACGGCTTGGATAGATCAAACCAAACGAGGCGCAGCCGCTAATCCTCACGATACCAGCCTTTTGACTGCAACTGCTCATCAACGCCGTGAGCAGTAAGACGGCGGTTAGCTTGCTCAATCTTTTTACGTTGTTCTGCATTGTCTAATTCCTCCGCAATCGCTTTGGCTTCGGCTTGTACTTGTTCGATCTGTTTTGCTTGTTCTGCGATTTTTTTACCCTGCCAGCGGGCGTGCAGATAACCGACCACAAATGCAGCGACAAAAACAGCTAATGCGTAAAGTTGCCACATTAATTACCCCCTTTATTTTTAATCGCATTGGCAAACCCTTTAGTCGCCACGCCCCCGCCACAAAAAATGGCGAAAGTCATAAAGAGTTCGGGCGTGTAACTGCGGTCGAGATAGACGCAATAAGTCAGGACGCCCGCCATTAATACCGCACCAAAAAACTGGATAAAGGCGGTGGTGCTTAGGCGACCGTTATCGTTAGTGATTAATTCCGTCAGTTTCATTTTTTGCTACCTCGCTTTTTGAGCTGCCGACGTTGATAGCACCACCGGATTTCATCTACAAGATAAGCCCCAATCGCTTTGCCAACCTCAAAACAAATGCCGATTATCAATACAGTCAAAATGATAGATAATGTATTAATCGTCATCGTCACTCCTTAAATAGATGGTCTGGGTTAATCACTTGCTCACTATCAAGCCAGCTCCAAACATCAAAACAAGGGCAGTCTTTAATCCACTCATTTGACGTAATCTTGCCATCTCCATTGAGATCTGGACTTAAGTCACGATGTCCGCAGATTTTTGCACGCGGGAATTTGGCTTCTAACTCACGCAATAAGCGGTGCAATGCTTGCCACTGTTTGGTGGTGTAGCGTCCGTAATTTTTGCCGTCGATGGTGACGCCGCCAACTAAGCAAATGCCGATTGAGCCGGCGTTATGCCCTTTGACGTGTGCGCCGATTTCACCGATTTGACGACCGGTTTCGACGGTACCATCAACATCAATCACAAAGTGATAGCCGATGTGTTGCAAATGTGAGTTAAACATAGGCGGATTGGCACGACGTTTAAAACCACGTTTGGCGTGCCAACCATCAATGACTTGTGCGGCAGTCTGTGTTTTGGTACGCAGTGATTTGCCGTTTTGTGTGGCACTGCAATGCACCACAATTAATGAGATTGGAAAAGACATAAAAAATACCTCAACTGATTAATCGTTAAGGTATTTTCTGACAAAAACAGAGGAGAGGACCGGCGCGGTATTTCAGCACCGTACTAAAACAAATCTTGTTGATAGGCTTGCTGCCAATGCCCTTTTAAAATCTGCCAGCCGGTGCGGTCAGTGATATTATATTTTGGACAGAGTTGCACCATTGCCATTCTGCCGCTCACTCCGCTATCCACCAGACAGTCATATTCCGCTTTAAATTGCATATTACGCAATAACCGCAAGGCAACATCACAGCGGGGGATATAAACGGATTCAGTGCGAAAAAAATCACGCATTTTATTGGCGACATTTTCATTTATGGTTTCTTTGATTAATTTATAGTAGCGTGCTTTATCCATAAAATAGAGCCGTGTGCCACCAAATTTGTCGATCACTTGTTGTGTGTCGGCGAAACCCAGCACATCAATCATCTCCAGCACCACTTCCGGCAAGCAGTGACGCACATCATTAAGTGTTAGTTGATCCATTTAAGCCCTCCTAAGATGTTGTTTGGAGGCTATTAAAACATAGGATTTCCTAAAAACTCACTTTTAGACTTTTTTAATAGACAGAAAAAATCCCAGCTTTATGCTGGGATTAAATGTTAATTTGATTTAGCTTTTAATACTGTAGGCAAAAGTTGTAAGGTGGTTTTCCAAGCTTGTTCAGCATCACTTGGTGATAATGCCTTACAATCTACATACTCATTGCTATAATCACCAGCATCTGTTTCGCCTTGGTTTACTATTAAAATTATTTTACGCAATGCGCACCCTGCAATCGGATTTTTATCGTGTCCGAAAGAACCATTTTTCATCGCAAACGCTACATTTCTTAAGGTTTGATAATCTCCTTGCAATGCTTTTGTTAATTCATTTTTTGCCTCATCTGTCATTGCAAAAACAGACGATGAAAGCATACTACATAGCATTACAAATATTAATTTTTTCATATTATCTCCACTAAAAAGGCTTCAACCGAGCCTTTAATTTATACTTATGCAAAATAAATTACAACTTGTTCTTACGGTCATACACCGACAACATTTGGATCACTTTTTTCAACTGCCAAACAGTCAGCCATTGCACTTGGTCGATGTTAAATGCCCGTTTTGCTATGCCGTCTGCATATTGTGGCGGTAAGTGATGTTTCGCCAATAGTGCGGTAATTTTGGCAAGATAGAGCTTTTTATCCGCCTTTGGGCTGGGGCGATTTTGCCAAAACGGCAGTTGTACTTTTGCTCCCATTTTTGCCATTGTTTGTAATACGTTGTGCAAATCCGTTTGATCCATTTCGTTACAGCTGTTTTTGTTTACGGTGTTTTGCAAAAACAGGCGATAGGTTGCTTCGTCCATTTTGAGTTGTGTTTTGCCGATATGTACCAACGCTATCAGCCGTTTACGGTAAGCATTATTCAACATTGATTGCTCCTTTTAGTTTTGCAAACATTTTCGCCAGTTGTTCTCGCCGTGCCGGGGTGAGCGGTTTTGGCTCTGGTGGCGGTAATTCCGCTATTTTTCGGTTGGGCAGACGGTCTAAGAGCATTTTCGGGGCGGGGAAACGCTCACATTCTGCACATAACCGCATAAACGCCTGTTCAATTCGCCATTTATCCTCTTTTTCTTGCCAGCCGCCATAAAGGCGTTGGCTTAAAATCACCTGCACCCACACTTCTGCCGTAGCCTTGATCATCTCTTCGGGCGGTTGGTTGGCAAGGCGTAACACCACCAATTTTCCCAACCCTTGAGCTACGGTTCGTTTTAGCCATTTTTCGTCAGCCATTGGCAAACTCCGCTAAATTTTGCAAGGCTTTGCCGGTTTTGCTGCTAAATGGTCGCGATGCGGATTGGTTATTTATTTGTCCGTTCATCATATTGTTGCTGTTTTTTGGTTGCCATTTGGTCATTACCTCATAGAGATAGCCGTGTGAGGTCAGCGGACGTTTGATATTATGGCGACTGTTCAGCACAATGGTTAAGCCGTCAATCCAGCATTCAAGCGGGGCGTTATAGCTCTGTCCATTGCGGTAAAATTGTCCGGTTTGCACTTCGCTAACCAACTCACTGAGTAGTTTCGCTAAGCGATCCATTGTGAGTGCGGATTTTTCAGGGCGGAATAGGGCTAAATATTGCACTGCTAAGCGTCCAAACTCACCATTGAGCGATAAGGCATTCATCACCGCAAGGCTCGCTTGCTCGTGTTGCAACAACACATCTAACGACAACACCGCCCCGCACGCAGGGCATTTACATTTCATTTTTAAACTCCTTTTAAAACGGGGTTAAAACACATTATTCCGCCCTCTGAACCAAAGGGCGGTAAATGGGTTCTAAATTTACCCACCAAGTCTTGGGCAAGGACATTCCCAAGTATAATCATCAAATTCAATACACTTACTTAACGTTACCTTGCCTTTTACCACCTCTAGTTCCTGATTAAATGGCATTCCTCCTTCAAAGCCATAAAAACGGAAATCAACGTTAAAACGTGTACTTAACTCAATTAGTTCAGATTCTCCTAATCTCCACGCCGCAATGATAGGGATAACGAACACGTAATTTTCAGATGATCTACGCCCCCCAATCACTCCATCTGAGTTATCACAATAAACTCGCCCTGCACCTTTAATGATTTGTCCTCTAATATTTTCAACCTCTAAATAGTTAGAGTCACCCCCTAGTACGGTACAGCCTTCAATACATTCAGTTAAAAATTGAGCAATATTTTCAACTTTACCTCTGATTTTTAAATCACCTACGCACCAATTTGGCATATTATTTACTCCTTATTTCTCTCTGTTATATCAACCACTTGCATAACTGCTTCAACCACCTCATCAGCAAATAAAACCCGCACTTTATCTTTATCATATTTAGATTGGATATAAACCGTTTTGATAAAAGCTAATACAGCAGTATCAAAATCATTTTTTAGATCAATGTTATGTTTCATTTGCTTTCCCCTGTTTATGAGCGTTAATACAATTCCTTTTCCAATAACTTTATCTTTCGCAAAAGTTCATTTCTCTGTGTTAGCAATCCAAAAAGCAATCCTTGGATATATTCGTTTGCTTCGTTTTTTTCTGACGCGGAAAAAGCCAGTTGCCAGTCCTCATTTTCCCCTTCAAACTTCACGCTTGCAGTAGCCGTAACGGTTTGCATCTCTTGGCTAAACTTCTCAAAAAAATGGGATAAAATAGGCAATGCGTAAATGCAATCTTTCATCAATTTCCTAATCGTAAAATTTAGCTTTTTGGGTGCTTCTGATAACATTTTCCCTTGCTCGATAGACCACTGAATACCTATTTCAGCTGTCTCATCATCACGAAAATCAAAGGTTGCCGTTAAAACTAAGGTAAAGGATTTCATTTTTATTCCCCTTTCATTTGATAAATTGGATATTCGCATCTAAGTAATCGATAACACGCTGTGGTTAAATTAAAGACATTAATGCTTTCAGCGGGGATTGTTCTCATACAAGTTCTTGTTTCATCGGTATAATCAAATGGTAGCCCTGCATTTTGCCAAAATGTAATTGCACTGATTACAACGGCTTTGACATCTGCGTTGATCACAAAAGCTTTACTATCTTTGCCTAATCTAGGTAATATTCTTCCTTGATTAACCAGTTGGTTAAGGCGTACTCTAAATTGGCTTTTACTTAATGTCGCACCAGCATAAAGGTTAGTGCGATGTAACAATGCGATCAGCTCAACATCATCATCTCTTAACTCATTAATGTCATAAGTGCCTAGCTTATGCCCCATATAGTGTATAACTGCATTTCGAGCAACCCTACCTAGTGTTTCATCCCAGATATACGCTAAAATCTCATCATCTGTTATTTTCATCTTTAGCCCCTTACTTGCCATCTTGCCTTTGGCAGTTGATTTTGCACCAGATCCAGATACACACCTGCGGCGATATAGTTGCCTGTGTTAATCGCTTGCATTGCTTGTTGCAGTTGTCCGATCATCACATTGAGCTTTAATGCTAGCTCGTTTTGTTTTTGTGTTGTCATAGTTCTTCAATCTCCACAATCTCGGCAATTTCGGTAATGTGATGAGGCATTGCGTTCAGATCTAGACAGCTTAAATCACATTCCGCTGCTTGCTCAATGCTTTCGGCTTCTACTGCGATTTCAATCACGCCATAGACTCTTACCAGGTATTTATTTATCATTACGCCCCCTTAAACGGTCTTGTTTTCATTCGGTTACAAAATTGGCTGCGGTTTAACGCCCATTTGCAGTTAATCTCTTTCTTAGCTAAACTTGACGCACGCTGCCAGTAAATTGCCGCTTCGCCGTAACTCCCTGCACGCTCTAGCATTGCCGCACTTTCGGCTGCTTCTTGATAAGTTTGTTGCATTTTTGCTCCTGTTTTGTAGTTAAAACACTTTATAAACACGCCTTAAATCGGCTTTAAAGCGTGTTGAAAAGGGCTTTATAATTTCGTTGTTAACCAACAGATCCAACCAATCAAAACTAAAATCCCAATCAAAAAAATTAAGATATTTACATCCATTTATTTCACCTCTTTACCATTAATAAATAATTTTCTGCCTGTGTGTTCTTTAATTTATAAGCAGCTCGAGCAGTAGCTTCAGCACTCTGCACAAGCTGTTCGACATTTTGACGCCCCCAGTCTTTTAAATTTCGGACTTCATACCATACAATCCAAAACAGGAACAAAATTGCATCAAGAAAACAAATAATGCCCACTTTAAAATTCATAATGAAAAAAGGGACTGACAGTACGCTAAACGTGAGAAATAATGCAGACATTACTTTTTCAAACGTAAAATATCGTTTAAACATCACTGCCCCCCTTGCTCAAATGGCGTAATCACAAAATCTTCAACACCTTTTTTAATTGTGATCCCTGTTACAGTGGCTGCAATGTCTGGCTCTGCTAACATTGCCTCTTTATTCGGCTCTTCTTTGGTGCGGATAAAGCGAGTTAAGCCTAACTGGCGTAAACGTTCTAAGACATCTTCCGCCTTGCGAATTAATACACTTGGTGGGCGTTGTCGCCATTGGACTTCCCCAGTATTAAACGAGCCCGTTTTTGTTTTGCCGTTGTTGGTGAGTTCAGCACGATTGGCTTCACACCAAATTTCAATCGCTTTTTGCAATGGCTTGATTTGCGCCTGTAAATCGGCAATTTGTGGTGCGTATTTTTCGGTAATTGCCGCCAGTTCATCATTTTGATGAGTGGCAACACGTTGTAATTCACGCTGTAAATCACCCACTTCTTTAATGGCGGTTTCGACTTCTTCACGCGTTGTGTAGCGCACGGTGTCGCTTTTTAGTCTGGTTTTTAGTGCCATCTTCTTTTCTCCTCGTTTTTTGTTACTGTCATTTGGTTATTTAATACCGCTCTCACTTCTACCCAGCCGGTAAATTTCTTCACTTCAAAATGGTGTATACCTTCTGTAAGCGCCTCAACTAGCGCCTCTGGGGAATTTGCTGCTTTTATTGCAAATAAATAACAATGCCGTTCAAATAATTTTTTGTTACTGCGGTAAATTTTTTTGATGTTTTCCTGCATTTTTAATCCTCAATTTTGATTGCAATTAATCTTGTGTTTTTGTCGCTATATTTTGCTAAGTAGTGTTTGTTGTTGATTTTGTAGATAAAATTACGTTTCACCCCCAGTTTTTGTGCCAATTCATCTGCTGTGCCGTCTGCTAAATTTTGCTCTCCCTTATAGACGGCATAAATTTTTTGACGGCGTGCCATAATTCCTCCTACCAATACACGCTCACACCGCTTTCGTTGGCGACATTCCACGTTTGCTCAATCCCTTTATATTTCGTTTTGACCTCAACACTTTTTGCTCTTAGCCGTTCGCTTGGGCAGAGGACAATCATTGTCGGGTAACGCCCTGTAGTGCTTTTAATGATTTTTACGCCCTCGCGTCTTAAGGCGTAGGCAACATTTAAAATGGCTTGTCTGGCTTGGTTTTTCGTCATTTTGTCCTCCTTAGTGGATTAACATATCGGCATAACTATTGATTAGGGTTTCATCGATTGGGCGTTGGTGCATTTCGGATAATCTAATAACCCCACGCATTAATTTGTTTAAGCGTCTGGCGTTGCCTTTGCTTGCTTTGTAGAGTTGGTCGTTAAATTGGGCTGTGCCGATGCCGCTTTCTGCCAGTTTGGCAATATCTTCTTCGTTGAGGGCATTGCCGAGATCAATCGCTAATGACACACGGCTGTAAAGCTGGGCTAATTCGCCATATTTACCCTTTAGATTTACGATAAGGCGAGGCATTCCGGCTAACACCACACCGCATTGGGTGAGATCATTGATACGGCGTAGATACTCTAGGCTTTTTGTGCTTAATAGCTCTGCCTCGTCTACAATCAACAGCCTACCTTGACATAATTTGCCTTTTATACGCTCAAACAATTCGTGATTTAAGCCGGTGTCATTCACCCCGATTTTTTGGCAGATTGTTTTTAGTAACACTTTTGGCGAGTAACTTGGCTCAACCTCAATCATTACCACATCGGGATTTTGTCTAACATAATCTTTTAATGCTTGTGTTTTACCCAGCCCCGCCGCACCGGTGATAACATTGATATCGCCATCGGTATGGGCAAAACGTGCGACGTCTTGACAGCATTGTGCGGCATAGGTCATCACAAATTTGCTGTTAAATTTGCGTTCAATCACTTTGTCTTTATGGCGTTCGAGCAGGCGTTTAACAGCATCATCTACCTCATCAGTGCGCCCCTGATAAGTGCCTTTTAGGTATTGGTTAATTACGGCAACGCTTTTACCGAGTGCTTTGGCAACTTGGGTTTGCGTTGCGCCTGTTTGCTCCATATAATGCAGTAATTGTTCTTTCATCTTGTAGTCCTTTTTGAGTTATACCAATTCAATAATGAGTTCTATTCCATCCAGCGTTAGCACTAATTGTTCACCTGGTTCTAATGTCATTAATCGTGCAATCATCGCTAATTTTAAAAATTCATCGCGTTTCGGTTCGTCAATCTGTTCTAAGCAATCAAGTAGTTCAGATAACACAGCAAGATATTTATAACGAGGTACACGCAATGCCGGCTCCCTTTTCTTCTCGTTTTTCATGCAATGTATTTTCATCTTTATGCTCCCATTGCTTTTTTGCGTTGATATTCAAGCTCGGACGGCAGTATTGCGACCCGTTCTTCGTTTTTCTGTTTTATGACTTGGTTTAAACTGTGCAATAAATCAGTACTTGGTTGATGTTCAATCGTAATAACTGGATTGGCTTCCGCTCTGATTTCATCGACTTGTTCTTGTTTAAGTTTCATTCGGCGTTGATGACGTTCTTTGCGAGCTTTATCCACAAACGTTTCAGCAAATGCGGCACGTTTATTACCGTTCCAGATAGCTTCACAAAGATAAGTGCCGTCTTGTTTGCGGATAATCACACTGTTTGCATCGTGTATATCAAACGCAACAACCACTTTTTCGCCGTCAACATCCAGCAATTTTTGACTAAAGTAATCGTTGTTAAAGAGTGATACCCAACCACGTTGTGCTACACGCAACACCTGCGGTCTAAACATATCGCGAGCTTCAATCGGCGTAACTCTAATAATGTCGTCATCATTTAATAACTGTTGACGTTTACGAGCGGGCGTCATACCGATTTCACGGTGGATATGCTCGTTGTTGTACCAATCCACCCCAATTTGCACCGCATCAATAAACTGTTGCCAAGTTGGCAATTTGCCTTTTGCCCACTGCTGTTTATCGGTTAATTCGGTTCGTCCATCTCTTAAAGCCTTGTCTAAACTAATGACAGCGGTTGAGGTTTTGCGTACTGTTTCACGGTCTGCTCCTGTGCCGTGATAAGTGGCAAATTGGCGAGCAATGCGTAACGCTAAAGTTTGGTTTACACGTTCAATAATCCCACGTGCTTGTGGATTGCCTGGTATCCCGGTTTGGTGATTAATCCCTAATCTCGGCAAAATCCCTGTAATGTCTGCATCTAACATCCAGTTTTTCTCACCACCACCGTTATCTGAGTAGTAAATTGCCGGGATACCGTGTTTTTCGACACCGTAGCGGATTGCGTCGGCTACCGCCAAACAGTTTTCAGCAAGCGATACCGACCAACCAACGATATAGCGACTTGCGGTATCCATTACTAAGGTTAATTCAGGGATAAATGGGCGACCGTGATCAGGATGAGCCACTTTCATTTTCATACTATGTCCATCACCCACCCATACGTCATTTGCTCTTAATACTGACCAGTCGCGTTTTACATAGATATTTAATGCACGTAATTCCGCGCCTGTTTTACGTCCGATTGCCCGCATATATGGGTTAAGTTTTTTCAATCCACGTCTTACAGCAGAGAGCGATGGCAAAATTTCAAGCATATAAGGTTGATCTGCATAATGTTCCGCCGCTTGCGAGATATATTGCGCATAGGCTTCGGCAATGTTGACACCGTTAGTATTACGGTACACAGCCAGGAAATCAGGCAACCAATACAGCTCGGCAAGCGTTTTTGCTTGTCGTTGTGCCGGTGCAAGTTTTTCTAGGCGTTCTACCGCATTATTACTGTTATCGTAATCAAGCACCCATTGGTTAAGTGTTCTTGCCGATAATGTGCGTTGACTGTTGCCATTTTTATTTCTTGCATTGGCAGTTGTAATTAAGTTTTGGATGTGAGCTGGTAAATTTCCGGCTTTTGCTTGTTCGCAAAAATAGGCAATCGCTTTATACCGAGGCATTGCTTTTTCCAATTCCTGTACATAAATGACGATTGCCATTCTGGCATCAGCAATTTCCCTTTGTTTGTCAGTTAAGGTATCTACATTAACTTTTACTTTGACAGCTGTTGGCTTTTTGTTGACAACAACTCTTGCAAATTTATCTTTTATTTCGTTCTGCGTATCTTGGGGTAGCGATGATAATTTATACTCATATCCACCACCTCGACCGCTTCTTTTTCTTTTCGCCCACTGTTCACGCTGAGCTTTGCTGATAATATTTTTTGCTGCACTCGGTAAACTTTTAAGATTAAAGCAGGTAAGCTCTTTGACCGAGTAAAACTCTTTTAAGGTTAATACACTCATAAAAATAACTCTTTTCTAAACTTAAAAGCTGGTTTATTATCTATTGATTTTTAGTGTTGGTCTGAATCGGCGTCTCGCGTATCGTTCCGTCCAGATTATTTCCGGATCAACACCTATGGCGCTTGCAATAACGACCTCCATTTTTGGATAAGACTTGTCTAAGGCAGAACGTAATGTGCTGTAACTGACACCAGTTTCTTTTGCTAATGATCTTAGTGTCCAGCCTTTTTTTCGCAGCGCATAAACAATGTCCGCTTTATCCCAGTCGTGAGCGGTTTTTTTTAAACTTTCTAATACGATCATTTAATACACCTTTTTTGTACATCCGATATGTGTATTAAACCGTAAAAGATTAATTTAGTCAACCGTAAAAGTTTAGATATTAAGAATAATTTATCTTTTAAGATTAAATTTCTTATAAATCAAATCGTTAGGTGTATGTTTTACGGTTACTCATAAATCAATAAGAGCGTAAAAGATGAGTAAGGCAAAGATTTACGATGATTCCTTTTCAAAAAGGATGAAATTTATCGCAGAAAAAAACTTTAATGATAATTTAAGTGAGTTCGCTAGAGCAGTTGGTGTTGCTCAAGCAACCTTGGCTAGATGGGTTAAGGGAGAGGCTGATCCGTCCAGGACAAATTTAATTAGCATCGCTCAAGCTGCAAATGTCAGTTTGGAGTGGCTAGCTATAGGGACTGAATTAACAGACAAGCAACAAGATGCCGAAAAAACAGAAATCAATCTGTTGTCAGATGATTATTATATTGCTGATTATCGTAATATTTTTGTATCTGCAGGTTTTGGGCGCATCAATGATGAGGAGCGCAATCCTGATTACACAAGGATTGAGGCGGACTGGGTTAAAGAGCGTGGGTTTAGAGCCGACGAGTTAGCAATGTTCCGTGTCAGGGGAGATAGTATGTATCCGACGCTTAAAGACAACGAGGATATTGTTGTTAATATGACACACAAACGCTTACAAGAAGGCAAAATTTTTGTTATTAATCATCAAGGGGCGATGTGGGTCAAAAAAATTCAATTTGACTTTAACGGTGTAAAATTGATTAGTGACAACACAATGTATCAGCCGATTGCCTTGACGTGGGATGAAGCTAATTCATTGATTGTTATTGGGCAGGTTGTTAGAGGGTATAGGGACTTCTAATTTTTAATGTGATCATCATTTTTTAAAAATGGTTTAAAATCGTTTTAAATGGTGATCACTTTATGCAAAATATATTGCCATTTTTGCCCATTTCTGCTCATTTTCATTTCCTTTTTATTTTGCACAAAATTTTCAACAAAACTCATTCAACTTTTTGTTTTCATTAAACTTTTTTCGAAAAATTCATTCTCTTCTTTTGTTTTACCTTTATGCAAAATCAATCACTACCCCATAATATCCCTAATTGAACAAATTAGGGATATTTCGATATTAATCTTAAATCTTCAATTTCAATATTTTTGCCACATTTTGAGCGGTGGAAATCAGATTTTCTCGTCCTTGTGCCAAAGTATCTGACAATGAAGCTACATTACGAATAATTGGGAAAACCGCATCAATTCCGGCATCATAAACCACTTCATAATCTGCTCGTAAACATCCCACTATGGCAATCACTGCTTTATTGAAACGTTTTGCCGTTTTTGCTACACCAACCGGTGTTTTACCATACACTGTTTGGCTATCCATCCTGCCTTCACCGGTAATCACTAAATCAGCATCTATCATTACTTCCGCTAAATTTGTTGCTTCGATAATTATGTCAACACCTGACTTAAGATGACAATTAGGTAATAATTGTAACCCTGCTCCCATACCACCAGCAGCACCGGCACCTGCAATATTGGCAATATCCTTATTTAATTGCTGTTCTACTTTTTGCGAGAAGAAAAAGAGGGCTGCATCCAATTCTTTAATCATAGCCACTGTAGCCCCCTTTTGGAGACCGAATACTGCCGAAGCACCACGTTCACCACATAACGGGTTATCCACATCACAAGCCACTTCAATCTGTGTTATTGCCAATCTTGGATCCAAAGTAGACAGATCAATTTTAGACAATCGTTTTAACGCTGCACCACCTGCTACTAACGGTTTCCCCTTATTATCTAAAAATGCGGCTCCTAATGCCTGCAACATTCCAACACCTGCATCATTTGTAGCACTGCCTCCAATACCTAAAATAATTTTCTCTACACCTAAATTTAATGCAGCTTTAATCAATTCACCTGTGCCATAACTACTAGTAATAAGAGGATTTCGTTTATTTTCATCTACAAGATGTAGCCCAGAAGCCTCTGCCATTTCAATAATGGCAGTCTCCCTATCAGCAGATAACCCCCACTTAGCCAATACTTTATTACCCAAAGGAGCGGTAACTTCCGTTACCATTGATTGCCCTTTCCAAGCATCAATCAGAGATTGCACTGTACCTTCACCACCATCTGCCATCGGCACTTTGACATATTCCGCATCGGGAAAGATTTTTTTAAACCCAATTTCTATTGCTTGCGCAACCTGCAATGCAGTCAAACTTTCTTTGAATGAATCGGGGGCTATCACTATTTTCATATTAGTTCCTTAGTTACAACAAGATGAGGGATAATACATAAACTGTTAATATACCAACAAATCCCATAATGAAAGTCAACGCTGTTTGTGTGCGATAACCCTGTTGCGGAGTCATTTTACTAAAGTTGGTCACTACCCAGAAATAACTGTCATTTGCGTGAGAAACACACATTGCCCCCGCAGCAATTGCCATTACAGTCAAGGCTGCAGCAATTTCAGAAGCTAAACCCAAAGTGTTCATCAAGGAATCATTCGCATTAAACATTCCCATAATCGCAGCAGTTGTAATCATTGCAACTGTAGAGCTGCCTTGTGCAGTTTTCAAAATTGCAGAGATCAAAAATGGGAAGAAAATACCGGCAGTACTGATAGCAATGGCATTCTGCTTAATATACTCAACAAACCCAGCTTCAACGATAACTTTACCCAACACTCCACCAGCTGCGGTGATAAACAAAATCGGACCAACAATTTTTAATGTATCATTAGTTAATTGTTCAAATTCGTTCGCTTTTCCTGAATGGAAAATCAAAAATTACAGCAAACACCACGCCAACTGCAAGTGCAAGGATTGGATGACCTAAAAAGAGAATTAAATTGCTGACATCACCACTTAAACCTAAAATTTTAGTAATTGATCCTAATGCCATCAAAATAATTGGAATAAAAATCGGAGCTAAACTTAAACCACCACTCGGTAATTTACCGTAACGTTTAAGCAACTCATCATAGCTTTGAGCAATTAACTCATCATCTTTTTCATCTGAGCTAACAGAAACACGTTTACCAATATATTTTGCAAACAGATAACTCGCTGCTAAAACCGGTATGGAAACGACAATCCCCATTACAATAACTAATAATAAATTATGTTCCAGACCAATTCCTCCAGCTACTGCAATTGGTCCAGGTGTTGGTGGAATAAAAACGTGCGCTGCATAAAGACCGCCACTCAATGCCACTACTGTTCCAACAGGATTAGCGGCAATTTTTTTCTGTATTGCTTCTCTGATCGGGTTTAACACTACAAAACCACTATCACAGAAAACGGGAATACCAACAACCCATCCCATAATCAACATTGCTAATTCAGGTCTTTTTTGTCCAACAACTTTAACCACCATATCAGCCAACTTTAATGCCGCACCTGTTTTCTCGAGAACAGTACCAATAATCGCACCAAATATAATAACAATACCGATACTTTTGAATGTTCCGCTAAATCCATCTCCTATCATAGTTGGAATTTTATTTAGCGGTATTCCAGCCAATAATGCTAACGCTAAAGAAACACTCATCAAAGCTAAAAACGGATGAACTTTCAATTTAGCAATCATCCAGATCATTACCATAATCGCAATGATAAAACTGATAATAAGAGAAACACCTGTCATAGAAGCCTCCTTTGTTATATTGCATCCAACAGGCATTATTTAACCGTATTAAAAAAAATACATTATCTAAAATAACAATAAAATATGTTTTTATAGTCAATAATTTGTATAAAAATACAATTATCGTTGTAATAATGTACTGAGATATAAGATAAAAAGCTCTTCTATCTTATTGAAAGACAAGCCTGTTATTTGCTCAATCCTATTCAGCCTATAACGTAATGTATTGATATGAATAAAGAGTTCTGCAGCAGTGCGTGTCGGATCACAATTTGAGAAAAAATATTGTTGTAATGTTTTTCGTAATTGATGGGAATTATCCTTTTGATATAACTTTTGTATAGGTTTAATCAATTCAGACACTTGCCACGATTGTAATAATTCATCCAGTAATACCGGCAATTTATATTCTTCAAAGAAATAAACATTTCGTTTCGGAAAAAAACGCTGCCCATACGCTAATGTACTAACCGCTGTTTTGTAAGAAAAAGATAGATCAATATCATTCGTTCTCATTGCTCCTACTGCAAATTTATAGCAATGAGTATCACTATTCGGTGGCAATAATTTATATAAATATTGGCGATTTTTAACCTGAGGATTGGCACTCAACACAACAACAGATTCAAAAGAAAGCAGAACAAAATGAAGCTCCTGCTCATTTTGAATTTGTACCAAATAATTAATCAATTCCTGTAAATCTACTTTTGTTGAATCTATTAATTTAATAATTATAACAGTATAAGGTTTAGTTAAATCAATAGCAAAAAAAGCAGCTTGCTGTGCGGAATAATCTGTATTCTGGACTCCATTTAATAATTGCAATATAAATTCTTCTTTATAGCGATGATGCCAACGCTCCTGTTCAAGCACAAATGCCTGCTCAGCAATCAATTCCGCACTCATTTTCACTAATTCCGCAAATGGCTTCACCTCATCAGGTTTACCGGAAATGCCGACAACACCAAGTATTTTGCCTTGATAATTGATTGGTAGATTGATCCCTTCTTGCGCCTCAAAATTCCATAATTTTGCCAATTCTGCCGTAATTTCCACTACCCGATTTTCTCTAATCGCCAGAACAGCACCAGTGTGACGTTGGTTCAAACGAGAGGCATTGCCTGAAGCGATAATCACCCCATTCTCATCCATTACATTAACCGAATAGGGAATAATCTTCATTGTGCGCCACACAATTTTTTGAGCTATCTCTTTATTTATTTTCATAATGCCTTTTAATCATCTAAATACATTTATTTCCACCTTTACAATATATTTATATGGGCTTTTTCAAAATACAAGTAAATTCATAGCTCAATAAATTTTTGTGTATTTTTTCTTCTCCTTTTCCTATCAAAATCGAATATAACAAATAACAAAAAAGTGTTGGTTTTGACGCCAACACTCTTCCCAATTGTAAATCATTTTTTCCTATTACATTCCGACAACCACGCAATCTACACCTTTCCCAGCAAGAGCAGATTTATTACTTGCTGCGGTATTGTAGCTGTCAACCGGTCCAACAAAAACACGTGTCCAGTCTGCTGAACTTTTAGTAAAAGCATTAAAGCCACTCATTACTAAACGTGCCTGTAAATTTTCCGCTTGAGGTTTGTTTTTAAATGCACCGCACTGCAAGCCATATTTTCTACCACTTTTATCTGCATTTTTATTACTTTGACTGTTATCTGCTGTTTTTGCTTCGGACACCACAGTTTTTGCTGGTGCTATAGACTGACTCTGCTGTCTATTCGCATTTCTCTCTTTTTCAGCTTGACGCTGTTGTATAGCCTGCTGTTTTGCCTGCTCTTGTTGGGCTTTTGCTAACTCCTGCTGTAATTTTGCCTGTTCCTGAGCTTTTTGTGCTTGTGCTTTCTGTTCCGCTAATTTTTCCTGTTCCAACTGTAATAAAATTTTCTTTTGCTCATCAGTTAACTGAACATTTTTTGAAATTGACGATACATTATCATCAACCGGCACTTCTCTTGTTTCAAGTTGTTTAATATAACTCCAAACCTCTTCCGGACGACTCGGCAACGCACTTTTCTTGGTAGTAGTCGAAGTATTCACTGCTGGATCAGCTGTTATTTCCTGTTGATTAACTGGTGATCTTTCTTTTAGAAAGAACAATGCTACTGCGAATACAATTACAATAACTAAAATAAGGGTAACTAACAGTTTTTTCTTACCACTATTTTGTTGCCTTTTACGCGGCGATGAACTTCTAGAAACATAATCTCGTTGTGCCACAACAATTTCCTAACTGAATAAATAATATAAAACGTTTAAGCAACTGATAATTCTACTGAAATTTTGCAATATTGACTAGGGGATTAGCTAAAATCATAAGGATCAATATCCAACGATAGTCTTACTCCTGATACAAACTTATTCGTATTCAGCAACGTTTCAATATAAAACAGCACTTGATGCAATTTACTGCGTTGTTGATGTTGAAACAGAACGTACCAACGATATTTGCCGGCTCTTTTTTCCATTAATGCTGGCAATGGACCGACAATTTGTAACTGCTCCAAGCACGCCTGCGGCAAATTTTTAACCTGTTCAACAAAAAAAGTTAGGCTCTGTGACAGCTGAGTTTCATTATTTCCGCTGGCTTTTAACAATGCCTGATAACTATACGGCGGTAATTGAAACTGTTGCCGTTGCAACAACGCCTGTTGGCTGAATGCCGAATAACCTTTTGAAACCAAGGTATTAAACAATGGATGTTCCGGATAGTGTGTTTGTAATAAAACCACCCCTGCTTTATTACCGCGCCCCGTTCTGCCGGCGACCTGCACATAAAGCTGCGCCAAACGTTCTTCCGCTCGAAAATCAGAAGAAAAAAGTGCAGAGTCAATATTTATCAATCCCACCAATCCAACATTAGGGAAATGATGCCCTTTTGCCAACATCTGTGTACCGATTAAAATTTTACGTTTTCCTTGGTCTATCTCATCCAAATAACGATCCAATTCACCTTTTTTCGTAACATTATCCCGATCCAAACGAGCGATTTGATATTGTGGAAACTTCTGCTGTAAAACTTGTTCCAACTGCTCCGTTCCTATTCCTGTCGTCAAAAGATGGGTCGAACCACAATTCTTACATTGAAACGGAATTGTTTTTTGTGCATCACAATGATGACATTGCAAAATATTCCTCGATTGATGATATGTATAGGGTCGATTACAACGTGGACAAGTTTCAACCGTTCCACATTCGTGACACAAATAAACAGGAGCAAAGCCTCGGCGATTTAAAAAAAGCAACACTTGCTCACCCCGTTCTAACACTTGTTTCATCTGTTGCAATAAAGCATAGGACAAGCCATTTTCCATTGGTTGCGTTTTTAAATCTACTACTATTTGATGATTTGTCACTTGATTTGTTGCCCGATAACGCAAAGGAATAAAATGATATTTTCGATTTTCTACATTGTGTAAGCTCTCTAAACTCGGTGTCGCACTGCCTAAAATAATCGGTATATGGTGCTGTTTTGCTCGATAAACTGCTAAATCTCTAGCGTGATAACGCCAGCCTTCCTGTTGCTTAAAGGATTGATCGTGTTCCTCATCTAGCACGATTAATCCCAAGTCATAAAACTGAGTAAAAATCGCCGATCTAGTACCGATTACTATTGCCAATTCACCTTTCTTAGCCTGCTGCCACACCTGAAGACGTGAATTATCCGTCATATTGGAATGTAAAACGCCAATCGGCACATTAAACCGCAAATTAAAACGGCGAATGATTTGCGGTGTTAAGCCAATCTCCGGCACTAAAACCAGCACCTGCCGTTTCTGTTTTAATACTTCTTCAATCACTTGCAAATAAACTTCTGTTTTTCCCGAACCGGTTACACCTTGTAATAACCAGCTGTGAAATCCTTGTCGTAAAGAGATTTGACTCACAGCTAACGCCTGTTCTTTATTTAACATCAATTTATTCTTTTCATTCACTAATGGGATAGCGCTAATTATCGCACGCTCAAACCATAGCTTAGGCTGTTCATCTGTAATTAATTCAACATAATTTTTCTGCAATAATTGGCGCTTTATCGTTGCGGAAAAAATATCGCTCTCTTTTTCCAAGCGTTGATGTTGCAACAAAAATCGCAACATTTCTTGCTGTTTTAATGCGCGTTTTAGGCTATTTTCTGCCAGCGCTGCTTTGCCCGATTCAGTTAATTGATAAAATTGTAGCTGCGTTAATGAGGGATGTTCTTCTTTGCGGAATTTTATCGGTAAAGCCGTAAATAAAGCTTCACCAATAGGATAGTGATAATAATCTTTTGCCCACAACAATAATTGCCACATTTTTTCATCAAACAGTGGCTGTTGATCCAATACTTTCAGCACTGCTTTTAAATTTTCCACTTCACTTGCGGGCAAAAATTCACTCACAATGCCAATGCGCTTTTGTGTACCAAATGGAACCAGCACTCTTGTGCCAATTGTAACTTCCAATGAATCAGGCAATAAATAATCAAACTGATTTCTTAATGCGATATCTAACGCAACACGGACAATTTTCATCGCTACCTCAATAAAATAAACAGCTTATTATAGGCAAATTTCCATAAATCCCCTAATATTCAGAATAATTAATCTGATTGTATTGAATTTCACCACCATTTCTTATATGATGCGCATTCCTTTTTACTGTCGCCGTTGTGCGATGTTTTTTTGTAAAAATATGTACGGTGTTGGTGCTTAAGCGACCAATAGCGGTACATCATCAAATGAGGTTATTATGAAACAAGGTATTCATCCTGAATATAAAGAAATCACAGTGACTTGCTCTTGCGGTAATGTGATTAAAACTCGTTCTACTATTGGACACGATATTAACTTAGACGTGTGTAATAAATGCCATCCATTCTTTACCGGTAAACAACGTGTTGTTGACACTGGCGGTCGTGTTGAACGCTTTAACAAACGTTTCAGCATTCCTAGTACAAAAAAATAATAAAAAGATAAAAACCTGCTTCTGTAATAAGCAGGTTTTTTTATTTTTATACAAAATTTATTTCCAAAATTGCCACCAAGATTTTTCTGATGTTTCTGCTCCTGTTTGTGATTGCCCCACTTCTACCTTTTCCACCTCAACTGGTTGCAAATCCGGTGAATAATTAAAACTTTCTACCGTCCGCTGAGGATTAAAGTGAACTATCAATTTCTTTTCAACAGGCGTTTCATACCCTTTTTGAATACGTTGCACATAAATCCAATTTGCACGATTAAATGGATCAACCAATAATGGGGTTCCCAACAAATACTGTACTTGTTCTTCAGTCATCCCTTTCTGCAATTTCTGCACCAACGCAGCATCAATATAATTACCTTGAGGTACATCAATACGATACACCAATTTTTCTAACGGTGTAGAACAGGCTGTAATCCCCAATGCAAAAAGTGATGATAGTAAAACAATCTTTAATTTCATAGTAGTTAGCCTTCTTAATAATCGTTAACTCATTCTGATGATACCGAAACTTAGCCTAAATGCCAATTTAATATTTATTTCGCTGTAACTGATCTTTCAAATTAGCTGGCACACCTTTGATTATCAACGTATCATTCTCTTCATCCCAAATCACACGTTGTCCTAATAATTCGGCATTAAAGGTTAAAGTTACGCCACGCCCTGCACCAGAAAATTTCTCCAATTTTTTTAATGTTGCCGTTAATGGCGGAATATTCTCCTCAAGGGCATACTCCTCATTATGGGCAAACTCGGCAAATGATTGACCATTTAACATTCCCATTTCGGCGGAAAGCTCAGTCACATCAATATCTTCCCCTTGCTGTGCTTGGGTTTTACAATAAGTCAATGCCTGCTGTTTGACCTCTTGTGCAAGTTTTGGTTCAATCTGCTCTTGGTGACAATAATCCTGTACAGCCTGCACTAATAGCTGATTTTGCACTTTCGGATTTAAGCCCTCTTCCGCCCCCAAAAAGTCCATAAAAAAATCACTGACTTTTCGCCCAACACGTCCTTTTAAAAAGGTCAAATAACGATTAGACTGAGCATCCATTTTTAGTTCAGTTAAGTTGATACGAGCAATGATATCGCACTTACTGAGATCCAAATATTGAGTATCGTGAACATTTAATTCATCATCTACTAATAAACTGCTGCGACTGTCTACCAACCCTAAAAAGAGATACTCCGTTGCTAAAAAGTTGTATTGACTAATAATAAAATTCCCACCATTGGCAAAAGTATATTTACTGATTTCCTGCGCCAATTGCTGTGCTGCCTGTTGACTAAAAGTTAAAAAATCAATGTCATTTTCTAAATAGCGGTTTAATAATTGTGCAAAACTGGATGCATCGGTAAAAACGGCATAAGTCTTATTTTTTGATTGATAATGTTGATGAAGCTCCAACATTAACTGCCGCACTAATTCGTTATCCGGCAATAACTGCTGACGCAATCTGGTATCTATCTCTATTGCTTCACTTTCTTCTGCTGGTTTACGAAATAATTGATGCAAAATAATTTGTTCAACATTTATACTCATAATGTTATTCTTCGCCTATACAATATAAATAATTGCCATTATAGGTGATTTTACTCATCATTTTTAGCCGATTTTCTGAAAAAATCTGTTATCATAACGCTACGTTTTTTGTCTATTTCAATACTATGGCTACACATTCAAAATATTCTAATAAACAAATCGAACTGTTGATGAATGAGATGATCAGCATTTTAGAAAAACAACAAGCATCGGTTGATCTCTCTTTAATCGTTCTGGGGGATATGGTAAGCAATCTTTTATTAAGCAGTGTGCAGGAAAATAAGCGTATTGAACTAGCTGAAGCCTTTTCTCAAGCACTATTAAATTCATTGAAAACACCCAATAAAAAACATTAATTAATTAATTCATCCGGCATAATGTTAAAACTAAATCACACACGGCAAGATCGCGAAGAATTATCACGAAAAATTTCGTGGGGTCATTGGTTTGCCTTTTTTAACATTATTATTTCTTTCATTATTGGTGCTCGTTATGCCTTTAATTCCGATTGGCCGGATACATTACTCGGTAAAATTTACTTTTTTATCAGTATTATCGGGCATTTCAGTTTTATTGTTTTTGCTATCTATTTATTAATCATTTTTCCACTCAGTTTCATTATAAAAAATCATCGTACATTTCGTGGAATAACCGTTATTTTGGCAACGCTTTGCACTACTTTACTATTGTTGGATAGTGAGATTTATAAACGCTTTTATATTCACCTCACTTCTATGGTATGGGATTTAATGATTAATCCTGAAAATGGTGAATTAGCCCGCGACTGGCAACTCTTCTTTGCACCGATGCCAATTATTCTACTGTTACAAATGCTATTTTCTCGCTGGTCGTGGCAAAAATTACGCAGTCTTGAACGACAAAAATGGATTAAACCCGTTTCCTATACATTTCTGTTAGCTTTTATAGCTACTCATTTAATTTATGTATGGGCAGATGCTACTTTCTATCGACCGATTACTGCTCAACGTTCTAATCTACCGCTCTCTTATCCAATGACAGCACGTAAATTCTTAGAAAAAAACGGTATTTTAGACGCAGAGAGTTACCAACAACAGCTAACAAACAGCGGTCGCGCTGATGCTCGTTATCTAGACTATCCAAAACACAAATTGAATTATTCTTTATCTCAGCAACAACCAAATATTCTGCTTATCAATATTTCCGGGCTTAAACGTAGCGCCATTTCAGCGACAACTACACCGGCAATTTATCAATTTTCCAAACAATCGATAGATTTTCAAAACAATTACAGCAGTAGTAATTTATCTCAAGAAGGATTGGTCGGCTTATTTTATGGGCTACCGGGTAATTATCTTGACAGTATTTTATTCAGTAAAACTGAACCGGTGTTGTTACATCACCTACGAAACTTAGAATACCAAATTCACGCTAATACCACAAAAGAGAATAATCAACCACTCTTTGCCGTGTTGTTTAATAAAAAAGAGCAATCTGTAGCGGAAAACAATAAAACAGCTTTCCAACAATGGCAACAATGGTATCAAAAACAGAATCAACAGGCTTGGTTCAGTTTTATTGATGTCAGCTTGATCGAAACAAACAATCCTATAACCACTAAAGCTATGGTTTCCGATACGGTATCCCCTTATCAATATGCTGAAAGATTAATTGAGATTGATCAGCAATTTTCTGATTTGATTAATCTGTTAAAACAACAGCAACAATTTGACGATACTATCATTATAGTAACTGCCGATAGTGGCTTTAGTGAAGAGCATCAGAATGATTTGTCGAATTTTTCAGCAGATAATATTCAAGTACCGCTTTTAATTCATATGCCGACATCCAACATTTTACAACGTTTTGATTTAACTAGCACTTTAGATATTGTGCCTACATTACTGAAGCACACTTTCCAAGTTACTAATCCAATCTCCGATTTTGCACTTGGTAATAATCTATTTGCCCTCAATCACTCACCAGATAATTGGACACTTAGTGCCAATAATCGTTGGGTAGTCATTATTGATAGTGATGGCGTGCAATATCAAATTGATAAATATGGAAATTACAAAAAATTTAATGCGAAATATCAGCAACAAAATTCAACTCGTCCGCCATTAGGTCTTTTCCTTGCAGCCTTTGGTGAACTTCGTAGTTTTAGTGAGCGTTAATTTTATTGAAATATTGCTTGCCAATAATTGCACTTGCACAAGCATAAGCGGAACTCCATGCCCATTGGAAATTATAACCACCAAGCCAACCGGTAACATCCAACACTTCCCCAATAAAATAAAGCCCTTTTATATGCTTCACCTCCATTGTTTTCGAGGAAATTTGGTTAGTGTCAACACCACCTAAAGTTACTTCAGCTGTTCGATAACCTTCTGTCCCATTCGGCATAAATTTCCATTGATGAAAGAGTCGGCTAATTTCAGCAATTTTTAGATTGCTTAAATCAGCCAAAATGCTTGTTGGTAATTGATAATACGAAATAAAAAATTCAACCAATTTATTCGGCAATAACCGTTGTAACGCTGTTTTTAATTGCATTTTTGATGAAGACTGACGCATTGCTTGCAAATATTCATCTAGCCTGATCTTCGGTAAAAAATCGATAAATAAAGATTGATTCGGTAACCAATAGTTAGAAATTTGTAACATTGCCGGACCGGAAATTCCTCGATGTGTAAATAACAAAGAATTACTAAAACTCATCCCATTTTCCGCTGTAACCTTAATCGGCACAGAGATTCCGGCTAAATCAGCAAAAACTTTATCTTGCTCACGCCAGGTAAAAGGAACAAGCGAAGCTCGAGGCGGAATAATAGGCAATCCAAATTGTTCTGCTATCTGATAACCGAAAGCTGTTGCTCCCAATTTCGGCATCGATAAACCACCAGTGGCTATCACTAACTCTTCACATTGAAAAAACAGATCATTCCCATATTTCACTTCAAAGCCGTGTGTGAGACGCATTACTTGAGAAATTTGAACTTGTAATTGAATTTGTACATTTGCTGATTGACACTCTTTCACCAGCATTGAAACAATCTGCTCTGCTCCGTTATCAGTAAAAAGCTGTCCTAACTCTTTTTCGTGATAGCTAATGCCATAGTCTGCCAATAAAGCAATAAAATCCCATTGGCTATAACGAGCTAAAGCCGACTTCACAAAATGTGGATTCTGCGATAGATAGTGCTGTGCTCCCACTTCTAAATTTGTGAAATTGCAGTAACCGCCACCCGACATCAAAATTTTGCGTCCGACTTTTTTACCATTATCCAATACCAACACTGATTTACCATTTTTACCGATTTGAGCAGCGCAAAACAACCCTGCCGCCCCGGCACCGATTATAATCACATCATATCGCTTCATCTTATTTTGTCCCTGAAACATCAATAATCATCACTTCAGACTGAGAACCTAAGCGGAAAGGCACTCCCCAAAAACCGTAGCCTGATGTAACAAACGTATGCATTTGCTCAATCTGTTTATAACCATAACTCAATTCATAAACCCATTTTGTAATCAAATTACCTGGGAAAATTTGTCCATTATGCGTATGACCAGAAACCTGAATATCTGCCCCTGCATTTGCATTTTCCGATAGTGAAAACGGACGGTGATCCATCAATAAAATCGGTAAATTTTGTCGTTTCTCTGTAGGAATAAAAGATAATATAGCTTCTGTAGTTTGACGAAGCTGATCCATTTCATCATTACGCCCCACTAAAATAAATTTATCTGAAACAATAACTGCTTGATCTGTTAATAAATAAACACCCTCTTTACGAACTTCGTGAGCAATTTGTTGCGGTTGTTGGAAGAAATCGTGATTTCCCAATGTTGCATAGACACCTAGTGGAGCAGAAAGTTTGGCAAAATATGCACCCATTTTTTCAGAGAAATAGGCATTTAAATTATCATCCATTAAATCGCCCGGTAGCAGAATAATGTCTACTTCTTGTTGTTCAAAAATATTTTGTAGTTGTTCTAACTGTTTGACACCAAACAATTTTCCCAAGTGTAAGTCACTGGCAACACCAATACGTAACGGTTGCATCTCTTTATCTATTTTAACGCTATAATGCACAATTTGTGGCGTATAAGCCTGATAAATACTATACGAAAATAAAGCGGATAACGACACTAATGCAATACAACGACTGATAATAGGAAATGCTGCCAATTCAACGGCAAACAGCAATAAGAATTTGCGTAATAGGAAAATCATCACGGCTACAAGCGTGATATACCATAAAGTGATCAATATATAAGCTGAATATTTAAATCCATCAGGAATAATGCGTGCAATAGATAACAAAATAAACGCATTGATCGCAACATAGCTCAACCAGAAGAAAACTCGTTTATAGTGTGGTTTTGTTGGTTTAACAAAGAAAAACCAATCGATGGATCTGATAGCAATAAATATAAAAAGTTGTAACGCAACCAATGCGATATATCGAAACAACATTGTATTTATTTCCTCCGAATCTGGATTATGTTTAAGATTTTATGGGTAAAGCCACAATGCTTCACCCATTATTTATAAGATAAGTATTAAAGTAATTTTTCTAACTCTTCTAATACTAATTGTGGTTGAATATCAATAAGAGATTGATGATAGCCCTCTTGACTATCTTTGCTTTTACGAACTTTGATCAATCCGCCACTAATCAAACGAATCACCTTGACACGCTCAGACAATGGTGGCGTATATTCCGGACTGGTTGGTCCATAAACTGCAACCAACGGTCGCTTTAAAGCTGCAGCAATATGCATTAAACCTGAATCATTGCTCACAACACCATCACAACTTGCCAATAAATCTATTGCTTGAGGTAACGAAGTTTCTCCTGCAATATTAATGCAGAAAGCTCGATCTTCCTTTGTTAAACTTTGACGGATCTCCTCTCCGACAGAATGATCTTTTGCTGAACCAAACAACAATATCTGGTAGCCCTTATTAATCAATAACTTAGCTAAATTGGCATAATGATAATGAGGCCACCGCTTTGCCGGTCCGAACTCAGCACCAGGACAAAACCCAATTATTTTTCGTCTAGGGTCAAGAGCAAATTTTTCTGAGAACTGAGTCAATGTTGCCGCAACCTGTTCTGGTTCTATTTGCAAATACGGATAAGGAAAAGAAAGATCTTTTGCTAACGGAATAGCCCCCTGCTCATAAGCCAGAGTAACATACCGTTGCACCATTAACGGATACGCCTGCTTATTACTCCGCAGATCATTCAATACAAAATAGCGACTCTCCCCTTTCCAACCGCGACGAACTGGAATCTTTGCAAATAACGGAATTAATGCGGATTTGAAAGAGTTAGGCAACACAATCGCTAAATCATACTGCCCACGTAATGATTTCCCAATTTGATAACGCTGTTTTAAATCAAACTCACCATGACCAATCGGCATCGCAATCGCTTTACGGACTTCCGGCATTCGTGAAAGTAATGCGCGACACCAATTTGGTGCCAACACATCAATTACACATTCGGGGTGTTGTTTCTTTAACGATTGGTATAAGCTATGCGACATCATCATATCGCCGACCCAAGATGGGCCTATTACAAGAATTCTCATATTTCCCAATTATTTTTTATTCAACCACACCATATATTCTGCTACCCCTTCAGCAACGGTCTTAAATGGTTTATCATAACCAGTAGCACGTAATTTGGTTAGGTCAGCTTGAGTATACTCCTGATAACGGCTCTTTAAATGTTCTGGGAATGGGATAGTTTGAACTTGACCTTGACCGTGATATTTAATCACCGCTTTAGCGACTTCCGCAAAACTTTCCGCATTGCCAGTACCGCAATTAAAAATGCCTGATACCTTATGTTGCCAACACCAAATATTTACTGCTGCTACATCGCCAACGTAAACAAAATCGCGACGGAAATGTTCACTGCCTTCAAATAACTTCGGATTTTCACCATCCAAAATTTGGTTATTTAAGTGAAACGCCACACTTGCCATTGTGCCTTTGTGATTTTCGCGCGGCCCATACACATTAAAATAGCGGAAACCACAAACCGGAGATTCTGCCTGTGGCAAAATCCGACGCACATATTGATCGAACAAGAATTTAGAATAACCATAAACATTAAGCGGATGTTCATATTGACGTTCTTCAATAAATTCCAAACGATCACCATAAGTTGCAGCGGAAGAAGCATAAAGAAAAGGAATACGGCGATCTAAACAATAATGCAATAACTCTTTTGAATATTCATAGTTATTTTGCATCATATATTTGCCATTCCATTCTGTAGTAGACGAACAAGCACCTTCGTGGAAAATAGCATCAATTTCACCTAGATCATCACCAGCAATAATAGAAGCAATAAAATCCTCTTTATCACAATAATCCGCAATATCCAAATCTGCCAAATTAGCAAATTTAGTACCATCAGTTAAATTATCAACTACTAAAATATCTTTTCTACCTAAGTCATTGAGAGCTTTCACAATATTACTCCCAATGAAACCTGCCCCACCTGTTACAATAATCATAATTCTTCCTTACTTGTGAAATAATTTGAAAGCTATTTTAATAGATTTAACAAGCTGAAAAAACAAAAAAATCCCATCACGATAAACGCGATGGGAAAAGTTCGGAGATTAATAAGAAAAAGTAAACTTAATTTTTACCTAAATAATCAAACCGCAGTTTGAAATATCACTTCATCCGCTTTCTTCACATAAGCATTGATCTTATCAAAATTCATATAACGATAAGTATCATCTTTATCTGCTTGTAAATCAGCCGCATAGCTTAAATACTCTTCCGGAGTTGGTAATTTACCCAACAATGCAGCAACCGCCGCTAATTCCGCAGAGGCAAGATAAACATTTGCACCTTGACCTAAACGGTTCGGGAAGTTACGGGTCGAAGTTGAAACAACAGTTGATTTCGGAGCAACACGTGCCTGATTTCCCATACATAATGAACAGCCCGGCATTTCTGTTCTTGCACCACTCTTACCAAAGATACTGTAATATCCCTCTTCAGTTAATAATGCAGCATCCATTTTTGTTGGTGGAGCAATCCATAAACGGGTTGGGATCACGTCAGCAAATTTATTCAATAGCTTACCTGCCGCACGGAAATGTCCGATATTAGTCATACAAGATCCGATAAAGACTTCATCAATTTTATCACTTTGTACTTCAGAAAGTTTACGAGCATCATCCGGATCATTCGGTGCGCAAAGGATTGGCTCTTTAATTTCATCCATATTGATTTCAATCACCGCTGCATATTCTGCATCTGGATCTGCTTGTAATAGTTGAGGATCTGCCAACCAAGCTTGCATATTTTTAATACGACGTTCTAATGTACGAGCATCCCCATATCCTTCCGCAATCATCCATTTCAATAAAGTGATATTTGAATTTAAATATTCAATAATCGGCTCTTTATTCAATTTAATGGTACAGGCTGCCGCAGAACGTTCGGCTGATGCGTCTGAAAGCTCAAATGCTTGTTCAATTTTGAGATTTTCCAAACCTTCGATCTCTAAAATACGACCAGAGAAGATATTTATCTTACCTTTCTTCTCAACCGTTAATAGACCTTGTTGGATTGCATAATACGGAATGGCGTGAACAAGATCTCGTAATGTGATTCCCGGTTGCATTGTGCCAGTAAAGCGCACCAATACGGATTCAGGCATATCTAACGGCATAACTCCGGTTGCAGCGGCAAATGCAACAAGACCTGAACCGGCTGGAAATGAAATGCCTATTGGAAAACGAGTGTGTGAGTCACCGCCTGTACCTACAGTATCCGGCAATAACATTCGGTTTAACCAAGAGTGGATAATACCATCACCCGGACGAAGTGAAACTCCTCCACGATTCATAATGAAATCAGGCAATGTATGGTGAGTGTTAACATCAACCGGTTTTGGATAAGCCGCAGTATGGCAGAATGATTGCATTACCAAATCTGCTGAGAAACCTAAGCAGGCTAAATCTTTCAATTCATCACGAGTCATCGGACCGGTAGTGTCTTGAGAACCGACAGAAGTCATACGAGGTTCACAATATTGTCCCGGACGAACACCTTCTACACCACAAGCACGACCGACTAATTTTTGTGCCAAAGTAAAGCCTTTATTACTGGTTGCCACAGCTTGAGGTTTAATGAACACATCGCTTTCTCCAAGATCTAATTCCTGTCTTGCTTTATGGGTTAATCCACGACCAATAATTAATGGAATACGACCGCCGGCACGCACTTCATCCAATAACACTTGAGTTTTTAATGTAAACGTTGCCAATACTTCATCGCTGTTATGTCGACAAATTTTTCCTTCATAAGGATAAATATCGATAACATCCCCCATATTTAATGAGGTTACATCTACTTCAATTGGCAATGCTCCTGCATCTTCCAGCGTATTGAAAAAAATTGGTGCGATTTTTCCACCTAATACGACACCACCAGCACGTTTATTAGGAATAAATGGAATATCTTCTCCCATATACCAAAGCACCGAGTTGGTTGCTGATTTACGAGAAGACCCTGTTCCAACCACATCACCAACATAAGCAAGAGGGAAACCTTTTTCTTTTAATTTGTTGATTTGAGTAATTGGACCAACTTCTCCATCCTTATCTGGTGTAATACCGTCACGGCTGTTTTTCAACATTGCTTTTGCATGTAATGGAATATCCGGTCTTGACCAAGCATCCTGTGCCGGAGAAAGGTCATCAGTGTTGGTTTCACCAGTTACTTTAAACACAGTAACAGTAATTTTATCCGCTAATTTAGGACGAGATAAGAACCATTCGGCATTCGCCCAAGATTGTAATACCTGTTTTGCGAACTCATTGCCGGCTTTAGCACGATCCGCTACATCGTGGAAACTATCAAACATTAATAATGTGTGAGAGAGTGCTTTCACCGCCAACGGCGCTAACTCCGGATTATCCAACGCTTTCACTAACGGCTCAATGTTATAACCGCCTTGCATTGTGCCCAACAATTCAAGCGCGCGCTGTTTGCTGATTAATGGAGAACTGACATCTCCGGCAACCACTGCGGATAAGAATGATGCTTTCACATATGCCGCTTCATCTACCCCTGCCGGAATACGATTTTCAAAAAGATCCATTAAATATTCAGTATTCTGCCCTGCCGGTGCTTTCAATAATTCGATCAATTGTGCAGTTTGTTCGGCATTAAGAGGAAGAGGAACAACACCAGCTGCTTTACGTTGTTCAACGTGTTTTTGATAATCTTCTAGGAAATTAGCCATAGTCCATCCTTAATTATTAATAGTAGCGTAGAAGTAATATTTGATTATTAAAATGCCTAATGTTAATTGTTTGTTAATATAGACCTATGATGAAAGAATGTCAAAAGGTAGATTATCGGATATTTGATCTAGCTCGCAAAATTTTTTATTTATCTAAAAAATAAAGCCGAACAATACATTGCTCGACTTTACAGCAATAAAATGAGAAAAGACTTTCAGCTATTTTAAGCTAAATGGATCGGAATATGGAATAATGCCAGTATTCAACATTTTACTAACATTGCTACCGTGACGATTTCCTAGTCCGGAAATTTCAAAATTAACACCGAAAGAGTGATTGTAATATGTATCCTCTAACGACGAATATTTACCATCAGGTGATGCTGTTAAATAACGTCTTGCTCCGACATTTACTTTCCAGCAACAAGTACTATATTCTACACCTAAGTACTGTTCAACCGGTTTATTTAATTCCACATCCTGATAGATATGTCCAACCATTGCCCAATTATCATTAAGCTGCCACGCTGCCGCCATTCCAACCTGACGAATACTTTGTCCATAAGAATTCGCACCTACTAAATTTTGATCAATATACTCTTTGCTGGCATAACGATAACTCAATTGGATCAAATTTTCACCGGACGAACGATACTCCAACGCAGTGTTCATCAATGAAGTCTGTTTCAATAAAGTATCATATTGATAACTACCCTTCCAATTCCATTGATCGCTAATTTTCCAGTTAGTATCTAGTGCCCAAGAAGAGGAGGAACGTTGAGTACGATGTTCCGGATCGCTATCAATTTTTGATGGCATTAAATAGAAAATTTGTCCAAGTGAAAGGTTAAAACGTTCGTCCGCATTTTTGTCAAACCAACGCGTTGTACCACCAACCGTAATCTGATTGGCAGAAGCAATGCGGTCTAAACCACTATAACGACGATCACGGAATAAAGAGAAATAATCTTGCTGTAATAACACGGAATCATAACCGAATTCATCAGTTCCAATATTGTTTTGATCACGATATGGTCGGTATAAATATTGCACTTTAGGTTCAAGTGTTTGTGTATATCCTTCAAATAAAGATTGATCGCTTGCCAATACAGTTGCCAATTCTGCTTTAAATTGAGGAATTACTCGATTTACTGAATGTTCTATTTTATATGCATTATCAGCATTCCCTTCTTTTTGACGGTAGTGAGTTGCATATAATTTTGTTTCTAAATTCAAGCTACCATAACGATTTGCCAATGGCATTGACAACGCTGGCTCAGCGTGAAAACGCCACGCAGAAGGCATTCTTTCACTGTCATTTTTAAATTGTACCGCTTGCGCAAAAAGTGAAAAATCTAAACGATCATTCCATAAAGAATCACGGTAATAGTTAAAATCAATCTGCGGCAAAGTTCTGTATGGGCCTGCACCAGTTAAAGTATCAAACACTTGAAATTGTGTTGCTGAAACGGTTAAATTATAGTTCGGTTTGTAATAACTTAACGCAAAACTCTGTGTTGCATAACCGTCAGTACTGCTACCATAAGGAGAAGAAAAATCATTAAAATATTGTTTATCGCTCACTTTAGTATAATTTACATTAAAACGCCAACTATCCCACAATGAGCCACTGTTACGCCAATAAAGTAAATAGCGAGGATCATCCAGTTTATAATCTTTATAACGATCATCTTTAATATACTCACCTGCCAGTACACCTGAACCTAGAACATTAAGATAACGTGCTTCACCCAACATCTGCCAACCACGACGACTCATATATTTTGGTGTCACTGTCATATCATAATTAGGCGCAATGTTAAGATAGATCGGTTGTGCGTAAAAATAACCGTCATTACCGGACGAACCCATCTCCGGCATCAATAATCCGCTACGGCGGCGATCACCGATTGGAAACTGCACATAAGGGAAATAGAAAACCGGAATATCTTTTACATAAAAAACAGCATTCCATAAATCAGCATACTCCTCTTTAATATGCTGTTTCATCTCGGAGGCGCGTAATTTCCAAGAGTTATTATTCGGCAAGCAAGAAGTAAAAGTAGCATTCTTCAATAAGCGATAATCTTGCCTTAATTCCGCTTTTTCTGCAGTTCCTCTACCTTGACGATTAACAAACTGATAATCAGATTGATAGATATCAGCATCTTTTGAATTGAGATGAATATTCGCTTTTTCACCTAAAACGTGTACCAAGTTATCCTGATAATTTAAATTACCATTGATATAGGCATAACGCTGAAGATTATCCTTCTCACCTTTTTGTTCAACAAAAACGGAGTCCGCATTCAATTTGCGATTTCCCTGCTCTACCTGAACATTCCCTTGATACAACGCATTTTGGGGCTGATTAATTTCAGCACTGTCTGCGTCAATATAAACCGGCAACTGATTCGGATCAGTTTTCACCACCTCACCGGTAAAACGAGGCACGCCTAATAAGCATTGCGCTGTTAAATCGGCAAAGCTTTGTTGACTGTAAAGTGCCGCCATAATAGATAGGGATAAAAGTGAGTAATATTTTTTCATCTGTTCAATTATCTTTTACTAATGCTGTTTAAATAAGGAGGCATTATAGCCTAAATCCGCATAGAACATAAAAACTTAATCTGCATTTATCTAAAAATGGGTAAAAAGACAGATTTTGATTATCCAGTTTATATTCGCAAAGCGACTTATACAACTAATGCCGTGGAATCGCTTAATAGCGTAATTCGACGTGTGATTAAAATGCGATGTATTCCCAACGGGCGATTCAGTGTTTAAAGTGATATAGCTAGTGATGAAAGAAGCATCGAAAAAATGGACAATGCCGTTTCGGAACTGGAAATAGTCAATGAATCGTTTTATGGTCGATTTTAGTGATCGCCTTCACCATTAAAATTGTGAAATGGATGTTTACACAGAATTGGGGATAGGCTCTATTGGCTCTCTTTTTTTACTCATTATCTTTCTCTCATACTTTCGCTCAGAGTTTCCTGTAGTGGGCTTAATAAATAACTAATTACTCGACGCTTACCCGTTTTAATTTCTGCTGTGACGCGCATCCCGGCACTTAAAGGGATCTTTTTACCTTCAATAATTAAATAATCTTGATTAATACTAATAATGCTTGAAAAAACTAATCCAAGATCTTTATCCTCAATAGCATCAAAACTCACTGATCGTACTGTTCCTGTAATATAGCCATATCTTGAATATGGAAAAGCCTCTATTTTTATGGTAACTGGTTGTCCAACTTCGATAAATCCAATATCACTATTGCTTATTGATGCCGTTACTTCCAATTTATCTTCCTCAGGTACAATAACCATTAAGTTTTGTGCATCTGTCACCACACCCCCAATAGTATGTACATTCAATTGTTGTACTGTTCCCGTAACAGGTGCATTAATTGATGTCGTACTTTGACGTTGAGCCAATTTTTGCTCTTCAAAAACCAGTTGTTCAACTTGTTCTCGCGCTTGTCTTAGCGCATCCTGCATATCTCGGCGAAAGGAAAATAATAAAAGATCATAAGCATCTCTAGCGTGCTTAATACTAGCTTCAATTTCAACTAGTTTATTTTGTTGTGATCTTAGTTCATTTCTAATTTCAATAACTTTCGTTTCTTGTTCAAAAAAACTATGTTTGGATAAAGCTGATTTTTCATACAGACTTTTTAAGTCATTTAAGCGTATTGCTTCAATTTTTTCTAATCCTTGATATTTTTCAACTTGATATAATGCCGTCTCTCGCTCAGCCTCACGTTGTTTCAATAATGATTCCGCCTGTTCGCGTTGCTTAATATACGTGTTAAATTGTTCCTCAATTAAATTTTGCGCATTTACCACATCAACGTCTGTCGTATTTAACCCATTAGGTAAAATTAATGTTGGCGATTTTTTCGTCGCCATAGCCTCTAACAACGCTTCATTTCTAGCTACGGCTAACCTCGCATCTTTTAATGCTTTTTTTGTTTTTTCAAAATCAGCCTCTACACCTAAGGTAGTGAGCGATAATAGTTTTTGTCCTTGAGTGACTTTTTGTCCATCTTTAACAAAAATACCTTTTACAATGGCTGTTTCAACAGACTGGATAACTTTGCTTTTACCGGTATAAGTTAACTTACCCATCGCAGATGCAACAATCTCTACTTTTCCTAATATTGCCCAAATAACAGCAATAATCGTTAACAGTATAATTAATCGAGCAATCCAACGAGGTAATGCTGAGACAGGCTTTTCAATAAGTTCTAAGTGAGCAGGTAAAAATTGATATTCATCCTCTGTACGTTCAACATTATCTAACTGGCGACGTATTTTCCAAACTGCTCTAAATTGCTGACAATAACGTACTAAAAAGTCCTTAAAAGCTTGGCATTTTACATTCATAGTATAACCCTACTGCCTCGTTTGAAGTTGATTTAAATAGTGATAAAAACTTTTATCTTGAGCCAGTAGTTCATCATGACTACCTCTTTCAATTAATTTACCCTTCTCCATAACAAAAATCGCATCCGCATCTCTGACAGTGGACAATCTGTGTGCAATAATGATGACTGTTCTACCATGGCAAATGGCTTTCATATTTTTCATCAAAATACGTTCTGACTCATAATCCAATGCACTAGTTGCTTCATCAAAAATTAGGATCCGTGGATTAGTAATAAGTGCTCTTGCTATCGCAATTCGTTGCCGCTGTCCGCCTGAAAGACCAGCACCTTGCTCACCAATAATCGTATCGTATCCTTGTGGTAGAGTGGAAATAAACTCATCAGCTCCAGCTAATTTAGCTGCCTTAATGACTTGTTCAATGGCAATACCTGGTTGTGCAATAGCAATATTGTCACGAATACTACGATTTAATAACACATTTTCCTGTAATACCACTCCAATTTGACGGCGTAACCAATCTGGTGAAACAAGAGAAATATCTTGTTTATCAATTAAGATTTGACCATGAGTAGGAAGATATAACCGCTGAATTAATCTTGCTATTGTGCTTTTTCCAGATCCAGATCTCCCCACAATCCCAATGACTTGTCCCGCTTTAATGGAGAAAGAAACATCAGATAAAATTTCATTACCCTCTGGACGGTATTTAAAATGTATTTGTTGAAATTCAATATCCCCTCGAATAGAAGGTAAAGCAATTTTACTTTTTGGATTTTCAGTTGGTGTATTTAAAATATCCCCTAGTCGCTCTACAGAAATACCCACTTGTTGAAAATCTTGCCACAATTGAGCTAACCGAATGACAGGCGTAGTTACTTGCCCGGCAAGCATATTAAACGCAATTAACTGGCCAATACTTAAATCACCACTAATAACTAAATGAGCACCTAACCATAAATTAATCACCATCACTAATTTTTGGATCAGTTGTACACCTTGTTGTCCAATTGTAGCAATTTTTGTTACTCTAAATCCTGCCGTGACATAACTCGCAAGCTGCTTATCCCAATGGTTAATCATCTGTGGTGATATAGCCATAGATTTAACAGTATTCATTGCGGTTACTGATTCAACTAAAAAAGACTGATTATCTGCATTTCGTGCAAACTTTTCATCCAATCGTTTACGTAAAATGGGCGTAATCAGAATTGACCATAAAATATAACAAGGCAATGAAATCAGCACGACTAACGTAAGCCAATGACTATAGAACCACATAACAGTTAAAAACACGATTGAAAAACAAAGATCAAGCACTGACGTTAATGCCTGCCCAGTCAAAAATTGTCGTATTTGTTCTAACTCTTTTACTCGAGCGACCGTATCTCCCACTCGTCTGGATTCAAAGTATGCAAGCGGCAAAGCTAGTAAATGTCGAAATAATTTTGCTCCTAGTTCAACATCGATTCTGCTTGTTGTATGTGCAAAAATATAGGTTCTCATTCCACCTAAGAGAATTTCGAAGATAACCACAATACATAAAGCTATCGAAATAACATTAAGGGTACTAAAACCTTGATGTACTAAAACTTTGTCCATCACAACCTGAAAAAATAAAGGTGTAATGAGTGCAATAATCTGTATCACCAAAGAGACAACAATAACCTCGCTGAAAATCTTGCGATATTTAATAATAGCCGGAATAAACCAAGTAAAATCAAATTTGGCTAATGCTCCTAACACAGAGGCGCGTGAAGTTAGTGCAATAATTTTCCCTGTATAACGTTCACTAAATTTTTCCGCTGTCAGCACACAAGGCTCGCCTTTTGTTAAATCATGAATAAGATATTTATCTTGCTGTTTATCTATTTTCGCTAAAATAAAATGTTGTCTTTCATTTTCGTCCCAAACGAGAACGGGTAAATGCATATATCCTAATCTATCAACTGATTTATTTAATGCTTTAACTTGTAATCCTAATGATCGTGCAGCTAACTGCCAACGAGTTAAATCTAATCCTGTATTATCGGGATCAAATTGATGAGTAATATCGTCCGCATTGACGGCAATTCCATGATAACGAGCCAAGATAACTAAAGCAGATAAGGCATTATCCATTAAACTTCCTCTTTATATTCTTATTTCAAAAAAAGAGGTAACATAATGATTATGTTACCTCTTTTGCTCATAGAGATTTTAACGCCAGTTTGCCGCTAATACTGGAGTCAATTGTTCTTGGTAATTCTGAGGTAAATTGATTTGCCCAGCACTTGGAACAGCAAAATTGGACATTGCATTTACTAAATTATCCACTTGTGCGTAACTTAATTGTTTATTACCTGCCACAATATTTTCTATTTTGTGCTCTAACTGCGGATTATAAAAGTCGTTTACAATGACATTATCTTGTGTACCAATAACACCAATAATTAGGTCATTTTCAGAACGACTAAACCATAATTGATCAGGATTAACTTCAGTAAAACGTAAAGTATCATTACCTTGTTCTTCCATAATCACATCAATGCCGTCACCACGAGCAAATACATAGGTATCATTTCCTTGACCACCAAATAAAATATCATTTCCTTGTCGCCCTTGGAGTGTATCATTACCGGCATATCCCATCAGGCGATTATGCCCTTGGTTACCCAGCAGTTTGTTATTAACACTATTTCCATTTCCAGCAATGTGTTGATCTCCTATTAACTCAAGATTTTCGATATTGTCCGATAGCGTGAAAGACACACTGCTACGAACAAGATCTACACCTTGATTAAATTTCTCAATAACGGTATCTAAGGTAGAATCAACTAAGTAAATATCATTACCTTCACCACCAATTAAAATATCATCACCTAAACCACCATCTAAAACATTGTTACCACTATTACCAACAATACGATTATTTAAGCAATTTCCCGTACCATTAATTGCACCGCTGCCAAGCAATTGCAACTCTTCAACATTGTCTGCAAGACGATATGAAATTGTAGACTTGACAATATCATAGCCGGATTCATTCGCTTCGATAACTTTATCACCATTATTATCGATTATATAAACATCATCACCTTCCAAGCCGATCATCGTATCAGCTCCCGTTTTGCCATCAAAATAATTACCAAGCGCATTACCTTGTAAAGTATCATTACCTCTACCTCCATTAAAGATTTCTTGTAGTCGTGGTAATGGGGCAACTGTTGCCGGCTCAATAAAGTGACTTTGTTTTAATTGACTAATACGGACATTATACAAACTAATGTATTGTGTATTTTCACTTGGTTTACCTAGCCAAACCCTTGTGATATATCCACCATCAATTACAAATTCTTGCATTTCAATTTTGAGTAATCCTATATCATATTGTGATAAATCAATTTTTTCATTTGGATCATTCACATCAAAATCAATAATTAAATTTTTCAGCAATCCTTTTCCAACACCAGGTGAATCATCTTTTACGACAACAAAACGATCTGAACCGCTACCACCAATCACTAATGCTTTATTAATCTCAACACCCGTTAAAGTTTGATTTGTTGCATAATACTTATTTTGATGACCACTAGCAGCATCATCACCTTCTAAATAAATAACATCATTACCATCGCCACCAGAAAGGCAATCCAATCCAGCACCGCCGTGTAATGTATCATTACCGGTTCCCCCTTCTAAGATATCGTCGCCATCACCGCCCTCAAGAATATCATGACCACCGCCACCTAAGATGTGATCATTGCCCTCATTACCATATAAGAGATCATTTCCACCTGTTTGACCATTACTTTGATGTTCACCAACTAATAGATCATTACCCATACCGCCATATAAAGTATCTGCACCTTCACCGCCAAAAATTCGATTATCGCCAGCTGTACCCCAATAAGCTACGCCAACATCCGGTAATGCAGTTTCTGACGTATCATTTGCAAAACCATATCCATTATATTTTTCCATATATAATGTATTATATTTTTCTGCGAGAATAACGACATTATTTAGGCTTAAACTACTTGCCTGTAAATTCGTAAAGCGTACATATTGATTATTACCTAAAGACAATATGGTATCTTGCCCTTCTTGTCGTAAATCAAGACGTTTAAGATTAGGGAACTCCGCTAAAATTAAGCGATCAACTCCCACTTTAAAGTCGGTAATCGTGTCTGTTGTATTCGCATTTTTATTTACAACAAAGGTATCAAAGCCATCTCCACCGGTTAAAGTATCATTACCTTGGGCACCATATAATGTATCATTTCCTGCAGCACCTTCTAATTGATCGTCGCCTCGACCACCAATGAGTAGATTATCTAATGCATTTCCAACTAAATGATCATTACCATCACCACTAATTACCCCTTCGATCTGACTTTCATTCATAAAGAGGAAACTACCATTTAAATTTCCGAAGCCCATATTCAAATCAACGAACATATTGCCACTCATTGCAGCAACATTAACGATATCGAAACCACCATCAGTATCTTGTAATGAACTACGTGTTTCACTTAGGTATCTATATTCGTCGGTATAAACATATGTATCATTAGCATTATTAGCAAAGCCCTCAAAGCTTAAACTCCAATCATGTAATGTTCCTGTTTCACCTGTTGTTGTGTCGAATACTTGGAGCTTCCATTCACCCACAACGCTTTCACCTCTTAATAAAGCAGTATTAAAGGTATATTGGAGTGTTTGGCTACCATTAAATGTTTTATCACCTTCTGGATTATCTTTTGATTTACCCGCTTCATTTAACAGTAAAGATTCTGTACCTGACGGAGAAATTAATTTCAATGCGACATCACTGGCACGTGAGTGAGTTAAATTGACTGTTACACTCACATTTTCAACACGGAGTGTTGAACTATTTACCGTAACAGAGAACTGACGACCACCATTATCATCAATTTGTTGATCTAATTTACCGGAACGATAAATATGTTCTAAACGTGTTTGATTATCATACGTCGATTGCATATGCCAATTTTCCGCTAACCGTACTGCGGCTTTGGCATCAACTATCCCATAACCGAAGTCATGACTAATATGGCGACCACCATTATTCCATGTACTATCACCATTCCATTGCCAATCACCGGCCAAGACATTTTCACTTGTTGCAGTCAACGATAAAATTTCTTGTACATCTCGATAACCTAAGTTTGGATTTGCTTCCAACATCAAAGCAATAATACCCGTCACAATTGGCGCAGAATAACTTGTACCATTCACCGAAGCTGACTCTGAGCCTAATGTGCCACCATTTGCATTAATTAAACGACGAGATGTGGTTACAACATGAGAACCATGTGCGGAAACTAATACACTAGCACCCGCATTGGAATAAGGTGCAATCACTGTCTTATGATTATCATCTAACTGTGCTGCACCAACTACAACAGTATATGGAGAGGAAGTTAAGTAAGAGTAGTTAGCGTTGCCACCCTGCATCCGTTCATTACCTGCTGAATTAACAATGACAGTACCTAGACCGTTCCGCCCTTGTATTAGTGCCGCACGATAATTATCCGTTAACCATTTATCTGCAATAGTCTGATCTTTTTCGTTTTGGAGCTGCTTAACAAAATTCTCTTTACTCCCCCAACTATGATTAACCACATCATAGTCTTTCATTTTTGCTAAACTTCTCGTATCTACACCCACCCAATAGCTAGCTAATGTCGCATTATAAGCAACCCCAACACCGTCTTCGCCATTGCGTGCCCCTACCATTACACTTGCCACCTCCGTAGCATGTTTACTAAAGAGTTTATCTTCCTCACGTGTAGCAAATTCATATCCATAGCGCCAATTTTTATCAATATTTGCACGTAATTCTGGGTTACGATAATCAGCCACCTCTTCAGCGACCGAGAATGGACCACTTGGCTCAAACTGACCAATTTTTATACCTTGACCTGTGTAATGCTCCCAGGCTCCAATTACTTTAGATTCTTGTAAATAGTATTGCTCATAGAAGAGAGGATCGGTCGGTAGATCTGGCGTCTTAAAATAAACTTGCGCAAAACGTTCTTTACCTCCCACAATAATACCGGATAGCTTTTTGTTATCCATCAAGTGATATTTAAAGCCGGCAACACCTTGATAAGTTGGATCCGGTGTAAATTGAATATCTAAGTTTTCTGTCACACTCAATGTACCACCACGAACATCAAACGCTTCAGCAACAATTAAAGTATCACCCTGAAGATCAATATCATTTGCTAATAATTGTGCTTGAGTAATGATAAAACTGCGTTTTCCATCTAAACTTTGACCATTTTTATCAACTGCAATAATATCCATAACTGGTACAGCATTATCAATTCCACCTAAATTATGCTCAGCAGATGGAAGTATATAATCTTTAATATCTGTAAAGGCGGCTTTTTCAACATTAATTAAGAAATCTGAACCATCACGCCCTTGAACCTTATCTTTAATTAAGATACCACCTTCTAATTTAGTGATCTCATATTCTTCAAACTTACCTGAAAATTCTGCGGTATCATCTCCACTTCCACCATCTATGAAGTCATCACCACTATCACCAACTAAAGCATCATCTCCTGCACCACCATACAACTTATCATCATCCGAACCACCATAAATCAAGTCGTTACCTCTATCTCCGAACAGCACATCGTTGCCGCGATGACCACGCAACACATCATCACCGGCATTACCGGAAATAAAATCATCACCGTTTTCGCCTGCCAAGGCATCATTGGCAATACTACCCAACAACATATCATTGCCATCGCCGCCTCGTACAAACACCGAACTGTTGCCACTGGAATAGAAGAAGTCATCGCCACGTCCACCATTCGCCACTTCAATTTCCGCTGCACCTAAATCAAGACTCACACCTTTATTGCCGACTACTTGCACAATATCGTTACCATCGCCGCCGTGAATATTTTCTGCCTTGTCGTCGCCATCAATGATCAACACATCATCACCTGCACCGGCAAAAAAAGTATCGCTACCGCCGCCACCGACCAACCAGTTATTTTGTGCATCACCCACTAAGTTATCGTTACCACCACCGGCTTCAATATGTTGTACGCCTAACTTTTCCGCTTCTAATGTACGACTTTCATTGCTAGTTGCGGTAAAACTTTTTGCTGCGGCAATGCGTTCATCTTCCTCTGAGTAGGTTACTTTGCCGCCTTGACCGTCACTGATGTTATGCCCTCGTGGATTTGCTAAAAAATTGACTGATGCTGCCACTAAACGTTTACCATTGAGAGTAAAATTACCCTGTGCCAACAATTCATTACCTTGAAAAAATTCGCCACCTTTATGTTGATATGATAAGGAAATTTGGCTGATGCCCAATGCACTCAAGGTTTGTAATTCACCACTATCTGTGATGCCATTCTGGTTTTTATCTTGCCAAACACGCACTTTACTGAAGTCGTTATCTTTGCTATCAAAAATACCATCTTTATTACTATCTAATGTACGCAACGCTTCAAAACCATTCATATATCGTTTTTCGCCGCTTTCGCCTTGGCTACCTGCTTTTCCGCCATAATATTCAGAAAACATTTCTGCGATATTATCAATTTTACCGTTATTGTTTAAATCACGTACCAACACACCATCCGTTGCACTAAACCAACCGGTCTGTTCCAATGAGCCGCCGTCATTATCAATATCAAACAAAATGCTGTTTTCACTGTAACGACTCAAACGAACACCATCTCCATTTAAATCCAATACTAACGGGTCAATTGATAAACGGCGACTTGCCCAGCCACTGTTGCGGTTAATTTCTGTGGAACGATACGGCAAATTGGAAAGTGAATTCGCATTAGGATTATTTCGGTATACGGAAAGGGGGTCGGAAGATTCATTATAATTAGAGATGCGGTAACCATCTAAGGCGGGGTAATATTTTGAAACATTGAAGGTGTTGTCTGTTTTACCATTTCGCTTGGCATCTGCATTTAATGCTTCACGATCAGTAATAAAATCCAACGTTCGGCTGCCAAAGGCTCTATCTAAGTTATTTTGATCTAAATAACCAGTATCATATGTGCCTCTCTTTGTAAGTTCGAAAGCGTTGTTGACGACACTAGAAGTCGATGAATTTTGCACCCTATACATAGCCTTAATTAAAGAATTCGCACCATGATCTTCTAGTGCTGTTGATATTCTCCCCATTAATGGTAAAAACAAAGGATTCGAATAATTAATATCTGTTTCTAAAATAACTATTTTGCCCAATTGATCTAAAAATAATGGATTTGTTACTAATCGTGGACCTTGTCCAATATAATTAATAACATGTTCTGTACTTAAATCTAATTTATTTCCAGTGAGTGTCGCTACTTTTTCTAAAAACGCAATATTATTATTTAATTTTAGCCCTGCCCCATTAATTCCTGTTGAAGAAAGAGAACTATTTGTTGTGTAGTGAACCGCATCACTAAGTGGCTTGCCTAAACTATGCCCAACTATTCTAAATTCTCCATTAATCAGCCCACCACCATTGAGTTTTTTATCAACAGACACTTTTTCTGCCAGTTGATTTGCAGATACAAAACCTGTAGAACCATCATCACTTGATGGTATCCACTCATCAGGATAATCAAATTTTAAATGATTATATTGTTTATTCTTCGCTGTAGTCGCAAAACTAATATAATTTTTTGCATCAATAAATTGCTCGTGAGGTAAGCCATATTTCATTAATGCTATATCTGCCGGAATATCTTTTTCATATTCTTGAGTGCCTCTAAATACCACGATTGTTTCGTTTGTTTTCTTATCTCTCACAATCATCCCTGAAAAACCGCTAGCTGTTTCAAGTTGTTGATGAATAATCTCATAATTATTAAAGAAGTAATTAATATCTGCTTCACTTAAAGAACTTCCTTTTTCGGGCATTAAATCTGTTTTTATTAATTTTTCATCTCTTTTTTTCCCATTTTCTAAAAAGAAATTAACATATGAAACCGAAGATAACAAAGCATCATTACTCATATTAACTCTCCTTTAAAAATTGTACTTGTCTATAATTAGACGTAATTTTATTTCATTGCTACTTTCTTTTCTTTTTCCACGAAAGGAAGAGTAGCAATTATAATCATTATATATTCCTAAACCTCGAATCAAATAAAACCTAGCTGATACATCTATAGAACGCCCAATAACCTGTTCTAAAACAGAATCATATACAATATAATATTCAGTATATAAATCATAAAAATCCTCATATAACCTATAGGACACCAATTTTGTTTTTGTATTTACAGTAGATATTAAATATTCTTTGTTATCAAATTCTATTTTTTCTATATATCTACTCTTGACACTTTCATCTAAATCAGAATAACTTACAATTATATTGTCTTCAACAGCTTTATTATATTCTTCAACACTTTCTGGTGGCTTCAAATGTTTAATCCCTCTTAACTTTTGCCATTCTTCAAGAGTAATATAAATTTTTACTCCCTCATCCCCTAGCATTTTACAACGAATTGGGGTTGTAACTTCTGCAATAATCCATTGATGAAAAACAATAAGAAAAAGGATAAGAATGATAAAAAAACATCTTGAGCAACAATGATCCCAGTTATCTTCTTCTCTTGTTTCAATTTTCTTTTCTTCTGCACTCATATGAAAAATAAATAATTAAATAATCTTTTTTGATTTAAACATAGTATCAGCACAAAAATCAACCTCCAGCCAATACTTTTTATGTGACTTCCGTCATAATTTATAAAAATTTATTTAACATGTTTAATTTAGAAAGTTGTTAATCATATCTATATGATTAATATATATTTTTATATTTTATTGGTATTAAAAGAGGGATTTTTTAAGAGAAAAGTATAATTTTTACTGCAACGCTTCAAAACCATTAATATATCGTTTTTCGCCGCTTTCACCTTGGCTACCTGCTTTTCCGCCATAATATTCAGAAAACATTTCCGCGATGTTATCAATTTTGCCGTTGTTGTTTAAATCACGTACCAACACACCATCCGTTGCACTAAACCAACCGGTCTGTTCCAATGAGCCGCCGTCATTGTCAATATCAAACAAAATGCTGTTTTCGCTATAACGACTCAAACGAACACCATCCCCGTTTAAATCCAATACTAACGGGTCAATTGATAAACGGCGACTTGCCCAGCCACTGTTACGGTTAATTTCTGTGGAACGATACGGCAAGTTGGAAAGCGAATTCGCATTAGGATTATTTCGGTATACGGAAAGGGGATCGGAAGATTCATTATAATTGGAGACGCGGTAACCATCTAAGGCGGGGTAATATTTTGAAACATTGAAGGTGTTGTCTGTTTTACCATTTCGCTTGGCATCCGCATTTAATGCTTCACGATCAGTAATAAAATCCAACGTTCGGCTGCCAAAGGCTCTATCTAAGTTATTTTGATCTAAATAACCAGTATCATATGCGCCTCGCTTTGTAAGTTCGAAGGCGTTCAACACTGGAAAAGAAGTTTTTGGTTGATACGTTGATGACATCAATGAATATGCAAAATCAGAAGAAAAACGCATTGTAGTAAAATCTCTTATCGCATTAACCATACCTGGAAATGAAAATGAAGGGCGAGCATCTACTTTTGCACTTGCTAACTCCCATCTTTTCGGTTGAGTCCAAACACCAAATAACATAGCATTACCTCGTCCCAATTCAACTTCCATAGAATTTTTTAATTGAGTCACTGATAATGTTGTCTCTGACATGTCATTCTCAAATTCTATTCCAAAACGTTTTCCCTGTTTATTAGGATCAATTATACTAAAAATATATTTATTTGCTAAGTCAGCAAATTGAGATGATGTATCATTATCAAAATTATCAGGTTTTAATATAGGTTGATAATGATTAATTCTCGAGGGTTTTCCATTAATAAATTCATACCTGATTTTTTTAGTATCGAATGAAAGAGAACTTGAACCTAAAACAAACGGTATTGCTGAAGGAATATCATTAAAATCATAAAAATTAAATCCTCTTTCTGGCTCAATCAACTCTTTCCTATCAATATATTTTTCTCCATATACTAACTTAATAAAATCTTGATGATTTAATTCAACTTTACCATTTTTTGATTCAAATTGTTCTAAATCCCTTGCTGTAATTAATTCTCCATTAGATTTTATTCCTTGAGCAAATAATCTAAACATTCTGATACTAGCAGGATCAATAATTCCTTTTGTTAATTGATACACCTCTTGAGTTGAAACTTTCATTATTACATCTTCTTGATGAGTACGTTCATTTAATTTATTTTTATCCACTTTTGTAGTACCAAATGTATAAAGATGGCTAGCTTGTAATAAAGCTTTTTGGTTATCTAATAAAGAGACTTTTTCTACCCAATAAGTTCTCTTACTTCTTTCATCATGCTCATATGCCATATTATATTCCCCCTAATATTTATTAAAAAATAAATTCTTAATATCCACAATTAGTTATTGGAATTAAATCATTAAACTTAGATAAACTTGATGGATGCCTAAGCGTTGTATAGAAACCCTGAGTATCAAAATGAGCTCCTGACAAACGGATATAAAAATTACCTATTCCTTTTTTTCTTTCTTCCTCATACGATAAACGATAACCTTCTAACTCACCATATGTGACACTATTTCTTCTATCTTGTAATTCTAAAAACGAGAAAAAATTATTATTTACATCTCTGTTTATCAAAAAAACTGTTCCACCATAAAAATATTGCACATAAAAAAAACCACTATTTTTTGTTATATTTTCTTTTACATTTAACTTTCTCATCCCCATTTCTTCTATTAATATTTTTCTAGGATTATTAACAATATCAACATATTTACCTTGATAATCTTCACTAGTAATGCCATCACTTACAAATAGAATTTTGAAATCATCAATAAATCTATCAATATTTTTATTATTTTCCTCCAAATAATACATTCCACATTTTTCTTTTTCACATATCTTATAATGCTTTTCAGAATGCTCTTTAATATCATTTCTTAAATAGTCAATAAAATTACGTTTTACTAATTCATAAAACATCTCCTTCCCTAGAGTTAAATATAAGTTAGTTCCTGTCTTTTCACAGATACCTATTAGATTAATAGTTCCTTTTTCCTCCTCTATTTTCCTATGAAATTCAATAAAAAAAATTTTAAAAAAAATTATTAAAAATATAAAAATAAAAACAAAAAAGAATATCAAGACTCTATTTCTAAACATTTAAGAAACAATATCCCCCTTCATATAATCTGCATTTCCAAAAAATATTATATATAACTTAAAATATAAACATTAAAAGAACAGAAATCAACCACCAACCAACACTTTTTATGTGACTTTCGTCACAATTTATAAAAATTTATTTAACATTTTTAACTTGTAAGATTATAAATTATATCTATATGATTTATATAAATATTTTTATATAAAACCATATTACTATATAGCAATATTTTTATATTTTATTGGTATTAAAAGAGGGATTTTTAAGAGAGAAGTATAATTTTTACTGCAAAGCTTCAAAACCATTCATATATCGTTTTTCGCCGCTTTCGCCTTGGCTACCTGCCTTTCCGCCATAATATTCAGAAAACATTTCTGCGATATTATCAATTTTACCGTTGTTGTTTAAATCACGTACTAACACGCCATCCGTTGCACTAAACCAACCCGTCTGTTCCAATGAGCCGCCGTCATTGTCAATATCAAATAGTATTGGAGTATCTGTATAACGCGTTAATTTAATACCATCGCCATTTAAATCAATAACCAATGGATCAATCGGTAAACGCTTACTCGCCCAACCACTGGCACTATTCACCCGAATTGCTACATTTTGAAGTGCCGTTCCACCACCACCGGTCTTATTTAGATAAGCTGACAACGGATCGGCGGATTCGTTATAGTTAGAAACACGGAAACCATCTAATGCTGCATAATAACGTGCAGTATTTAAGGTATTCGCTACACTACCATCTCGTTTTGCATCTGCATTTAATGCTTCACGATCCGTAACAAAAGATAAAGCATTTGATGAGAAGGCAATATCTTTACCGCTATCAATAATACTTTTACGGTTAAGATCTGTGTTTTTCATTAATTCAAAAGCATTATTTACAGTAACTGAACCCACTTTAGAGGTATATAAATTTCTATACTCAAAATAATCCAATATAGTCCTTATACCATGAGCACTACTTCCTGTTTTTAGAACAACCATTTGACCATTTTGAGGATAAACTAAGCTTCCAGCTATTATTCTTGGACCTTCTCCTACATAGTTTGTTGCTTTAGCAACACCTCTATCTAAATCAAACTGTTGTCCAGAAAGTAACGCTATTTTTTTAAGTATTTTTGAATTTTCAGATAACCTTGCACCGGCTCCATTAAACCCACTAACTGTACCTATGTTTGTAAAAATTGTTGATAATGATATGCCAATAGAATGAGCCAAACTATGTCCCGAAAGATCGACATTCCCTGAAATTAGACCTAAGCCATTTTCATCTCGTGCAACAGTTATTAAATATTTATCTGATGAGAGCATGACTCCTTGATATCCCATCATTCTATATTTTACCTGCAAATGATGATATTTTTGTCCTATTGGAGTCATCAATTTGGACAGATAATTAGTCGCATCCACTAGTTGATCTACAGCAAGGCCGCTATTTACTAAATTTATATCTTGAACAAAATCAATTGGCTCTTGGGTTCCACGAATCGCTAAAGTTAATTGACCAGTGCGTTTATCCTTAATCAAAGCTGCTGAGAAACCTCTTGGAGTTTCTAATTGTTGATGGATAACTTCAAAATTGGTAGTAAAGTATTTAATATCATCTGATTCAAACTTACTCTTTTCTTGAAAGTCAGAAAGGAGATTTTTATCCATAAAATCTATTTTCTGCCCACTTTTATCAAAGAAATCAGTATATGCCGCTGCACTTAATAAAGCTTTATCTCGTTGTATTTCATGCTCATTCATTGGCGATCCCTATATTATCTAAAAATTATATTGATAAGCTTTCATTGATAATTTCTGTGAATTATCTTTACTGCATTCTACCCAGCTAGAACCTGGTCCCATTAAAGTCCAATATTGTCCTCTGATGTCTTCTGCTGTCATAATTGGTCTTTTTAATTCCAAATCATACATAAGAAAATGATGTGTAATGAAGATATTCAAATAATTCTGTGTACTAAAATAAGTCGCTATCTTTGTTTGTAGGTTTATACTGTTAAGTTCATATACTCTATGATTTATTTTCAGCGTCTGAGTGATTCGTTTTTTCTCAAGAGGGGTTAAGTTATAGACTAATGTAAATAACTGCATAGATTCATCTACATCTTTAATTGGCTTTAACTTCTCAATCCCTCGTTGTTTTTGCCATTCCTCTACTGGCATAAGCACCTTCACTGTATCGCCTGCCATTGAACAACGGATTGGTGTCGTGATTTCAGCAATAATCCTATCATAATTAATAAGCAGTAATACTATTATAAGTACAACACAACAAATATGATTAGCGACACAACAATGTTTTTCAGACTTAGAGCGAGAAGCAAAGACGTTATAAATATCTTTATATTTTTTACTTACTTTCTTTATTAACCAACGGCACATTTCTTACCTCACACAAGGCATATCTGCTTAATTTTTAAGTATACTTAATAAAAAGTACAAAAATGAATATGAAAAATAAATATATATTATAACAATTATCAAAAATTAGAATAAATAATCTAAATTTAGATAGGTTGGAGAAATTTTCCTCTATCTTATAGCTCCCACCAATCCTACACCAAATTTTGTTTCATTCCTTTTATTATGAAAAACACTATTAACAAAACATCAAACTAATGTAAATTACCACACATATCAATAAAATATTTTTTACTTCCTAATTTTGAATCTTTAAATTTAAAATAGTCATCTTTATCACGTCCCTGCCCTTCACCACTATGATAAATGTAATAATATATTAATTTATTTCCTTCAACTTTCAGATCTTTAATAAAAAAGAAAGCGCCTTCATATATAAGCATCACAGATTTATTTTCCAAATTAACTTCTTCCCCAGTAAATAACTTGGCATTTAAGTATTTTTGTAAAAAATCAGGGTACATCACTCTCGCATAATATGAATCTCTATCTTGCTCCTTTGGAAACAATATATAATAGTCATGATATAAGTCGTAATACCTACTATATAAATTATCTAAATTATTAATATGTACTTTATCAAAAATCCAACCACCACACGAAATAACAACATTATCACAATATTTAGATTTAAAATAAATTCTATTGACATTCTCATATAGCAATTTAAAAAAATTTTTTTAGCAATGCTAATTTTTTTCTTCAGAAAAATAGCAGAATAAATCCTTATCTACGTCTTCACCTACTGTAAAAATAAATATTAAACACAAGAAAATCCTACTATAAAAATATAGAAAAAACTATCTTCCTAATAAAAAACAAATAATTTTAAAAAAATAATATAATAAAATTAACAAAATCGTCGATATAAAAAATATCGTATAAAGACTACTAAATTCCTCTGCTGGCATACTATTATTTAATATCGGAACTATATTACTTACTACAATTAAACCTCTAATAAAATTAGAACACAATCAAAGTACAAAAATCAAACACCAACCAACACTTTTTATGTAACTTTTGTCACAATTTATAAAAATTCATTTAACCTATTTAACTTAGAAAATCATTAAAAATATCTATATGATTTATATAAATATTTTTATATAAAACCATATTACTATATAGCAATATTTTTATATTTTATTGGTATTAAAAGAGGGATTTTTAAGAGAGAAGTTATAATTTTTACTGCAAAGCTTCAAAACCATTCATATATCGTTTTTCGCCGCTTTCGCCTTGACTACCTGCTTTTCCGCCATAATATTCAGAAAACATTTCCGCGATATTATCAATTTTGCCGTTGTTGTTTAAATCACGTACCAATACGCCATCCGTTGCACTAAACCAACCGGTCTGTTCCAATGAGCCGCCGTCATTGTCAATATCAAACAAAATGCTGTTTTCGCTGTAACGACTCAAACGAACACCATCCCCGTTTAAATCCAACACTAACGGGTCAATTGATAAACGGCGACTTGCCCAGCCACTGTTACGGTTAATTTCTGTGGAACGATACGGCAAATTGGAAAGCGAATTCGCATTAGGATTATTTCGGTATACGGAAAGGGGGATCGGAAGATTCATTATAATTGGAGACGCGGTAACCATCTAAGGCGGGGTAATATTTTGTGATTGATTTTGGTGATCGCCTAAACGATCACCATTAAATTTGTGAAATGGATGTTTATACAGAATTTGGGATTTCCGCCTAACAAACATCGACAATTAAAGTTTTGCTGCCAACATCGCTTCCAATTTTTCAATATCTGCTGCAAATTTACGAATACCTTCCGCCAACTTCTCAACTGCCATCGCATCCATATTATGTTGCCAGTAAAACTCGCTTTCTGTCATCGCGGCTGGTCGAGGCAATACATCACCCTTATAATCCAATTTACGTGGCAATTCCGCTTCGCTTTCCTGCAACTCTTTCAATAACGCCGGCGAAATAGTTAAACGATCGCAACCTGCCAATTCAGTAATTTCTCCGATATTGCGGAAACTTGCTCCCATTACTACGGTTTTATAGCCATACTGTTTGTAATAGTTATAAATTTTTGTTACTGAAATTACACCAGGATCTTCACTCGGCACAAATGCTTTCTTATCACTGTTC
>NZ_JPXX01000028.1 GCF_000771875.1 Gallibacterium genomosp. 1 | reverse complement strand
ACTTTGGCAAAATGAGCAGTTTTTTATTCATATTTCAAAAAGAGGGCTTAAAGCCTTGTACTATAAGGCTTTAAGCCACTTTTTAGCAACAATTTTGTCTACTATGCCTTCTTTTCTGTATTCTAAAATTGAAGTTAATAATATCTTTTTTATATTTGCTCTCCGCTTCTAATAAATAGCAAATATAAAACCTGTCTTATGTTCTAATCACTAGTTTTTTAAGACAGGTTTTTCTTTCGTATTTCAGTGTATAAGCACTGTTTTTACTACTCTTTAGTTTTCTTCAGCATTTCCGCGTGTAAACGACTCTGCTCCTTCATTGCTTTTTTAATTTCTTGACGTTGTTTTGATGCTTCAGCATTACGAATCATATAATCATCCACACGAGATTCATAATCATCACGCATATTAGCAATAATGACCCGAATATCCGCTACTGACATATCATCTGTGATATATTGATTCAAGTTGTCAAGTAATAAAACCCTTTTCTGGTTATCTCGGATTTTGCGATCATTATCGGCAATATCACGCAAAAGTTTATTCTTTTGACGATACATACGCACATACTCCAACACATCTTCAAAACATTTTTTACTTACATTTTCCATAGTCAACTCTCTTATTGATACATAATAAAATATTCTATGCTTACTGTAGCGGTTTTTTAGGGTATCGTCAAAAAGATGTAATGATTTTCTTGCTCGGATCAATTATGTCTGTTCAATAATTCACAAACCGGATAGAAAGCGATTGATAATTCACATTTCTAGTGTTAAAACTAAGCACATTTATATGAATAAAATAAACAAGAAGGTGAATAAATATGACAGACGTATTTAATTTTAGTGCAGGACCGGCAATGATGCCTAAAGAAGTTCTACTACGAGCCCAAGCAGAACTGCTTGACTGGGAATCTCTCGGAACTTCAGTAATGGAGGTTAGCCATCGTGGTGCCAATTTTATGGCGTTAGCCAAGCGTTCTATTGAAGATTTACGCAAATTATTTAATATTCCTGAAAATTATCAAATTCTGTTTGCACAAGGTGGTGCCAGAGGGCAATTTGCCGCTATTCCAATGAATTTGCTTTCCGAAAACGGCAAAGCACTTTATTTAACCAGTGGACACTGGTCAACAGCAGCAGCCAAAGAAGCAAAATTATTCGGCAATGTAGATGAAATCAATATTTTAACGGAAGAAAACGGTAAAACTGCCATAACTGATCTTGATTTCAGCAATATCGCCGAACAATACGATTATGTACATTACTGCCCGAATGAAACTATTAGCGGTGTAGAAATCTTTGACGTTCCTAACGTCGGTAATGCTACATTAATTGCGGATATGTCATCAAATATTCTTTCTCGCAAAGTTGATATCAGCAAATTCGGTATGATTTATGCCGGTGCTCAAAAAAATATGGGGCCATCAGGGATCACATTAATCATCATTCGTGATGACCTTATCGGTAAAGCTCGTCGTAGTACACCTTCCGTTTGGAATTATCAAATTTTGCGCGATCACGATTCTATGTTTAATACACCACCAACATTTGCTTGGTATCTCTGTTCATTAGTATTTGAACATTTATTAGCAAATGGTGGAATTGAACAAATTGAGTTAAAAAACCGTGCCAAAGCAGAATTGCTCTATCGCTATATTGATCAAAGCAACTTTTATCAGAATAAAGTTGCCGCCAAAAATCGTTCATTAATGAATGTGACCTTCACCACCAATAATGATGAATTAAATGCAAAATTTGTCAGTGAATCCAATGCTGCCGGTTTAAGAGCATTAAAAGGACATAAAGTGCTTGGCGGTATGCGTGCTTCTATTTACAACGCAATGCCAATTGCCGGAGTAGAAGCCTTAATTGCTTTTATGGAAAAATTTGCTAAAGAAAATCAATAATTAATCACAGGAAATCATATGAAATTCTTAGATGTTGCCAACACTGGCGTTAAACAGTTATCTCCTTATCAAGCAGGAAAACCAATTGAAGAATTGGAACGAGAATTAGGTATTAATAATATTATTAAATTGGCTTCTAACGAAAATCCTTTTGGCTTTTCCGATGTTGCCAAGCAAGCTATTTTAAATGAGCTCAACCAACTTACACGTTATCCTGATTCCAATGGTTTTTACTTTAAACAAGCAGCAGCAAAAAAATTTGGTCTTGATCCGTCACAAATTACGTTAGGCAACGGTTCAAATGATCTTATTGAATTAATTGCGCACACCTTTGTCAGTGAACAAGACGAGGTTATTTTCTCGCAATATGCCTTTATCGTTTATCCTTTAGTGACACAGGCGCTTAACGCTAAAGCAGTCGTCATTCCGGCAAAAGAGTGGGGGCACGATTTACCTCAATTTTTAGCGCATATTACTGATAAAACTAAATTAATTTATATTGCTAACCCAAATAATCCGACAGGAACATTCCTTACAACGGCAGAAATTGATCAATTTTTGGCAAAAGTACCGGAACATATTATTGTAGTACTTGATGAAGCTTACACTGAATTCACCGATCCTGCCGAACGTGTCCCTTCATTCGAACTACAGAAAAAATATACTAATTTAGTGGTGTGCAGAACACTTTCAAAAGCATACGGCTTAGCAGGTCTTCGTATAGGTTATGCTGTTTCTAACCCTGAAATTGCCGGCTTATTTAATCGTGTTCGTCAGCCGTTTAATTGCAACAGCCTTGCTTTAGCCGCAGCTACTGCAGTGATTAATGATGATGATTTCGTCAATAAAGTGGCAGAAAATAATCGACAAGGAATGAAACTTCTCATAGATTTCTTTGAAAAACAAGGATTAGATTATATTCCATCTAAAGGTAACTTTATTACAGTTGATTTTAAACGACCAGCCTTACCTATTTACGATGCATTACTGCATAAAGGCATTATTGTTCGTCCTATTGCCGGTTACGGAATGCCAAATCACTTACGTATCAGCATTGGTTTACCGGAAGAAAATCAAGCATTTATCGATGCATTAACTGATATTTTAGCTAATTAATTGATAATAAAAGGAACATTGCTGTTTATGAATTCGATTACGCTAAATCCTATTGATTACATTGACGGAGAAATTACACTTCCCGGTTCAAAAAGTCTTTCCAACCGAGCATTATTATTAGCCGCTATGGCAAAAGGAACAACAACCATCACTAATCTTTTGGATAGCGATGATGTTCGCCATATGTTGAATGCACTAAAAGCATTAGGTATTCAATATCAATTATCCGAAAATAAAACTGTCTGTGAAATTCAAGGCAATGCCGGTGCTTTTGAATGGCAAAACGGATTAAGTTTATTTTTAGGAAATGCCGGCACAGCAATGCGTCCTTTAACGGCGGCACTCTGTTTAGCGCCAAACAAAGCTGAGCCTAGTGAAATTGTTTTAACTGGAGAACCAAGAATGAAAGAGCGCCCGATTCAACATTTGGTTGATGCTTTGCGGCAAATGGGTGCTGAAATAGATTATTTGGAACAAGAAGGTTATCCACCGCTTGCCATTCGCAATCACGGATTAAACGGTGGCAAAGTTGAAATCAATGGTGCTATTTCATCTCAGTTTCTTACTGCGTTATTAATGGCAGCTCCGTTAGCAAATCAAGATAGCGAAATTCATATTATCGGGGATCTGGTATCCAAACCTTATATTGATATTACATTAAAGATGATGTCTGTTTTCGGGGTGCAAGTGCAACACCATAACTACCAGATATTTTTCGTTAAAGGTAACCAACAGTATCAATCGCCATCCTCCTTTATGGTTGAGGGAGATGCCTCTTCCGCCTCCTATTTCTTGGCTGCTGCTGCCATAAAAGGTAAAGTCAAAGTCAACGGTATCGGTAAAAAGAGTATTCAGGGCGATATCCAATTTATTGATGTTCTTGAACAAATGAGGGCAAAAGTACATTGGCACGATCACTATGTTGAAATCGAAAAAAATGAGTTACACGGTATTGATTTGGATATGAATCATATTCCAGATGCAGCAATGACAATTGCCATCACCGCGCTTTTTGCTGAAGGCGAGACTGTCATTCGTAATATTTATAACTGGCGCGTGAAAGAAACTGATCGTTTAACGGCAATAGCTACCGAGCTAAAAAAAATAGGGGCTGAAGTTGAAGAGGGAAAGGATTTCATACGAATTCAACCACTTGCTCTAGATCAGTTTAAACATACAGAAATAGCAACCTATAATGATCACCGAATAGCGATGTGTTTTGCACTAATCGCTCTGTCAAATACACCAGTAACTATTTTAGAACCAGAGTGTACAGCAAAAACATTTCCGACCTTTTTTGAGGAATTCAAAAAAATTGCTCATTAACAAAAAGGAGATATTGATATTACAATCAATATCTCCGCTCTTTCAGTATAATCCCTATGAGGTATCTTTTCCTGCTAAATCAAAAAATTTCCTGCTTTCATTTGCTAGTTGTTACTAGATTATTTAAAATCTTGCGATGTTCTGTTTTGTTTTTTTAATGTGGGAATAGCGGTGTTCCGCTAGTAAAAGAGTGATTTATGGCAATTTTGGTATTAGGTATTAACCATAAAACCGCAACCGTGGCTTTACGTGAAAAAGTTTCATTCGATGATGATAAACGTCAACTTGCATTACAACAGTTACAATCCGAATTAGCAGAGAGTGCCGTTATTGTATCAACCTGTAACCGCACTGAAATTTACTTGCACAACCGCCATATTTCACCACAGGAAGATAACGAACAAAATCAACAATGGCTACAACAAATCAAAAGCTGGTTTGCCCAATTACACCAAATCACTGAAGAAGAATTACAGCGCTCTATTTATATCCAACAAAACCAACAATGTGTCACACATTTAATGCGCGTTGCCTGTGGTTTAGACTCACTAATCCTTGGTGAACCGCAAATTTTAGGGCAGGTGAAACAGGCCTTTCAATTCAGCGAGAATTTTTATCAGCAGCAACATTCTGCCATTTCTACCGAACTTTCGCGCCTATTCCAAAAAACTTTTTCTACCGCAAAACGAGTGAGAACTGAAACCGAAATCGGCGGTAGTGCTGTTTCTGTTGCTTATGCAGCTTGTAGTTTAGCACGACAAATTTTTGATTCTTTTAAACGTTTACGTATTTTATTAGTGGGTGCCGGTGAAACTATCGAATTGGTCAGCCGTCATTTGTTTCAGCACGGCGCAAAACACATTATGATTGCTAACCGCACCATTGCTAACGCAGAAGCATTGGCAGCGCGTGTTGGCGGGCAAATGGATATTTTATCGCTGGATCAACTTCAACAAGGGCTAAATCTTGCTGATATTGTGATTACTTCTACCGGCAGCTCAAATATCCTCATTACACACAAAATGGTCAAAGTGGCACAGAAACAACGCCGATTTGATCCAATGTTGATTGTTGATATTGCTGTTCCTCGCGACGTTGAAGATAAAGTAAGTGAGCTTGAATCTGTCTATCATTATAGCGTTGACGATCTGCAAAATATTATTCAGCACAATATGCAACAACGAGAACAAGCTTCCATTGAAGCGGAAAATATTATTCAGGAAGAGTGCGCTGATTTCTTTGTTTGGCTAAAACTGCATCAATCTTCAAGTCTGATAAAAAATTATCGTCAACAGGCAGAGCAAATTCGTTTGGAGCTGCTTGAAAAAGCATTAACTTCATTACAACAAGGCACTGATAGCGAAAAAGTAATGCAAGAATTAAGCTATAAATTAATGAATCGTTTATTACACACACCAACCCAAGTGATGCAGCAATTAGTTAAAGCCGGCGAAACAAAAAGTTTACAGCTGTTTTCCAAATCACTTGGACTCAGTGACAATGAACAGCAGGAGAAGTAATGTCGCCATTAATTGGTTTCCACCATATCGCCTTAATTGTTTCCAATTATGAAGTTTCCAAACATTTTTATATCAATATTCTTGGTGCTGAAGTGATTGCGGAAACTTATCGCCAAGCAAGGCAGAGTTATAAATTGGATTTGCGTTTTCGCGATGGCAGTCAAATTGAGTTATTCTCTTTTCCAATAACACCACCAAGACCAACAACGCCTGAAGCTTGTGGGTTACGTCATCTTGCTTTTAAAGTGGACGATCTTCAACAAGCTATTGAATATTTGAATCAACACAATGTTGAATGTGAACCGGTACGCATTGATGAACTCACCGGCAAGCAATTCACTTTTTTTAAAGATCCTGACGGTTTACCGCTGGAGCTTTATCAGTGGGAAAACCACTCAAATCACCACTGGTAATGACATCAAAACCGTATTGGCGTAAAATAATCTTGAAACTATAAGCTTACTTAAAGATATCCAAGCTAAAGAGATTTTCAACGCTGCACACGACCGCATTGAGCGTGAAGTGGGTAAACAAACCTGACGATGAACAATGAAAAAATCCTCCTGAATTTTGGCAAAAACACTATTTTGATAAATAAAGAAGGGATTTAGTTAGATGGTGTACATATTGGGATGCAGGAGAAGGAGTTGCAAGTGCCTGAGAATACGAGGGAATTAAAACCACGCTATCGAATCCAGTTTCATCTATTAGATGATGAAGGAAAACCTTACCAAAATACGCCATTTACCATCAAACTTGTAGTGGTACACTACAAATTCCAAACAAAAAGAAAGCCCCAAAAGGGGCTTTCCAAAAGAATTGCTAATAGACGTGATTAGTAAGCTAATACTGCACGACGATCTTTAGCATAATCTGCTTCGGTGTGACCTAAAACAGCTGGTTTTTCTTCACCGTAAGAGATTGTTGATAATTGACCACCTTGAACGCCTTTACCTTCTAAGTAGCTTTTAACTGCATCAGCACGACGTTGACCTAACGCGATGTTATATTCTGGAGTACCACGTGGGTCAGTATGACCTTCAACTTGTACTTTTGAAGAAGTATCTGTTAAGTATTGTGCATGAGCATCTAATAATTGAGCATATTCTGGTTGGATATCATATTTATCAAAACCAAAATATACAGTGTTGTAGCGTTGTTGTAATTCTTGCGCAGTCATATTACCGTAAAGTTTACCTTGTTGATCAGCTGCTTTATCAGAGCTGCTACAAGCTGCTAACGCTAATACTGGTGCTGCAACCATTAACACTTTAGCTAATTTTTTCATTTTATTCTCCTTAATTTTGAGTTAAATATGGCGACCAAGCAGGGAATTTAATTTGTCCCCCTGAACCAGGCAACCTTGCTTTGAAACGTCCGTCTGAGGACACTAATTGTAGCACTTTGCTTACACCTTGGGTAGAACTATAAATAACCATAGTTCCATTAGGTGCAAAGCTTGGGCTTTCATCTAGGAAGGTAGAAGTTAATGCAATAATACTTCCACTTTCTAAATCTTTTTTCACTAATTTATTACCATTGACCATGACAATTTCTTTACCATCTGGAGACATTTCACCACTATAGCTATTTCCCGGAGGACTAACTAATGATGCACCACCACCATTAGCCCCCATCATATAAACAGCCGGCGCACCACCTCTATCAGAAGTAAAGATAATGGAAGAACCGTCACTAGACCAGCTTGGCTCTGTATTATTACCGCTACCACTAGTTAATTTTACAGGTGAACCACCACCAACACCCATTACATAAATATTCAACACACCATCCTCATTCGAAGCAAATGCTATACGAGAGCCATCCGGTGAGAATGATGGTGCGCCGTTATGACCTGGTAATGATGCAATAATTTTACGGGATTTACTAGCAAGATCTTGCAAAACTAATAAAGATTTTTTATTTTCAAATACACTATATGCTAATTTTTTACCATCTGCAGACCAAGCTGGCGACATAATAGGTTGCGAACTATGGAATACATTAAAAGCATTATAACCGTCATAGTCAGATACTTGTAAATCGTAAGAACCGGAATTATTTTGGATAACATAAGCAATGCGCGTTCTAAATGCTCCTCTAATACCGGTTAATTTTTCAAACACCTGATCACTGACAGTATGTGCTCCCCAACGAATCCATTGATTGGTTACGGTATAAGAATTCTGAGATAGAACAGCACCAGGTGTACCTGAAGCTCCAACAGTATCAACAAGCTGGTATGAAATATTATAACCACCACCTGCAGGTGTTACCTGTCCAACAACAATAGCATCAATACCTAATGCTGACCAAGCTTCAACATTGACTTCACCAGCAGAAGTTGGCTGCTGAGGCATTCTGTCCACCGGGATAGGATTGAATTTACCGCTAAAGCGTAAGTCTGAAGAGATAATATCTGCAATATCAGCAGGTGCTGAACCGGGACCATTCCATTTAAAAGGAACAACCGCAATTGGGCGCGCACTATCAACCCCTTCATCAATAACAATTCTGACTTCAGCAAATAGCTGTGTCGACTGCGTTAACAAGCATACCACTGCAAACATCCAACTATATACAAATTTTTTAATCATAAGGCCACTCTTCCTCAAGTATTACCTATCTCAATTTAAAATCAATTACCGGCTTTTGATATTTTCTATACACGGCATCTGATGGTGGCGCCGGCACTTTCTTCGTTAAGGCTACCGCTCTCAATGCTGATGTACAGATATCATCTGAACCAGAAACTTTGTGATAATTTAAAATTGTTCCATCTCTCGCCAATTCAATTTGTACCGTACAAACTTTATTAGCAAAACTTGAATCTTTCAACCAACGGCGTTGAATTTCACGCTTAATAATTGCTGTATATTGATCTCCAACAACATCTCCTTCACCAGCACCATTACCACCGCTAGAGCCTTCTGCTCCTTTACGGTTACTGTTACTTCCTTGACGACTACTACCACCGCCAATATCACCATTATTAAGGAAATCATCCAATGCATTCTGTTGAGCTAAACGTTGTGCTTTTGCTTCCGCATCTGCCTTAGCCTTTGCAGCGGCTTTTGCTTCTGCAGCAGCTTTCGCTTTAGCCTCAGCAGCTGCTTTGGCTTTTGCTGCTTGTTCCGCTTTTGCTTTAGCTTCAGCTGCTGCTTTTTCAGCTTTTTCTTTAACCTCTTTTTCCGCTTTAGCT
>NZ_JPXX01000027.1 GCF_000771875.1 Gallibacterium genomosp. 1 | reverse complement strand
TTGCTTGGATAATATTAAATATCATTAAAGCTCTCCGTAAAAATAGACGAATTTATTGTAAAATTATTTACAGTAAACGTCTTGCTTTTGTTTTATAAAATATAATATTTGGTTACTATAAAATACTAATAATAACCCTAAATGATTTTAATCATTCTACTCCAAATTCAAATTTATTTAAGTTAATTTTGTTGTTTTTATAAAATAAATGGTTCGTTCGTTTGATTTTTATCATAAGTTTTCATCCATTTTTTTAGGCTACAAAAAAGTCTTTTACTTTACTACAATAGTTATTATTTTTTTGTTTTTATTATTGTTATGCGCCTTTTTATTGCAGAAAAACCAAGTTTAGCTCGTGCCATCGCTGATGTATTGCCTAAACCCCGCCACCGTAATGATGGTTTTATTCGTTGTGGTGAGAATGATTATGTTACTTGGTGTGTCGGACATTTATTGGAGCTGGCAGAGCCGGATGCTTATAATCCGACATTTAAACAATGGCGTTTAGATCATTTGCCAATCATTCCACAGCAGTGGCAGTTTTTAGCTAAAAAATCAACAGCTAAACAACTTGCCGTTATTAAACAACTGTTAAAACAAGCAGATATTATTGTGCATACAGGCGATCCAGATCGGGAGGGGCAGTTATTAGTTGATGAGCTATTTGCTTATTTTAAGTTGCCAAAAGAAAAGATTGCTACAATTCAGCGGTGTTTAATCAATGATTTAAATCCGGCGGCAGTGAGCAAAGCGGTAAATAAGTTACAATCAAATCAAGATTTTAAATTCTTAACTATTTCCGCATTGGCACGCACACGCGCAGATTGGCTTTATGGTATCAATATGACGCGTGCTTATACTTTGAGGGGGCAACAGGTTGGTTATCAAGGGGTATTGTCAGTTGGTCGTGTGCAAACGCCAGTATTAGGTTTAATTGTGCGCCGTGATTTGGAAATTGAACATTTTGTACCAAAAGATTTTTTTGAAGTTCAAGCAATCATTCATCATTCTGTTGAAACGGTTGCTGATAATCCTCAGTTGAAGGGTTACCCGTTTAAAGCACTCTGGAAACCGAGTGAGGCTTGTGAACCTTATCAAGATGAAGAAGGGCGAATTTTATCGAAAGCATTGGCGGAACACGTGGTCAAAAAAGTGAGTGGGAAACCTGCATTAGTAACAGATTTTCAAAATAAAACTGAAAAAGAAACTGCACCTTTGCCTTATTCTCTGTCTGCGTTGCAGATTGATGCAGCTCGAATGTATGGAATGTCCGCTCAACAGGTGTTGGATATTTGTCAACGTTTATATGAAACACATAAAGCTATTACTTATCCACGTTCGGATTGTCGTTATTTGCCGGAAGAGCATTTTGCGGATCGTGAGAAAATTTTTGTGGCGATTTCTAATAATTGTCAGCAATATCAATCCTTTGTAGAGGGGTTTGATCCTACACAAAAAAATCGCTGTTGGAATGATAAACAAGTTGAAGCTCACCACGCTATTATACCGACAGCTAAACAGGGTTTGCGTTTAAACAGTGAAGAGCAGAAGATTTATCAGTTGGTTGCTCGTCAATATTTAATGCAATTTTATCCGGATGCGGAATACCATAAAACAAAGATTCAGTTATCAATAGATAACGGTACTTTTATTGCACAAACACGAGGATTGGCAAATGCTGGTTGGAAAAAACTACAAGGTAAGGAAGATGCTGATCCGCAGTCAAATATAAGTGCATTACCAGTGGTAAAAAAAGGTGATGAATTATACTGTTCCAGTGCGGAAGTGCTGAATAAAAAAACACAACCGCCAATGCATTTTACCGATGCAACCCTATTGTCAGCAATGACCGGTATTGCCCGATTTGTGCAAGATAAAGCCCTGAAAAAAGTTTTACGAGAAACCGATGGTTTAGGCACAGAGGCAACACGAGCCGGAATTATTGAATTACTGTTTAAACGCGGTTTTTTAACCAAAAAAGGACGGCAAATTCATAGCACTGAAGCTGGGCGAATTTTAATCGGGGCATTGCCTGATATAGCGACACAACCTGATATGACAGCACATTGGGAGCAGCAACTGGAGCAAATTTACCGAAAAAAATTGAGTTATCAAGCTTTTATGCAACAACTGACTACACAGTTACCGCAATTGATCCAACAGATTGATCTACAAAAATTAATGTCGTTAAGAAATGTACCGCAGCAGAGACAAACTAAAAAACGTTTTACTCGCCGCAGTTCAACTGCCAGCCAAAACTAACTCAATATCCATCGCTTTAATCGCTTTTTGGATATTGTCTGGTAATTGATTGTCGGTGATCAGGCTATCAAATGCACTTAATTCACAAATCCAAAAAGTGGCTAATTTGCCATATTTTGAAGAGTCGCTGACCAATGTTTTATGGCGGCTTGATGCCAAAATGGCTCGTTTAACCGCTAATTTACTCTCATCCGGCGTGGTAAGTCCTTTCAAACTCCACGAAGAGGTGGAAACAAAAGCAAGATCGATTGAAATATTGCGTAAAAATTGTGCTGCCAGTTCACCGACCGCAGAGCGATTCTGTTTATTGATTTTGCCGCCGGTATGAATTAATTCAGCTTGACTGTGATTGATTAAAAAATCTGCTACTGCGAAATCATTGGTAATAATTAACAGATCTTGCCGATCAGCAATATGGCGGGCAATTTCTAACGTGGTTGTCCCGGCATCAAGATAGATAGTGGCATTTTCCGGAATGCGTTTGGCTGCACACAAGCCGATTTGCTCTTTTTGTGCCTGAAACAGCAGTGATTTAGCGGTGTGAGTCGGCTCAAATGCTAGTTTTTCTTGAATCTGCACACCGCCGGAAACGGAAATGACTTCACCTTTCTCTTCCAATTTTTGAATATCCCGACGGATAGTCATATGAGAGACACCAAGCATTTCCATTAAAGTGTTAATGCTGACGATATTTTGTTCACTGACAATATTTAGGATACGTTTTTGTCGTTCTGCGGGAATCATTTTTTGTCCTAATTGGTTTTTTACAAATTATAACGTTGAACATTTGTTTGATCCAATAAGATTTATTTTTAATAAAAACATAGAGATATGCTTTATTTAATAGCTGTATAAATTCGATTTAACAAAATAAAACAAAAATATGTGAATATTTGTTAAATATTGTGATCCAGATCGCATAATTTATTTTTTAAATCACTTAATATACTAATATTAAAAAATAAACAACTAAGGAGATTAAAAATGACATATTCAGTAGCTGTTGTTGGCTTGGGTGCAATGGGAATGGGCGCAGCTTTATCTTGTGTTAAAGCAGGCTTAGATACTTATGGTGTTGATTTAGATGATAAATTACTTGAAAAACTTAAAAATGCCGGTGCAAAAGGCGTGGCGAAGAATGCCGGTGAGTTTGCCGATAAATTGAATGCAGTTGTGTTATTGGTGGTGAATGCCAAACAGGTTAATCAAGTGTTGTTCGGTGATAACGGCTTAGCGGCACAATTAAAACCAGGTACTGCGGTGATGGTTTCTTCAACCATTTCAGCACAAGATGCAAAAGAAATTTCACAAAAATTAACAAAACTAGGCTTATTAATGTTGGATGCGCCGGTTTCCGGTGGGGCAGCAAAAGCGGCGATTGGTGAAATGACAGTAATGGCTGCCGGTTCCAAAGAGGCATTTGCAGCGTTACAACCGGTGTTGGATGCGACCGCCAGCAAGGTTTACAACATTGGTGAAGAGATCGGTTTAGGCGCGACAGTGAAAATTATTCACCAATTATTAGCCGGTGTGCATATTGCAGCAGGTGCAGAAGCGATGGCATTGGCTGCGAAAGCCGGTATTCCGCTTGAGTTAATGTATGACGTTGTGACTCACGCCGCCGGTAATTCGTGGATGTTTGAAAACCGGATGAAACACGTTGTGGAAGGTGATTACAGCCCGTTATCAATGGTGGATATTTTTGTGAAGGATTTAGGCTTGGTCAATGACACCGCCAAATCTTTGAAATTCCCACTCCATTTGGCAAGCACTGCTTATAGTATGTTTACTGAAGCCAGCAATGCCGGTTACGGCAAACAGGATGATAGTGCGGTGATTAAGATTTTCAGCGGCGTTGAATTACCACAAAAACAGGAGAAGTAAGATGTTAGGAGTTATTGCAGACGATTTTACCGGCGCAAGTGATATTGCCAGTTTTTTGGTGGAGAACGGCTTGCGTACCGTACAAATGAACGGCGTACCGCAGACGGCATTGGAACAGGAAACGGATGCGATTGTAATTAGCTTGAAATCACGCTCCAATCCGGTACAAGAGGCGGTACAGCAATCTTTAGAAGCGTTACATTGGCTACAAAATAATGGCGCGACCCAATTCTATTTCAAATATTGCTCCACTTTCGACAGCACAGCGCAAGGCAATATCGGCCCGGTAACAGACGCTTTATTAGATGCGTTAGGTGAAAAGTTCACCATTATTACACCGGCATTACCGGTTAACGGTCGTACCATTTTTAATGGTTATCTTTTTGTTGGTCAGGTGTTATTGAATGAGTCAGGAATGCAGAACCATCCGATAACACCGATGACGGATGCAAATTTGATGCGTTTGATGGATCGTCAAGCGCAAGGGAAAACCGGATTAGTGCCTTATGCGGACGTGATCAAGGGAGCAGATAATGTCAAACATTGTTTCCAACAGTTACAACAGCAAGGTTTCCGTTATGCCGTGGTTGATGCGGTCGATAATTCGCAATTAGCGGTGCTGGCGGAGGCAGTTGCCGATATGAAACTGGTTACCGGCGGTTCCGGTTTGGCGGCGTATTTGGCACAGCATCAGGCACAGGGCAAAACACATCAGGCATTTGTGCCACCGAAAGGAAAAACGGTGATTTTATCCGGTTCTTGTTCAGTGATGACCAATAAACAGGTGGCATATTATCAGACTAAAGCAGCAACACAGTGGCTCGATGTGGAACAGGTGTTGAGCAATGATAATTATGTTGAACAGCTTTTTGATTGGGTTGTTGAACATTTGGATGATGCTCAGGCTCCTTTGGTTTATGCCACTGTTGCTCCGGAAAAATTAAAGCAGATTCAACAACAATTTGGAGCGGAAACTGCCAGTCAGGCGATTGAACAGGCATTTGCCCAATTAGCGGAAAGATTACGTAATTATGGTGTGACCAACTTTATTACTGCTGGCGGTGAGACATCAAGTATTGTAGTACAAAAATTAGGCTTTAAAGGTTTCAATATTGGTAAACAGATTGCTCCGGGCGTGCCTTGGTTGGGCGTGTTGGATGCACCGGTTTATCTTGCATTGAAATCCGGTAATTTCGGTCAAGAATCTTTCTTTAGCTATGCACAGGAGATGATGAAATGACGGAGCAAGAAATTAAAACACAATTAGTGCAGCTTTCACGTTCGTTGTTTGAACGTGGCTTTAGCGTTGGTGGTGCAGGAAATATTTCGGTGAAATTAGATGATAATCGTTTTTTAGTTACACCAACAGGATCTTCTTTAGGGCGTTTGAATGAAGAGGAAATCTCTGTAATTGATGCTGAAGGTAAATTGTTGAGCGGTAAAAAACCATCAAAAGAGTATTTTTTTCATTTAGCGCTTTATCGTGAAAAACCGGAATGTAATGCGATAGTTCATCTTCATTCCACTTATTTGACAGCATTATCCTGCAAAGCGGATTTGGATTATGACAATGCTATCAAAGCCTTTACACCTTATTACGTGATGCGTGTCGGTCGTTTACCGGTGATTCCTTATTATCGACCGGGAGCTGCGGAAATAGGGCGAGATTTGGCAGCGAAAGCCAAGGAGAGTAAAGCATTTTTATTAGCAAATCACGGCGTGGTGGTTTGTGGCAGTGATTTACGCGATGCTGTGGATAATAGCGAAGAGTTGGAAGAAACCGCGAAATTAATGTTTATTCTGCAAGGGCAGAATATTCGTTATCTCACAGATGATGAAGTGAATGATTTGAAAAATAGGGGGAAATAATTATGCCTAAGTTTGCAGCGAATTTATCAATGATGTTTACAGAAGTACCGTTTCTTGATCGTTTTGAAGCGGCAGCTAAAGCGGGATTTAAATATGTTGAATATCTTTTCCCTTATGAATATCCGGCGGAAGAGTTAAAAGCAAAATTGGATCAATACGGCTTAAAACAGGTGTTATTCAATACTGCGCCGGGTAATGTTGCCGCTGGAGAATGGGGTGTTTCCGCGATTCCCGGACGTGAAGCAGACAGCCACAGAGATATTGATTTGGCGCTTGAATATGCGATTGCTTTAGGTTGTCCGAATGTCCATATTATGGCTGGCGTAGTGCCTGAACCTTGCCAATATGCAAAATATAAACAAACTTTTATCGACAATGTACGTTATGCCGCCGACAAATTTAAAGCTCACGGCATCAATGTGTTACTGGAGGCATTAAGTCCGCAAGTTAAACCGAATTATTTGATCTCAAGTCAGTACCAAACATTGGAATTAGTGGATTTAATTAATCGCGATAATGTTTTTGTTCAACTTGACTATTTCCACGCACAAAATGTGGATGGCAATTTGGCGCGTTTAACCGATAAATTGCAGGGCAAATTTGCTCACGTTCAAATTGCTTCCGTTCCGGATCGACACGAACCCGATGAGGGTGAAATCAATTATTCCTATATCTTCAAAAAACTTGATGATATCGGTTATCAAGGTTGGGTTGGTTGTGAATATAACCCACGAGGAAAAACAGAAGATGGATTGGGTTGGTTTGATGAGTATAAAAATGAATAGTAAATAAAGAGGAGAAAAGAGATGAAAGTTATTATTACTGGTGGACAAGGGTTTTTAGGTCAAAGATTAGCAAGAACATTGTTACAGCAACAAAATGTCAAAATTGATGAGTTGATTCTTGTTGATATTAATGAGCCTGTTATTCCAAATCAAGATTCTCGTGTACGTAGCGTTAAAATGGATTTGCGTCAGGAATCGGCAGTAAAAGAGATCATAACCGCAGATGTTGATGCAATTTTTCATTTGGCGGCGATTGTAAGTAGCCACGCTGAGGAAGATCCTGATTTGGGCTATCAAATAAACTTTCTAGCTACTCGTAATTTATTAGAAAGTTGTCGAGCGGTAAATCCAAATATTCGTTTTATTTTTTCTAGTTCATTAGCTGTTTTTGGTGGAGATTTACCAGCAGTTATTCAAGATCAAACAGCAGTAACACCGCAATCTACTTATGGATCACAAAAAGCAATGTGTGAGTTGTTGATTAATGACTATACCCGCAAAGGCTTTGTTGATGGATTAGTATTACGTTTACCAACCATTTGTATCCGTCCGGGAAAACCTAATAAAGCAGCATCTTCATTTGTAAGCGGCATTATTCGTGAACCATTAACTGGTGAAATGGCTAATTGTCCGGTTGATAAATCTCTTGCATTATGGCTTTCCAGTCCAGATACCGTAGTTGCGAATTTTATTAGGGCATTAACTTTACCATCGTTAGATAAACGTGATTGGCATGTTGTAAATTTGCCAGGGTTCACCATTACGGTTGAAGCAATGTTACACGAATTAGCGTTAATTAAAGGGGAGGATATTCTTAATAAAGTTACTTATCAATTTGACCAGAAAATTAATGACATTGTGGCAAGTTGGCCGGCGAAAATTGATATTTCGCGTGCGTTATCACTAGGCTTTGTTGTTGATAATCACTTTGCAGATGTTATTCATCAATTTATTAATAAAGATCTATAACAGGAGAAATCATTATGTTTGGTTTGCCGATCCCAATAATTGGGTTAATTATTGCCGTGGCGGTACTGTTGTTTTTAGTGTTACGCACCCGTGTTCACGCATTTATAGCAATGTTGATTGCTTCAGCGATAGCAGGTTTAGTAGGAGGCTTAAATGCCTCCGACACCTTATCCGTTATTTCTAAAGGCTTTGGTAGTACTTTAGGGAGTATCGGTCTTGTTATCGGATTAGGGGTAATGATGGGAAGTATTCTGGAAGTATCCGGTGCAGCGGAGAAAATGGCATACAGTTTCATCAAATTCTTAGGAGAGAAAAAAGAGGAGTGGGCGTTAGCTATTACCGGCTACATCGTTAGTATTCCAATTTTTGTTGATTCCGCTTTTGTGATTTTGTATCCAGTTGCAAAAGCATTAGCGAAAAATGGTAAGCGATCTCTGCTTACTTTGGGAGTAGCATTGGCAGGTGGTTTGGTAGTTACTCACCATACTGTACCTCCGACACCCGGTCCATTAGGTGTTGCCGGATTATTTAGTGTTGATGTTGGTGCGATGCTGTTATTGGGAATGTTGTTTGCCATTCCAGCGGTGATCGGGATAGTTCTTTATGCTAAATGGTTAGATAAAAAATACCCGGACTTCAACCAACAAGCATTCACTGATGAAGAATTAAAACAAAAATACGATAACTATATCGCAGAGAAAGAGAAAAAAGACCTACCAAGCCTCACTCTTTCAATGCTACCGATAGTTTTACCGATTGTATTAATCTTCATTAAAGCGATTGTTGACCTATTAATAAAACAGGGCGTTGCTCCGGAAATGGCAAACGGTTATTTTTACCAAATAATTACCTTTGTGGGAAGTCCTATCACCGCTTTAGCGTTAAGTGTTCTAGTTTCTGTTTATACTTTATTACCGAATGTGGATAAAAATACAACAGCGTTACACTTAGAAGAAGGGGTAAAAACTGCCGGAATTATTTTGTTAGTTACTGGTGCGGGTGGCGCATTGGGTGCGGTATTGCGTGATAGCGGAGCAGGAAAACAACTTGCGGAACAAGTTGCTAATTTACCTATTTCACCAATTTTAATTCCGTTTATTGTTTCAACCTTAGTTCGCTTTATTCAAGGTTCCGGTACTGTAGCAATGGTGACTGCGGCTTCTATTTCCGCACCGATCTTAATGTCTATTCCAAATGTGAATATGTTGTTGGCAGCACAGGCGGCAACAATGGGATCACTCTTCTTTGGATATTTCAATGATAGTCTATTCTGGGTAGTAAACAGAATGATGGGAATTAGTGATGTCAAGAAACAGATGATTGTCTGGTCAATTCCGACAACTATCGCTTGGGCAATAGGTGGTTGCTGTGTGATCATCGCCAACTTAATTTTTGGTGTTGACGGATCAGTATTTGACTTATTGTTCCCATTGGGTGTGCTAGCTGCAATTTTGCTCTATGTTAAAGTGCAAACTAAAAAATGTAGTGATCCACTACAGTGAAAAAGGGAGATGTATTTAAACTATCTGATTTTGATTTTTCAACTTCAGAGTTATATAAAATGTATAATATGATTGATTAGTTAAGTATTGAAGATGAAACCTTACCTTATCGATATGAAGGGTAAGGTTTTTTAAGGTTTGCTCATCTTTAAACTTTAACTCATAAAGAAGCTATCTTCTAAATTAAGAAAATTTGTATTGCATTGAAATACAAACTCTAGTTATACTTATAGGAACAGGGTATATCAAGAAGAGAGAGGAAGTTTATGAATAATGCAAGTTTTAGCTTTCGATTATCAGATCATCTCAAGAAAGAAGCTTTTTCTGTGATTGAACAGTATGGTTTTACGCCATCCCAAGTGTTTAATTTATTTTTGACAGAAATTGCTAATACTAAATCTATTCCTTTAGACCTTTCCTATTTAAAACCTAATGCAGTAACGCTAAGGGCAATGGCTGATGTGGAAAAAGGTGATGTAGAGATTATAGAGTCTTCATTTGACATGAATAATGTTATGAAAGAAATCTTAAAAAAATCTAATCAGGAATAAGTAGAATTTTTATATGGAAGTATTATTTAATATTGCCTTAACTAAGGATTTTAAAAGAGATCTAAAAAAATTGGGGGAAAAGAAATTTTTTTCTCCGGAGGTAATTGAGGTATTGTATTTATTACAAAGAGGGAGGAGCTTACCTGCTAAATATAAAGATCATGCTTTAATTGGAGAAATGGCAGGTTATAGAGATTGCCATATTTTCAATGATTTAGTTTTAATTTATAAGATTGAGAATAACCTACTTTATCTTGTTCGTATTAATACACATTCCGAAATTTTTGGTTAATATATTCAATATTTAGAAGGAATTAGGGATTACCCCAAAGATAATCCCTTTTTTCGACTTACTCTTGCAGACATTGTGCAAAATTATCGGCAATCTGCTGTAAAAATGCACTGTAAGATCCTTTTCCTAAAGCAATTTTTTCACCCATCGGATCTAATTGTCCGATTTTCACATTCGTGCTTTGTTGCAAGGTTTGAAGCACTTTCGGGGTAAATTGTGGTTCTGCAAAAAGACACTTAACTTTATGTTCATTAATTTCTTCTTTAATTTTTGCTAATTTTTTAGCTCCCGGAGCAATCAAAGGGTTAATAGTGAAATAACCAGTTTGTTGCAATCCGTAAGCATTTTCGAAATAACGATAAGCATCGTGGAAAACATAAAAACCTTGGTCTTTAAATTCGGCAAGTTGTTGAGTAATTTGCTGATTTGTTGTGGTTAACTGTTGTTTGAATGTTTCGAGGTTAGCGGCAATTTTAGCTTGGTATTGCGGATAAAGTTGAGTGAGCTGTTGAGCTAATTGTTCTGCAACTTGTTCGCTGATTTTCGGTGAAAACCAGACGTGCCAATCTTGCTCTAATTCGTTGGTTGAGTGATGATGGTCGTGGTCGTGGTCGTG
>NZ_JPXX01000026.1 GCF_000771875.1 Gallibacterium genomosp. 1 | reverse complement strand
AAGCCTACAAGCCTACAAATAGCTTATTCCCTAAATATCAACCTTGCAAATTTATTTTGGGAGGTTGTTAATGAAATCTGAGCAACTAATACAAAATGAATTGTTTTCTCATAGCGTTCATATTCTTGATAAATATGAATGTTTTAGCTTAGGTTCAACTACGATCTCAAGCTTAATGAAGTCAAAATACATAAAAAAATTTTCAATAAGTAGAAATTTATTAAGAAAAAAACCTGATGTATTGATTATTGATAACCATAAAAATATCGTTATATATTGTGAACAAAAGCATCCTAATAAATTCAAAACAAATAAAGACATATCAAATGCAATAAATCAAGAAATTGATGTAGCTAAAGCTGTTAATGCTCTGATTTATGTAGTAAATGATGGAGATAGATTTATTTGGGTTAACCCAAATACTGGTAATCCTATATTAGATGAAGATGGGAATATCGTTGATTTACAAATAAAGCCAAAAGAAAACGCCAAACAAATAGCTAAATTAATAAATGATATTAGCCAATCTATTAGTAATGATAATGATAAGATATTAAAAAAGGAAGAGTTAGATCCAACCGATTTAGCAGTAAAGATAAATAGAATTTTAGTTAACCTAACATTTGCATCATCAAAGAAGTCACTCTATACATTTGTTGAATTATTCTTATTTAAATACTTGTCTGATATTGGTGTATTAAAAGGAGAAAACTCTTTTTCTTATATATCTAAAATGTACTCTAATGAATATAAAAGAGAGAATCCAGTTACAACTGATGCTGATGTTTTAGGAAAATATATTGATGGAGCAAGGGAGACTATGAAAACTTTGTTTCCAGAAGGTGAGGATGGGACCAGTATTATTAATGGACAAGTATTTCATGTTGAACGAGGTGATTATAATGAATACATCAGTATTGATGATACTGATAAAATATTTAAACAAGTTATTGAAGAATTTGAACGCTATGAAAAAAATAATGGGAAATTTTTAAGGATATCAAATGACTTTAAATCAAAACTATTTGAAACATTTATGAAAAATTCAAATGAAACTTCTAATATGGGGCAGTTTTTTACTCCATTAAAGATTGTTAATGAAATGGTTTCAATGGTCGATATAAAGGAAGGTATGAAAATCTGTGATCCTGCTTGTGGTGTTGGAAAGTTTCTTCTCGAAGCTGTTGAAACAAAAATACAAGATCTTTACAGTTATCATGATGGTGAACTGAAAAGTAAGATAGAACTTTATGGCTTTGATAAAATGATGTCAGATAAAGATGATTTAACTATTATTTTAGCTAAAGCCAACATGCTTATTTATTTTTCGCAACTATTTCAAGATAATAACTCATTACAAGATGTTAAAAATATTGCTAATGAATTATTGAACAAAACTTTTAATTTACATAAAACTATGTTAGGTACTTTATCAAATCTTGAAGAAAATAAATACGATCTAATATTAGCAAACCCTCCATATTTTCAGTCCAAACCAATGATGGATTCAGCTAAAGAGACTGATAAATATAAATTAAACGGAGGAGGAGTTGAAAGTTTATTTTTAGAATGGATAATGAAGTCTTTATCACATAACGGGGTCGCATCAGTTGTATTACCGGATGGAATATTCTCTAATTATATAAATCATAATCTAAAGAAATATATGTTAAATAATTTCTTTATAGAAAATATTATTTCACTACCTGTTGGTGCATTCTTTAATACACCTAAAAAAACATATATTCTTACTATAAGAAAGAAAACACATCAAGAAATAAATGAACATGCAAAACAAGATTATCCAGTTTTTACATATATAGCTAACTCTATTGGTGAAAGTCTAGATTCTTATAGGTTTGATATAGACGATAATGACTTAAAAGAAGCCGCTATAAAATATAACTTTTTTAAAAACTTTAATAAAAAAGAGCTTATTGAGCCAATTAAATCTTATATTGAAGATGATCGTAAACTAAAATTGATACCAATTGATGAGTTTGACCCTGACAAGTCTTGGATAATCGAAAATTGGTGGACAGAAGAAGAAAAAGTTGAAATTGGTTTAAAAAAAGCTAAAACTTTTGTAAGTCCTACAGAGTTTCAAGATCTATTATCAGATATGATCTCAACTCTAAAAGATTTTAAGGAAGAAATTGAATGGCTAAATTAAACTATAAAAGTATAACGCTAGAAAAACTATTTGATTGTAAAAGAGGAAATAGCAAATATACTAAAACATATTGTAATCAGCATAGTGGTGATTACGAAGTTTTCACTGGAACAACAATTGGGCATTTTGGATTTATTGATTCTTATGATTATGACTGTGAAAACTTAACATATTCAACAGATGGGGAATACGCAGGTACTTTGAAAGTATTACATGGTAAACATAATGTTGGGGGACATAGAGCAATTCTAATACCTAAAGTTGAAAATTTGGTATTAGAGTATTTTAAATATATTCTTCAACCAATATTTTTTCTCCATAAAAAGAAAGGTGATGTCCCATCATTATCGTGGAGAAATATTAAAGGATTATTAATTGAAGTTCCTATTGATGATAATGGGAACTACGATATTGAATCACAAAATCTAATTATTAGTAAATATAAGTCTATAGAGATTAAAAAGAAAGAGCTTGAAGATAGACAAAATTATATCAATAGAATTGATGTGAAAATACCTCATTCTGATAAATATAATTATATAAATGAACCCATCCATAAACTTTTTTATGTAACTAGAGGAAATAGTCTATATACAAAGAATTATTGTAAGCAAAATGCAGGGGAATACCCTATTTATTCTGCCGCAAATGATGAGCCTTTAGGGTATATGAATACTTACGACTATGATGGTCGTTATGTTTCAATATCAATAAATGGTATTGCTGGAGTTACAAAAATAATAGAGGGGTGTTTTTCTATAAATGCAGATAGAGTAATTTTAACACCTAAAACATTTGATATCGATTTAGATTACGTTGTATATATTTTAGAGCCAATATTAAGAAATCTATCAAAAGGTAGAAAAGGCATTAATAATAAAAATGAGTTTTCAAAATTAACACCACGAATGATCGATAATGTTAAGATTTCAATACCTATAGATAGTAATGGTGACTATTGTTTAGATGAAATGAGAGAGGTTTCCAAAAAGCATTTGAATATATTAGAAATAAAAAAACAATTAAATGATAAAGTTAGTGAGCTTTTATCTACTGAAATTAGTTTTTAATGTCTTGAATTTACTAAAGGACGAGAATCTACTAAATTATATAATTAGTCAAAGAATACAATTTTATTCAATCACCAATTAATACACATTAACAGGTGTGTAGCGAATGTTTAGGTGGCAGAAAATTTCATCTTGTAAATTTCCTGTTTTAACAATCGCAATTTCACTCATTTTAAATGAGCCTTCCACAAGTTCCTTGTGGGTAACGGTATTCGAGGCATAAACGCTTTGAGCCGACCTGAAATTCAGGTGGGCTATTTTTTATGTCTAGCGTTTGGCTTTGAGTACCTTGTACACACAAGGAATACTTATGGCGCAGCATTATCTGCTTTCAAGCAAATCTAAAAATTTAAATCTCAAACAAATCTTTCGTTTAAGTGAAGACGAAGCCTTGCAACTTTTAAAAGCCAACTGTCGGGAAGATCCTGATAAAATCCTCCAAAGTAGTACGTCTAAATTATAGAATAAGCCACTTAAGATAATCACTCAATGTGTTTAAAATATCAGCAATTAAACTTATCGAAAAATTTCTCTTGACAGAACTAAGACCTTTTTTGAACTGGTCACATTCAAAAACACAAAAAAATTCAAAAAACACTTGACAAAAGAAAGTGCTTGACAAATACCAGTATTTATTATACCTTTTTGCTCACAGAGAATAGTCCCTTCATTATGACTTTGTTTTTTAAGCCTAAAAAGGCTTGGAGATTTCAGAGTTTTAATGAAGGGATTTTTGTTTCTATGGCACAACATTTTCGGTTATCAGCGGCAGCACGCCAGCTATCTGTAGATAGCTTGGCGAGTTTGTCTGATACCGAGATTTTTCAGCTATTGAAACAAGCTCGTTGGGGTAATGTAGATGAAATGAATGATGTTATTTGTCCGCATTGCCATACTCGCCACCACGCCTATTTCATTTCTACTCGTAAACAATGGCAGTGCAAACATTGCCAGCATCGTTTTTCTATTACAGCAGGTACAATTTTTCAAGGTGCAAAACTTTCCTTGCGTAAAATTGTATTGGCAATTTTCTATTTTGTGACTGAAAGCAAGGGATTATCCGCTATTACGTTATCACATAAGCTCAACGTGCAATATAAAACGGCATGGGTACTGTTGCATAAATTTAGGGAAAGTTTAGAAAAAGCCAAAGATTTAACGCTGTTAAATGGTGAAGTACATATCGACGGTGCTTATGTGAATTACTACATTCGCCCTAAAAATTTCTGTCATAAACGTATTGATAGACGGAAGAAACACTATCAGCGTGTGGATAAGTCTTGTGTATTGGTATTCCGCCAACGTGCGGCGAATCAAACCGTGATGAAAGGGGCTGATAGAAGTATTGTCGCCCTAATTAAAGAGGAAAATACGCAAGATATACTTGATTTAACGCAACGCTTAGTCAAGCCGAACAGCACCATTCATGCTGACGAAAACCCTGTTTATGACAGTCTCGCCTTTCATTATGATTTATGGCGAGTAAACCATTCACTGGAATACTGCTCGATTGACGGTATCACGAATAACCTTGCCGAATCCTTTTTTGCACGGTTACGGCGCGCAATTACAGGTATCTACCACAAAATGAACAATAAATATCTGATGTTCTATGCCAATGAAATAGCGTGGCGAGAAGATAATCGCCGAAAAAGTGTAAAAGAGAAATTTGAGCAATTACTAAAATGTTGCTTAAACACCTTGCCATCACGAGATTTTACAGGGTACTGGCAAGGTAACAAAAAAGCCGAAGCATTGTTTGGCGTAGCAAGCCTGACAGCTTCAAACGATTCACACTACCTAAATGCAGCCTAATAAGGAAATTAATATGGAGATATTTCTTTTTATTTATATGTTAGGGATTAGCTTTATCTATCAGCGATTAAGACGATTGCTGATTATCCACTATATGCTTTCAGTCTTGATTATTTTGCTTGTGAGCAAAGGGTTAGAATATTTCTACCCTAGTGTGGAGAGTATTCAGTTTATTGCTGATGTAAATACCTTTTTTATATCTCTTGATGTAACGGTACTGTTTATTAGTGCTGTGTATCGCTTTAGTTATCTCAAAACGAAGGTTATTAATCAAGCCCAACTTGATTCATTGTCCTTAATGCCAACGTTCGCTCTCTTTCCTAGAATACTGTTACATCCATCAGCAAGAGATATTCACGATGATTTTTGGCAACGGTATAAAAACCTGAAATAGCCACTATTTTTACTGCAACAAAAAGGAATACAAATGACTGAAAAAAGAATCAATACAGACCTAACAAAAATGTCTTACGAGCAGTTTCAAGCGTTTATGCAAGGGATTGCTTTGCTTTATTCTAACGTGAGCTTTGAGCGTAATTACATGTCTTTATTTAGTGACTTAAGCTCAATGGCGAAACATGTTGAACGACTACCTTCGGATTTCTTTACTTTTTATGGGGCGTATGAAATTGCGGATAATCAAGTTGTGCTTGCTGTGTTTAGAATTAACCTCTCTGAATCAGAGAGCGATGAAAGTCCAAATATCTCAGATATTGAAGTGAGTTTTGCAGAAGATGAACGTAATCTACGATGCTTGGTTCGAATCAGAAAATATCTCACCCAATCGGATTTTGTAGCAAGGGCAAATGTTGCCTATCCACCAGTAATGGAAGATTTGTTATGGGGAAAAGATTCTGTCAGTAAAAAAACATCTAAAAAGACATCTTCTACTGAAATGGAAAATCCTGTTTGGGATTTCGATGACGATGTTTCTTTTTAAGTGAGTTATATTTTTCAATATCCTTTAAATCAGAAAGCCTTTAACTTATCATCAAGCTAAAGGCTTTCTTTTCAACGGTTAATTATTCAAGTTTTGGTTTTGTGCAACTGCTACATAATACCGTGTACTATAAGGCTTTAGCCCACTTTTTACCAACACTTTTGTCTACTATGCCTGGAAAATTATAAGATTAAGTGTTGAAGATGGCGGAACGGACGGGACTCGAACCCGCGACCCCCTGCGTGACAGGCAGGTATTCTAACCAGCTGAACTACCGCTCCGCAAAAAATGACTAAATTAAATGGCGGAACGGACGGGACTCGAACCCGCGACCCCCTGCGTGACAGGCAGGTATTCTAACCAGCTGAACTACCGCTCCGCATTTGTGGTGCGCATAATAATATCGTTGAGAGATCTCGTCAACCTCTTTTTATGAAATTTAGTTTAATTGATGAATTGATAAGCTAAAGAGCAAAATTTACGACAATTTCTTGCGACAAAAATGTCTTAATGGCGAATTTTTACCATTTTAGAAAGGTGGCATTTTTTGATTTTTCAGAAAGTAACTTTGCTTAAAGCAGAATCATTTGAAAATAAACAGCTAAAAAGATGAGTAAAATTATCTTTTTATCCAATTTTCAGCAATTAGCAAACATAATCAATAACAGATATTTTCACCTTTATCCGTATTCAGTGTTTTACTCAAATTTATAGTGACTTTTACTATTTATTATCAGATATGTGAAATACTGATTAGAACACTTCGTTTTCAAGCCTTTGATTTTTTTCGGTAATACTTTTCTATTACGCTGTTTTTAAATTTTACACCGATGTTTCATAAACGATATGAGCAGTTGTTTTATCATTTTTACCACTATCAATATCATTAAGTAAAAAATAAAATCTACATTTGGTCGAAACCAAAAAATCACATCCAATTTAACTGCTTCAAAATTACAATTCCAATAGCAGAACTTATAATCGCACCGATAGTTGTAATACCAACAATATTTGCGGCGGTTTTGGCATTGCCCCCCATACTACGTACCATTGGATAACTGGCAACAGCAACTGGAGTGGCACTCATTAAAAAAATTACACCTAAACTGATGTTATCTAAATTAAATAATCGTGCAAAAATTACCATTGCTAATGGAGCGAAAAAAATACGCCCAATACTGGATTGAAAAGCAATTTTTGAAGAAGTATCCATTCCTTTTAAATCCAAGCTAGCTCCAGTGCAAAGTAGTGCTAAGGGTAATGTCATTCGAGAGAGATAATCGCCAGTGCTGATTAGAGATTTAGGAATAGTGAAACCAAGTTTGCTAACGATTAAAGCCAACACAATTGAGATAACCAGTGGGTTTTTCGCAATTTGGCGTAGGATATGTACTATGTTTGTTTTTCCGTTGGTAGCGAGTGAACGGCTTAGTGTAATTACGGCTAAAATATTATATAAAATAGTAATTACAGCAGTATAAACTGAAGCCGTGGCTATGCCGGAAGATCCATAAGCATTGGCACAGAGTGATAACCCGATAATGCCACTATTACCACGGAAAACGCCTTGCACGAAAGTGCCTCGTTCACGTTTATCTTCAATATATTTAGCAGCGTAAAATTCGGATAGTAAGAAAATAATGATACATCCTAGGTAACCAACAGACACCATTTTGAGCTGTGCAGCATAATCAGTGGGATGTTGCACAATACTGAGGAAGAGCAGTGCAGGTAAGGTGATGTTGAAAACTAATTTTGATCCCTGTTGACTGAATTGTTCGTTGATCATTCCGATACGACGCAGATAGATACCTAAAAATAGCATTAAAATATTTGGTAAAGTCACGCCGATAGAAAATGATATGGATGATAGAAATCCCTCCATTTTTACCTCACTTGTCGGGTTAATATAGCAACGAGGAGTTAGCTCATTGTGAGTAAAAAAAGTGTGCTGATGAAATTGATCAGCACACGTTGCCATTATTTTATGTTTCGTGAGAAACGTTAATTGAAAGGGAATTAACCTAAAATTTCTGCCAATTTTGCGCTGACGGTGTCAACGGTTAATGTACCATCAAGACGGAAATAAGCTGTTTGGCCGGCATCCGCTTCTTTTTTATAATAATCAACTAATGGTTGAGTAGTTGAATGATACACTTTTAAACGATCTAATACGGTTTCAGGTTTATCATCAGCACGGATAATTAAATCTTCACCGGTTATATCGTCTTTACCTTCTACTTTTGGTGGATTGTAAACAATATGGTAACTGCGTCCTGACGGCTGATGTATACGACGACCGCTCATACGTTCAACGATCACTTCGTCTGGCACGTCAAATTCCAATACAAAATCAATAGTAATGCCGGCTGATTTTAAAGCATCTGCTTGTGGAATAGTGCGTGGAAAACCGTCTAATAGGAAACCTTTAGCACAATCAGGCTGTGCTACACGATCTTTAACCAATGCGATGATTAAATCATCCGGCACTAATTTACCAGCATCCATTAAGACCTTCGCCTGTTTACCTAAATCAGAGCCTGCTTTAATTGCTGCACGCAACATATCTCCGGTTGATATTTGTGGAATACCGTATTTATTCATAATAAATTGGGCTTGTGTGCCTTTGCCTGCGCCGGGTGCGCCTAAAAGAATAATTTTCATAGATACCTCTTGTTGTCAAAAATATGAATACCTTACCTGTATGTGGTAGTAAACACAAGCTAAATTAAAAATTTATTGCTCAGTTGTTGTTGCTTTGTAAGGAGCAACCCAAAGCAAGCATAACATCCCTGGAATCGCCAACACGAAACAGAGTAGATAAAAATGATAATAACCTAATTGCTCAATCAGCCAACCAGCACTTGAACCTAATAATGTACGAGGCAGTGCTGCCAAACTGGTGAATAACGCCAATTGAGTGACAGTATAAAGAGGGTTGGTTTCTCTTGCCATAAAGGCAACAAAAGCAGCAGTACCTAAGCCGATGCCAATATATTCGCCACCGACTACCAAAGCTAACGCAAGTAATTCAAAATGTCCGATTTGTTGGAATTGTCCAAAATGTGCCAACCAAGCGAATCCTAAAATAGTTATAATTTGAACTAGTCCGAACCACCATAATGCTTTATTAATGCCAAATTTTAACATTAAAATCCCACCTACAATGCTTGCGATCAACATTGGCCATAAACCGGCGTTTTTAGCGATTAAAGCAATATCCAAACTACTGTATCCCATATCAATATAAAAAGGAGTCAATAGTGCAGTTGCCATAGTGTCGCCGAGTTTATATAGACACATAAACGACAAGACTAAAATCAGCTGTTTTGCTCCTTTGCGTTGGTAAAATTCGGTAAAAGGCTCAATGACAGTCTGTTTTAACGTTTTTGGTGGTGTTGCTTTTAGTAACGGTTCTTGTGCGATAAAAAGCGTTGCTAGTAAACCGGGAAACATAAAGAATGCAGTGATGATGAAGACACTATGCCAGCTGTAATAAGCACTTAAAAAAATAGAAAGTGAAGCTGGCACCAATCCGGCAAGACGATAGGCATTAACGTGGATGGAATTGCCTAAACCTAATTCATTATCGCTTAAAATTTCACGCCGATAGGCATCTAGTACAATATCTTGTGTAGCGGAGAAGAATGCCACAATGATGGAAAGGATAGCGATTGTTTTTAAATCTTGTTGAGGGGTTAGACAAGAAAATGCCAGTAGAGTAATCAGTAACAGTAATTGAAATAGAAAAATCCAACCACGTCTCCGACCTAATAGCGGTAAAGCATATCGATCCAGCAGTGGAGACCAAAGAAATTTCCAAGTATAGGGTAAGTTAATTAAGGTGAACAAACCGATAGTCTTCAGATCAATCTGTTCACTACGTAGCCAATAGGGAATCAGGCTGACTAAAATATAGAGCGGTAAACCGGAACTAAAACCGGTAAATACGCAAATTAGCATATTACGACTAAAAATTTGCTTAGAAACGGAAGTATTTACCGGCATAAATTGTTCCTGATTACTCTTTATATCCGTTCGGATTATTTTTTTGCCAATTCCAAGTGTCACGCATCATTTGTTCCAAATCACGCTCAGTTTTCCAACCAAGTTCTTTTAATGCTAATGATGGATCAGAATAGCAAACGGCAATATCGCCTGGACGGCGGTCAGTTAGACGATATGGGATCTTAATATTATTTACCTTTTCAAAGGCGTGTACCATATCTAATACGGAATAACCGGTTCCTGTACCTAAATTATATATATGCAGACCAGCATCATTTTCGTGACGATTCAGTGCCTTAAGATGCCCGACTGCTAAATCAACCACGTGAATATAATCACGCACACCAGTGCCATCGTGGGTTGGATAGTCACTACCAAAGACGGAAAGTTGTTGTAATTTACCAATTGCCACTTGGCTGATATACGGCAAAAGATTATTTGGAATACCATTAGGATCTTCACCGATTAAACCACTTTCGTGCGCACCGACCGGATTGAAATAACGCAAGATGGTCATACTGAATTGTGGAATAGCTTTCACTACATCCATAATGATACGTTCCACCATAAATTTTGATGTGCCGTAAGGATTGGTTGTGCCTCCAACATTGCATTGTTCTGTAATAGGGATAATTTCCGGATCACCATAAACAGTGGCTGAGGAACTGAATACAAAATTGAAAACACCGGCTTGACGCATTTCATCAAGCAGCGTCAACGAGCCTTCAACATTATTACGATAATACTCAATCGGTTTGACCACGCTTTCGCCTACCGCTTTTAAGCCGGCAAAATGGATCACGGATTCAATTTTATGGTCGGCAAAAATGCGTTTTAATAAGGCACGATCCAACACATCGCCTTGATAAAATGTTACCGCTTTGCCGGTGATCTGTTTAACACGATCCAAAGATTTAGCTGAGGCGTTGGAAAGGTTATCCAACACCACCACTTCACGATTGGCATTGAGTAGTTCGACAACAGTGTGCGAGCCGATATAACCGGCACCGCCTGTAACCAAAACCGCCATTGTTACCTCCTTCGGTAAATTAATTTAATATTTTACGGTTAAGCCGAATTGTTCCAACTGAGCCTTAATTTTTTCCAATGACTCTTTTGTTGGCGGCTTAACATCTTCCAATTCATATTTTAAGCCGAGCGTTTCCCATTTATGTTTACCCAACTGGTGATAAGGGAGCAGTTCGACTTTTTCGATATTCTTCATATCTTTAATAAATTCGCCCAATAACTGCACCGAGTGTTCATCATCGGTGTAACCCGGCACGACCACATAACGAATCCAAGTTTTTTGGTTACGTTTTTGCAGATATTTAGCAAATTCCAACGTGCGTTTATTGGAAACGCCGATTAAATCCTGATGAATGCTGTCATCAAGCTGTTTTAAATCAAGCAGAACAAGGTCGGTTACATCGAGCAATTCATCGATCACCTGATCATAATGACGCACAAAACCGTTGGTATCTAAGCAAGTGTGGATACCCTCTTTTTTACAAGCACGAAACCAGTCACGAATAAATTCTGGTTGCAAAATAGATTCACCGCCGGAAGCGGTAACACCACCGCCGGAGGCATTCATAAAGTGGCGATAAGTCACCACCTCTTTCATTAACTCTTCAACGGTAATTTCCTTACCGCTATGCAAATCCCACGTGTCACGATTATGACAATATTTACAGCGCATTAAACAGCCCTGAGTGAATAAAATAAAACGAATTCCAGGGCCATCAACCGTACCGCATGACTCAAAAGAATGGATTCTTCCAACTGCTGACATTTTACCTGCCTTTATAATTATAGTATCTTCAAAAATTTTTTAATTTTAACTGAATTTGTTGTAAATGTCAGGCAGCGTTAATTACTGCTTTTTTGCGTTAAATCATCTGTTTGCATTAAATTGTATAACAATAGAAATTTTGTTCACTTACTTGGGTATAACTTTCCATTTAGTGGTTATAAATCTTACTTCTGTGGATAACTTTGTGGAAAAATTTAGATAAATTTGTGAAATGTGGTGGATGTATATTTTTTCTAATTGATTTTAAATAAAATTTTAACTATGACAGTTTTTGAGATTTTGTCTAATTTTTTATAAAATCACACATTGCTATTTCCAAAAGATTAATCTTTGGGTCATAAAAGTTTTAAAAAGCTGTTAAATTTAAAAAAATCAATACTGTTTTTTTATCCATATTGTGAGTTATTCAGAGAAACTGTGGATAAAATTGTGATTGAATGGCAGGAATTATGCGTATAATTAAATTAGCGTTGTTTTTTTAAACAGTGTGAAAAATAAATTTACTGATAAATCATTAGCTTAAAAATAATTGCCTAAAAAATAGTAAATTGGAAAACTCGAGTTTATTTTTTAATCAAATATTAAGGAGTCATCTTGAACGCCCCACTTACGGAATCACAATTAATGCAACGAGCTTATCAGCTTGCTGGCAGAACATTTGTTGATATTGCCGAGCAATTACATATTGTCGTACCACAAGATTTAAAACGAGATAAAGGTTGGGTAGGTAATTTAATAGAGTGTGCTTTGGGTGCATCTGCTGGCAGTAAGCCGGAACAGGATTTTGCCCATCTCGGTATTGAATTGAAGACTGTGCCGATTAATCGTTTTGGGGAGCCGTTAGAAACGACTTTCGTAAGTTTGGCACCGTTGATAGATAATAATGGCATTGTGTGGGAGTGTTCGCACGTGCGTTATAAATTGTCAAAAGTGTTGTGGATCCCAGTTGAGGGTGAACGAGGGATTCCATTGGCTCAGCGTCGTGTTGGACAGCCGATTTTATGGCAGCCGAGTGCAGAAGAAGAGGAGCAGTTAAAACAGGATTGGGAGGAGTTAATGGATTTAATTGTGTTAGGAGATGTAAAGAAAATCAATGCGCGTATAGGGGAGGTAATGCAGTTGCGTCCGAAAGGTAATAATAATCGAGCGATTACTAAAGCTATCGGACAACAGGGACAGATTATTGATGCGTTGCCATTAGGTTTTTATTTGCGAAAAAATTTTACTGCCAATATTTTGCGTAATTTTCAAAATAGAAGCTATTCCCTTTCACATCGTTAACTTTTATAGTATCGCCCTCTTGTCGCAGTGAAATAGGTGGCGAGAGTTTGATTAACTTTTAATTTGGAGCATTTATGTTGGAGTGGATCAGTAGCCCGGAAGCGTGGGTTGCTCTTTTTACCTTAACGGCGTTAGAAATTGTATTGGGTATTGATAACATTATTTTTATCAGTATTTTGGTGGGGCGTTTGCCTGTACATCAGCGCCAATCCGGACGAGTTTTAGGGTTAGGTTTGGCGATGGGAACACGTATTTTGTTATTGCTTTCATTAGCGTGGATTATGCGTTTAACCGAACCGCTTTTTTCCGTGATGGGGTATGCAATTTCTGGACGAGATTTGATTTTATTGATTGGTGGTTTGTTCCTATTGGTAAAAAGTACTTTGGAAATTCATCATAATATGGAAGAGAGTGCCAGTACAGAAGAAAAACCAGTGAAAACAGTGAATTTTATTGGTGTTTTAATCCAGATTGCATTGCTTGATATTGTGTTTTCACTCGATTCAGTGATTACTGCGGTGGGAATGGCTAATGATGTTGAAGTGATGATTTTAGCGATTATTTTGGCGGTTGGTGTGATGATGATTGCGGCAAAACCGATAGGAGATTTTGTAGAAGAACATCCGACATTAAAAATTTTGGCATTGTCGTTCTTAATTTTGATCGGTGTTTCTTTAATTGGCGAAGGTTTGTCGTTCCATATTCCGAAAGGTTATATTTATTTCGCTATGGGTTTTTCGGTTTGTGTTGAAATGATCAACCTAAGAATGCGTAAACATTTGAGCAAAAAGGGGTAAGGAGAAAAAAGCATACACTTGATCTGATAGTGTATGCTTTAAATCTAAATAGGTTATTTCTGATATTCAACAATCGGCGAAGTCAGCGGTTTGTCGTCAAAATAGGCTTCGGAGTGATAGCTAAGACGACCATCGACAAACCAAGAAATCACTTGCGGATAATAACGCTGTTCATACTGTTTGACTCGATTGCAGAGCGAATCTTCATCATCTGTCGCCAAAATCGGCACTTTGCACTGAAATACTACCTGCCCGCCGTCCATCTCTTCATTGACAAAATGAATACTGAAACCGTGTTCACTGTCGTGATTTTCCAATGCACGTTGATAGGTGTGTAAGCCGGGATATTTAGGCAACAGAGAAGGATGAATATTGAGAATTTTTCCTTCAAAACGTTGTGTGAAAGTGGCAGTTAAAATTTTCATATAACCGGCAAGCACAATCAGATCAACTTGATATTGTTCTAAAATATCGGCAATCGCCATATCCATTTGTTGATTATCAGCATAAGATTTACGTAAAAAAGTATGCGTCGGGATATTGGCGTTTTTAGCACGTTGCAGACCATAAACATCCGCTTTATTGCTGATTACGGTAACAATATCGGCATTAAGTCTACCGGCATTACAGGCGTTGATAATCGCCTGTAATGTTTGTCCTTCGCCTGAAATCAGAACGGCAATTCTTTTTTTATTTGATAACATTAGCGGATAATTACCTGTTTTTTGTCTTGTTCATCAAGGTGTCCAATTTGCCCGATAACCCACGCTTTTTCGCCGGTTTGAGCGAGTAGAGCAAGTGCGGTTTCAACATCTTCTTGCGGTAGTGCGATCACCATTCCGACACCACAGTTGAAAGTGCGATACATTTCGTGAGTATCGACATTACCGTTTTGTTGTAACCATTTGAAGATTGCCGGCCATTGCCAACTCTGTTCATTAATAACGGCACGAACGTGATCCGGCAAAACTCTAGGGATGTTTTCCCAGAAACCGCCACCAGTAAGATGAGCAATAGCGTGTACATCAACACGTTTAATTAATTGCAAAATAGATTTCACATAAATTTTTGTTGGAGCGAGCAGATGTTCTGCTAACGGTTTGCCCTCTAAAAGAGTTTCGGAGGCAGAAACTTTTGCCACTTCAAGAATTTTACGAATTAATGAATAACCATTAGAGTGTGGACCGGAAGAGGCTAACGCAATTAATGCGTCACCGACACGAACTTCGCTGCCGTCAATAATTTCATTTTTTTCTACCACACCGACACAGAAACCGGCAAGGTCATAATCGTTAGCGTGATACATTCCCGGCATTTCGGCAGTTTCACCGCCGATTAATGCACAACCGGATTGTTCACAACCATCGGCAATACCTTTGATCACATCACTGGCAACATCGACATCCAATTTACCGGTGGCGTAGTAATCCAGGAAGAAAAGCGGCTCAGCACCTTGAACAATTAAGTCATTGACACACATCGCAACCAAGTCGATACCGATAGAATTATGTTTGTGCAGATCAATCGCTAAACGTAATTTTGTGCCGACACCGTCTGTTCCGGACACCAAAATCGGCTCTTTATATTTGGCAGGAATAGCACACAATGCGCCAAAGCCGCCCAATCCGCCAATCACTTCAGGGCGACGAGTGCGTTTAACGTGAGGTTTGATACGATCAACTAATTCATTACCGGCATTAATATCGACACCAGCATCTTTGTAACTTAAAGTTTGTTTGTCCACTTTTGCTCCTTTGCAGGGTTTATAGATGATTTCGGGCGCAGATTGTACCACGATTACGCAATCGTTTGCGATATTGATCAAGGGGAAAACGGAGAAATATTTTGAGGTAGATTAGGTTATTGTCATATTTTTCCGTTATTCGCTGGCTATTTTCAGTGTGAAAGTATAAAATCGTGCGATTTTTTTAAATTTTAGAGGACAGCAAAATGAAGATCGTTGAAGTGAAACATCCGCTTGTAAAACATAAACTCGGCTTAATGCGAGCGGCTGATGTCAGTACTAAACAATTTCGTGAATTGGCTACAGAAGTGGGCAGCTTGTTGACTTATGAAGCAACCGCCGATTTAGAAACTGAAGTGGTAACGATTGAAGGTTGGTGCGGTCCGGTACAGGTGGATCGTATTAAAGGTAAGAAAGTGACAGTTGTGCCGATTTTACGTGCCGGTCTTGGAATGATGGAAGGCGTTTTAGAACATATTCCAAGTGCGAGAATCAGTGTTGTTGGAATGTATCGTAATGAAGAAACTTTAGAACCAGTGCCTTATTTCCAAAAATTGGCGCCGGATATGGAGGAGCGTTTGGCGATTATTGTCGATCCAATGCTGGCAACTGGTGGGTCAATGATTGCAACTATCGATTTATTGAAAAAGGCGCAATGTCCAAAAATTAAAGTGTTAGTGTTAGTCGCTGCGCCGGAAGGTATTCGTGCGTTACAGAATGCACATCCGGACGTGGAACTTTACACCGCATCCATTGATGATCATTTGAATGAAAACGGTTATATCATTCCTGGTTTAGGGGATGCCGGCGATAAGATATTCGGTACTAAGTAGTATTGAATATCTTTTTTTTAGTTAATTTATCCAGAGAGGTGAAACTATTTTATGAGTCAAGATACTCAATCTCAAATTTCTGAAAGTAAAGTGAAGCAGGCGTTTGTTGGTCTGCAAATGTTGTTTGTTGCTTTCGGTGCATTGGTGTTGGTGCCGTTGATTACTGGTTTGGACAGCAATACGGCATTGTTAACTGCCGGTGTCGGTACGTTGTTATTTCAATTATGTACCAAACGCCAAGTGCCGATTTTCTTAGCATCGTCTTTTGCCTTTATTGCACCGATTCAATACGGTATTGCCACTTGGGGCTTGCCGGTGACACTTGGCGGCTTAACCTGTGCCGGATTGGTGTATGTGGCGTTAAGCGCGTTGGTGAAAATGAAAGGTGTGGAGGCTTTGCAAAAAGTCTTTCCGCCGATTGTGGTCGGTCCGGTGATTATTATTATCGGGATGGGGCTGGCACCGGTTGCCGTGGATATGGCATTGGGTAAGAACAGTAATTACAGCTATGATCAGGCGATTTTGGTGTCAATGATCACGTTGCTGACAACCTTATGCGTGGCGGTTTTTGCTAAAGGTATTATGAAATTAATTCCGATTATGTTCGGTATTGCCGCCGGTTATATTGTTTGTGCCTTTATGGGCTTAATTAACTTGCAACCGGTTTATGATGCACCTTGGTTCAGTTTGCCAACAATTACGACTCCGGAATTTAAGTTGGAAGCGATTCTTTATTTGCTACCGATTGCGATTGCTCCGGCGGTTGAACACGTTGGCGGAATTATGGCGATCAGTTCGGTAACCGGAAAAGATTTCTTACAAAAACCGGGATTGCATCGTACCTTGCTTGGTGACGGTGTGGCAACTTCAGTGGCATCATTCTTGGGTGGACCGCCGAATACCACTTATGCAGAAGTGACCGGTGCGGTGATGTTGACGAAGAATTTCAACCCGACCATTATGACGTGGGCAGCGGTTTGGGCGATTGCCATTTCGTTTTGTGGTAAAGTCGGGGCATTTTTATCCACTATTCCAACTATCGTAATGGGCGGCATTATGATGTTGGTATTCGGTTCGATTGCTGTAGTCGGGATGAGCACCTTAATTCGTGGCAAAGTGGATGTGACTGAATCTCGAAACCTTTGTATTATTTCTGTGGTAATGACATTCGGTATCGGCGGAATGTTTGTCAATTTCGGCGAAGTGTCATTAAAAGGAATTAGCCTCTGTGCGATTGTGGCGATTTTGTTGAACTTAATTTTGCCGAAAGCACAAAAAACAGAAAATTAATCGCTAAATCATCAAAACAGGCGGTTTGAGTGCTTGCTCAAGCCGTCTTTTTTCTTTATTCTTATAACCAATTTTTTGCCGGCTATTTTAGGTATTTGTTTGCAATATCAATACATTTTACCGATTTACGAATTTGATCCTGAAACATTTGATAATTTTGATGCAGACAGCAATCAGTTGTTATGTAATTCGCTGTTTGAGAATTTTGCTCATCTGCAACAAAATTTTTTCTATATTTGGGGAGCGAAAAGCAGCGGTAAAACGCACGTGTTGAAAGCCGCTAATAATCTGTTTCTGCAACAGGAACGTAGCGCAATTTATATCCCTTTGACCAAAACCCACTATTTTTCACCGGAAATTTTAGAAGAATTGGAAGAGCTGGATTTGGTCTGTCTTGATGATTTGGGGGCGATTGCCGGCAATGATGAATGGGAAGTGGCGATTTTTGATCTGTTTAATCGCATTAAAGAAACCGGCAAAACCTTGTTATTGATGAGTGCCGATCAGCCGCCGCAACAGTTACCGATTAAATTGCCCGATTTGCGTTCCCGTTTAAGCTGGGGGGAAACTTATCAGCTGGCGGAACTTTCGGATGATAAAAAAGCCGCTGTTTTGCAACAGGCGGCTCGTAAACAAGGATTGGAATTGCCCGATGAAGTGGCAAAATTTTTGTTGAACCGTTTGGATCGTGATTTAACCTACCTTTTTTCTGTGCTTGAGAAGTTAGATAAGGCTTCGTTACAGGCACAACGCAAATTAACTATTCCGTTCGTTAAAGAGCAACTCCATTTATAAATTATTTGCCTAATTGGACATTCAATTCGCCGATTTTTACCCCTAGCAAACCTAAAGAAACTGGATCAAGTGATTCGCCTAAGAATTTAAACAGTGTTTCTAAATCATCAAACTGTTGAGAAAATTCAACTTTATCTTCTACTTTACGGCTAAAGTGAAAGCTAAGTGCGGTGTCGTTATAGTGTGCATCCAGTTGTACATAAACGGTCTCAAATAAATGATTTCTTGCCCCTTCTTCACCCGGATCGCTCTGGCGTACCACCCAGCTGTTTTGGTAGAGAGGGTAAGTTTGATTTTCTGCTGATTTACTCATTCGTGCTTCCTTATATAGCCAATAAAAAGGTGCGCATAGTATAGTTTCTCCCTTTATTCAAGTAAATAACTTGCTTATAATCTAAGGGTTTTTGATTAAGGAGTAGGGTATGTTGGCTGTATTTAAAGAGTGGTACCGACGCCGTTTTAGTGACCCGCAAGCGGCTGGACTGTTCAGTCTGTTGTTGATAGTTTGTGTCGGATTTTATTTTTTTAGCGATCTTTTCACACCGTTATTGATTGCGATTGTGTTGGCATACCTATTGGAATTACCGATTCAGTATCTGACGACAAGATTTAAATTTCCGCATTTATTGGCTTTAGCATTGGTACTGGGCGGTTTTATCGCTGCAGTGCTGTTTGTCTTTATTGTGATGATTCCGACTCTTTGGAATCAAACCGTAAACCTATTGAAAGATCTGCCGACAATGAGCAATCAGTTGCATCAATGGGTGCTTTCTTTGCCGGAAAATTATCCTGAGTATGTGGATTACGCAATGATTGATACCGTTTTTAATGGTTTACGTGAGAAAATTCTCGGTTTCGGTGAGTCGGCATTGCGTTATTCTTTAACTTCTATTGTCAGCTTGGTCACATTGGGCATCTATGCCTTTTTGGTGCCGTTGATGGTTTTCTTTTTATTGAAAGATAAAAACTATCTGATTTCCGGTGTGAGCCGTTTTCTGCCTAAAAATCGCCAATTAGTAAATCAGGTGTGGGATGAAATGAAACAGCAGATTGCCAATTATATTCGCGGCAAGGTTGTTGAAATTGTGGTGGTAACAGCGGTCAGTTATGTTACTTTCCTGATTTTCAAACTGAATTACTCTTTATTGCTGGCGGTAGCGATTGGTTTATCGGTGTTAGTGCCTTATGTCGGCGCTGTCTTGGTGACGATTCCGTTGGCGTTGGTGGCACTGTTTCAGTTCGGTTGGTCAGCAACGTTCGGTTATTTAATGCTGGTTTATACCATTACCCAAATTTTGGATGGTAATTTATTAGTACCGTTGCTGTTCTCGGAAGCGGTTAATCTGCATCCGTTGGTGATTATTGTATCGGTTATCTTTTTTGGCGGTTTGTGGGGCTTTTGGGGCGTGTTCTTTGCCATTCCGTTGGCAACGCTGGTGAAAGCCATTATCACTGCGTTGCCTCCGGTCACCGGCTCTGATTAACGTAGTGCCAGTTTGCGGCGTAATCCTCTTAAGATCAGGAATAACCAAGGCCATAAAACGCCGCTTAATACTGCACCAATAAATTCTTGCGAATCGAATACGGCGCTGTGTAAAAACAGTGCCAACAAGAAGATACTGCAACGGATTAGAAAAACGAACAAAATGACCAATAGGCTTTGTTGCCACAAAGAGAGATTGCGTAAAATCATCGAGTTAACGGCAATCAGATAGGCAAAAATGGATAAAATTAAGGTATGGATGCCCAAAATTGAGCCTAAAATCAGATCCCAAACCAAGCCGACTAAAAAGGCAATGCCGATATTGACTCTATTCGGAATTGCCATTACCCAATATAGCAAAACCAAAACCACCCACGCCGGACGGTAGCCTCTGAATTCCGCCGGCCAAGGCATAATTTCCAAGACAAAAGCGATCACGAAAGTCAAGGCGATCATCAGCCATTGAAATAACACATTTGCTTTCATAAAGATTCCTTTTATTCTTCCTCTATTTTCTCTTTAGCGGGCGTCGGCTGACGTTGTTCTAAAGGCGGATCATTCTCTTCATTGCCGCTTTTGTTTTTATCGTTATTTTGTTGAGATGAAGATAAACGCTGTTTAACCACCTCTTTAATTTGATTCGGTGAATTGTGTAAACGTTTGATGTCTTCGTTGGTCGGCCACAATAGTAACAAGTAACGTAAACGCTCCAATGAGGCGAGCGGCTTGGCGACCACTGTCGCAAAATAGTTATTGCCTTCTCGGGATACCGATTCAACAATTGCAACCGGATAGCCCTCCGGAAAACGATGCCCCAACCCGGAAGTGACTAATAAATCACCTTTTTCAATGTCGGCTGAACGGGATACATTATCTAAAACCAATTCGTCTGCACGACCGGTACCACTGGCGATAACACGAATATCGGAGCGTAATACTTGCAATGGAATGGAATGGGTTACATCCGAAATTAGCAAAATGCGACTGGTATTTTGTCCGACGGAGATAATTTGCCCGACCACCCCTTTTTCATCAATCACCGGTTGCCCGACATAAGCGCCGTCTTTTTCGCCACGATTAATCACTACCTGCTGACGATAAGGATCGGTTTCCGCCGTAAGCACTTCAGCAATTTTTTTATATTCATCGTGGCGTAGCGGTGAATTTAATAATAAACGTAGCCGCTGATTTTCTACTTTTAATTGATCAAGCAATAACAGATCGGCATTTTTTTCCAACAGTTGATCTTTTAAGACTTTGTTTTCAATTTGCAAGGTGTTGGTATCCACCAAATTATCAGAAACGCCGTCCAATAAAGAACGTGGCGTATTGGCTAAATAATAGATCCAACTCACCGCCGTTTCCAATAAACTGCGGAGCTGCAATAGATTACGTGTTTGCCCGTCGGAAAACATTAAAATAACCGATAATAGGGTTGCAAAAACTAATCGAACACCAAGAGAAGGGGATTTTGAAAAAATTGGTTTCATACTGTGAAAGCTAAAAATAGCGTAGCTTATTGCTAAGCCACGCTAAATGAATGATTTAAAAATTAATCGTCGCTGAAAATATCGCCGCCGAGTTTGTCGATCATCTCTAACGCTTCGCCACCACCGCGCGCTACGCAAGTTAATGGATCATCCGCTACAATCACCGGCACACCAGACTCTTTCGCTAACAGAATATCAATATTTTTCATTAATGCACCACCACCGGTAAGCACCATTCCACGTTCAAAAATATCGGCAGCCAATTCCGGCGGACATTGCTCAAGAGCAGTGCGTACTGCACGCACGATACCGTCAAGCGGTTGTTGAATTGCTTCCAAAACATCGTGAGTGTTTAAAGTAAAGGTTCTTGGCGCACCTTCCGCAAGATTATTACCTTGCACTTCCATTTCTAAGATTTCATCACCTTCGGCAATGTAGGCGGTGGCGAGTTCTTTCTTAATTTTTTCAGCAGTGATTTCACCGATAGATGAACCGAAAGTACGGCGGACATAATTGATAATCGAGTCATCAAACCGGTCACCACCAATACGAACAGAAGAGGAATAGACCACACCATTTAATGAAATCACGGCAACTTCGGTTGTACCGCCACCAATATCGATTACCATTGAACCTGTCGCTTCGGAAACTGGCAATTTTGCACCGATTGCTGCCGCCATTGGTTCTTCGATTAAATGCACTTCTCTAGCACCAGCTCCATAGGCGGATTCTTTGATTGCACGGCGTTCTACCTGAGTTGCACCGGCAGGAACACACACTAATACACGAGGGCTTGGACGCATAAAGTTATTACGGTGAACTTGCTTAATGAAATATTGCAACATTTTTTCAGTGACGAAGAAGTCGGCAATCACACCATCTTTCATAGGGCGAATGGCACTAATACTTTTTGGGGTTCTACCAATCATCAACTTCGCTTCGTGACCGACAGCAGCAATGCTTTTTAGCGAACCGACACGATCTTGACGAATTGCCACTACAGAGGGTTCATCAAGGACGATACCTTGCCCCTTAACATAAATAAGAGTATTAGCTGTTCCTAAATCAATAGAAAGATCATTAGAAAATAAACCACGAATTTTTTTAAACATAATTTTCCGCTTATTTGAGTAATTAAATTAGGGTTGTTTTTTTACAGTGAAAAAATTGGTGTAAATTTACCAAAAAATCAGGCTGTTTAATAGGGAGAGGATAGGATTTTTTTGATATTCTCTCCCTTCTAAAGGAGGTGTTTTGCGATACAGAGCGGTAAAAGGTAAAAAAACAGAGTGCAGATCACAAATATCATTTTTTCTAATTGATTTCTACCCCCCCCCCTAGGTAGAATGCTTATAACAAAAAGTCTTTTTATGAATTAACTTAGAAATTAAAGCTTAAGATAAGCAATAAGTTAGTCTAAAAAATGTGAGTAACTAAACTAAAATAAGGGGAAATATCTATGTTAATTAAATTAGATAGATCATTTTTTATGTATTTACCACTGATGTTGTCAATATCTTTTAATGTTTTTGCTAGGTACGAATCAAGTGACAGAGAACTTTGGGGGCAGAAAGATGGGAAAGGACGTCGTTTAACAGCTGAACTATTCGAATGTGCTCCTTGTGAGAGATTAAATATGATTGACAAAATACTTGGCATTGATTCTGCGTCCTTAGTAATTGATCCTAAGTCCGAAGAAATTTATGATCCAAGCGAGGATAGTTACTTGAAAAATACAGAATGGTACAGGAAGTTTGTCTATGGTATAGCTGATGACCAATATGACCCATATTATGACCCATATATAGAAGAAAAGAGAGAAGACTTTATAAAAAGTAACACAAGATTTGGTGTCATAGAAAAGGCGATAGAGGCGAACAAAACCGCAATTGGTGAGAATAAAACCGCAATCGGTGAGAATAAAGCCGCAATTAGTGAAAACAAAACCGCTATAACCAATAACACTAGTGCGATAGATGCGAATAAAACTGCTATAACAAATAATACTAATACGATAAATACGAATAGAATTGCTATAACCAACAATACTAATGCGATAAATGCGAATAGAACTGTAATAGAAAATCATGAAGATCGTATTCAACAACTTGAAAGCAGAAAATTAAATTTGGATAAGCAAATTAATCAATTACATCGCGATATAAAATCATTAGATGATCGTCTTGCTAGTGGGATTGCAGCTAGCAATGCAATGGCTGGTTTAGTTTCGGCGACTAAAGATGGAAAAAGTATGATTGCTGTCGGTTTAGGAACTTATCGTGATCGTAGTGCTATTGCGATAGGTATATCAAAATTGAGTAATGATGGGCGTTGGAAAGCAAAATTTAGTTTTGCAACAGGAATGAATGGTAGTAATAAAGATCTTAGTACATCAACTTCTATTGGCTATCAATTCTAATTGTTGTTGAATCTTAAATGAAAATGTTCCTTTTTTGTTTTTAGATTATTGATAAAGGTCTGGATAATGCTCCAGACCTTTTATTTTATTAAAGGGGATAATTAAGAAGCGCTTTCTTCAAAGACTGGCAACGGCTTGTGTTTACTTGCTACCAAGGTATAAATTACCGGTAATACAAATAAGGTAAACAATGTGCCGATAGCAAGACCGGATACGATGACGATACCGATACTGAAACGAGATACCGCACCGGCACCGCTTGCGTAAAGTAACGGAATCAAACCGGCGATCATTGCGGCGGTGGTCATCAGAATTGGACGTAACCGCACTTTTGCCGCATAGCTGATGGCTTCAATACGATCTTTTCCGAAAAGTAATTGTTGTTCTTTTGCTACTTCACACATCAAGATTCCGTGTTTGGTAATTAAACCAACCAAAGTAATCAATCCCACTTCTGAATAAATATTGAGCGTTGTACCGGCAATGCCGAATAACGACAGAATATTTAACATCAGCAAAGCACCACTGATTGCCAACGGTACAGAGATCATAATGACTAATGGATCACGCATTGATTCAAATTGAATTGAAAGCACTAAGAAGATAATCAATACTGCCAGTACGAAAGTAACTGCAAGCGCATTACCTTCCTGTACGAATTGACGCGCTTCGCCTTTGAAGTCATAGCTGTAATTGCTTGGCAACAAAGAAGCCCCTTCACCTTCAAACCACTCTACTGCATCCCCTACGGAGCTAGTTGGCATTGGAATTGCACTGATAACGGCGGAACTTAACTGATTGAAACGGCTTAAAGAAAGCGGTTCAGAGTTAATTTCCATTTTGATTAAGTTACCGAGCGGCACAGAGTCACCGTTTGCAGCAGTAACGAAATAGTTATTCAAATCTTCCGGATTTAAACGGTCTGCACGCGGTACTTCAGAAATGATTTTATAGGAACGTCCGTCGATACCGACACGAGTGATTGTGCCGCCGGCGAGATAACTTCCCAATAATTTACTGATCTGCTGCATACTGATACCGTAAGTACCTGCTTTTTCTTTGTCGATAGTAATGTGCATTTGCGGTGTATCGAATTTCAAATCAAGGCTGTTATAAATAAACTTACCGGATTTTCTTGCCGCATTTAACACTTGTTCTGCCACTAACGCAATTTTGTGAATATCATCCGCAGAGGTGATAACGAAACTGACCGGAGGTCCTTGTTCACCGGTTTCAATTTCCGGGAACGAGAAGCCGTTTACACTGATTTCCGGAATAGCTTTCGCTTTCTGGTTGATCTCATTTGCAATTTCAGTTTGGCTGCGGTCACGGTTGCTCCAGTTGGTCAAACTGGCGATTGCCAATGAACGGTTGGTACTCGGCACACCGGAAATCACCATAGAGAATTCCACTTCAGGCGTTTCTGAAAGGATTTTCTCATACTGTTTCATTGCATCCTGTACATAATCAATATTGGTATTAGATGGCGCTGTACCCAACGCTAAAATCGCACCTTTATCTTCATTCGGAGTTAATTCACTGGAAAGATTGCTCATCAGCACCGGCAAGCTGGCAAAAATCAATACTGCAAAGAAAATCACCAATTTACGGCTGTCCAACATCAATGCCAACATACGTTGATAGAGATCAGTTACGCTGTTCAAAGTACGTTCAACACGAATTTCCAGTTTGGTCGGATTGGTGTGAGCTTTGAGGATATTACCGCACATCATTGGTGACAGTGTTAACGCAATAATACCGGAAATAAACACCGCACCGGCAAGGGTTAAGGCGAACTCTTTAAACAGCGTTCCGGTAATTCCGCCCATCAACGCCATTGGCGAATATACTGCACAAAGCGCAATAGTCATTGAGATAACCGGAGTGGCGATTTCACGTGTACCGATAATTGCCGCACGGAATGGGGTTTCGCCCTCTTTGATATGTCGGTCGACATTTTCCAACACTACGATCGCATCATCCACCACCAGACCGATAGCGAGAATCAACGCCAGTAGCGTCATCAGGTTGATCGAGAAATCAAAGAATTGCAGCAACATAATTACCCCGATAAGTGAAATCGGAATAGTGACCACCGGAATAATCATTGCACGGAAAGAGCCTAAGAACATTGTGATCACGACAAGCACGATTACGGTTGCTTCAAAGATAGTGTGAATAACTTCGTTGATAGAGTCGTTAATCGCAATGGTTTTATCGTAAAGTACACGGCTTTCGATACTGTTAGGCAAGCTCTCTTTAATAGAGTTATAAAGTGGATAAATGTTTTTTACCACTGTCAATGGGTTAGCATCCGCCGCCGGCTCAATGCCTAAAACGACCGCATTTTCACCGTTTGCCGCTGCACGTGCGTTATCGCTCTCTTTATCCATATCGACTTTTGCAATATCGCCGAGTTTTACGATATTACCGTTTTTAGAGAATAGCACTAAGTTGCGCAACTCATCAGCGGATTTTGTCGTGGTTTCCACTTTGTTTTTATAGGTAACATAATAACTGTTGGCACTACCTGCCGCAGTCTGTACGTTATTTTGTGACAATGCTCCCATTACATCGCTGGCGGACAAGCCGAGCGCTGCCATTTTTTCAGGTTGCAGCCAAATACGCAAAGCGTAAGAAGCGCCTCCGAAAACTTCCACTTTTGCCACACCGGATACTGTAAAGAATTGTGGTTTGACAACACGTTCAATGTAGTCGGTAACCTGACTGGAATTTAATTCTTTCGAGGTGAAACCGATATACATAATACCGGAACCACCGGTAGAAGAGGTAATGGTCGGGTCTTCAATATCGGAAGGTAATTGCGAACGAACAGAGTTCACTTTTGCCAATACATCCGCCAAAGCACCGTTCGGATCGGCATTTAACTTCATTTTTACAGTAATGCGAGAAGAACCTTGCGCACTGGATGAAGACATATAGTCAATGTTATCCGCTTGCGCAACCGCCTCCTCGATTTTTGAAGTAATAAAGGCTTCGACAAGTTCTGCATCTGCTCCTGGATAAGCTGTTGTAATATTAATTACAGTAGTAACGAGTTTTGGATATTCCCGAACAGCCAGTTTTGATATTGCTTGTAGTCCCAGAATGACAATCAACAAGCTAATCGAAATGGCAAGCACCGGGCGTTTAATAAAAAGATCGGTAAATTTCATCTTTTTTCCTAATTTGCTAATACTTAAAGATTAGTTTTTGTTTCTGGTTCAGTAGCACCAATCACCGGTTTATCAACCATTCTGACATAACTACCGCCGCTGACATTTTGCAACCCACCGGTAATGATATAGGTGCCGGCTTTGAGTGCAGGGTTTGCTGCTAATTGGGCGTGAACACTGCGACGGTCTTTGGTTTGCACTGTGATTTGTTGTGCTTTATAGACATTATCTAGTGGTTGGTTACCGAGTTTCGCTTTATCTTCTTCTGTAAGCGGAACGAGGATATAAGCGGTTTCACCATACATATTGTAGCTGATAGCAACTTGAGGCACGACCACTTGATTGGTTTCGGTTTGACGTTCTACTTTAAGGTGAACGAACATACCGGAAATTAATTTGGTTTGCCCTTCAAAAGTCGCTTCCACTTCGACTAACCCGGTGGATTTGTTAATAGCCGGTTCGATCGCGGTGATTACTGCTGAGAAAGTTTCATCAGGATAAACATCGCTAACCGCTTTTACTTGCTGTTGTAGATGTAATTGACTAAGTTCGTCTTGCGAAATGCCGAAATTGACTTTCATTTTGCTACGATCTTCAACACGTACAATTTCAGTACCGGCAGTAACGTATTCACCGACATTCACTTTAATAATACCGGCTTCACCATCGAACGGCGCAACAATCTGACGACGCTGAATCGTTGCTTTTAAACCATTGACAGTAGCAACCAAGTTTTCATAAGTGGCTTTTGCATTATCCAATTCAGTTTTTGAAACGCTATTGGTTTTCATCAAGGCAAGGTAACGGTTATAAGTCAATTTAGCCGCCGGAAGTTTTGCTTCCGCCGCAACCAGATTGGCTTTTTCAACTGAGTTATCCAACTCAACCAACACTTGCCCTTTTTTCACGTGCTGACCGGATTGGATATTAACACTTGTTACTGTCCCAGTACCTTGGGAGCTTAGCATCGCACCTTGATTTGGACGCACTAATGCTGTGCTGTTAATCACTGGTATCCAGTCTTGTGGTTCGATTTTTATTGCCGTAATTGGAATAATGCTAGGTGGCATATTGTTTAAAAATTCGTTAGTTTTTACTTTTTTAATAAAATGCGCAGCAATGACTAACGCAAATATCAATAGTGTGACTAACAAAACGATTTTTACAACAAAGCGTTTTGAAAGACGAGGCTTTACAGCCTGATTTTCAGTCATTTAAATTTCTCCGTACTAAAAAATAAATCATATTTAAGAAAGAGGTAAGATAGCATTCCAGCTATGTTGAATAATCTTTTCCAGATCCTGTGCATTACTTTTCATCCGTAAATGAAGATCTTTTTCTGCCATATTGATTGCACTTTCTAAGCTCAAACTGAACAAAATATCTGGATGTAGATCGGAAATTTCACCGCTTTGTTTTCCTTTTTCGGTTAAACAATGCCAAGCATCATCCGTAATATTCAAGCACTCTTCGATAATATTGTAAAAATCTGGTAGAGCGCGATATTGATTCATTGTTAAAATGACTTGAGGATTAGCGTGCAACCAGTGCCATAAATTCCACCACATTTGACGATATTGTTGAAATAGTGGTAAATCCGGATTAATTCCTTTATTAACACAAGTTTGGAAGCGTTGGAAAAGATCAAAGGCAAGACGTTGCAATAATTCTTCTTTGCTTTTGAAATAGATATATATAGTGCCGGCAGCAATTCCTGCTTCTTTAGCGATTTTTTGCATAGAGAGTTGGTGTACGCCATATTGAGCAATCAACTTTTCTGTTGCACGAAAAATCTGCTGAAGCATTTCGTTTTCTGCTGTCATTATGAGTTTTTTCTCCTATTAAAAGGTATGAATGAACGTTCGTTCATTCTATTTTTTTTGTGATCAATGTCAAGGTTTTCGTGAAAGTTTAAATGGTATTTGTTAGAGGAGTATTAGTTTTAATACTCATTGAGTGAATAATTAAAAAATCCCACATTTTTAGCAATAAAAATGTGGGAAAAAAGGAAAGTCAATGTCGGAGGAAATTATTTTTTATCCATTGGTTCAAAATCACGTTGTGCTGCACCGGTATAAATTTGTCGAGGACGTACAATTTTGAAATTGCCTTGATTGTACATTTCTTTCCAGTGTGCAATCCAACCAACTGTACGACCTAAAGCAAACATTACGGTAAACATTGAAGTTGGAATACCAAGCGCTTTTAAGATAATACCTGAATAGAAATCAACGTTTGGATAAAGATTCTTTTCAATAAAGTACGGATCGTTAAGAGCAATACGTTCCAGCTCCATTGCTACATCAAATAATGGATTATCAATTTTCAGTTCCTGCAATACTTCGTGGCAGGTTTGACGCATTACTTTAGCACGAGGATCATAATTTTTATAAACACGATGACCAAAGCCCATTAAACGGAATGGATCATTTTTATCTTTTGCTCGGGCAATAAATTCAGGAATACGATCAACTGTACCGATTTCTTCCAACATATTAATGCAGGCTTCGTTTGCACCACCGTGAGCAGGCCCCCATAAAGAAGCAATACCAGCGGCGATACACGCAAATGGGTTTGCACCGGAAGAGGCGGCTGTACGTACGGTTGAAGTTGAAGCATTTTGTTCGTGGTCAGCGTGAAGGATAAAGATACGATCCATTGCTTTTTCAAGAACTGGGTTGACGATATATGGTTCGCAAGGTGTAGCGAACATCATATAAAGGAAATTACCCGCATAAGATAGATGATTTTGCGGGAACATAAATGGTTGACCGATAGAATATTTATAACACATTGCAGCAAGTGTCGGCATTTTTGCCAATAGGCGAATTGCTGTCAATTCACGGTTTTTAGCATCTTTAACATCGATAGAGTCGTGATAGAACGCTGCTAATGCACCACTAACACCGCACATTACCGCCATAGGGTGAGAGTCACGACGGAAACCGTTAAAGAAGCGACTTAATTGTTCGTGTACAAGAGTGTGTCTTTTTACTAATTGAGTGAATTCTTTGTATTGCTCTAAATTCGGACGTTCACCGAAAAGCAGTAAATAGGCAACTTCAAGATAATCAGCATTTTCTGCAAGTTGATCGATTGGATAGCCACGATGCAATAACACGCCTTTGTCTCCATCGATATAAGTGATGGAAGATTTACAAGTGGCGGTTGACATTAAACCCGGGTCGAATGTGAATAATTTTTGTGAAGTTAATGATTGCACATCAACCGCATCATAACCTAACTCAGCGCGATGTACATTCAAATCATATTCTCTTCCATCACTGATAGTTAGCTTTGCAGTAAGTTCTGACATAAATTCCTCCTTCTTGTCTTTTTTAGAAAAAAGTTAGCATGATATTGTGGGTTTGTTTAACTGTATGTTAATAAGTTGTTATGCAATATAACATCATTATTTTTTGCTTGCCCTCACTTTTTTTTCAAAATTAGAGCTGGATCAAAAAATTTTTGCATTTTTTTGTTTTTTTTTTGTTAAAAATGTAACAAATGTCACAGAAAAAATTTTTTTAATGCATAATAATAAGCATACTCCACTTTAGAGTGAATCATCTAGTTATTTTAATGGGTATATTAGAAATGTTTTACCCGATAAAATAACAAAGTTGTAGTTCAACTATAAGTAAAAAATGAAGGACTTATCAATGCAATCTAACAATACAATGAAAGAATGGCTTGCTTCCACAGCTTTTGGTGGTGCAAATCAATCTTATATTGAAGATCTTTATGAATCTTATTTAACTGATCCAAACAGTGTATCCGATGAGTGGCAACAGCTTTTCCAACAATGGAAAACTGACAATGACCAACCTCACGCACCAGTAAAAGATTATTTTCGTAAATTGGCTAGCGAAGGTCGCCGTAATCAGCAAACTATTATCGATCCGGAGGCGGGTGCGAAGCAGGTGCGTTTATTACAATGGATTAATGCATATCGATTTAGAGGCCATCTCAATGCTGATCTTGATCCATTAAAAATGTGGAACAGACCGGCGATTGATGAATTGGATTACCATTATCACGGTTTTTCAGATGATGAGTTGGATGAACACTTTAATATTGGACATTATGTGTACCAACGTGAAAGTATGACGTTGCGCGAAATCGATAAGGCTTTAAAAGAAACTTATTGTGGTCATATCGGGATTGAATTTATGCATATTACCGATATCGATATTCGTCGTTGGTTACAAGAAAAAATTGAATCGGTTTTAAATAAACCGTTGTTCAGCAAAGAAGAGCAGTTGACTTTCTTAAAAGAGTTAACCGCAGCAGACGGCTTGGAGCGTTATTTAGGCGCGAAATTCCCGGGTGCAAAACGTTTCTCATTAGAAGGTAGCGATGCCTTTATTCCTTTAATGAAAGAGATTATCCGTCACGCCAGCAAACAGGGTGTAAAAGATGTGGTGATGGGAATGGCTCACCGTGGGCGTTTGAATATGCTGGTGAATGTACTGGGTAAAAAACCAAGTGAGTTGTTTGATGAATTCGCTGGAAAACACTTCACTGATCGTACCGGTGATGTGAAATATCACCAAGGTTTCTCTTCTAATTTTATGACCGAACACGGTCTTGTTCACTTAGCGTTAGCATTTAACCCTTCTCACTTGGAAATTGTTAGCCCGGTTGTTATCGGTTCCGTGCGTGCAAGACAAAATCGTAGCCACGATACAGAGCGTCAAAATGTGTTGGCGGTAACCGTACACGGTGACTCAGCCGTAGCCGGACAAGGTATTGTGCAGGAAACATTAAATATGTCGGCAACGCGTGGTTATACTGTCGGCGGTACTATTCGTATCGTGATTAATAACCAAATCGGTTTTACCACTTCCAATCCGCACGATACACGTTCTACAGAATATTGTACTGATATTGCTAAGATGATTCAGGCACCGATTATCCACGTAAATGGTGATGATCCGGAAGCGGTGGCCTTTGCCGGACGCATTGCGGTGGAATACCGTGCTAAATTCAAACGTGATATTTTCATTGATTTAATCTCTTATCGTCGTCACGGACACAATGAAGCGGACGAACCTTCTGCCACTCAACCGTTGATGTATAAGAAAATTAAAGGTCATCCGACACCGCGCAAAGTGTATGCTGATTATTTAGTACAACAACAGATTATCAGCGATGAAGAAGCAACCGCTTTGGCGAACGATTATCGCGATAAATTAGACCAAGGTGAGTGTGTTGTTGCGGAATATACGCCAATCGATATGAATAAGATCGACTGGTTGCCTTACTTAAATCACAGTTGGACTTCTCCTTACGAAAGTAAATTCCCGGAAGAGCGTTTTAAAGCATTGGCACATAAGATCAGTGAATATCCGGAAGATCACGTGCTACAAAGTCGTGTTGCGAAAATTTACAATGACCGCCAAGCAATGGCGCGTGGTGAAAAACCGTTTGACTGGGGAATGGCGGAAACAATGGCATATGCCACTTTATTGGATGACGGCAATCATATCCGTTTATCCGGTGAAGATGCAGGACGCGGTACTTTCTTCCATCGTCACGCCGTGTTGCATAATCAACAAAATGGCACCACTTATACGCCGTTACAGCATATCCATAATAAACAAGGTGAGTTTGAAGTGTGGGATTCCGTATTGTCAGAAGAGTCTGTACTTGCATTTGAATACGGTTTTGCTACTACCACACCGAGAACATTAACCTTGTGGGAAGCACAATTCGGGGATTTCGCCAATGTGGCGCAAGTCGTCATTGACCAATTTATCAGCTCCGGCGAACAAAAATGGGGCAGAATGTGCGGTTTGGTAATGCTTTTACCTCATGGTTATGAAGGTCAGGGCCCTGAACACTCATCTGCACGTTTGGAACGTTATCTACAACTTTGTGCGCAAGATAATATCCAAGTTTGCGTACCGTCAACACCGGCACAGGTTTACCATATGTTAAGACGTCAATTATTGCGTAAGGTACGCCGTCCATTGATCGTGATTACACCGAAATCCTTGCTCCGTCATCCATTGGCAGTGTCTGAAATGAAAGAGTTGTATGACGGTTCATTTAAGAATGCGATTGGTGAAATTGATCCGATTGATGCAAAACAGGTGAAACGTGTGGTGCTTTGTTCCGGTAAGGTCTATTACGATCTGTTGGAAGAAAGACGTAAACGTGAAATTAAGGATGTTGCTATTGTTCGTATTGAACAGCTTTATCCATATCCACACGAAGAGATCAAAGAAATTCTATCGGCTTATCAACACGTTACTGATTTTGTTTGGTGTCAAGAAGAACCGCAAAACCAAGGTGCGTGGTATTGTAGCCAACATAATTTCTATGCTTCTATACCAGAAGGAGCAAAATTACGTTATGCAGGTCGTCCGGCATCTGCATCACCGGCAGTCGGTTATATGTCATTACATATCAAACAACAAAAAGCATTGATTGATGACGCATTAACTATTGAAACTAAAGAATCTAACTAAAGTAGAGGGTTATATAAATGAGTAATATTGAAGAAATTGTTGTTCCTGATTTACCGGAATCTGTAGCGGATGCGACCGTAGCAACTTGGCATAAAAAAGCAGGTGAATTCGTTAAACGTGATGAAGTCCTTGTTGAAATTGAAACCGATAAAGTGGTTTTGGAAGTGCCGGCACCTATTGATGGTGTGTTGGATGCTATTGTGGAAGAAGAAGGTGCAACAGTTGTCAGTAAACAATTGTTAGGTAAATTACGTGCTGTTAAAGAAGGCGAAGAAACAAATGCCAGCGTAAATAAAACTGAACCTACACCATCGGATCGTCAACAGGCAGCAATTGAACCGGAAAGCTCAAATGATGCGTTGAGTCCAGCTGTTCGCCGTTTATTGGCTGAAAATGATCTTGATCCAAGCAAGATTAAAGGTTCCGGTGTTGGCGGACGTTTAACTCGTGAAGATGTTGAAGCTTATTTAGCTTCCGCATCTAAAGCACCGGCAGCTGCAGCAGCTGAACCGGCTCCGGTATTAGCGGCACGCAGTGAAAAACGTGTTCCGATGACTCGTTTACGTAAACGTATTGCAGAACGTCTACTAGAAGCGAAAAACAGCACTGCAATGTTGACGACTTTCAATGAATTGGATATGACACCAATTAAAAAATTGCGTAAACAGTATGGCGAACAGTTCGAGAAAAAACACGGTGTTCGTTTAGGCTTTATGTCATTCTATGTTAAAGCCGTTGTTGAAGCTTTGAAACGTTATCCGGAAATCAATGCTTCTCTTGATGGCGATGATATTGTTTACCACAACTATTTCGATATCAGCATTGCCGTATCAACCCCACGTGGCTTAGTCACTCCGGTATTACGCGATTGTGATCAACTCAGTATGGCTGAAATTGAAAAACAAATTAAATCACTTGCTGAGAAAGGTCGTGACGGCAAATTAACTGTTGAAGATTTAACCGGAGGTAATTTCACCATTACTAATGGTGGTGTGTTCGGTTCATTAATGTCTACTCCGATTATTAATCCGCCACAAAGTGCAATTCTTGGTATGCACGCTATTAAAGATCGTCCGGTAGCGGTTAACGGTCAGGTGGAAATTCGCCCAATGATGTATTTGGCGCTCTCTTATGACCACCGTTTGGTAGACGGCAGAGAATCTGTTGGTTTCTTAGTTACAATCAAAGAGTTGTTAGAAGATCCGACACGTATTTTATTGGAAATCTAAACTTAATAACCATCACCTTTAATCAATGCCTACCGTAAAGGTAGGCACATACTAAATAGGAGAAATCATGAATTTACATGAATACCAAAGTAAGCAGATTTTTGCTGAATATAAATTACCAGTGAGCAGAGGTATTGCTTGTCAAACTGTTGAAGAAGGTTTGCAGGCAATGAAAACATTGGGTGGTAAAGAATGGGTGGTCAAATGTCAGGTTCACGCCGGTGGACGTGGTAAAGCCGGTGGCGTTAAATTGGTTCAGACAGAAGAGCAATTAACTGAATTTTTTAACAAATGGTTAGGTAAACGTTTAGTGACTTTCCAAACTGATGCTAATGGACAGCCGGTCAACACAATTTATGTGGAAGAAGCATCAGATCTTGAAAAAGAACTTTATGTCGGTATGGTTATCGACCGTTCATCACAATCCGTTGTCTTTATGGCTTCAACTGAGGGTGGCGTGAACATTGAAGAAGTTGCGGCAAAAACACCACATTTATTACATAAAGTATATGTTGACGCATTGATTGGCGGTATGCCTTATCAAGGTCGTGAATTGGCATTTAAACTTGGCTTAAATCCTGAACAAACCAAACAATTTACTCAAATGTTCTGCCAATTAACTAAATTATTTATTGAAAAAGATGCTTCTCTACTTGAAATCAATCCTCTTGTGATTTTGAAAAACGGTAAATTACACTGTCTTGATGCAAAAGTAGTCATTGATGGTAATGCGTTATATCGTCATCCGGATTTATTGGCAATGCGTGATTTAAGCCAAGAAGACCCTCGTGAAGCAGAAGCAGAAGAATCACAACTTAACTATGTTGCTCTTGATGGTAATATCGGTTGTATGGTGAATGGTGCAGGCTTGGCAATGGGGACAATGGATATCGTTAAATTACACGGTGGTAATCCTGCAAACTTCCTTGATGTTGGTGGTGGTGCAACCAAAGAGCGCGTTGCTACTGCCTTCAAGATTATTCTTTCCGATAAGAATGTAAAAGCGGTATTAGTCAACATTTTTGGTGGAATTGTACGTTGTGATTTAATTGCCAACGGTATTATTGATGCAGTGAAAGAAGTCGGAATTAACGTGCCAGTAGTTGTGCGTTTGGAAGGTAATAACGCTGAATTGGGACGCGAAATTCTAGCCAACAGCGGACTTAAAATTACAGCTGCCAACTCATTAACAGAAGCAGCACAGTTAGTGGTTAAAGCAGCGGAGGATAAATAATGTCTATTTTAATTGATAAAAATACAAAAGTGATTTGCCAAGGTTTTACCGGTGGTCAAGGAACATTCCATTCAGAACAAGCATTAGCTTACGGTACCCAACTTGTTGGTGGCGTTTCACCAAATAAAGGTGGTACGACTCATTTAGGGTTACCTGTATTTAATACTGTACGCGAAGCGGTTGAAGCGACTAGTGCAACAGCAAGTGTAATTTACGTACCTGCACCTGGTTGTAAAGATGCTATTTTGGAAGCGATTGATGCTGGAATTCAATTAATCGTTTGTATCACTGAGGGTATTCCAACCGAGGATATGTTGGTAGTTAAACAAAAATTAAATCAAACCGGTGTACGAATGATTGGACCAAACTGTCCGGGTGTGATTACTCCGGATGAATGTAAAATCGGTATTATGCCAGCACATATTCACAAAAAAGGTAGTATCGGCATTGTTTCACGTTCAGGTACATTAACCTATGAAGCAGTAAAACAAACTACAGATGAAGGTTATGGGCAATCAACTTGTGTTGGTATTGGCGGTGATCCTATTCCGGGTTCAAGCTTCATTGATATTCTTAAATTATTCCAAGCTGATCCTGAAACCAAAGCGATTGTAATGATCGGTGAAATTGGTGGTTCTGCGGAAGAAGAAGCTGCTGCTTATATTAAACAAAACATTACTAAACCTGTTGTTTCTTATATTGCTGGGGTTACTGCACCGAAAGGCAAACGTATGGGACACGCCGGTGCGATTATTAGTGGTGGTAAAGGCACAGCAGATGAAAAATATGCAGCTTTAGAAGCTGCTGGAGTAAGAACCGTTCGCAGCCTTGCCGATATTGGTAAAGCATTACGCGAAATTTTAGGCTAGTTTTTAGTCGTCTGTATCATAAATAGCAAAAACCGGTATTCGAGAGATTACCGGTTTTTTGTTTGTTTAAGGTGGAAAATAAGTTTTGTATTGATAGCTTAATTTTAAATTAACTTATTGATTCGGTAGCATTTTTTTCAATAGTATTTTTCTTAATAAACCACCTAATAAATGTAGCGTAAATAAGACAATGGATAAGAGATAAAGCGGAGTATTGCCAAATGCAGCAAATGGCGTTTTCCCACTGACTTTATACATTTCTGTCGTCAGTGTGGTCGCTGTGAATTGCGGTGCTTGTTTGATTACTTTACCGAATGGATCGATAAACGCCGTCACGCCGGTATTAGTACTCCGAATTAGTGGTTTCCCTAATTCTAATGCACGCATTCTTGCCATTTGGAAATGTTGCCACGGGCCTATTGAAGTGCCGAACCAAGCATCATTGGAAATGGTTAACAGAAAATCAGTATTTTGTTGCAGACTCTTTTGTACTTCACTATCAAAAATGATTTCATAACAAATTGCGTTAGTGAAATTTGCCTGTTTTATTTGTAGTGGCGGTTGTTGTAATCCACCGGCAGACATACTGGAAAAAGGAATATTAATGATATTTTCAATAAATGGCAGAGGAATATATTCACCGAAAGGCACAAGATGATGTTTTAAATATCGTGATGTATGGTTAATGTCATAAGGCTGTTGTGGTGTTAGTGCAATTAATGAATTATATAAATGCTCACTACCGGTTGCTTGATAAATTGTACCTAATAAAATAGCACTATTAGATTGTTGTGATAAGCGCGACAGCATCTCAATATACGGTGTAAGCTGATTTTCTAATAATGGCAATACAGATTCAGGCAAAATAATAATATCGCTTTTTCCTAGATGAGGCATAATTAGATTCTGATAAATATCGAGTGATTGATAAATATAATCAGGATTCCATTTGTTTTGCTGTTCAATATTTCCTTGAACTAAGGTGATTGTAAGCGGTTTCTGTTGTGTATTTTGTTTGATAAAAGTAATTTTATTACTGTAATAACTAATAACCACTAAAATAATAACTAGAAAAGTTTGTGATGTTGCTAATAATAAATGGCGATCATTTTTGTTGCTTAGGCTGTGAATAATATTGAGTCCGAGCGCAGATAACCAGACTATGACGAACGTGATTCCCTGAACACCGAAGAAAGGAGCAATGCCGGCAAAAAAAGTATCGATCTGAGTATAACCGAATTGTAACCAAGGAAAACCGGTAAATAACCAACCTCGTAGAAATTCAGTAAAAGTCCAAAGAATAGCAACAATAATAGCTTGTTGCACCGCTAATTTTCGGATGAGCCAACTAAATAATAACGGAAATAGGGATAAATATGCCGCTAAAACGACTACTAAACTATAAGCTGCGGTAATGGATAAACCGCCAAATTGATCTAAACTGATATTAATCCAATTTAAACCGAAGCTAAAATAACTCATTCCCCATAAAAAAGAGGATATTAATGCTAATTTAGTTGAAGGTGCATATTTAATAACGGCTAATAGTAAAAAAATAGAAATAAAAGCCAGCCAACTATAATTGAAAGGGGCATAAGCAAAAACACCGATAATGCCGGAAAAAACGGCAAGAATAGGATATAAATATTTTAACATTATAATAATCTCAATATCTTAATCTTATTTTGTTAAATTCAGAATAAAGAATGGCAGACTATAATGTAGTCTGCCATTTCAAGTTTAACATATTATATATTACTATTTTCCTGATTATCTTGCTGCATTTTTTCCAATTGCTCATCAGGAATGATAACACGTAATTGAATAATGCGTCGGCTATCAGCAGAAGTGACTTTGAATTCAATATTATCTAGCGTGATGCTTTCACCTCTTGTTGGTAGGTAACCGAAAGCCTGCATAATGACACCACCGATAGTGTCAACTTCTTCGCCGGTAAAATCAGTGCCGAAATATTGGTTAAAATCTTCAATATCGGTTAAAGCCTGCACTACATAGATATGTTTTGAAAGTTGGCGGATATCTTCAACGTCTTCTTCATCAAATTCATCTTCAATATCACCGACAATTTGTTCCAAAATGTCTTCAATAGTGACTAAGCCGGAAATTGAACCGAATTCATCAACAACAATCGCCATATGAAAGCGCTCGGATCGGAACTCTTTCAGCATTCTATCGACACGTTTACTTTCCGGAATGATCACTGCCGGACGCAGCACTTCGTGTACTGAAAAAGGTTGTGCATCCGGACGCAAATATTTCAATAAGTCTTTTGCCAGCAAAAGACCAATCACATTATCGCGCTCATCGGCAATCACCGGAAAACGTGAGTGAGCGGATTCAATAATCACATCAAGACATTCAGACAAACTCTGTTGTGCATTGATAAAGACAATTTGCGAACGAGGAATCATAATATCTCGTACCCGTAATTCAGAAATTTCAATTACCCCTTCAATCATTTGTCGTGTCTCTTGATTGATGACCTCATTTTGTTCTGAATCACGAATAGCTTCCACCAGTTCTTCCCTATTTTTAGGATCGGCCGGAAAAAAGTTATTTAATAAAGATTGAAAGAACCCTTTTTTGGCATTGCTTTCGTTTGAATTTGTCGAATGCTCGTCACTCATAGTGATTTATTGATTACTCCTGTGTAATAAAAACGTTGAAAAGCTATCACATTTGCTGCGCTTTGACTAGCTCACAATAACTATTTTGTGAATTCTGTCAAGGTTTTAGCAAAACGTGCCAAGCCTTCATCCAATTCAGCCTGAGAGATATTCAGCGCCGGTGCAAAACGCACGACATTCGGACCGGCAACCAACAACATTAGACCGAATTGATTGGCAAGATGACAAATATCCATTGCTTTTCCGTGATACTGTTCAACCAATTCTGCACCGATTAATAAGCCTTCGCCACGAATCTGTTTAAAAATCGGTGTTTGTTGGTTTAATTTTGCCAACTGTTGTTTGATAAATTCTCCCTTTTCCTGCACTTTTTGCAAAAAGTGCAGATTACCGATAATTTCGATAACTTTGTTACCAATGGCACAGGCTAATGGATTTCCGCCGAATGTGGTGCCGTGTACGCCCGGTTTAAAGCTGGCAGCGATTCTGTCTGTGGTCAACATTGCGCCAATCGGGAAGCCGTTTGCCAATGCTTTGGCACTGGTCAAAATATCTGGCACAACGCCGGATTGCATATAAGCGTAAAGGTATCCGGTACGACCGACACCGGTTTGTACTTCATCAAAAATCAATAGTGCTTGATATTGATCACACAATTCACGCAATCCTTGTAAAAAGGCTTTATCGGCAGGAATAACGCCACTTTCGCCTTGAATCGGCTCAAGAATGACAGCGCAAGTGTGATCGTCAATCACTGCTTTTACCGCTTCCAAATCGTTATAAGGAACGTGGATGATATCTGCCGGTTTAGGGCCGAAACCATCAGAATATTTTGCTTGGCCGCCTACGCTAACGGTAAACAGAGTACGACCGTGAAAACTCTGTTTAAAAGAAATTATCTTGCTTTTTTGATAACCAAAATGATCTACTGCATAACGACGTGCCAGTTTCAACGCTGCCTCATTGGCTTCTGCGCCGGAATTAACAAACATAACCCGTTCGGCAAATGTTTTGGCAACTAAAGATTTTGCTAAGGCGAGGGTCGGCTCGCTGGTGAACCAGTTACTGGAGTGCCATAGAGTTGAGCCTTGTTGTTGTAATACTTCAATAAGTTCATCAGGACAGTGCCCCAATGCATTAACGGCAATGCCACCTGTTAAATCAATATATTCTTTGCCTTGTTGATCCCAAACGCGACTTCCTTTCCCTTTAACCGGAATAAAATTTGCCGGAGTATAGTTCTGAACCATCACATAATTAAAATCGCTACGTCTAATTTGTTGTTGCATCATTTTCGCCTCAATCTGTTTTCTGAAAATAGAATGAACTCAGAATACGCTTAATTGAATATTTAATCAATTAAGTTGCATAATAATTCATTAATTGGTGCCGCCGACAGTAATTTTTTCGATTTTCAATGCCGGTTGACCAACGCCGACCGGTACGCTTTGTCCCTGTTTGCCGCAAACGCCGATGCCGTGATCAATCTCCAATTCATTCGCTACCATTGATACATTCTGCATTACTTCAATTCCACTGCCGATGAGGGTTGCGCCTTTAATCGGTTTGGTGATTTTCCCTTTTTCGATTAAATAGGCTTCTGAAGTGGAAAACACAAATTTGCCGGAAGTGATGTCGACTTGACCGCCACCGAAGTGTGGTGCGTAAACGCCATAATCGACAGATTGAATCAAATCATCAAATTGGTGTTCGCCCGGTAGCATATAGGTGTTGGTCATACGTGGCATCGGTAAATGGGCATAAGATTCGCGGCGGGCATTGCCGGTTGGTTTCATTCCCATTAAACGCGCATTCAATTTATCTTGCATATAACCTTGTAAAACGCCGTCTTTAATCAAAACATTGTATTGTCCCAGTACACCCTCATCATCAATCGTGAGTGAACCGCGGCGATCCGGTAAGGTGCCGTCATCAACAATGGTGCAGAGCGGAGAAGTGACTAATTCACCGATTTTGCCGCTGAACAATGATGATTTTTTACGATTAAAATCGCCTTCTAAACCGTGTCCGACTGCTTCGTGCAATAAAACTCCCGGCCAGCCGGCACCCAGTACAACCGGCATCATTCCGGCAGGCGCAGCAATAGCATTCAGATTGACCAACGCTTGACGAACGGCTTGTTTTGCAAAATAAACGGCACGTTGTTCACCTTGATAATCTTCAAAAAACCAAGTTAATGCGCGACGACCGCCCACGCCGGTGCTACCACGTTCACGGCGACCATCCTGTTCGGCTAAAACGGAAATGGATAAACGAATTAATGGACGAATATCCGCAGCCAGAGTGCCATCGGTGGCGGCAATAAGCACCTCTTCATATAAGGTGGAAAGCGTGACGGATACGCGAGTGATTCGTGGATCTTCCGCACGCGCGCTGTTATCAACCAAATGCAATAGCGCAATTTTTTGTTCGCGCGATAGCGTGTCCAAAGGGTTTATTGCGGCATAGCGTAAGATAGGATCGACAGTATTAAAACCTTTTTGAAAAATGGGAGTAACGGGAGATTTGTGATTAGCAATTCCCTTTGCTGCTAAAGCACAATTATGTAAAGCATTCAAATTGATAACGTCCGAATAGGCAAACCCGGTTTTTTCACCGCTGATTGCACGCACACCTACACCTTGATCGATATGAAACCCTCCTTCTTTGATAATACCATCTTCTAATGTCCAAACTTCATCCATTGAGGATTGAAAAAAGAGATCGGCAAAATCAATTTGTCGATTGGAAAATTGATCAAAAATCGTTGGGAGTTGTTCTATGGAAAGTCGGTTTGGCGCTAATAAAGAGTCTGTTACTTGGTCTAATATCTTCATACTGTTATTAATGTGTTATGTCAAAAAATTTCTATGAAAAAATGGTAAGCATTATATGCTGTTCATTCTATAAATAACAATGTTTATCAGATTCGTGCGTCCTTCAGGCGGAGATATAAGGCATAAACGGCGTAAGCCGTTTCAAACCTAACTAATCAGGTGTTTGTTGTTGCTCGATGTATTGGCGAATAATTGAAATTGGGGCACCACCGCAACCACCAGCAAAATAAGACGACGACCAAAGCTGATTGCCCCAAGTTTTTTGCGGATATTTGGATAGTTTTTCTTCCTAATCATTTTCTTTTTTCATAGACCAAATGTAAAATGTGGAAAACTTACATTCTAAACCTTGTCAATGCAACTACGCAAAGCCTTCAAATTCGAGATAATGCCAAACGGCAGCCAAATCCGCAGAATTAAACAGTTCTGTGGTTGCTCTCGTTTTGTATTTAATCGGGCGTTGGCTTGGCAGAATGAGCAATACGAATAAGATAACAGCTTCAAATTTAGCTACACCAAAATCGCTAACTTGCTTCCACAATGGAAAAAAGAGCTACTTTGGCTTAAAGACTGCCATTCTCAAGTGCTGCAACAGTCGTTAAAAGACTTAGAAAGTGCGTTTAAAAATTTCTTTCAACAGCGAGCAGATTTCCCAAAATTTAAGAAAAAAGGTTTAAAAGAGCGTTTTCGCTTTCCGCAAGGTTGCAAACTGGAACAACAAAATAACCGCTTGTATCTGCCAAAAATTGGCTGGGTTCGCTACCGCAACAGCCGTGAGGTTATCGGCGAAATCAAAAATGTGACGGTAAGCTACAAGTGCGGTCGCTTTTTTGTCAGTATTCAAACGGAATTTGAATATGAAATTCCAACGCACAACGGTGGTGAAATTGGCATAGATATGGGCGTGATAAGATTTGCCACACTTTCAAACGGTGAATTTTTGCGCCGTTAAATGCCTTTAAAACCGACAAAGGTAAGCTGGCAAAATTTCAACGTCAACTTAAAAACAAAGTAAAATTTAGCCAAAATTGGCAGAAATTAAAGGCGAAAATCGCCAAATTGCATCATAAAATCGCCAATTGTCGTAAAGACTTTTTGCATAAAATCTCAACGCAAATCAGCAAAAAACACGCTATGATCTATATTGAAGATTTGCAGGTATCAAATATGTCAAAGTCAGCGAAAGGCACGGTGGAAGCTCACGGTAAAAACGTGAAACAGAAATCAGGTTTAAACCGTTCGATACTCGACCAATCGTGGTTTGAGTTTCGCCGTCAGTTGAGCTACAAAACACAATGGCGAGGCGGATTTTTAGTGGCGGTTCCGCCACAAAATAGCAGCCGAACTTGCCCTTGTTGTGGTCATATCGCCAAAGAAAACCGACAAACGCAGGTACATTTTGAATGCGTAGAATGTGGCTACACAGAAAATGCGGATGTGGTTGGTGCGATGAATGTTTTAGCACGTGGGCGAGAAATCGTTCAGGTATAATGAAAATCAGGTGAGGACATCGCCGTAGCGCTTGCGAAGTGAACCGCACTGGCGGTCAGCAGCAAGAACCCACCGAGAGTAGCCGATTGTTTGAAATGGGCACTGGTAGGAATCCCCGACCTTTAGAACGGGGAGGATGTCAAACACTGGGAGCAGTATAATCTGGTAGATATTGTAATTGTAAACAGTGGTTATTGACAGTTAATAAAAATGTGGCTGTATTAGGAATTGCTAAGTCGAGAGTAAATTGGCGAAAACGTTGCATATCCTGATTACTATTTACTCGATAACCAAGAATTTTCCACGATAGTTGCGCTAACCAAATACCGTGAGTGAAAAATAGACTATTATTGGGGAAAGTATTGATATTTTGACAAAATTCATCAATTCTTTGACTAAAATCGAGGAAACTGTCACATTGTGGAGAGTATTTATATTCCGGTTTGGAAGTAAGCCAATATTGAGCGGAAAGTTGTTGTCGTTGTTCTGTTGTAATGGTTCGGATCATTTCGAAATCAAGATAGCTGAATTCGTTTAAACAGGAGAGTTGTTGCAACGGTAACTGATATTTTTGCATAAAAGGTAAAGCCGTTTGTTGAGTACGTAACAATTGGGAACAGTATAATGCAGAGGGTTGAATTTCCCACTGTTTGCAATGATTTAAAGCCTGTTGTTGACCGAGTTTGGTAATTGGAATTTCTCGATCAGGGAGCGGTATTCCGCCAACATTGGCTTGACTTTGTGCGTGGCGGAATAGATAGAATTGTTTCATCAAAAAATCTAAATAGTTGAAATCCCGCCGTTCACGGCGGTTAACTGTCTCTAATTTAGGAGGAGTCATCTCTTCCAAACCAAGGCGATTCATAGAGCAATGTTTTATTATTGGTCTATGAATTTAAGTGTAATTACATCACAACAACATCAAACTGTTCTTGTGTATAGTAAGGTTCCATTTTGATTTGCACTTTCTTCCCGATGAAGACTTCAACTTCGGCGAGTAGAGCGTGTGTCTCTTCATTAATTAAATGTTCCGCTACTGCCCGAGAGGCATAAACCAAGAATTGTTCACTTGAGTAGAGATGATGAACACGAATAATTTCACGAGCAATTTCATAACAAATGGTTTCAACACTTTTTACGTGACCGCGTCCGTGGCAGTTAGGGCATTCTTCACACAAAACGTGTTCCAAACTTTCCCGTGTTCTTTTCCGAGTCATTTCCACCAAACCTAATTGTGTAAAACCGTTAACTGTTGTTTTTACTCGATCTTTTGCTAATGCGTCGCGTAAGGACTGCAATACACGTTCTTGGTGTTCTATAATCTGCATATCAATAAAATCGATGATAATAATGCCGCCGAGATTACGTAATTGAAGTTGTTGAGCAATCGCTTGTGTTGCTTCAATGTTAGTATTAAAAATAGTTTCTTCCAGATTACGATGACCGACAAAACCACCAGTATTGATATCAATTGTAGTCATTGCTTCGGTCTGTTCAATAATGAGATAACCTCCGGATTTGAGGTTAACCCGTTTATTCAGCGCTTTTTGAATGCTGTCTTCAACATTATAAAGATCAAATAGCGGTTGAGGACCAGTATAAACTGATAGCGTATGAGTGAGATGAGGCAAGAATTCTTCAATAAATTCTTTGACTTCAAGGAATACTAATTTTGAATCAATACGGATACTATCAATTGTCATCCCAACAAAATCACGAATAATGCGTTGTGCTAATGCTGGTTCGGTATAAAGCATTGCCGGTGCGGTTGAGCGTACTTTACGTTCCAGCACTTTACGCCATAAACGCTTTAGAAAATCCTCATCCTGCTTAAGTTCTTCCAGTGAAACGTTTTCCGCAGCAGTACGGATGATGAAACCGCCTAATTCATCGCAAAATGGTGTGACTAATTCTTTTAAACGGGCACGTTCTTCTTCGCTTTCAATTCGTTGTGATACTCCAACGTGACTATTTTCCGGCATAAATACCAAATAGCGGGAGGGAAGGGTGATGTCTGTGGTTAATCTTGCACCTTTTGTTCCTAACGGATCTTTAACCACCTGAACAATAATATCTTGTCCTTCACGTACCAATTCTGCAATATCTTTAACTACAAACTGCTTTTGTTCATTTTCATCGACACATTCAGTGTGTGAAACAATATCGGAAGCGTGCAAAAAAGCCGCTTTTTCCAAACCGATATCGACAAAAGCAGATTGCATTCCTGGTAAAACTCGTGTTACCCGACCCTTATATATATTGCCAACAATTCCCCGTTTTGTTTCTCGCTCAATATGCACTTCACGCAAAATTCCCCCAGCAACTAAGGCAATCCTTGTTTCATTCGGGGTAACATTGACCAATAATTCGACCTTGTTACCATTATCCATAATTTTTCCTAAAATTTTTTCATTTGTGGACGTTAGTCTAACCAAATCAAAATTCAATTCCTAGAATATTTTAAATAATCATTACTAATCTTTGTTTCATATCATTTATAACAGGAAGTTTTCTGTTGAGGTTGAATTTACCAATATTGAAATTTTAGGGAAGACGAGCATTGATGCAATGTGTCAAAAACGGTGATGAGAACCGATATTGCCGTTTGTCGAGGAAAATGCAAATGTTGTTTAATTTGACTGTAAATGAGGATTTATTCTGTTCATAATGAAAAGGTGCGGATAGAAACCGCACCTTTTCCTTCTAGATATTAATTTAATTCCGCACGTAATTTTTTGGTCACTTCAACCATTACTTCTAATTGCTGTAAGGTTTCTGTCCAGCCACGGGTTTTTAGGCCGCAGTCCGGGTTCACCCATAAACGCTCTTTTGGTACCACTTTCAAAGCCTTGCGTAACAGATGTTCAATTTCCTCTGGTTTTGGTACGCGTGGGCTGTGAATATCGTACACGCCTGGACCGATGTCGTTTGGATATTTGAAATCAGCGAATGCGTTTAACAATTCCATATCCGAACGTGAAGTTTCAATGGTGATCACGTCCGCATCAAGTGCTGCAATGGCTGGCAAGATGTCGTTAAATTCAGAATAACACATATGGGTGTGAATTTGCGTGTCATCTTGCACGCCCATTGAACTTAAACGGAACGCTTCGCCTGCCCATTGTAGATACGCGTCCCAGTCTGCACGTTTGAGCGGTAAGCCTTCGCGGATCGCTGGTTCGTCAATTTGAATGACTTTGATACCCGCTTTTTCCAAGTCTAACACTTCATCAGACAATGCCACGCCGATTTGTTTACACACGGTTGCACGCGGAATATCGTTACGCACGAAAGACCATTGTAAAATCGTAACAGGGCCCGTAAGCATTCCTTTCATCACTTTGTTGGTGAGGCTTTGGGCATATTGCGACCAGCGTACTGTCATTGGTTCAGGGCGTACTACATCACCGTAAATAATTGGTGGCTTCACACAACGTGAACCGTAGCTTTGTACCCAGCCGAATTTGGTGAAGGCAAAACCGTCTAATAATTCCCCGAAGTATTCCACCATATCGTTACGTTCCGCTTCACCGTGAACGAGGACATCAAGGTCGAGTTTTTCTTGCTCACGTACTACCAACTCGATTTCTTTTTTCATCGCCGCTTCGTAATCTTCAAGGCTTAGCGTACCTTTTTTGAATTGGGCGCGAGCTTGGCGGATTTCACTGGTTTGTGGGAATGAGCCGATAGTTGTTGTTGGTAATAACGGTAAATTTAACCACGCATTTTGTTTGGCGATACGCTCAGCAAATGGCGATTTGCGTTGATCCGCACCTTCTGGCAAGTTAGCTAAACGTGCAGCCACTTCAGGGCGATGAATTTCTTTGCTGTTCGCACGCGAATCAGCCGCTGCTTGGCTTGCATCAAGCTCTGCTTGCACGGCAGCACGCCCTTGTTCAAGTGCGGTCTTAATGACGGACAATTCTTGCACTTTTTGAAGCGTGAACGCCAACCAGTTGTAAAGCTCAGGTTTGTTCTCTTTGAGTTGCACTTCTACGGAAAGATCATAAGGGGTATGCAATAAAGAGCAACTTGGTGCAATCCATAAACGCTCGCCCAATTTGGCTTTTAAGGGTTCAAGCACATCTAGCACTTGATTGAGGTTGGCACGCCATACGTTACGCCCATCAATCACACCTGCGGAAAGCACCTTGTCATAATCAGTAAAGGTAGCCAGTTGCTCAGGCGCACGCACTAAGTCAATGTGCAAACCATCCACAGGTAAGGCTTTGAGCAATTCCGCGTGTTGTGCCACCGAGCCAAAATAAGTCGCAAGTAATAATTTTGCGTTTACTTTTTCGCTTAATGTGGCATACACCGCTTTGTAAGCCTCAACCCACTCAGGGGCTAAATCCACCGCTAAAGCTGGCTCATCAATTTGAATCCACTCGACGCCCTCAGCCGCCAATGCGTTTAAGATTTCCACATAAACAGGCACGAGTTTGTTTAATAAATCAAAGCGGTTAAAGGCTTCTCCTTTTTCTTTCCCTAAATGTAAGAACGTTAATGGCCCAACAATGGTTGGTTTAACGTTCAAACCGAGTGCTTTGGCTTCGCGAATTTGTTGCACATAATGGGCGGGATTGGCTTTAAATTCGGTATTTTTGTGAAATTCTGGCACAAGGTAGTGATAGTTGGTGTCGAACCATTTTGTCATCTCAATGGCGAATTGATCTTTATTCCCACGCGCCAGTTGGAAATATTGGTCAAGGGTTAAGTTTTGGCTGTCAAAACCAAAACGTGCAGGAATTGCCCCTGTTGCCACTTGTAGATCTAAAATATGATCGTAGAAGGTGAAATCAGCCACTGCGACATAATCTGCCTTCGCCGCCGCTTGGTGCTGCCAATTTTTTTCTCTTAATAATTTTGCAACGGTTAATAAATCCTGTTCAGATAATTCTTGACGCCAATAACGCTCTTGAGCAAATTTGAGTTCACGTTTTGCTCCAATACGAGGAAAACCTAAAAGGTGAAATGTTGTCATAATGCATCTCCTTATATTTTTATATTAAACTGAATTAAATAGACGTCTAAACGTCTTTATGTAATGCAGAATAACGAAAAATTTTGTATGATGAAAGCTCATAATTTTCATATTTAAGATGAATTAAATTAATAAAGATGAAACCTACTTTTTTAGAATTACGACATTTAAAAACATTATTAGCATTAAAGGAGACTGGTAGCGTGTCTTCAGCTGCAAAACGTATTTATCTAACGCAATCAGCGCTTTCCCATCAATTAAAACTGATGGAAGAGCAGTTCGGTTTACCCTTGTTTGAACGGAAAACTTCACCGATCCGTTTTACTGCTGCTGGGGAGCGTTTGATTAAGCTGGCGAATGAGATTTTCCCCAAAGTGGTGGAGGCTGAGCGAGATTTGTCACGGGTGAAGCAGGGAGAAGCGGGGGAGCTGCGAATTGCGGTGGAATGCCATACTTGTTTTGATTGGTTGATGCCCGCAATGGATAGTTTTCGACAGAATTGGCCCTTAGTGGAGCTGGATATTGTATCGGGCTTTCATACGGACACGGTGGGGCTGTTGCTGAGCCATCGGGCGGATTGGGCAGTGGTATCGGAAATCGAAGAAAACAGCGAAGTGATCCATCGTCCTTTGTTTGCTTATGAAATGGTAGGGATCTGTGCGAGAGATCACGAACTGGCAACTAAAGAGGTCTGGCAGGCACAAGATTTTGTTGATCAAACATTGATTACCTATCCGGTGCCGGATGATATGTTGGATTTGTTGCGTAAGGTGCTGAAACCAGCAGGAATAAATCCGATCAGGCGGACTACGGAGTTAACTATTGCAATGATACAATTGGTCGCCAGTAAACGAGGAATTGCTGCATTGCCTTATTGGGCTGTATTGCCTTATTTAGAAAAAGGATATGTCGTGGCGAGAAAAATTACTGAACAGGGTTTATATAGTAATTTATATGCGGCAATTCGTACGGAAGATAGAAATGTTGCTTATATTGATGATTTTTATGAAACAGTGAAAAATCAATGTTTTGCAACTTTGCCTGGCTTGGTTGTTTTGGATTGAGGAAGAAAAATGTCTTTACAATTTAATGGGATAGCTCTTTTTTTAGTCGTTTTAATTGCTTTGGGTGTTATTGGACATAATAGTTCAGTAACAGTGGCGGCATCGGTACTATTACTAATGCAACAAACACCGTTAGCAAAACATATTGTTTGGCTTGATAAATACGGTTTAACAATAGGGATTATTATCTTAACTATCGGTGTATTAAGCCCATTAGTATCAGGAAAAATCAGTTTACCGGAGTTAAAACAATTATTGCACTGGAAAATGTTTTTAGCTATTACTGTAGGTATTTTGGTTGCTTGGTTGGGTGGTAGAGGTGTTTCTTTGATGAGTGCCTATCCGACATTAGTAACAGGGTTATTGATTGGCACGATTTTAGGTGTTGCTTTTTTAGGTGGAGTGCCTGTTGGTCCACTAATTGCTGCCGGAATTTTGTCGTTAATTATAGGGAAATCATAAAAATAGGTGCAATATTGGATAAGAAAAATACAATTTAGCTAAAATTGTTGAAAATAGCACCGAAAGAACATTTTCGTAAATTTTATGCTTGCAACCGTCGTAAACATCCGTATAATGCACCTCGTTCACTGATGCCTGGGTGGCGAAATTGGTAGACGCAGTTGATTCAAAATCAACCGCCTTCGGGTGTGCCGGTTCGAGTCCGGCCCTAGGCACCACTAAAAAGATTTCAAAAAAAGACCGCCGATAAAAAGGCGGTTTTTTATTTCCTAAAATCTTCATAATATCAACAACTTACGCCAAAAATTAACAAGAAAACATTTCTAAGAATACTGTACAAATATACAGTAAATTGCTATTATTTTGCGGTCTTGATGATCTAAAATGATCTCATTTATTATCTATTTGCACCCAAATTGCACCCAAAAATAGAGAAAGAAATAATGGCTACATTAACAAAACGGAACAACGGTTGGCGAGTACAAATAAGACGAAAAGGCATCTCGCGTTCAGCTCAATTTCGCACAAAAGCAGAAGCACAGGCGTGGGCTTTAGAAATGGAAAGTAAAATTTTCAATGGCGACCTAAACCACATACTAAACATTACATTTTCGGATCTTATTGATAAATACATCAAAGAAATATCTATCACAAAACGAAGCTATAAAAATGAAGTTATACGCCTAACAAGGCTGAGCAATAGAAAAATCGGACAAATTAACTTACGTGATTTAGATGAATATCATTTTCAGCAATGGAAAGAAGAGCGCCAAAAAGAAGTGATCTGCACCCCAAAAGTT
>NZ_JPXX01000025.1 GCF_000771875.1 Gallibacterium genomosp. 1 | reverse complement strand
GTCGAAAAATCCCCCTTGGCTACAAGCCCACTGCTAAATACATATATGATGTTACACCTGATGTATACTTGTTACACGAAAAATAAGTTGCATTAAACTGTACATTTTCAATAACGCTTCTATCCCCACTGTTAGGAGCAAATCCTCCAGTGTAAAAAGGTTTTAACTTAAATTTAATTGGATAGTTAACTTGCGTTTTTTGAGGATTTTCTAGCACAAACAATCCCCCTTGGATAACAATCTTAATGACTAAACTGTACTTTTTGCCCGTTTTTGTAGTCTATAACACACAAATAACAATCGCTTTAAACAGCGATTTGGTCACGGTTTAAAGCGATTTAAACGCGTGTTAAAAACACGATTAACTACGCTATTTGAGTAGATTTATAACTTTTCTCAAGTGTATCAATGTTTTATGTGTGTAAACACTATCTCCGACATTGCTAGAGGCGTGTCCCAGCAGTCTGTCGCGTGCAACTTTGTTGGCACCGGCAGCATCAAGCAGCGTTGCTACGGTATGCCGGCAGTCGTGCGTGGTATGTTTTGCTCGGATTGCTAGCATTGCTTTTGCAAATTGTGTAGCTGCTTTAGCATAAGTTAGGGGTTGGTTGTTATCATCAACAAATAGGTATTTATGTTTTTTCTCAAGCCGTCGCTCAACAATCGGTAAAATGCGTGGATGGATTGGGATAATGCGGATGCCGGCTTTGGTTTTTGAGGTGGTGATATTAAAGTATTTTTGCTTTAGATTAATCTCACTACGTTGTAGTTGCAACAGCTCCCCAACTCGCATTCCGCTATACAGCAGGATTAAAGCTAGATCTGTATTTGTCGCTGTGCATTGCCAAAGTTTATTAATTTGTTGTCGAGTAAAGGTTTTATGCGGTTTGACCGGTATATTTTTCCCCATTTTCAAATATTGTCCATAAGATTTATCTGTCCATTCATTAATTATTGCGTGAGCAAACAGCTGATTTATCAATGATCGCACTTTTTTAAGACTGGCGTATGACAAGCCTTTTTCTTTCATCGTATCCAGTACGCTTTGCAAATGACGATATTTAATTTTGTGGATCGGCATAGAGATGATTGACGACAAATGATTGTAGCTATTGCGATAACTTTCTGCCGTTGACGGCGACACTTGTCTGGCGTGGATGGGATACCAAAGCTGGTACACTTTTGCCAGTGTTATGCTGGGTTCCGGCTTATCTTGCTGATTGTGGTTCGCAAGAGCTGTCAACGCTTCTTCTTTTGTCTCAAAATAGCCGATTGTGTTGTAAATCTGTTTTCCGTTTTCGGTGTAACCGACCGTTTTTCTTGCAATGTATGGGCGGCGACGTCTGCCGCTAAGCCTAAATACTGAGCCGTAGCCGTTTGGTAGTCTCATATCTCCTCCTTTTCTTAGTTAATGCTGAAATGCGTAATCATTATGAGTATTACAGGATTGATACACTATTAAATTAAGTGGAGGGGAGATATGGAATATTTGATTATTATTGATAAATCAACAGGCAGACGAGAGACATCATACCCACTAACTAATGAATCGTTCGAGCAGCTTTGCGAGTTGGCAAGGCAGAGTGGTTATGATGATAAGTTTTTGTATCTACATGATACAAGTGGTGGATTACAGGCACAGCTGGCAAATCAAAACACATACTGGCTCAACAATAGGATTGAGATTAAGCCATCATCATTACACGACTGGAACGGTACAAAGTGGGTGCTTAATCAGCAAAGGCAAGCAGAGTTAGTGAGCGCAAAACGTCAGCAATTAATTGATAATATTGATAATACTGCGTCATCGCTCATTACAAAATGGACGCGATTCGAAAGTGAATATAAAGAGCGAGAAAAAGCGGCATTAGCGTATCAAGAGAAAAATTATGAAGGTGATGTAAGTATCTATATAACAAGCTTTGCGGATGCAGCAGATATTGACAATAAATCAGCTGCATTACTTATCTTGCAACAAGCAGATCAGTTACGCAGTACGCTAGCAAAAATGTCTGCTTTACGAATGCGCAAGTACGAGCTTAAACAAGATAATCTCACGCTCGAGCAAATGCAAACAATTCACGATGACATTATTAGCAAGATGCAACAATTAGCGGAGGCACAGCAATGACAGAGGTATATCTGGCTTTATATAAAGGTAATCGTAGCGGTAATAGCTTGTCATCAATCAAAGCAAAATTTGGGGATTGGCTTATTCGCAAATTTACACGAGGTATTTATTCTCATTGCGAGCTTGCTATTAAAAAAGAGACTAATTTTACAGATAGATATGATTGCGATACTTATTATGAGTGTTACTCATCTTCTGTTAGAGATGGTGGTGTACGCTGCAAGATTATTGATGTTACCGACGGTAAATGGGATTTGATTAAGCTCAATAATGTTACCGAGGCACAAATTGAATATTATTACCGGATAACAAAAGGTAAAAAATATGATTGGTTTGGAGCTGTCGGAATTATCTTAGGCATTAAAGAGCGTAGAGATAAGTTCTTCTGCTCGGAGTGGTGTTTTAATGTAATCACACTAAGCACAGACGGTTGGCGCTTTAGTCCAAATGATTTGGCTGTTATAGCAAGGAGGTTTTAAATGTCTAAAGGGGGGGGGTAAAAAGAATTTTATTAAAAACGGCAGGGCAGGTTTATCGACATTAAACCTGTCCCCGATTAACGCAGATGAAGCCTGCATAACCGGTGCCGTCTACCTAGCCAGGCGGGCGGATTATAACAAAAATCTGTCTAGGGATCGCGTTATGCAAAATAAAATGAAAGATTTACGGTGTAATTGCTGTAAAAAACTACTAGCACGTACAAAAGATAACCAATATTTAGAGATTAAATGTACTCGTTGCAAAACGTTAAATGTATTTAATCGCAACAAAAATTAATCAAACTTGAGTGTCGGAGCGTCCAGAACGCCGGAACGCCATAATAGATAGGAGCTATTATGGCAACTCAATCAAATAAACATTTCACGCAAGCACCGCTACCGTTTGTCGGTCAAAAGCGGATGTTTTTAAATCATTTTAAAACGGTTTTAAACGAGATGATAACTAATGACGGCGAGGGTTGGACGATAGTCGATGCCTTCGGCGGCAGTGGTTTACTAAGTCATACGGCAGAACAACTTAAGCCGCAAGCACGAGTTATCTATAATGATTTTGACGGTTATGCTGAGCGGCTTAAACATATTGATGACATTAATCGCTTGCGTCAAATATTAAGTAAGTTATTAGCTAATTATCCGCGACAAAAACGATTAGATATTGCAATGCGTCATAAAGTAATTGATGCTATTGAGTCGTTTGATGGTTATAAAGACCCGCATATTTTGTGTACGTGGCTGTTATTTTCTGGGCAGCAGGTTAAGTCTATTGACGAGTTATATCGGCATGGCTTTTACAACTGCGTACGGCAAAGCGATTACCCAGAGGCGGACGGTTATTTAGATGGGATTGAGGTAGTTAATGAGAGTTTTTCTGACTTACTTCCTAAATTTTTTGATGACAGTAAAGCAATATTCGTGCTAGATCCGCCTTATCTTTGTACACATCAAGACAGCTACAAGCAAGAGTCTTATTTTGACCTTATTAATTTTCTGGAGTTAATCAGGCTTACACGACCACCTTACCTCTTTTTTAGTTCAACCAAAAGTGAATTTGTGCGGTTTGTGGATTGGCTAATCGCCGCCAAAGGTGATAATTGGCAATCATTTGAGGATTATCATCGGATTGTTGTGCAAACGTCCACAAGCTATAGTGGCAAATACGAGGATAATCTCATTTATAAGTGCTGATAAAGTGCCTTGCGGCACTTTATAAACTAGCGGGCAGCTCGGAAAGTAGACAGTATAAGGCAGGTTGGTTTGGATGGGTATTTGGTACTAGTTTGACGACTTTGTCTTTTCTGTTGTCCGCTAAATAATGGATATCAAGACAATAAGCACGATATGAGGTTTTGCAAAGTACGAGGCTAAGGTTAAAGAGTTTAAAGGTTGTATCCTCACGTTCCGCAACTAACGCAAGTTCTAACATCATTTCACGTTCGGTTCTAAACTTCATTCTAATTTCTTTTTCGCTTGGCTTTTTCATTGGTTATCCTCCTGTTTTTATGTTGAGGACATCATTGCTCTGTTGCGGTGCAATGTGGAGAGGTATAGAGCTCTATTTGACTGACTGCTTAATAATACGACTGGAGAGGTATGGAGGTCTGTGGGTGGATAGGTTTCCACCCACCATTAACTAATCTATTAACAATGTGTCATCGTTAAAAATATCTTCGATTTTTGCTAAAAATATTTTTTTGTCTGTTGGTTTAAAGCCGGCTATATCATAAGTTGTTTGGCTAGATATTTTAATTACAAGATTTACATCGTTATATCCCACTTTACGTAGTAGTTTTGGTAGTTTTATAGTTAACTTATTGATTACGTTTTGTTGTTCTATGGCACGTTCTGGATCTGTTTCTTTTGCAAATTTTAATGTGAGAGTTTTCATTGGTAACCCCTTATTTGTTACTGTATATTTATACAGTATTTTAAAAGGTTTAATTCTGCTGTCAATCCATTCAGTGTGATTTTTTTAATTTCGTTATATTTTGCATAATCATCTATGCAAAATATATCGGAGTTTTATGCAAAATGTTTTGCGTCCTTATAATATTTTTATTTTTTAAAGGTTTAATAAGCGAAAGTTGCGCCGTCATGGTTTCTCGGATCGGACGCACCGAAGAAACCATCTTCTGTAGATTGTACAATTTGTACACGTCCCATTGAGGCTTTGGTTATTACCTTATATCCTTCTTTTTGTAAAAGGTGAATGGTATCCGGACTAATACCTTCTTCAATTCTTAATTCATCTGGTAGCCATTGATGATGGATGCGAGGTACAGAAATTGCTTCAGCAACATTCATTTTATAATCAATAGTATTTACAATACTTTGTAAGACTGTTGTAATAATTCGTGCACCACCAGGACTACCAGTAACGAGAAAAGGTTTATTATCTTTCATTACCAATGTTGGTGTCATTGATGATAATGGGCGTTTTTTTGCTGCAATAGCATTAGCTTCTCCGCCAATTAATCCAAATGCATTCGGTACGCCAGGTTTGGAAGAAAAATCATCCATTTCATTATTTAATAAAATTCCTGTACCTTCAGCAACGATACCACTGCCGAAATTAAGATTGAGTGTGTAGGTTACAGCAACAGCATTTCCGCTTTTATCCATAATAGAGTAGTGCGTGGTTTGATCACTTTCATAGAGTTGTGGTTCACTCGCTTTAATCTCTTTTGATGGAACGATATGATCTGAAGGAATTTTTTTGACCAATTCATCCGCATATTTTTTAGAAATTAAACCATTTAAAGGAATTTTAACGAAATCCGGATCGCCTAAATATTCAGAGCGATCGGCATAAGCTAGTTTCATTGCTTCCGCATATTTAGTAATGGCTTTTGCACTGTTTGCCCCATATTGTTCTAAAGGATAATGTTCGAGAATATTTAATATTTGAATAAGATGTGCGCCACCGGAGCTTGGTGGTGGCATAGTAACAATTTTATATTCACGATAATTTCCAGTAACAGGTTTGCGTTCAATAACACGATAGCTTTTCATATCTTCTAAAGTGATTAAGCCACCGTATTTTTCCATTTCTTTTACAATTTTTTCAGCAATTTCACCTTGGTAGAAAGCTTGAGAACCTTGTTTGGCAATAAGCTGCAATGAATGAGCTAAGTCTTTTTGAATTAAACGATCACCGCTTGTCAGAGGTTGCTCACCTTTGAAAAAGATAGCTTTTGTGCTTTCCCATTTAGCAAGATTATCTTTTTCTATAGCTAATGTTTTCCCTAGGGTATCACTGATAATAAAGCCCTCATTGGCAAGTTTAATTGCTGGTGCGATCACTTTTTCCAATGACATAGTTCCCCATTTTTTCAAAGCATATTCCATTCCTGCTACCGTTCCGGGGACACCAACGGCAAAGTGAGTGAATAATGATTTTCTATCAATAACATTACCTTTTTCATCAAGGTACATATTTTTGTGAGCTTTTAATGGCGCTATTTCACGAAAATCTATTGCAAAATTTTCACCAGATTTTGCATCGTGTAATACCATAAAACCACCGCCACCAATATTACCTGCATTTGGTAAAACAACAGCTAATGCAAAGCCGACTGCAACGGCAGCATCAATAGCATTCCCTCCCTCTTTTAAAATCTGTAAACCCACTTGACTGGCAAGATGTTGTTCTGTGGCCACAATACCTTGTGTACCATAAACAGGATGAAAAATATCTTTACTGCTGTCATAACGTAAAGCGGCAGCGATAGTTTGTTTTGTAGCTTGTGTTGTTTGAGATGTATCTTCTAACGACGAGTATTTACTATCAATTTGTTGTGAGGATTGTATTGGTTGAGGCGCGGTATTTGAGAATACGGCAGTGCTGACTAATGGTAATGTTAGTAATAAAGTGAATAAAGTTTTTTTCCGGTTGCGAAATGATTTTGGCATAGAATAACTCCATATTGGAGAATAATAAGAATGAAATACATATTTAACAAAATATTTTTACTTTTGCAATATTTTTAACAAATGTAATTATTTTATTATGTTTTTAATGGATGAATAATGGGGGTAATGGTTATAGTGAAGAGATATAATGAAAATAAACTTCACTAAGCTGTTAATAAAAAATCCTTTATCTTAATAGATAAAGGATATTTGAAAGAATAATAAGAATAGATTTCCTTTAAAGAATAAAGGAAATCCTGAATCTAAGTTAATTTGTCACAAATTATTCTTCTTCGTTTGTTACGGCGATGTCTTCTTCCTGATTGACTGCATTTGCTTGATGATTATGATGAGAAATTGCGCGTGCAGGGACAACAGTAGAAATAGCGTGTTTATATACCATTTGGCTTACAGTATTTTTAAGAAGAATAACAAATTGGTCAAATGATTCAATTTGACCTTGCAACTTAATACCGTTTACGAGGTAGATTGAAACAGGAATACGTTCACGACGAAGTGCATTTAAATAAGGATCTTGTAATGATTGTCCTTTTGCCATTTTCTTTTCCTTTTTTATTAAAATAATCAATAATGTCTGTAAGATCTTAGTTTTAGTAGCTATGCAATCGATTAAACTAAGAAACTGAACCAGCTTTAAACAGCTTATGCAACAATATAACAATAATATTTTGTGCTGTCATCAATGAAATTAACTGATCAGAAATTTATCTTTAATTTTGTGCTATTTTTTCAAGAATTTCTTGCTCTGATTGTTTGATATTTAGACTATCCAGCCAATTTATTGGTGAATTCCAACCACGAAGCCAAGTAATTTGCCGTTTTGCTAGTTGTCTTGTAGCACAAATGCTACGATATTTCATTTCTGCAAAATCATATTTTCCTTGTAGAAATTCCCACATTTGACGATAACCGACACAACGAATGGATGGTAAATTTAAGTGCAGATCCTTTCTAGCGAAGAGTTTTTCTACCTCTTGTTGAAAACCTTGTTCCAACATCTGTTGGAAACGAAGCTCTATACGCTGATGCAAAATAGCACGTTCTTTTGGAGTAATAGCAAATTGCAACAGTTGATAAGGTAAAGGTTCTCCTTTTTGTTCAGTTAATTCAGTCAGTGATTTTCCGGTTAAATAATAGACTTCCAATGCACGATTAATACGTTGTGGATCATTTGGATGGATACGTTGTGCTGATTGAGGATCAATTACCGCAAGTTGCTGATGTAACCCTTGCCATCCTATTTGTTCTGCTTGTTTTTCTATTTGCGTTCTGATTTCAGCATTTGCCTGTGGTAGTGGAGAAAGCCCTTCCAATAAGGCCTTGTAATAGAGCATTGTGCCACCAACCAGCAATGGAATTTTTCCTTTAGCAGTAATCTTTTGCATTAAAGTTAAAGCATCATTACGAAAATCGGCAGCAGAATAGCTTTCTGCAGGATCTTTAATATTAATTAGATGATGTGGCACGATAGCTAATTCTTCCGTTGTCGGTTTGGCTGTGCCAATGTCCATTCCTCGATAAATAAGTGCAGAGTCGACACTGATAATTTCACAAGGTATTTTTTTTGCTAATTGTAATGCCAGACCGGTTTTGCCTGATGCAGTCGGTCCCATTAAAAAAAGTGCAAGCGGTTTTTTATCCATAATGTTAATTTGTAACGAAATAAGGCGTTAAGTCAATTTGGTGACAATATTGCATAATATCTTGGTTTCCCGGCAATAATTGTTCCGTATCCTGTAATAAAGTAATAGCATCTGCCAATACACTAATAGGTTTAAATGTAATTTGTTGGCAAACGGAATTTAAAAATTGAGGAAAATCATCAAACGTTTGACTAAGTAACGAAATTACAATCTGTTGTAGATTTTGTTGTCGTAATAGCGTTGCTACTTGAGTAATAGTAATACGCTGATCGTAACATTGAATATGAAAACCGGCTTGAGTGAAAAACGTTTGATATTGGTTAAAATTTTCCAATTGAGAGTTATCCAACTGAAATGTTGTTGGAATCAGCAAAGCTTGCATCGGTTTATCTGGTTTTTGTAGCTGTAAACTACAATGCAACTGTTGTAATTTTTGTATTGACAATAAATACAGCTGTTCTTGTTGCTGTAAGCATAAATAGCCTTGAGACAATAAGGTTAAGACTTTCAAGTGATCATCATTTTGTTCGGTTCGATTCGATGATGGCATAATAACGTCTGTTTCTGTTGTAGTAGAATGATTACTACTGAGAGATTCAGATGAAATATTTTTGTCTGAATGTGAAGATTGCAGTAATTTCTCATATTGACGATAAGCAGCTTTATCATTTTGAGGGGAATGAGGGGTTGACCAACGGTTTATTGCATTTGTATTAAAAATATTATCTCCAGCGGCTTGTCGATTATTTTTGAATGCCGGAGGAAATGTATTATCTAGGTTGAGAGTTGATTGATAATGAGCATTAGGTTCAGCAATATTTTGCGATTTTTCTGATTCGACAACCATAGCGGTTTTATCGTTTTGTGCAAATAATTCTGTCGTTTGTGCCAATGCATTGGCAACACCTTGTAAAATAAAATCGTGTACTAAGCGTGCCTGATGAAAACGTACTTCGTGTTTAGTAGGGTGAACATTCACATCAACCAAAGTAGGGTCGAGATCGAGAAATAAAATAAAAGCAGGATATTGATCAGGCGAAAGATAATCGGCATAGGCTTGGCGAACGGCGTGTAAAATCACTTTGTCTTTCATCATTCTGCCATTGACATAACTGAAGTTAAAATCATTTTGAGAACGGAAAAATCTTGGTTCTGCTACCCAACCTTGTAAGTGCATTTCTTCATATTGCCAATCAATGCGTAAAGCGTGTTCGGTAAAGTCAGTACCACAAATTGTCGCAAGACGTTTTAATTGGCTGTTAGTGTCATTTGCTGCTTTATATTGGTGAATCAATTTTCCATTATGGGTTAATGTAAAATGCACTGTCGGTTTTGCTAATGCAATTCTTTTCACCACCTCATCAATATGGGCGAATTCAGTTTTATCGGAACGCAAAAATTTACGGCGTGCGGGGGTATTAAAAAAGAGATTTTCTACCTCAACAGTTGTACCGATTGGATGAGAAGCCGGTTTGATGGTAGTATCCATTTCCTGCCCTTGGGCATAAACTTGCCAGGCTTCGGTCTGTTCCGCTGTTCGAGAAGTCAGCGTTAAACGAGAAACGGAACTGATACTTGCTAGGGCTTCACCACGAAAACCTAGACTTAAAATATTTTCCAAATCATCCAAAGTGGTGATTTTGCTGGTGGCGTGGCGTACTAAAGAAAGTTGAATTTCCTCTTTCGCAATGCCATAGCCATTGTCACGAATACGGATCAAACGACTGCCACTTTGTTCTATATCAATTTGGATTTTATCAGCTCCGGAATCAAGACTGTTTTCAATCAACTCTTTGACAACGGAAGCTGGGCGTTCAACCACTTCCCCAGCGGCAATTTGGTTAGCGAGAAGTGGAGGTAGTATTTGAATAGGCATAATTAATTCTCCGTTAATCGTACTTTTTGTCCGACTAAAAGATGATCTGGATTTAATTTAGGATTTAGCTTTAATAGTCTGTTAACAGAAATATTGTAAGTTCGTGAAATCTGATATAGCGTCTCATCTTTCCTGACAGTATGGAATGTTGGTAATTTCTCATTTTTGTCTTTATTTTTATTTTGCTGTTGCTTATCCCTGTTTGTCTGAAGAGATGTATTTTCCATATTATGGTTGTTGCTTAGATTATTTTTACGATAATCGACTAAGCCGAGGTAAATAGCGTGAGCAATTTGACGGCGATAAGAGAGAGTATTCAGTTTTTGCTCTTCAATCTTATTACTAACAAATCCGGTTTCAACTAATACCGATGGAATATCTGGTGCACGTAGTACACCAAGGCTGGCGTGTTGTGGTTCTTTGCGACTTAATTGAGCAATTTGACCGAAACGGCGTAAAATATTATCACCAAGTTCGTAACCTACCCGTTGCGAATGCCCAAATTGTAAGTCAAGTACGGTTTGCCCTAAATATTTTTCATTATGTGTGGATAGCACATTACCGGCACCACCCAATAGTTCTGACTGTTTTTCGTGATCTTCAAGCCATTTTCCCATTTCACTGTTGGCTCTACGATTAGATAAAACCCATACGGAAGCTCCTTTTGGCGAAGCACTTGGTGCCGAATCGGCGTGGATAGAAATCAAAAAATTAGCTTTATATTTACGCGCAATATCAGAACGATCCGGCACAGAAATAAAATAATCGCCGGAACGAGTTAAAACTGCTTTAAAGTTTGGATCTCGGTCAAGCAATGCTTTTAGCTCTTTAGCAATAGAAAGAGTGATATTTTTTTCTTTGATTTTTAGAATTTTACCAATAGCACCTGGATCTTTACCTCCGTGTCCTGGGTCAATGGCTACAATGTATGTAGATGCACGATATGGTGTTGTAGTTGGTGGCGCAAAATTAACACTTGCTTCTTTTCGGTTTGTTTTTGAGGGGATGCTTTTTTTATCATTATTTTTGACAGCAACCGTTTTATTTGTACCGTTCGGATTAGCAATTTTTACTGAAATGGTATTGTTGTTGTGCATAAAAATGGCACGAACACTTTGTTCTAGCCGTAATACAACTCTAAGATTATTTGGACGAGCTGCTTTTGCTTGTTCAATGCTTTGTAGATTAGTGTTATTCTTACGAGGTAAAATGCCACGAACGCTATCACTATTAGAAAAATCTATGATTAAACGATTTGGTTTTTCAAGATAAAAATAACTATATTTTGTTGGAAAACTAAAGCGAAAATCGACTCTGGTTTCTTTATTGTTATTACTGATATTGATCGATTTCAATGTGCCGGCAACGCTCGACAAACTGACGGAAAAACATAGCAGGGCGAGTAACCAATAAATAAATAGCGTTAATTTTTTCATCTTATTCTTTAATATCAATAGGTTAGTTATTTACAGTAAAAATAGCAGCCGTTATTGTGCTGGATCTGACTTTAAAGCGCAAATAATTTGAGCCGCACTGTCTGAATTTGCGGTGAGCGTGATTTGGCGCGCTTGTTGCTGATATTCAATATTAATCAGCAAATCGGGCTGTGGAATTAAATCACCACCTTTTTCCGCCCATTCGAGCAAACAGAGTGTATTTTCGCGAAAATAGTCACGAAAACCGATAAATTCCAACTCTTCCGGATCGCTTAAACGGTAGAGATCAAAATGGTAAATGCTCTTTTGCTGCAAATGATACTCTTCCACTAAAGCGTAAGTCGGGCTTTTTACATTGCCGTTATAGCCCATTGCTTGAATAATCGCTCTTGTCAATGTGGTTTTACCTGCACCAAGCTGCCCATTAAGATAGATGACAAAATTTTGTGTTGGAGAGCGTAAAAAACGGCTTAACTTTTGCCCTAAAGCGATGGTTGCTTCTTCATTCGCAAGAAAAAGAGTTAATGATTCTGCCATAAAAAATCCCGAAATACTGAAAAAAGATAGAAAAGTTGCTTATCATAGCAAAATTATTGAATACGGATAAATTTTATTTGTTACAAGATTGTAAAAAATAAGCGAAAAGCATAAACTGAGGCGTATGCCTTAATTATCGTAGGATCTTTCATTATGCTTTGTTTCCGCAAATACCCTTCAACTACCGCAATGCAATGTTTTGAAACTGCTGCTAGACATTTAAGTTTTACTAAAGCTGCTCAGGAACTGTATATGACACAAAGTGCCGTTAGTAAACAGGTGGCGCAACTGGAAGATTTGTTGCAGTTACAGCTGTTTGAACGCTCTTCACAAAGTCTTTATCTCACACCAGTTGGTAAAAAGTTTTATATTGAAATTGAAAATATCTTGAAACAAATCGAGCTTTCTACGATTGATGTGATGGCACACGGTGCTGAAACAGAAACGCTTAATCTTGTTTCCCACCCAACATTTTGTGCACGTTGGTTAGTGCCGGCTTTAAAGGAGTTTGGAAAAGCTAATCCTAAGATTCATCTTGATGTTAAAATGTCCGAATTTTTCGGACATTTTTGTGGATAATTGCGCACTAATTATTATAAGGCTAAAACGGTTCTGCCGAATTTGCCATTAATCACTAAGGCGGCGGCTTCATAAAAGGCGAATGCCGCACAAATCAAGCCTTCAATACCGGCAATGGTATGCAATGTTTCGCTATGGAGAAAATTGGCTGCCGCTAATAAGAAAAATAGGATAACCAACGAGCCGAAAACCAGTTTTCCGATAGTGTTGCCGGCTAAAGTGCCAATAAACATCACACAAGAGAGCAATCCCCAAATTAATAAGAAAAAGCCTAGTGATGTTGAATTGACGGCGGTTAATCCAGCTAGAGGCGCGACCCAAATGAAAACAAGTGCTAACCAAAATGCGCCATAGGAACAGAAAGCAGTAAAGCCAAAAGTGTTACCTTTTTTCCACTCCATAATCCCAGCAATAAATTGCGCCAATCCGCCATAAAAAATCCCCATACTCATAATCATTACATCGAGCTGGTAGAAACCGGCATTATGCAGATTTAGAAGGAAGGTCGTCATCGCAAAACCAAATAAACCAAGCGGTGCAGAATTTGCTGTTTGATCTTTAAGTATGCGTTCCATATTGGATCTCCTCTAGTGGTTAAAAATTGATCCGATATTAACATTTGAAAAATAAATTTGAAATATTTTTTTAATAAAGGTGATGTTTTTTTTGGGGGGATAGGGGAATAATAATATTCCCCTTGATGAATTAATTTAACAAATTTTGTTTATTATGACATCAATGCTGAAATATATTTCAACATCACGCCGGCAGCAATTGCTGAACCGATAACTCCGGCAACATTCGGCCCCATTGCGTGCATTAGTAAGAAGTTTTGTTTATCCGCTTCTAAACCTAATTTATTGGCAACGCGTGCAGCCATAGGCACAGCGGAAACGCCAGCAGCACCAATTAATGGATTTAATGGGGTTTTACTGAAGCGATTCATCAATTTGCCCATTAAAACACCGCTAGCAGTACCGATACAGAATGCAATCACTCCCAATGCAAGAATACCAAGTGTTTGAGGTTGTAAGAATTTATCCGCAACCAGCTTGGCTCCAACGGAAAGCCCCAAGAAGATGGTGACGGTATTAATTAATGCATTTTGTGCTGTGTCACTTAGACGTTCTACAACGCCACTTTCACGCATTAAATTTCCGAAACAGAACATCCCTAACAACGGCGCAGCATCTGGAAGTAAGAGCGCAACTAACAGTAACAAGATGATAGGGAATAGAATTTTTTCCCTTTTGCTGACCGGACGTAATTGCACCATACGAATTTTTCGTTCTTGTTCAGAAGTTAATGCTCGCATAATTGGCGGTTGGATTAGTGGCACCAAAGCCATATAAGAGTATGCGGCAACGGCAATTGCTCCCAGTAACTCTGGTGCTAATTTGCTGGCTAAATAGATTGCAGTCGGTCCATCCGCCCCACCGATAATTCCGATGGCTGCTGATTGCGGTAAAGTAAATTCAATAATGCCGAAATAGTTTAATGCTAATGCACCCAGAACGGTGGCAAAAATACCGAATTGTGCTGCTGCACCAAGTAATAATGTTTTAGGATTAGCAATTAATGGACCGAAATCAGTCATTGCCCCGACTCCCATAAAGATAATCAACGGAGCGACACCAGAGTGGATAGCAACGTGATAAAACTGTGCCAAAACGCCCGGCGTGTAACCTAAATCGGTTGCCAAACTTTCCAACTCTTCTTGTACGGAAGGTAGTGCAGTGGTTAATGCCGCTTTAATAGAAGCCGGATCACTGGCACTGCCGAGCTTAGCGGCAACAAGTGTTAATTGATCGGCAATGTCTTGATGTAATAAATTATCTAAAGCCGTCATAGCTAGACCGGCTTCGGGAATGTTGGATAATAATCCACCAAAACCGATTGGCAGCAATAACAGCGGTTCAAACTGACGGGCAATCGCCAACCAGATTAAGAGTAGGCTGACCGCCATCATTATGGCTTGACCAAGGCTGAGGTGCCATAACCCCATACCTTGTATTAATGCAACAAAACTTTCCATATTGATGTCCCTAGACTAATGTCATTAGCGTATCACCAACGGCGACCATATCGCCTGCTTTGATTTTAATGCCCTGTACGGTACCGGCTTTGGCAGCACAGATTTGAGTTTCCATTTTCATCGCTTCAAGCACAAGCAACACATCATCTTGTGCTACCTGTTGTCCTTCTGTAACAACGACTTTAACAATTGATCCTGCCATTGGTGCGTTTACTGGTTCGCCTTGAGAGGATGATGAAGCTGGTGTAGCCGGAGCAGCAGGTGAGGCAACAGGTGTTGGTATTGGCGTAGGAGTAGGAGTTTGCGGTTGGCTGGCTGCAATTTGATTAATGTTGCCGCCGTTGCTGACTTTCACTACGAAGGCTTTGCCTTCAAGTTCAACGGTATAAATCGCAGATTCTGCAGTAGCCGGTTTAACCTCTGCTTTAACTGCGGCTTTTTCAACAGGTTTACCGGTTGGTTCAGGTTCAAATGCCGCCGGATTATTACGATTTTCAAGGAACTTCCAACCGACTTGAGGGAATAATGCAACAATAAGCACATCATCAATTTCATCTTTTGCCAGTTTAATTCCTTTTTCTGCCGCCTGTTGTTTTACTTCTGTGATTAACTTATCCATTTCCGGTGCAATATGGTCTGCTGGACGGTCGGTAATTGGCTGTTTTCCTTCTAAAACACGGGCTTGAAGTTCGGCATTAACTGGCGCCGGTGTTTTACCATATTCGCCTTTTAGAATGCCGGCGGTTTCTTTGGCGATATTTTTATAACGTTCGCCCATTAAAACATTGATCACTGATTGAGTGCCGACAATTTGAGAAGTTGGTGTTACCAGTGGAATATAGCCTAAATCTTTGCGTACTTGTGGAATTTCTTTTAATACAAGATCCAATTTATCAGAGGCATTTTGTTGTTTTAATTGGCTTTCCAAGTTGGTCAACATTCCACCTGGAACCTGTGCGACTAAAATTCGGCTATCAACGCCTTTTAATTGACCTTCAAAAGCGACATATTTTTTACGAATCTCACGGAAATAAGCTGCAATTTTTTCAATTTTATGCAGATCAAGCCCGGTGTCGTAAGGCGTATTTTGTAATGTGGCAACCATTGACTCTGTAGCCGGATGACCATAAGTTCCACTCATTGAAGAAATGGAAGTGTCGATACCGTCAACCCCGGCTTCAATTGCCTTTAATTGAGCCATTTCTGCCATACCGGTTGTAGAGTGGCAGTGTAAATGCAAGCGAACATCAAACCGTTTTTTGATTGCACTGACCAGTTCATAAGCCGCCATTGGCGTTAAAATACCCGACATATCCTTGATAACAAGGGAATCAATGCCGATTTCAAGCAATTGCTCAGTAGTATCCAACCAGGTTTCCAAAGTATGAACCGGACTGGTGGTGTAACTCAATGTACCTTGTGCGTGACCACCATTTTTTCGCACAGCGGTCAATGCTTGTTTCATATTACGAGGATCGTTCATCGCATCGAAAACGCGGAATACGCTCATTCCGTTGGCGACGGCGCGTTCAACAAAGCGATCGACCACATCATCGGCATAATGACGATAACCAAGAATATTTTGACCGCGTAAAAGCATTTGCAAAGGCGTTTTTGGCATTGCTTTTTTCAATTCACGCAAACGAACCCAAGGATCTTCGCCTAAAAAACGGATACAGGCATCAAAAGTAGCACCACCCCAAGCTTCTAAAGACCAATAGCCGACTTCATCCAACTCAGCGGCAATTGGTAACATATCTTTTAAACGTAAACGAGTGGCGAATAAAGATTGATGAGCATCGCGTAAAACGACATCGGTAATTGCGATTTTTTTAGCTTGTACTGTCATAATTTAGTTCCTTACTTGATTCCTTGTTGACGACGATGGTGCGCTATTGCAGCAATGATGACCGGGCGCAACCGTTCGATATCATCTGTTGTTTTTGGTGCTGAAATTTGAGAGTTCTCAGTGGATGTAGTTGCAAGTGGAGGAGGGGAAAAGCGATTAATCATATTGGACATTAGGCTAATTAGAAAGATCAGTAAAATAAGAAAACCGATCACGAAGCCCATACCGGAAAACATAAGATTTACGCCTTCCATCAAGAGTTCCAGTTTAGTCATAAACAACTCCTTACACTGATTTCAAGTCTGTCAATTATTACTAAAAAGAGAGGGAAGAAAATGCTCTTCCCATTTTTAGTGAGTGGTGATCTTAGCTTAAGATGCTAAGTTTAGAATTTGTAAAATACTTTATAACAGTCAAATTGAGTTTGCATAAAAATTTTTGCAATTCTGTGAAGTGGATCAAAAGAAATTTTGTTATTGGCACTTTATTTCTGCTTCACAAGAGATTAACTGAATAATCCTCCAATGTATTTAGATAAAGTGATTGCACTTAAAATTGCCATTAAAATAACAACGATAGCACCTGATATTGTCATCCAGATTGGATGTTTATAGTTGCCAACAATTTTTGTTTTGTGTGCGGCTAATAAAATTAACCCCAACGATATAGGTAGAATTAAACCGTTTAATGTTCCGACAAAAACTAAAACTTGCGCAGGTTTACCTACTGTTGCTAATACGGCTGTTGATATAACTATAAAGGCAATAATCCAGTAGTTTTTATGTTTTTCAATTGCTGGTGAAAAACTGGTAATGAATGAAACTGATGTATAAGCAGCCCCGATAACAGATGTAATGGATGCGGCCCAAATCACGATACCGAAGATAATCAGCCCTACATTACCGGCAACGTGAGAAAATGGAGTGGAAGCTGGATTGGCGGGGTTTAGTTTAACGCCTAAGGAAACAACACCAAGTACTGCCAAAAAGAGTACGACACGCATAATAGAGGCGATTAAAATAGCAGAAACAGAACTTTTACTGACTTCTTTTAATGAATCTTGTCCTTTGATGCCGGCATCAAGTAATCTGTGCGCACCGGCAAAAGTGATATACCCACCAACTGTTCCCCCAACAAGAGTAACGATAGCGATAACATCAATTTTTTCTGGGATAAATGTGTGTATGGCAGCATCTGCTAATGGAGGCTGTGCATTGACGGCAACATAAATAGTGAGTGCAATCATCACAAACCCCATTAATTGTGTAAATCGATCCATTATTTTCCCCGCCTCTTTAAATAAGAAAATACCTACCGCAATTGCACCACTGATGATAGCTCCTACTTCGGGTTCAAGCCCAGTTAAAATATTTAAACCGAGACCAGCGCCACCAACGTTTCCTATGTTAAAAGCTAATCCTCCTATCACTATCAGAACAGCAAGGAAATAACCTGCGCCTGGTAGTACTTGATTAGCAATATCTTGAGCTTTCTTTTCTGAAACGGCAACGATTCGCCAAATATTAAGTTGAGCTCCAATATCTAATAGAATGGAAAGTAGAATAACAAAGCCGAAACTGGCTAATAACGATTGAGTAAAGGTGGCGGTTTGTGTGAGAAATCCCGGTCCGATAGCAGAGGTTGCCATTAAAAAAGCGGCACCGAGTAATGCGCTACGATTTTTTATCATAGGTACTCCTTTCTATGTGATTAAATTAATTGGGGGTTAAATGGATTTGGTGTTCAGTCAGTGCCTTACGAATTTTTTCAGCAAATAAAATTGCGTGTTCTCCATCTCCGTGTAAACAGATACTGTCCGCTTGGATAGAAACATCTTTCCCATCAACAGTTTTCACCGAACCTAGTAAGACCATTTGTAGAACTTGGCTAATTGCTTCGTCATCATTATCTACTAATGCATTTGCTTGAGAACGTGGTACTAAGGAACCGTCAGCTAAATAATGACGATCTGCGAATACTTCAGAAATTATTTCAAGTCCGCATTGTTGTGCAACCTTTAACATTAAGCTACCGGATAACCCCATCAGTTTAAGTGAAGGATCAAATTGCTTAATCGTTAGCGCAATTAATGTTGCCAACGATTCATCTTTAGCTGCTTGATTGTATAACGCACCGTGAGGCTTAACATAGGATAGTGAAACACCTTCGGCATCACATAAGGCTTTGACGGCACCGAGTTGGTATAGCAAACAGGCTTTTAGCTCTTCATCGGGTAACTGCATATTGGTGCGTCCAAAATTTTCTCTATCAGGAAAACTGGGATGTGCACCGATACGCACATTGTTTTCTTTAGCCCATCGAATTGCTTTATGCATTTCATTAAAATCACCGGCGTGTAGTCCGCAGGCAATATTAGCGGAAGTGACTAACTGCAATAAGTGTTGATCGTTACTACAGCCTTCGGCGAGATCAACATTCAAATCAACGTGTTTCATTTATAACTCTCCGTATATTGTTGAGATAATTCTGATTTTTTTGATAAATTTCTAATGCGTATTGTCGTGAAGTTAATTGGAAATAGATCTCGCTACCAAAAGGGTTTTGAGCTAAACGTCCAAGATCAGCTTGAATAACACAACCCAATTTAGGGTAACCTCCAGTAGTTTGTGTATCTGCCATTAAAATAATCGGTTGCCCGTCCGGTGGTACTTGTATTGTCCCCATTGGTGCGGCATAAGAAAGCATTTCGAGTGTACTTTTTAATTTCAAAGGTTTTTCGCCGTAGAAACGGTAGCCCATACGGTTACTGTTTGCTGCTAATTTCCACGCTTGTTCTGTAAAACTTTGCTGACTTTCTGTGGTAAAAGAATCAAATTCAGAGGAAGTAATCACATAAATATGGTTAGTAAAAGAAATAGGCTCGATACCGATAGATGATAATGTTTGGTCGCGTTTTACCGTAGGAATATGATCACCTGCTTTTAATAAACGACCGCAATAACCGCCAAAAGCTGCCTTGATATCTGTACTGTAAGAATCCAATACTTTAGGTATTAAAAAACCACCAGCGACACAGAGATAAGCATAATTTCCTTGTGTGATACGTTTAATTGTTAAGCGTTGTCTAGCTTTGGCAGTATAACGCCAATAGGAGTAGATTGGTGTATCATCAAGATTAGCTTCACATAATGCACCAGTGATACAAAATGGGGTATCACAATCGAAAGTAATGCTTAATCCCCCTAGTGTAATTTCAATTGCAGGAGTATTTTCTTCATTATGTAATAAAATATTTCCTGCTTGTAATGCAAGTGTATCCATTGCGCCTGCGTGACCAATCCCGAAATTGCGATATCCGAAACGTCCTAAATCTTGAATGTGAGCAAATGCATTGATATTTTCAATATAAATCATAGTTGAATACTCTCTGCGATAAAACGAACATTATCACCAGCTTGCAATAGAACCGGGGGAGTTTGTTGAATATCAAAAAGTGGCATTTCTGTTCTAGCGATAAGTTGCCAACCTCCCGGTGAAGTAAATGGGTAAACTCCGGTTTGACTACCACCGATGCCAACTGAACCAGCAGGTACTTTGGTGCGAGGTTGGCTACGTCTCGGTGTATGTAAATTTTTCGGTAGACCACCTAAATAGGGAAATCCTGGTTGGAATCCCATCATAAATACGGTGTAGGTAGATGTGGTGTGGCGATGAATAATCTCTTTGGTGGTAGTTTGATGAAATTGGGCAACAGTAAAAAGATCCTCACCAAACTCTCCACCGTAATGAACTGGAATTTCGATTAATCGTGGTTGATGCTGAAATTGTTGCCGTTCTGATTGTTGCCATAACTGCTTCAGTTTTTTCTCTAATGCCGTTATATCAGTATCAATATGATAATAGATAGTGAAATTATTCATACCGACAACGACTTCTTCTACATCAGTGAAATGACGTGCGGAATCAGCCATAAACCAAATTCTTTGTTGTTTACTTAATTCTGCTGGAGGCGGTAATAAGACAAGTAATGAATGTTCGCTAGTATAGGAAAATGTAATCATTAGTGATAACTCCCGTTAAAAAACAGTTAAGTTTTTAAAGGTAATTGCAACAGCTGTCAAATAAAAAAAGAGAATCTAGAGTAGCAAAAATCAGAAATGTGATCTTACTCTCAAATTGTTAAATACATTTTGATAAAAATAAAAAAATTGGAGCGGGAAACGAGGCTCGAACTCGCGACCCCGACCTTGGCAAGGTCGTGCTCTACCAACTGAGCTATTCCCGCGTAACGGTAGTGCATTATACGAATATTTTTCGTCAGTGCAACTACCGAACAAGAAAATCTGATGATTTATCAAGCAGTCGATTAATCAAGATTGATAAAGTGTTGGCGATAGTACGCTAATTCAGCAATAGATTCGCGAATATCATCCAATGCTAAATGTGAATTTTTCTTTTTAAAGCCCGATAAAATTTCCGGTTTCCAACGGGCAGCCAATTCTTTCAATGTACTAACATCAAGATAGCGATAATGAAAATAATCGGCTAAGTCGGGCATATAGTTAAAAATGAAACGTTTATCTTGTGCAACGCTGTTACCGCAAATTGGTGAAGCTCCTTTGGGTACCCATTTTTTCAGAAAATCAATAGTTTGTAATTCAGCTGCACGTTCTGTTAATTTACTTTGTCGAACTCGTTCAATTAAGCCGTTTGCATTATGTGTTTTTTGGCACCATTCATTCATTCCAGCCAAAACGTTATCATCTTGTTTGATTGCTAATACTGGACCTTCTGCAAGAATATTCAAGTTTTTATCAGTAATAATAGTAGCTATTTCAATGATCCTGTCTTTATTAGGATCAAGTCCTGTCATTTCTAAATCAATCCAGATGAGATTTTGTTTATCTAATTGCATATATCGGGTATCCTTTATTCTAATTTTGTGCAACATTTTACGCTATTTTTATAAAAACGATAAGGAGCGAAATTGAGTAAACGTAAGCTGACGTACAATCAACAACGGCGAATAGCCTCTAATCAGCATAGAAATTTGCATAAACATCAACAACAATTAAAACAGCAAGATACTTGGAGTGAGGATATGTTGGGGGCGGTGGAAGAGGGTGTTGTTGTGACACGTTATTCGCAACACGCTGATGTAGAAAATATCCAAGGAGAAAAGTTTCGCTGTAATTTACGTCGAACGTTGGCTGATATTGTGGTCGGTGATCGAGTTATTTGGCGCAAAGGCTTACAGGAAATGGATGGTATTAGCGGTGTGATTGAAGCAAAACACCCACGCCAAAGTGAGTTGACTCGTCCGGATTATTACGATGGCTTAAAGGTTATTGCCGCCAATATTGATCAAATCGCTATTGTTTCAGCTATTATGCCAAAATTGTCATTAAATATTATTGACCGCTATTTAGTGATTTGTGAAAAGGCAAATATTACACCTATTATCATCGTTAATAAGGTGGATTTGTTAGATGATGAACAACGTGACAAAGTAAAAAATTTACTGATGATTTATCAGAAAATAGGCTATCAAACCTTAATGTTGTCCACTTTAACGGGAGAAGGGATGAATGAACTGACAACATTATTATCGCAGGGAAACTCTATTTTTGTTGGGCAATCAGGTGTTGGAAAGTCCAGCTTGGTGAATGCTATTCTCCCAGAAATTAAAACGGAAGTGGGGGAAGTCAGTGAATCTTCTGGTTTAGGACAGCATACGACGACAGCATCAACGCTTTACCATTTACCACAAGGTGGCAATTTGATCGATTCACCCGGTATTCGTGAATTCGGGTTGTGGCATTTAGAAACTGATGATATTACTCGTGGTTATCGAGAATTTTTACCTTATTTGGGGACTTGTAAGTTTAAAGACTGTAAGCATCTTCAAGATCCGGGATGCTCAATAAGAGAGGCGGTAGAAGAAGGCGTGATTGATCCTATACGTTTGGAAAATTATCACCGTTTAATTGCAGCTAAAAATGAAACAAAATCCCAACGACATTTTAGTAGCGCTAAGATGAGAAAAGAAAAAAGTATTTGATTTCTGTTTAAATATTCGGCAATTGGGTTATTTTTTCTTAAAATTATCTAATAAAAATACGTAATTTTGTGCGGTAACGCAAATTTTCGAGGATTTATACTTGATTCTTAGCGAAGAATGTCGATACTAGCGATGACATTTATTTTATAAAATAAAATAAATATTGAAAAAATGTTGCTATTCTACATTTTGCGTTGCAGTTAAACGATAAAGTGTAGTTATTTTTTATTTAACCATCTATGAGATTTAAGGAGAGAAAAATGTATTCTCAAGAAATTACCATCACTGCGCCAAATGGTTTACACACTCGTCCAGCTGCTCAATTTGTAAAAGAAGCCAAAGGTTTCTCATCAGATATTACCGTGACTTCAGGCGGTAAAAGTGCAAGTGCAAAGAGTTTGTTTAAATTACAAACCTTAGGGTTAACTCAAGGTACTACAATCACTATCTCTGCAGAAGGTGAAGATGAAGTTGCGGCGGTTGATCATCTTGTCGCATTAATTCCGACTTTAGAATAATTTATTCCGAAGTTATCATTCTGTTCTATTTAGTGATTTTAAAGAAGGTTATATTATGATTTCAGGTATTTTAGCTTCCCCAGGCATTGTTTTTGGTAAAGCCTTAGTATTGAAAGAGGAACAAATTGTTCTTGATAAACGTAAAATTTCCGATGATGAAGTGGAAAGCGAAGTTGCTCGATTCTACAGAGGTAGAGAAGCGGCGTCAGCACAGTTAACTGCAATCAAGGAAAAGGCACGTCAAACTTTAGGTGAAGAAAAAGAAGCCATTTTTGAAGGTCATTTAATGATCTTGGAAGATGAGGAGTTGGAAGAAGAAATCGTAGCCTATTTAAAAGAACATAAAGTAACAGCGGATGTTGCGGCTTCTGTCATTATTGATCAGCAAGTCGCAATGCTTTCTGATATCGATGATGAATATCTTAAAGAGCGTGCTGGAGATATTCGTGATATTGGAAATCGTTTGTTGAAAAATATTTTAGGTATGAACATTATAGATTTGGGTGAAATTTCGGAAGAATCTATTTTAGTAGCATATGATCTTACTCCATCAGAAACTGCACAGCTTAATTTAGATAAAGTGCTTGGTTTTATTACTGATATTGGAGGAAGAACATCCCATACCTCTATTATGGCACGTTCTTTAGAATTACCTGCAATTGTCGGTACAAATGATGTTACTTCACGCATTAATACCGGTGATTATGTTGTACTTGATGCAATTAATAATGCTGTTTATGTTAATCCTACAGAAGAAGAAATAAGCCATTTACGAGCATTAGAACAAAAATATAAAGAAGAAAAAGCGGAATTAATTAAATTAAAAGATTTGCCAGCAGTTACGTTAGATGGTCGTCAAGTTGATGTTTGTGCCAATATTGGGACAATTCGTGATATTGATGGAGCAGAACGTAATGGTGCGGAAGGTGTTGGTTTATATCGTACAGAATTTTTATTTATGGATCGTGATCAGCTACCAAGCGAAGAAGAGCAATTCCAAGCATATAAAGCGGTGGTGGAAGCGATGAAAAACCGTTTAGTTATTTTACGTACAATGGATATTGGTGGCGATAAAGATTTGCCTTATATGAATTTGCCGAAAGAGATGAACCCTTTCTTAGGTTGGCGCGCTATCCGTATTGCGTTGGATCGTCGAGAAATTTTAATTGCTCAGTTAAGAGCGGTTTTACGTGCTTCAGCATTTGGTAAATTAGCTGTAATGTTTCCAATGATCATTTCCGTTGAGGAAGTGCGGGAATTGAAAGCGGTATTGGAAACATTAAAACAACAGTTACGTGAAGAAGGTAAAGATTTTGATGAAAATATTCAAGTTGGCGTAATGGTTGAAACACCGTCAGCAGCTGTTAATGCTAAATTCTTAGCGAAAGAAGTTGATTTCTTTAGTATCGGAACAAATGACTTAACACAATATACATTAGCAGTGGATCGTGGTAATGAATTGATTTCTCATCTTTATAATCCATTGACACCTTCAGTATTATCATTAATCAAACAAGTAATTGATGCTTCACACGCTGAGGGGAAATGGACAGGAATGTGTGGTGAATTAGCTGGGGATGAAAAAGCAACCATACTATTGCTTGGTATGGGCTTGGATGAGTTCAGTATGAGTGCAATTTCTGTGCCGAAAATTAAGAAATTAATTCGTAATGTGAATTATCAGGATGCACAGGATCTTGCAAAAGAAGTTTTACAGCAGCCTACAGCAGAAGATATTGAACAACTTATTTCTAATTTTTTAGCTGAAAAAGCATTAAATTAGATACAAATATAAAATTTTCCGCTAATATTAAGCACAGCTTGAGCTTAGAAATGATTCTGATAAGGAGAAGAAAATGGGTTTATTCGATAAACTATTCGGTTCTAAAGAAAATAAATCTGTTGAAGTGCAGATTTATGCACCGTTAACAGGTGAAATTGTTAATATTGAAGATGTTCCAGATGTTGTATTTTCTGAGAAAATCGTAGGCGATGGAGTTGCAATTCGTCCTACCGGCAATAAAATTGTAGCACCGGTTGATGGTGTTATCGGTAAGATTTTTGAAACTAATCACGCTTTCTCAATGGAGTCAAAAGAAGGTGTTGAATTATTTGTCCACTTTGGTATTGATACGGTAGAACTAAAAGGTGAAGGTTTTAATCGTGTTGCACAAGAAGGACAAACTGTGAAACGTGGTGATACAGTAATCGAATTAGATCTTGAATTATTGGAAGCAAAGGCAAAATCAGTATTAACTCCAATTGTTATCTCTAATATGGATGAAGTGACACATATGGAGAAAAAATCTGGTGAAGCAGTTGCCGGAGAATCTGTTGTATTAGTAATTAGAAAATAATTGCTGTCATCATCAAAGATTAAAAACCACATTGTTTTAGACAATGTGGTTTTTGTTTTTAGGTTTATGCCCAATATTTTTTCTTAGATGTTTTACCGATACCCGGATTGAAACTATTTGTCGGATCTAACTGTTGATAGAATTTTTTCAAAGTCGGTTTGGCATGATAAAGATGCCCAACGTTGTGTTCTGCCGGATATTGCGCACCGCGTTGATCCAGTAATACCAACATTTCTTCTTCTAGCTGCTGAGTATCCACACCTTTTTTAATGATGTAATCCTGATGGAAAACGTGGCACATAAAGTGTCCATAATAGAGTTTATGGATACATTTTTGATTAATGTTGTCCGGTAAGGTTTCAAACCATTCTCTGTCATTACGGCGTAAAGCAACATCCAGTGCGACAATATCTTCCACTTGTTGGTGGTGAATAATGCGATAACGCACCGCTGCGCCGGCAACTGCAAAACGGTGTAGCATTGCTGCTTGCGCCTCTTGTGGATTGCATTCAAAAAATGCACTGCTCTTATTCGAGAAATAGTCTTGTAAAAAGTTTCTGGCTTCATTAATACCGTTATTTGCCATTTTTAAAATCAAATGATGTTCATATTGATCACGATAATCACGCAGTTTTTGCGGTAAATGTTGTGGTAATAGATGGCTTGCAAGTTGCATTAATTTATCGGAGATATTTTCCGGTAAAAACGGGATTTTGCGACAAAAACGATCAACATTATTCTTTAATTTAAATAATTTAGGTAAGTTGTTAGTGCCAAGAATTTTAATTGCCCAGAATGTGTCTTTGCCATAGATTGCTGCAACATCAAATGCCTCGCGATGAATATATTCACCTGAAATTGGCAACTGTTTAAATTCAGCTAAAATGGTGCGACGAATATCATTTAGTTCGTGAATATCATTAGTACCGATATAGAAAACCTGTGTATTTTTTTCTAATGGGAAAGTATCTACCCGAACCGCGAAAACCATCAATTTACCGGCGCAGCCGGAGGCCTCATATAAACGGTTAGGATCGGCATTAAAGCGTGCCGGCGTGTCTTCATCAACTTGACGTACGTGATCGCAATAGTGGTGATCGTGTCCGACACCGACATCATTATGAATATCTTGCGCTGTATAATCTTGATTTTCTAAACGGGTTAAAATTTCTTCAGGTGAAGAGCCTAAATCAACGCCTAGATGGTTGACCAATTTTAATTCTCCTTGCTGATCAATTTGTGCAAAGAGAGCCATTTGTGTATAAGCCGGCCCACGCTGAACCAAAGAACCGCCGGAATTATTGCAAATACCGCCTAATACAGATGCGCCTAAACAGGACGAACCAATCACGGAGTGTGCCTCTCTGCCGTGTTTAGCTAACTCTTGTTCCAACTTAAATAAGGTGCTTCCCGGTAAGCAAATTACTTGTTCGGCATTGTTAATAGTTTGAATTTTATCTAAACGCATTGTATTGACGATCACAATATCTCTATCATAATCGTTGCCGTCAGGGGTAGAGCCGCCGGTTAATCCGGTATTGGCAGCTTGTGTTATCACGATTACATCGGCAGCAACACAGGCTTGTAAAATTTGCCACTGTTCTAACAGCGAACCAGGTAAAGCAACAGCAATCGCTTTTCCTTCTCCGAACCGGAATCCTTGTCGATAAGGTAAGGTTTTGGCTTCATCGGTAAGTAAGTGTGGTTTGCCAACGATCTGTTGCAGTTTTTGAATGAGAGATTGCTTATTGTTCATAAAACACTCCTTTGTTTATCAGTAGGAAAAATAAATTTTAGAAATGTTAAATTTGTTAAAACCCAGTGATTATAGCGCCACTAGGGTATAACAGCTATCTTTTTTAAAGCAGGAAAAAACATTTTACAAGTTAGTAAAAAACAATGAAAAATAGCAACAAGGCACAATATATTGTGTTTGCATTATAAAAAATATCTATATATAGTATCTTCCGATTTTAAAAAGGAGATTGCTATGTTTACTTATTCCTCTCAACAACAACTTAATTCCGTAAATTATCGAGATCTATCTGTTTTACCGATTGTGATTAAACGTGACGGCTCTAAAGCACAGTTTGATTCCCAATTTATCTTAAATGCGATGAAAAACGCTGCACAGGCGGTCAATATTGAGGATGACAGCTATTTTGAACAACTTAGTCAGGAAATTAGTTTTGAAATTCTGAATGGGGTGAATCAACAGATTGATATTGCTGATATTCAACAGCGGGTTGAAAACCATTTAATGCAAAGCCGGTATCCGCAAGTGGCGCGTGCTTATATTGAATATCGTCACGATAGAGATAAAGAACGTGAAAAGAGAAGCCGATTAACGCAAGAAATTGAAGGGCTGATTGAACAAAATAATGTGTTGCTAATAAATGAAAATGCTAATAAAGATGCAAAAGTGATTCCGACACAACGAGATTTATTGGCTGGTATTGTTGCACGTCATTATGCAAAAAGTTATTTGTTGCCAAAAGAGGTAGTACAAGCTCACGAACGTGGTGAAATTCATTACCACGATTTGGATTATGCACCGTTTTTCCCAATGTTTAACTGTATGTTGGTTGATTTGCAAGGTATGTTAACTAAAGGTTTTAAAATGGGCAATGCTGAAATTGAACCGCCTAAATCAATTACGACTGCAACAGCAGTTACAGCTCAGATTATAGCTCAAGTGGCGAGCCATATTTACGGTGGAACAACCATCGATCGCTTGGATGAAGTGTTAGCGCCTTATGTTGAAAAAAGTTACCAAAAACATCTGCATAATGCGGAAGTGTGGCATATTCCTGATCGGGAGGGGTATGCAAAAGCTTTAATTGAAAAAGAGTGTTTTGATGCATTTCAATCTTTGGAGTATGAAGTCAACACGTTGCATACCGCTAATGGACAAACTCCGTTTGTTACCTTCGGTTTCGGGTTGGGGACAAGTTGGCAGGCAAAATTAATTCAACGTTCGATTTTGCAGAATCGTATTTTTGGTTTAGGAAAAAATCACAAAACTGCTGTATTTCCGAAATTGGTTTTTACGATTAAACGCGGTTTAAATCAACAACCACAAGATCCGAATTATGATATTAAACAATTGGCATTGGAATGTGCATCTAAAAGAATGTATCCAGATATTCTTAATTATGATCAAGTGGTAAAAGTTACCGGTTCATTCAAAGCGCCTATGGGATGTCGTAGTTTCTTAGGGCGTTATGTTGAGAACGGTAAGGAAATTCACGCCGGACGTAATAATCTTGGTGTGGTGAGCATTAATTTACCGCGTATTGCGTTGGAGGCTCAACACGATGAACAACGTTTTTATCATATTTTAGATCAGCGTTTAGCGATAGCTAAACAAGCGTTATTAACTCGAATTGCACGATTGGAACAAACTAAAGCAAGAGTTGCACCGATTCTCTATATGGAAGGCGCTTGTGGGGTGAGATTGAAAGCGGATGATAATGTAGCTGATATTTTTAAACAAGGAAGAGCTTCAATTTCACTTGGTTATATCGGTATTCACGAAACAATTAATGCATTATACGGACAAGGACATATTTTTGATTCTGAAGTGTTACAGGAAAAAGGTGTGGCGATTGTCAGTTATCTTAGTGAGGTAACAAAAAAATGGCAGGCGGAAACCGGTTATGCTTTCAGTTTATATTCAACACCAAGTGAGAGCTTGTGTGATCGTTTTTGTCGTTTGGATAGCAAGCGGTTCGGTGTTGTTGAAGGAGTAACTGACAAGGGGTATTACACCAATAGCTTCCATTTGGATGTAGAGAAAAAAGTCAATCCTTACGATAAATTGGATTTTGAAATGGTGTATCTACCTTTGGCGAGTGGCGGTTTTATCTGCTATGGAGAGTATCCTAATTTGCAGCATAATCTAAAAGCACTGGAGGATGTCTGGGATTATAGTTATGATCGAGTACCTTATTATGGTACTAACACACCTATTGATGAGTGTTATGAATGTGGGTTTACCGGTGAATTCGAGTGTACCAGTAAAGGCTTTGTTTGTCCGAAATGCGGTAATCACGATAGCACTAAAGTGTCGGTTATTCGTCGGGTATGCGGTTATTTGGGTAGCCCAGATGCTAGACCATTTAATCCTGGAAAACAGGAAGAGGTGAAAAGACGGGTTAAACATTTATAAGGCTTGAAAATGAATTATTTACAATATTATCCTGTTGATGTCGTTAATGGTGAAGGAACGCGTTGCACGCTGTTCGTTGCCGGTTGCACTCACCAGTGTCGTGGCTGTTATAACCAAAAAAGTTGGTCATTTGATGCCGGTGTGCCTTTTACTGATGCAATGGAAGAGCAGATTATTCGAGATTTACAGGATACACGTGTTCGTCGTCAAGGTTTATCGCTTTCCGGTGGTGATCCATTGCATCCGAAAAACGTTGAAAGATTATTACCGTTAGTGAAACGAATAAAAACGGAGTGTAAAGGGAAAGATATTTGGTGTTGGACAGGATATCGTTTAAACGAATTAAATCAACAACAGCGAGAAATGTTACATTATATTGATGTTTTGATTGATGGTAAATTTATACAAGAACAGGCAGACCCAAGTTTAGTTTGGCGAGGTTCAGCTAATCAGATTATCTATCGCTTTAACATTTAGATTACTTTTTAGACTAAAATTTATACCTATTTTTAGTTATAGATGATAAAAATTTCATCATATAAAGCAGATTGTTGTGATATTAATCACATCTTTACAGAAATTTTTAACAATAAGTTAAGGCTTTTGCTAGAATTTGTCCGTTTTGAACAACTATTGTTAAAGGTGAAATTATGTTGTGGTTCATTATTGCAGTTGCTTTATTAATAGCTGGCTATTTTATTTATGGATCTATCGTAGAGAAAGTTTTTAAGATTAATCCTAAACGTGAAACGCCAGCACATTTAATGGCAGATGGTGTTGACTATGTTCCTATGTCTAAAGGCAAAATTTGGTTAATTCAATTATTAAATATTGCAGGGACTGGGCCAATTTTTGGACCAATACTTGGTGCATTATACGGGCCAGTAGCAATGTTATGGATTGTTTTTGGTTGTATTTTTGCTGGAGCAGTACACGATTATTTTAGTGGTATGTTGAGTGTGCGTAATGGTGGTGCTTCCGTGCCTAATTTAGCCGGTAAGTATTTAGGACAACCAGCCAAGCATTTTATGAATATCTTGGCACTGCTGTTGTTGGTATTAGTAGGGGTGGTATTTGTTACTTCACCTGCTAATTTATTGACTAACCTTACAGTTAATGAATTACCACGTTTCTTTGATGTTTCTTTTGATAAAAGTTCAACTTTAGCTATTTGGACATTAATTATTTTTGCCTACTATATTGTAGCCACACTTGTGCCGGTAGATAAAATTATTGGTCGAATCTACCCATTATTCGGTGCTTTATTGTTATTTATGTCTGCAGGAATGTTCATTGCATTATTAGTTGAAGGCAAACCTTTGTTCCATTCCTTTGGCGGAGATATATCATTAACGGATTTCTTTAAAAATCTTAATCCATCAGGTTTACCACTTTGGCCATTATTATTTGTAACTATTGCTTGCGGTGCAGTTTCAGGTTTCCACGCTACACAATCACCATTAATGGCGCGTTGTATGGAAAACGAAAAAGAAGGAAGGTTTGTATTCTATGGTGCGATGATCGGTGAGGGTATTATTGCTCTTATTTGGTGTGCAGTAGGTTTAACTTTCTATGATAGCCCTGAATTAATGAATGAAGCGATTAAAGCTGGAACACCGGCACAAGTAGTTTATGAATCAGCAACAACTATGCTAGGTATGTTTGGTGGTTTCTTAGCAGTACTTGGTGTAGTAGTGTTGCCAATTACTTCTGGGGATACTTCTTTCCGTGCAGCTCGATTAATTATCGCTGAATTTTTCAAAATGGATCAGCGCCATTTAGTTAAACGATTAATTATTGCTATTCCATTATTCGTTATAGGATTCATTATCTCTAAAGTAGATTTCCAAGTGATTTGGCGTTATTTTGGTTGGGCAAACCAAACTACGGCAATGGTGATGTTATGGACAGCTGGGGCATATCTCTATCGTTATAAGAAATTTCATTGGATTTGTACTATACCGGCTATATTTATGACAATGGTTTCGGCAACTTATTTAGCATATGCGAAAATTGGCTTTGGCTTAGATTATACTGTGGCAGTATGGTTAGGTGTTGCTATGACAGTAATAGCTGTTGTTGCTTTCTTCTTGTTATTAAAACCAATTGCTAATGGAGATCCCGATTCAGAGGTTACCTCTGCTTAATTATTGATTTTAATTAATTGATTATGCAAAATAGCCATCTACTTTTATAGATGGCTATTTTTGTTATGAAAACATTCATTTACCTACATTTATTTAGTGCTTGGTTAAGTTTAATTCTGTTCGTGATTCGTGGTGGCTTGCAATTACAGACAAAAGATTGGCGTCAATATAAATTGTTACGTGTTTTACCGCATATTATTGATACTGTTTTGCTATTGAGTGGTCTTTCTTTTCTACTCTTTTTTCAATTTCCATTAATGAATTGGTTAATAATTAAATTTATTGCTTTGGTGTTATATATTATTTTGGCAGCAAAAGCATTTAAACGACAAAATCCACAAAATAAATTCATTTTACCTGCATTAATTAGTTTTATTGTCGCGATGTTATTAGGCTATTTCCATTAATATTATGCCGTTTTTTGATACCCACACCCATTTAGATTATTTGGCACAAGATCTGAATCAATCATTATCGCAACTGGTGGCAGAAGCAAATGCGCAACAAGTTGAGAAAATGTTGGTTGTCGGCATTAATCGACAAAGTATTGATTTTTTGCCGACTTGGCTCAGTGGGCAACCGAATCTCTACTATGGTGTGGGATTGCACCCTCTTTTTATTGCTACCCATCAGCGTCAAGATTTGGATTATCTGGAACAACATTTGGCACAGCAAAATAACCAATGTATTGCGGTGGCGGAAATTGGCTTGGATCGTTATCCGGCAGACATTATCACGGAGCAAATGTGGCAGAAACAGTGCGAATTTTTTGATGCACAATTAAGTTTGGCAAACCGTTACCATTTGCCGGTGAATCTACATTCTCGCCGCGCACACGATCAGCTCTATACCTTTTTAAAGCGACATCAATTGCCGAAAGCCGGTATTGTTCACGGTTTTTCCGGCAGCTATGAACAGGCGAAACGATGTGTTGATCTCGGCTATAAAATTGGTGTCGGCGGTACTATTACTTATCCACGTGCGAATAAAACTCGACAGGCAATTGCCCGTTTGCCGTTATCCGCTTTGGTGCTTGAAACGGATAGCCCGGATATGCCAATAATGGGCTGGCAAGGGCAGCCGAATCATCCGGCACGTTTGCCGCTTATTTTTGCAGAATTATGCCAATTAAGATCAGAAAATCAGGAGAATATTGCAGAACAGCTTTGGCAAAGCAGCGTACAGTTGCTGTTGTCGGAAAAGCATAGTTAAGTATTATGAGCTAAATTGTTATTTATAGCTGAAGTCATTACAATAAACGGATTTTCTATTGATTAAGGAATTACTATGTCAGATATTGAGCAATCATTAAATTGGAAATCCACTTCATCCATTCAGAACCTGTTAAAACGAGCCAAAATTATTGCTGATATTCGACAATTTTTTGTTGATCGTGGTTTATTGGAAGTTGAAACCCCTATTTTAAGCGAGTTTTCGGTGACGGATGTTCATCTTTCTACCTTCCAAACAGAATTTACACCGCCTTTTGATCAGAAAAAAACGCTGCATTTAATTACCAGTCCTGAATACCATATGAAACGTTTATTAGCAGAGGGGAGCGGTCCGATTTTCCAAATCTGCAAAGTGTTTAGGAATGAAGAGGCGGGAAAACGCCATAATCCAGAATTTACTATGCTAGAGTGGTATCGTCCTTTTTTTGATATGTATCGTTTAATCAATGAAGTGGATGATTTGTTGCAACAAATTTTAGATTGCCCACCTGCGGAATCTTTGAGCTATCAGTTTGTATTTCAGGAATATGTTGGTATTGATCCGTTATCTGCTACCAAAGCAGAGTTAGTAGAAAAGGCAAAAGCACAAGGATTGATCAACGCAGATATGGAAGGAAGAGATACGTTGCTGCAATATTTATTCAGTGAAGTAGTCGAAAAAAATATTGGACAGGAACGCCCTATTGCGGTTTATCATTTCCCTTCAGCACAGGCGGCATTGGCACAAATCAGTTCGGAAGATCATCGTGTAGCGGAGCGTTTTGAGTTCTATTATAAAGGTTTGGAGTTAGCGAATGGTTTTCACGAATTGACAGATGCAAACGAACAAATGCACCGTTTTGAACAAGATAATCTGTTGCGTGAAAAATTGCATTTGCCACCGCAACAAATGGATAGCCGTTTTCTGGCAGCATTGAAATCTGGAATGCCATCTTGTTCCGGTGTAGCATTGGGGGTAGATCGCTTATTAATGATTGCGTTATCGACAAACAATATTGAAGATGTCATCTCTTTTTCAATAAAAAATGCATAATAGATGGAGGCAAAATGAGAACACTTTTTTTAATGTTGAGTGTATTGCTGGGATTAAATGCTTGTTCTTCACAGATGAAGTCACCGTTGCGTAGCAATCAACCGGTGATTAATATTGAAGCTGTGTTGACACCTTCATTGCAGGTGTCAGCAAATTCATCACAGCTCGAGATAAAAAATAGAGCTGATGAGTTAATTAAAGCTGCTTTCTTGCTGACTTGGTATGACAAAAATGGTGTTACTCAGCGTGCTAACTGGCAGCAGGAAGAGCGGTGGAATGTGTTAACTTTAGCCGCACAACAACAAAAAACGATCCAGTTACAAAAGCCGAATGAAAACAGTGTGAATTACCGTGTCTATTTTAAAGCCAATTAGATAAGAAAAATGAATTTACAAACACAGGGAATGACACAAGGCAGTGAAATTGTCATCATTGATGGGATTCGTTATGTCGCTCGTTATCAAACTCCTGAATTGTTGCTGCTTGGTGTAGATCGTGAACGAGAGGCTGCCGTTTTAAACTATTTGGCTTCTGTTGATAATAAGGCAATTATTTCCCCCACAATCATAGAACAACATTCATATCAACTGGTTGTGAACTATATTTGGGGGAAAACGGCAAAAAAATGGACGAAGCCTTTGTTAAAAAAGGTCGCAGTGGCATTAAAACAGTTACAACAGCAAACGGTTTTTGCAGCGTTGGGTGAAATTAATGTTATTGAACGTTGTACAGAGTTAGCTAAATATGCACCGAATTTAATTGCTCCATCAATACGATCAGACTTAACAGGGGTGAAAACATTGTGCCATTTTGATTTACATCTCGGTAATATTGTAAGAAACGGTCAAAAGTTAGCTTTTATTGATTGGGAGTATGCCGGTTCTGCTCATCCGTTTTGGGAGCTGGCGTTATTTTTGCAAGCTAATCGTTTAACTACAAGGCAAGAAAATTATTTTTTAAAACATTATTTTATCAATCATCCATTGGTCTCATTTCAGCAGTGGCAAGCACAAAAAAAGGCTTGTTTGCAATGGGCAGATTATTTGATCTCACTGTGGCTTATTTGTCATCAACAATTGAATTGAGGGTGTTATGTCTAAATTAATCATTGATTTACAAGGTAAATCAGTAGATGCGGAAGAGATTGAAATTCTTAATCATCCGCTAATTGCTGGCATTATTCTGTTTTCGCGTAACTTTGAAGATATTCAGCAGTTGTTGCATTTAATTAAAACAGTTCGACAAAAAGTAAAACGTCCTCTTCTGATTACGGTTGATCAGGAAGGAGGCAGAGTGCAACGTTTTCGTAAGGGGTTTACGCAATTACCAGCAATGCAGGCATTTAGTGCATTATTACCGAACGATGAACAACAATATTGGATACAGGAAAGTGCGTGGTTGATGGCATCCGAAATGATCGCAATGGATATTGATTTAAGTTTTGCACCGGTTTTGGATGTTGGACATCAATGTAAAGCAATTGGTGATCGCAGTTTCCATCAAGATTGGCATCAGTTATTGCCGTTAGCGGAATCCTTTTGTGATGGTATGCTACAGGCTGGAATGGCAACAACAGGAAAACATTTTCCTGGTCACGGACACGTTATTGCCGATTCGCATCTGGAAACACCAAGGGATGAACGCTCTTTTGCTCAGATTCAACAACAAGATTTGCAACCGTTTCAACAATTAATTGAAAGACAGAAACTGAATGCAATTATGCCAGCACATGTGATTTATACGAAGGCTGATGCACGTCCGGCGAGTGGCTCAAGTTTCTGGTTAAAAAAGGTACTAAGGCAACAGCTTGGTTTTAATGGTATTATTTTTTCTGATGATTTAGGAATGAAAGGTGCTGGTGTAATGGGCGGTTTTGTAGAGCGTAGCCAACAGGCTTTAGAGGCAGGCTGTGATATTTTACTATTATGTAATGAGCGTGCTGGGGTGATTGAAGTGCTGGATCAATTGTCATATCAGCCAACAGAACAAGAAAAAACAGCTTATTTACAATTAACTAAGAAAAAAACGTTTTCTTTATCTCAGTTACAAGCAAGTGAACGTTGGCTTAAAGCACACCATTTTTTATCCTCATTACAACAAAAATGGTTAGAGGTAAAAGGTTGATGCAATGTCTTTATTATGCACAAGGGCAATGCTGCTCTTGCACTTGGCTAGAACAAACCTATCAACAACAAATTAAGCGTAAACAACAGCATTTACAACAATGCCTATCCGAATTAGTGAGCGAAGAAACAATCTATTTTCCTCCACAGCAATCGACACAACAGGCGATGCGTAATCGGGCAAAAATGGTAGTTAGTGGCGCAGTGGAGAAACCGATATTAGGTATTTTATCCAATCCTAAAGATATGAACAGTGCAACTGATCTCACTGGTTGCCCACTTTATCCCACTGAATTTAAACAGATTTTCGCTCAATTAAAAGATTTTATTGCTAGAGCAGGGCTTGTGCCTTATAACGTGGCGAAGCGTAAAGGTGAGTTAAAATATTTATTGTTGACACAGAGTCAATTCAATCAACAGTTTATGTTGCGTTTTGTATTGCGTAGTGAAACAAAATTGCCTTTGATTCGTAGAGAATTGCCTTCATTACAACAAAAATTGCCACAGTTAGCCGTGATTAGTGCCAATATTCAACCGCAACATGCGGCTATTTTAGAGGGTGAAACAGAAATTTACTTCACAGAACAACAGGTGTTGGAAGAGCAATTCAATCAGATTTCCCTTTTTATTCGCCCACAGGGCTTTTTTCAAACTAATCCGCAAGTTGCTGCTGCTTTATATCACACTGCTCAACAATGGACACAAGCATTGCCGATTAAACAGATTTGGGATTTGTTCTGTGGGGTAGGCGGTTTTGGTTTGCATTGTGCGTTAGCTAGAAAAAAGGTTGAACCGGAGGTGTCATTAGTCGGTATTGAGATTTCAGAATCGGCAATCCGCTCTGCACGTTTAGCAGCTGAAAAAGCTGGATTATATAATGCGATATTTCAGGATCTTGATGCGAGTAAATTTCAAGCACATCAAGGTGATAAACCAGATTTAGTAATTATAAATCCGCCAAGACGAGGTATTGGTGAAAAATTAATACAATATTTAAATGAACTACAACCTCGTTTTTTACTATATTCCAGTTGTAATGTAACGACAATGCAGCAGGATTTACAACGCTTATCTGGTTATCATTTAAACAAAGTACAGTTATTTGATATGTTCCCACATACGGCACACTATGAGGTATTAGTGTTGTTGGAATTAACTAAATAAAATTTCGCCACAGGAGGTCAATGTGAAAAAGATAGAGGCAATTATTAAACCATTTAAATTGGATGATGTGCGTGAAGCATTATCGGATCTCGGAATTACCGGTATGACAGTGAGCGAGGTAAAGGGATTTGGTCGACAAAAAGGTCATACCGAGCTTTATCGTGGAGCGGAATATATGGTAGATTTTCTGCCTAAAGTGAAATTGGAAATTGTTGTAGTTGATGAGCAGGTTGAACAGTGCGTTGAGGCGATTATTGATAACGCTCAATCTGGAAAAATCGGTGATGGCAAAATTTTTGTGTATGATGTCGAACGGGTAATTCGTATTCGTACCGGAGAAGAAAACGAGGATGCAATTTAGTGGGAATAATTTATGTTGTATTTGCTTTAGTTGCTGGTGTTGGGCTTGCTTCTCAGGCGGCAATTAATAGTCAGCTCAGTAAAGTGGTTGCCGGTCAGCCGTTAATTGCGGCATTAATTTCTTTTGCTACAGGAGCATTAGCGTTGTTGGTGGTATGTTTGCTTAAGACAAATTTATGGGAAGGCTTGCAAAATCTTGCTGGGCAACCGTTTTGGAAATTTATTGGCGGGCCATTAGGTGCGTTAGTGGTGTTTACTACGATTTTTCTTGCTCCGAAAGTAGGCATTACCAATATGCTATTTTTTATCATTATTGGGCAGCTGATTGCGGCGATGATTATTGATCATTTTGGCTTAATTTATATGCCGGTGCGAGAGGTTACTGTCTGGAAAATGGTAGGTATGTTGGTGGTAATGGGAGGATTATTGCTATTCTTTTTCGGTGATAAGTGGTTTTCAATAAAAGGATAAATAATGACTCAGTTTAAAGTTGGATTAGTTTCTATTTCAGATCGTGCCTCGCAAGGTATTTATGAAGATAAAGGATTGCCTTCTTTGCAACAGTGGCTAGAGCAGGCATTAATAGCGCCTTTTACGGTAGAAAAACGTTTGATTCCTGATGAACAGTCGTTAATTGAACAAACATTAAAAGAGTTGGTGGATGAGTGTGGTTGTCATTTAGTGTTGACTACTGGTGGAACAGGGCCAGCAAAGCGAGATGTAACGCCTGATGCAACATTAGCAGTGGCTGATCGAGAAATGCCGGGTTTTGGAGAACAAATGCGACAGATTAGTTTGCAATTTGTGCCAACCGCTATTCTTTCGCGTCAAGTGGGGGTGATCCGTAAAGAAAGTTTAATTCTTAACCTGCCAGGGCAGCCGAAAGCAATTAAAGAAACGTTGGAAGGATTGAAAGACGAAAACGGTAAAGTGATTGTGAAAGGTATTTTTGCTGCTGTACCTTATTGTTTGGAGTTATTAAGTGGTATTTATATTGATACTCATAAAACAATTGTTGATAGTTTTAGACCAAAGAAAAAGTAGAGCAAAAAGTCGAAAATGAAAATGGTTGCTGGTAAGTTAAAAAATAAACAGCAACCATTTATTTATACTAATTATTTATTTTGATTTTTTTCTTCACAATTTTTAATGTCGGCACATTTACCATAGAGATATAGACTGTGTGAAAGTAATTTTATTCCGTTCTGCTCACTGATCTCTTTTTGTCTTCTCTCAATAAGATCATCATTAAATTCAAACACTTTGCCACAATCCATACAAATAATATGATCGTGGTGTTCCTGCGGAGCAAGCTCAAATACAGATTTATTTCCTTCAAAATTATGGCGAATAAGAATGTTGGCTTCGTCGAATTGATTTAAAACGCGGTATACGGTTGCTAATCCAATTTCTTCATCTTCTTCAAGCAACCATTTATAAACATCTTCAGCTGAGAAATGTTGTACCGGAGTACGTTGCATTAATGAGAGGATTTTTAAACGTGGTTCAGTAATTTTTAATCCCACTTTTTTTAATAACTTAATGTTTTCGTCTACAATATTTGTTGTCATACTCGCCTCTAATTAAATCAATGTCATAAATTTTTGTATATCTTAACTTTATGAATGATAAATGGATAACTGAAAATTTCTATTAAGAAGATAGAAATAATCCATTTCAGAAGTATGGATTATTTCGTTTTTGAATGCAAATGATAATTAAAGGGGTTAAGCAAGTTGATCTAAACACATTTCGCTATAAAGTTGTTTACACCATTTTTCAACGCGTTCATTGCTTAATTCCGGTTGGCGATCTTCATCAATACATAATCCGACAAAAGTTTTTTCATCGATCAGTGCTTTTGATGATTCAAAGTGATAACCTTCCGTAGGCCAATAACCGACAATTGTCGCACCGTGAGGTTCGATAATATCACGGACTGTTCCCATTGCATCACAGAAATAATCAGCATAATCTTCCTGATCACCGCAACCGAAAATAGCAACTAATTTATCTGTAAAATCTATTTCTTCCAAGGTTGGAAAGAAGTCATCCCAGTCACACTGCGCTTCACCGTAATACCACGTCGGGATTCCGATCATAATAAAATCGTAAGCTTCAATATCTTCTTTTGTGCTTTTGGCTATATCGTGAATATCAACGAGTTCGCTACCTAACTGTTTTTGGATCATTTTGGCAATATTTTCTGTATTACCAGTATCGCTACCATAAAATAAACCAATAAGTGCCATATTAATTCCTATTTTTGTCTAAATATGTTTGTAATATTTGTTCGATCAATTGTTGACGACTCATATTTGCCGTTTCTGCTAATTGTTCAAGTTGATTTACCATTGTTGTGTGTAATTTTAGTTCAACTCGTTTTAGACCCACAGCTTTATCGCGACGTAACTGATTTCGTTTATTAATGCGGATTTGTTGTTCGCGACTAAGCGGATTTGTGCGAGGTCTTCCGACTTTAGCAACGTGAGCAAATAAGTCTAATGTTATGCAATCTGCTTCTTGTTTTGCCATTATTATACTCACTGAAAACCATCTTTCAGACTACTTGAGATTGATAAGCTGTTTTGTGGCGTGCAATATATCACAGTTTCCAGCAAACTGAAAATATCACGCCATTTAAATTTATGACTTTTGTTGTAGATGTCTTTCAATTGCTCGAATCACATATTGTGGTTTATCGGCGTGTACCCAATGTGCAGCACCATTAATAGTAAATGCATTAGCATTAGGAAAAAGCTGCATAATTTTATCTCTGTATTGAGGTAATACATAATTGGAATTTCCACCACGAATAAATAGCGTAGGCAACGTGCATACATTATCGTTTTCAGACCAATCCATAAGTTGTTGATAACGTTTAAACAACACGTTGGTATTAAAACGGAATCTTTGAGGCTGTTTTGCATCAAATGATTTTAAGACAAACTGTAAAATTGCCGAGTTTTCAATATACTGTTCCATAATAACTTTTGCTTGTTGGCGTGTTTCCGATTGAGCTTCAGCAACAGCAAACAATGCTTGGAAGATAGTGCTGTGTTCGTTATGGGTATAAGTAACCGGTGCAATATCGAGTACAATTAAACTTTTTACATATTCAGGGTAAGTCAATGCAAATTGCATAGCGGTTTTGCCCCCCATTGAATGTCCGATAATAATGACTTTCTTCAGGCCAAGATGTTGCAGAGCTCGTAATAAATCATCAGCCATTAATGGATAATTCATCTCATCGTGATGAAAGCTTCTGCCGTGGTTACGTAAATCGATTCTTAATAAAGAATATTGTTGATCAAAAGCTTTAGCAATGATGCCCAAATTGTTCATATCACCAAAAAGTCCGTGAATAAAAACAAGAGTATCTGCTTGAGCATTTGCAGAGGGTTGATAATCGAAATTAAGTAATGGAGTGATCATAATAAATTTTATCTAAGGAAATGATGGTTGAAGATAAAATATTTCTTAATAAGGATCAAGTTTTAATCAGTTATGAAAAAATGGTTGATAAATTAAACATAATGCGGATTTTATTTTCGGCTTTGTCTTGTTATGACGTATAATAATGGTCATTTAGCAGAACTTGGAGCAAATGATGAAAACAATTAGTATTGATGACGAACTTTACCAATATATTGCCAGTAACACGCAAGCAATCGGTGAAGATGCCTCAACAATTTTACGTAGATTATTAAATTTTCCTCAAGTTCAAACAAAAAAAGAGCATATTTCATCGAATGTTGTGGAGATGGGTAATCAGAGTAATAATAGCCGTTCGGAAGGCGAAGCCACTGCGGAGAGAGAATTCAGTCTGACGACTTCTGAACAAACGCCTGTATTACCGAAACAGCCGAGCAAAGAGGTAATTGAGCATACGAATCGACAAATTCAAAAACTCATCAGTTCCGCAGAATTTCTGCACGAAGATAAACAGGTTAATCGTTTTTTAATGATTTTAAGTATGCTTTACCGTGCTAATCCGGAAGGCTTTTCGAGTGCAACAGAAGTGAGCCAAGGTCGTTCAAGAGTTTATTTTTCTTTGGAAGTAGCTGAGATCGAAGCTTCCGGTAGTAGCGTTAACCCTAAACAAATTCCGAAATCACCGTTTTGGGTGGCAACAAATAATAATACAGCTAGAAAATTAAATATGTTAGAGTCTGTTATGCGAGCAATGTATGTGCCTGAGCATTTAGTACAATTAGTGGCATTTCAGTTTACATCGCCACATATTGAAGAGGAAACAATTTGATGTTATGGCAACAATATGCCGAGCTAAAACCAGCAGAAATTGCATTAAAATTTAAATTAAAACAGCAAATTAAAAGCGGGAATAAAACCCGCTTTTCTATTGTTGAACATTATTTGACGTGGCGTGATTTATATCAATTGATTGAGCAATGGGCGGAGAATTGGCAAACACAAGGTATCAGTTTAGGTAAAGGTGTTGCATTAATTGGACGCTATCAACCTGAATTAGTGATTGCCTATTTAGTTGCATTACGTATGAGATGTCGCGTGTTAGTGATTAATCCGATGCTTCCGGCAGAAAAAATTATACAAATTTGTGAACAGTGCAATATGGATTATTTGCTAGATTGCACGCAACTAAATGTAAATAGCTTGGAAGTAGGTAAGTTACAACAGCTTGATTTTGGTTTAGCGGATGATGTAATTCAACAAAGGTTGGCGACAAAATGCCCATTGACTTTTACTTTAACTTCCGGTTCAACTGGGCTGCCGAAAGCTGTAGTTCATACAATATCTCATCATTTATCCAGTGCTGAAGGTATTTCACCGTTATTACAGATTGATGCGAGCAGTGAATGGCTGCTGTCATTGCCATTGTTTCACGTTTCCGGACAAGGCGTAATTTGGCGTTGGTTACAGAACGGTTGTTGTTTACGTTGTGTCGGTGACAATATCTACCAAGATTTATTACAGGTTACTCACAGCTCTTTGGTACCGACACAATTACAGCAGTTTCTTCAGTTTCTACAGGACGATAAAATTTCATCCTTTCGTTTAACTCATATTTTGTTGGGTGGGACGCATATTCCGGTGGCGTTGACTCAACAAGCAATCAACGCTGGTATTCACTGTTATTCTGGTTATGGAATGACGGAAGCTGCATCGACTGTATTTGCGAAAAAAAGTGATTCCAGTGCTGGTGTCGGTTATCTTTTACCGTTGCGAGAGTATCAATTGGTTGAAGGGGAAATTTGGGTGAGAGGTAAAACACTGGCGTTAGGTTATTGGCAAAAAAATGGTGAGATAAAAACATTACTAAATAAAGAGGGTTGGTTTGCAACGCGAGATAAAGGTTATCTGGGAAAAAATACGCAAGAATTATTTATTCAGGGACGGATTGATAATATGTTTATCTCAGGTGGAGAAAATATCCAACCTGAAGAGATTGAGTCTTTTATTTTGCAACAACCTGATGTAAAACAGGTTGTTGTTTTGCCGGTTGAAGATCAAACATATGGGCAGCGTCCGGTTGCTGTTATTGATTTTGTGGGAGGCTTTAGTTTTGATAAAGTGAATGGAGTTCAAGCTATTTTGCGAAAAAAATTAGAAAAATTTAAGCAACCTATCGCCTATTATCCATTTGAAAGAGTTATGCCATCGGCTGTAGGTATTAAAGTTTCCCGACATTTTTTGTCTCAACAATTATCATTATTTTTACAAAATTCAGAGGAATAATATGTGCAAACGTATTTTTGTTTTCGTGCTGTTTTTGGCGGCTTTATTTGCCTGTATTAATGTGCAGGCTCAAATTCCTTCCGCGAACGATATCCAGACGCAAATTGCAGCACAAAAAGCAAATCCTAACAGTAATGAAGCCACGCAACAACAATTACTAACTGCATTGAATGACAGTTTGGATTTATTGAAACAGTTGGATGAGCAGAAAAAACAGACAAACGAGCTGAACAGTCAGATTAAAACGGCAACAATAGAAATTCCTAAATTACAGGCAGAGTTACAAAAACTTAAAACAAATTCTAATAATGCAATCAATACCGATGATTTAGCAAAATTGTCGGAAGATAATCTACAAAAGAGAATGGAGCTCTCTTTTCAAAAAGTGGATGAGTTGCAAACTACACTAAATGAAATTGCCTCTAAATTAGTAAGCCAACAGACGTTGCCAGATCGAATTCAATCGATATTAAGGGATAATTTGGCAAAAACACAGACGATTAATAAAGCGTTAGCGGATAGTCAGCTCGATCCGATTTTTGTGAATAAATATCAAATTGAGCTAGCATTGATTGAAGCGCAGAATGACTATAATCAAACTTTATTGAAAGAGAGTTCTACGTTTAACTCTTGGTATGAATTACAGCGTGATCAAAAAACTTACTATTTACAGCAGGCGAAAAGTGAACAACAAGCATTGCAATCTGTACTCAATAACAAACGTTTAGATGCCTCTAAAAAACAATTAGCGCAATTAGAGAAATCTCAACAGACAAAGGATGACAATGTTAATCCATTGATTCAGAATGAGTTAAATCAGAATACGCAATTAAGTCAGCAGTTATTGAGTGAAACTCAAACTTCCAATCAATTGTCGCAAGAGAGTTTACGCATTAAAAATGTGTTGGATAACTTAACACAAACACAGCGTAGTATTGATGAACAGATTAGTGCATTGCAGGGGACTTTAGTCTTATCCCGTATTATTAATCAGCAAAAACAGAATTTACCGACCGATCAAACGATAGAAGGTTTGGGAAAGCGTATTGCTGATCTGCGTGTACAGATTTTTGATTTAACGCAAGCAAGAGATGCTATTTACGCACCGGAAGAGTATATCACTAAGCTACCTAATTCTTCAGGATTGAGTGATGCTGAGAAAAGCACTTTAATTTCGGTATTATCTGAGCGGAAGAAAATTTATTCGGATATTCTTAAGTTATTAAATACACAGTTAAATTTAGCGATTACTATTGAGTTAAATCAGCAACAGGTCAGGTTAATTAGTGATGATTTGCAACAAAAATTACAACAGCAGAGTTTCTGGGTTAAGAGCAATAATCCAATTGATTGGGATTGGATAGTCTCATTTCCGAATTTGGCGTTGACACAGTTAAAGAATATAAGTAATGCGATTGACACGCGCCATTTCAGTCGTAATCTTATTCCGATGCTAGGCTTTGTTTTGTTCCTATCTTTAGTTGCAGCATTGATTTATTCACAAAAAGTGAAACTACAATCTTGGCTAGCAAAGATAAATTCTCAAGTTGGTTCATTAAATGCAGATAGTCAGTGGCATACGCCGTTAGCTATTTTGTTAACAGCAATATTAGTAGTGCCTTATCCATTGATGTTTTTAATCATTTTTGTGCTGGTGGGGCATTTCATCATTGCCGATCCTATTTTAGCATGGCCGTGGACATTAAAAATGGCAGGTTATTGGTGGCTATTTTCTTTCTTGATTGAATTATTGAAACCAAATGGTCTTGTTTATCGCCATTTTGGTTTGGCAAAAGAGAGTGGTAAGTTATTTTTAGCGGTATTAAAGCGTTCGATTTGGGCGATTATTTTCTTAATTAATACCACTCTGATTAGCGATATGAGTAATACGCCGTTGACTAATGATGTTATAGGCGAGGTTATTACTATCTCGGCGTTGATTTTCTGTGTCTTAATTATTGCCCCTCGTTTTGGATATGCGGTAAGAAAGTATGAAGCAACACAAGAAAATGATGGCGGTTCTCAACACGTTGGGCCTGTATTGTTGAAAGTTATTCGTGTATTGTTACTATTAATTCCGATAGCATTGATCGTGTTGATTGTCGTTGGTTATTACTATACTGCTTTAAATTTAATTACGCATTTTATTGCTAGTTATTTGGTTACTGTTTTATGGGTATTAATCAAACAGATTACAGATCGCACATTAGCGGTATCAGCAAGACGTTTAGCGTATAAACGCTTAAAAGAGCAGCGGGAGAAAAATCAAAATAAAAATGAAAATGGGCGTTCAGAGGAAATTGTAATTGATACTAAAGATTCCGAATTGGCATTGAGTCAGGTTAAACAACAGGTGGCGCGTATTGCTGAATGGGCATTATGGGCAGTATTAGTCTGTTTTTACTATATTGTATGGTCAGATTTATTAGCAGTGGCGTATCACTTGGAAAGCATCACTTTGTGGCAACAGACGGTTGCCACTGAAACAGGCACGGTAGTGGAATCTATCACCTTATTAAATATGTTATTGGCAATTTTTATTCTATTAGTCACTTATGTGTTAGTCAGAAATATTGCTGGTTTATTAGAGGTGTTTGTTTTTTCGAGAATTAAACTTTCACAAGGTGCGCCTTATACTATTACAACTTTATTAACCTATTTTATCGTAGCAATTGGCGCTGCTTGGGCATTTTCAACATTGGGAATGTCGTGGTCGAAATTGCAGTGGTTATTTGCGGCATTATCTGTTGGTCTTGGTTTCGGTTTGCAGGAAATTTTTGCAAATTTTGTTTCTGGTATTATTATCCTGTTTGAACGTCCGGTACGTATTGGTGATACCATTACTATCGGTGAATATTCGGGTACGGTTTCCAAAATTCGTATTCGTGCAACCACATTGGTTGATTATGATGGTAAGGAAGTGATTGTTCCGAATAAAGCATTTGTAACGGAACGTTTGACAAACTGGGCATTGTCTAACACGATCACGCGTTTGGTTATTACCGTCGGGGTTGCTTATGGTTCAGATTTGGATTTAACGAAAAGATTGTTGTTACAAGCAGCGAAGGATTGTGAAAAAGTGTTGAAAGAACCAGAGCCAAAAGCTTATTTTCTTACTTTTGGTGCTAGTACTTTGGATCACGAATTGCGTGTTTATGTAGGAGATTTGTCGGACAGATTGCCAACAACAGATTTTTTGAATCGCAGAATTAATCAATTATTTGCAGAAAATAATATTGAAATCGCCTTTAATCAGTTGGATGTTTTTATCAAAAATCAACAAAGCGGTGAAGAAATGAAAGTGGCGACATCGACAGAAAATAAATTAACACAATAAAGTATTAGAAAGAGGAAGCGAATATGGCAGGCAATAGTATTGGACAACTATTTAAAGTAACGACGTTTGGAGAGTCGCACGGTATTGCATTAGGTGGTATTGTTGATGGTGTTCCGCCAGGATTAGAATTGAGTGAAGCAGATCTTCAACCGGATTTGGATCGACGTAAACCGGGAACGTCTCGTTATACAACTCCTCGTCGGGAAGATGATGAAGTACAGATTTTATCAGGTGTGTTTGAAGGAAAAACAACGGGAACAAGTATTGGTTTATTGATTAAAAATAGCGATCAGCGTTCTAAAGATTATAGTGAGATCAAAGATCGTTTCCGTCCCGGACACGCTGATTATACCTATCAACAGAAATACGGCATTAGAGATTATCGTGGTGGCGGTCGTTCTTCCGCACGGGAAACCGCAATCCGTGTTGCAGCTGGAGGGATTGCTAAAAAATATCTTGCACAGCATTTCGGCATCAAAATTCGTGCATTTTTATCTCAAATTGGTGATATCCAAGTGCCGGCACAACAATTAGAGAAAATTGATTGGGATTTTGTTAACAGTAATCCATTTTTCTGTCCGGATGAGGCAACAATTGAAAAATTCGATGCATTAATCCGAGAATTAAAGAAAACCGGTGATTCTATTGGTGCAAAATTGACCGTGGTGGCGGAAAATGTTCCAGTTGGATTAGGTGAACCGGTTTTTGATCGTTTGGATGCCGATTTGGCACATGCTTTAATGGGAATTAATGCGGTTAAAGGTGTGGAAATAGGTGATGGATTTGCAGTGGTAACACAGCGTGGTAGTCAACATCGTGATGAAATGACACCGCAAGGTTTTTGTTCCAATCACGCCGGTGGAATTTTAGGAGGGATCAGTTCGGGGCAACCAATAGTAGCGACAATTGCATTAAAACCGACCTCTAGCATCACTATTCCGGGACGCAGCGTAAATTTGCACAATCAAGCAGTTGATGTGGTCACCAAAGGCAGACACGATCCTTGCGTCGGTATTCGTGCAGTGCCGATTGCAGAGGCAATGGTAGCGATCGTGTTAATGGATCATTTATTACGTTATCAAGGACAATGTGGATTAAAAAATGAAGCTTAGTCAGCGAATTGTTTTAGCGCTCTGTGTTATTTTTAGTTTGATGAATGTTGGTTTAGCGGAAACAGAATGGCAAAGAATTAAGCGACCGATTGCTGGTGATCCGTTGCCAATTGGCAGTTACAGCAATGGTTGTATTATTGGCGCACAGGCGTTGCCTTTACAAGGTGAAGGGTATCAGGTGATTCGCTCTCAAAAGCTGCGTTTTTTCGGGCATCCAGAGATGTTGAATTATTTGCAGCGTTTGGGACAAAAGGTTAAAAATGCAGGTTTGCCGACAATGTTAGTTGGCGATATTGCAATGCCCGCTGGTGGTCGTTTTGCTAGCGGGCACGCTAGCCATCAAATGGGATTGGATGCTGATATTTGGTTAAAAATGGGGGCAATGAGCGCAAAGCAGGCCTTAAACCCGACAGCTATTTTAATGGTGGATCGCAAAGCGCAACGGGTAGATGAGCGTGTTTGGACATCAAATCAGACAGAATTAATTCGTTTAGCGGCTCAGGATGATAAAGTGGCAAGAATCTTTGTCAATCCGGCGATTAAATTGAAACTGTGCCAAACGGTTAAAGGTGATCGTAGTTGGTTAAGAAAATTACGTCCGTGGTTTGGACACGATGCTCATTTTCACGTACGTTTACATTGCCCTAAGGGAGCTCAATATTGTGAAGAGCAGACACCGATTCCTGCTGGAGACGGTTGTGGTGAGGAGCTGATGTCGTGGTTTAAACCTCATTCTACAACTGTGCCGAGTTCACCGAAAAAAACACCACAATTGCCTTTTTTGTGTCAACAATTATTAGATTCCCCTGATAAACAGCAGTGGTTTGCACAATAACACAGCAAATAGAGGAGAAAAAATGGACATCGGCTTAGATATTTATGCGATTCTTTTTTTATTGGCTGGAGTAGCCGGTTTTATTGACGCTATTGCTGGAGGCGGTGGATTGATCACGATTCCTGCATTATTGGCAGCTGGATTACCGCCAGCAGCGGCATTAGCGACTAATAAATTACAGGCAAGTGGCGGTTCTTTTTCTGCAAGTCTTTATTTTGTGAGAAAAAAAGCGGTAGATTTGCGTACTGTTTGGAAGATGGTTATTGGTACTTTTACTGGTGCAATGATTGGTACGATTTCAGTGCAATTAATTGATGCATCTGTGATCAAATCGTTATTACCTATTTTGGTGTTGATTGTTGGCTTGTATTTTTTATTTTCCCCTAAATTAGGTGAGAAAGATTGTCATCAACGTTTAAGTTTTACTGCATTTGCATTAGCAGCGGCATTCCCGATTGGTTTTTATGATGGCTTTTTTGGTCCGGGAACAGGTTCTTTTTTGTGTGTCGCTTTTGTTACTTTATTAGGATTTAATTTAGCAAAAGCAACAGCTCACGCTAAAATTTTGAATTTCACTTCCAATTTTACCTCATTAGTCTTTTTTATCTTGGGTGGAGAAGTTTATTGGATGCTTGGATTTGTTATGATGATTGGTGGTTTTTTAGGAGCAAGATTAGGTGCCAAAATGGTATTAACTAAAGGGCAAAAATTAATTCGTCCAATGGTAGTCATAATGGCATTTATTATGACGGCAAAAATGATGTATGACTATGGTTGGTTTAACTGAATAGAATAAGATGTCTGACGAAAATAGAAGAATTACAGCACGAGCAGGGTATGAACCTCAGTTCCGTTGGAGTTATCTGCTTCCAAAATTTTGGGGTGTTTGGTTTGGTGTGTTTTTATTAGCTTTATTGGCTTTTGTGCCGTTTCGTTGCCGTGATGTTTTGGCAGCGAAAATTGGTTTATTGGTCGGGAAAATAGCAAAAAAACAACGAAAACGGGCACAAGTCAATTTACGTTACTGTTTTCCACATTGGAGTGAACAGCAGCGTGAGCAAGTGATCGACAAAATGTTTATTACAGTGGCACAAACAATGTTGGGAATTGGAGAAATAGCATTGCGTTCCACTAAGCATTTGCAAAAAAGGAGTCTGTTTTTAGGTATAGAGCATTTACGTCAGGCAAAACAGCAGGGTAAAAATATTATTTTGCTGGTTCCTCATACTTGGGCTATTGATGCTTCCGGTATCATTTTGCATACGCAAGGAATGCCAATGACCGCAATGTATAATCCACATCGAAATCCACTGGTAGATTGGCTTTGGAATACGGTTCGAGAACGTTTCGGCGGCAAAATGCACGCACGCCAAAATGGAATTAAGCCTTTTCTGAATGCAGTCCGCAAAGGGGAGATGGGCTATTATCTGCCGGATGAAGATTATGGCGAAGAATTAAGTGTTTATGCCGATTTTTTTGCAACTTACAAGGCGACATTACCCGGACTGAATAAAATGTGCAAAATCGCTAAAGCTGTGGTAATTCCAATGTTTGCCCGTTATAACGTACAACAAGGACGTTATGAAATTGAGATTGATGCACCATTAGCGTTGACAGACGATGAGCATCAAAGTGCAAGGTTAATGAATGAAGTAATCGAAAAATTTGTAACGGCAACACCAGAACAGTATGTTTGGATTTTACGATTACTGAGAACGCGTAAAGACGGCGTTGATATTTATCAATAGAAATTTTATTTTTTGATATAAAAGTGTATTTTTTCAGAAGTAGCACTGTTAGAATACGAAACTTTGAGAACAGCGGAAGCTGTATAATTTTTGTTAGGCAAATTATAATGAACCAACAGCAAAAAGAATTAATTAAATCATCAATTAAATCTATTCCAAATTATCCTGCGGAAGGCATTATTTTCCGTGATATTACCAGTTTAGTCGAAACTCCGATAGCATTTAAAGCAACTATCGATTTAATCACAGAGTACTTTAAAGATAAAAACATTACAAAAGTTGCCGGTACAGAATCAAGAGGATTTATTTTCGGTGCGCCGGTAGCGTTGGCTTTAAATGTGCCTTTTATTTTAGTGAGAAAACCAGGTAAATTGCCGCGTGAAGTGATTTCGCAATCTTATGAATTAGAGTATGGTCAGGATACTCTAGAAATGCATACCGATTCAGTCAATCAAAATGATAATGTGCTTATTATTGACGATTTGTTGGCGACCGGCGGCACAGTGGAGGCCACTATTAAATTGATTCAACGTTTAGGCGGTAAAGTTGAACACGCTGCATTTGTTATTAGTTTACCCGAATTAGGTGGTGAAGAGCGTTTGCGTAAATTGGGTGTAGAACCTTTTACATTGGTGGATTTTGCCGGACACTAACATAAGATAAAAAGGGAAAGTATGAGTTATCAGGTATTGGCGCGTAAATGGAGACCGGATCAGTTTTCTGATGTAGTAGGGCAGGAGCATATTATTGCTGCGTTGACCAATGCCTTAAATAATCAACGATTACACCATGCTTATCTGTTTTCCGGCACTCGCGGTGTTGGAAAAACATCTATTGCTCGTCTGTTTGCCAAAGGATTAAATTGTGAAAAAGGGATTACAGCTACTCCGTGCGGTGAATGTGAAAATTGTCGTGCGATTAAAGAAGGGAATTTTATTGATCTGATTGAAATCGATGCGGCTTCACGTACTAAAGTCGAAGATACTCGAGAGTTGCTGGATAATGTGCAATACAAACCGGTACGTGGTCGATTCAAGATTTATCTTATCGATGAAGTGCATATGTTATCTCGACATAGTTTTAATGCGTTGTTAAAAACATTGGAAGAGCCGCCCGAATATGTCAAATTCCTCTTGGCAACGACCGATCCGCAAAAATTGCCAATTACTGTTCTTTCCCGATGCATTCAATTTCATTTAAAAGCGTTGGATGCGGATGTGATTGCTGCACATTTGCAGAAATTATTGCAAAAAGAGCATATCGATTATCAACCACAAGCTTTGATGAAAATTGCGCGTGCGGCACAAGGCAGTGTGCGTGATGCTTTAAGTTTAACCGATCAAGCGATAGCCTTGAGTAATAGCAATATTAATGTCAATGATGTCAATATGATGCTTGGCTTGTTGGATAACGATAAATCAATCGCCTTATTAAAAGCGCTTTCTCAAGCAGATGGTGAGCAAGCAATGCAAGTGTTGTATGAGATTACACAACAAGGCGTTGATTGGGAAAGAGTATTGCAGGAGATGGCAGAAACGTTACATCAAATTGCTATGTTGCAGTTCCTACCGCCAAATCCTGAACAAGCGAATACGGCATTAACTTTATTAGCAAAAAATCTCTCGCCAGAGGATGTGCAGTTCTATTACGAATTAATGGTTAAAGGACGAGAAGAACTGTCTTATTCACCGGATCCCAAAATTGGTGTTGAGATGACGATGTTGCGTGCATTGGCGTTTCATCCAAAGCGTTTTTCCTTGCCTAATGAAACGGCAGTTGTTTCTCATACAGAAATTACCTCTGAAAAAATTGAGAAGTCACCTTTTTCTGTACAGCATTCGCTACAACAGAGTACGAGTAATGATGTACAAATAACCCCTGTGAATGGGGAAACTACAGGTAGTAGTTGGAAACAGGTCGTGCAGCCGCAAATTGACAGTAATGAAGCGACTATACCGGCGGATAGCAATCAACAACAGTCGATTAAGTCTTCAGCACAACAATCTTTGAGTATTCTGCAAGCGGTTTCTAATCTAGAACAAGGGCAGACGGCACATATGGTTCTGGATAATAAGAATGTTGTAGAGAGCGAAAAAAAAAAGTTTGATCTTGTAGAAGATCGAGCTATTCGGTCAGTAAATGAAGTACCTCCTTCAATTTCAAGAAAACAGAATTCTGAACCTGAAAATAGGGAGCTTATAACAAATGATTATGCTCATAATATAGATGTTGCAGAACCATCATCTTCGTTGTGGGAAAAAGCTAGTACTGAAGCCAACGATGAAGAAGAAAGCGAAAATGAAAGTATCAATGAGGATTATCACTGGTCTTGGAGCGATCCTTCATTGGCACTTCAGGGACAGGCAGTAAAGCCTTCGGAAATTAAACAAACTTTATTGAAACGATATACGCCTGAAGTATTGGAGCAGATTATTGCTTTAACTGCAAAACAGAGTGAGTGGAGCAGTGATATTGAAAAAATGGCAGTTAAGGGCAATAGCAAAGGTATTTTATTAAAATCGGTGATCCTTGAAAAAACAGATGATTTTTTGAAATTAGGTCTGCGTCCTGAAGCCTTTAATTTATTAAAAACTTTAGATTCGGCTTTTATTACACAAGCATTGAAAGATTTTTACGGGAATCAAATGCGGATTGAGCTTGATGTTTATCAAGGAGATCAAAAAACACCGTTTGAGATTCGCAACGAAATTTATCAGCAATTAGTGATTCAAGCACAACAAAATTTGCAACAAGATCCGGTGTTACAGGATTTTATGCAACAATTTGAGGCTAAGATTGCTTTAGATTCCGTTCGTCCGACAGGTAAATCGAATCATTGAGAATTGCACAAATATACTTTTCAGTTAAAATACAGCTTTTATTTTTCACTACACAATAGATAGGTAAACATTATGTTTGGAAAAGGTGGATTGGGAGGCTTGATGAAACAGGCCCAACAGATGCAGGAACGGATGCAGAAAATGCAAGAAGAGATTGCACAGATGGAAGTTACAGGAGAATCTGGTGCCGGCTTGGTTAAAGTAACAGTTAATGGTGCACATAGTTGCCGCCGTGTGGAGATCGATCCTTCTTTATTAGAAGATGATAAGGAAATGTTGGAGGATTTGGTTGCTGCTGCATTTAATGATGCAGTACGCCGTGCGGATGAATTACAAAAAGAGAAAATGGCTTCCGTTACAGCCGGAATGCAATTACCATCAGGTTTTAAAATGCCTTTCTAATAAAGATGGGGAGCAATAGGCTCCCTTATCTATGTTGTTAAATATAATTTCAATTAGGTCCTTTCTTTAATTATGCAAATTAGCCCTTTACTTGATGAATTGATGGATGCTTTACGTTGTTTGCCGGGAGTCGGTCCAAAATCTGCACAACGAATGGCATATTATTTATTACAGCGTGATCGTAGCGGTGCAATGAATTTGGCTAAAACGTTGACAGAAGCGATGGCTCATATCGGTCATTGTAGTCAATGTCGAACTTTTACAGAAGAGGAGGTGTGTAATATTTGCAATAATTATCGCCGCCAAGAGAACGGGCAGTTATGTATAGTGGAAATGCCTTCTGATATTCAGGCGATTGAACAGACAGGGCAATTTTCAGGTCGTTACTTTGTACTAATGGGACATTTATCGCCATTGGATGGTATCGGGCCAAAAGAGATTGGCTTGGACTTATTACAGAAAAGATTGCAGACAGAATCTTTTTCTGAAGTGATCTTAGCGACTAATCCAACAATTGAAGGCGATGCGACGGCGAATTATATTGCAGAAATGTGTCAACAGTATGGTGTAAAAGTGAGCCGTATTGCTCACGGTATTCCGGTTGGTGGTGAGCTGGAAATGGTGGACGGTACAACGTTATCACATTCGTTTATAGGAAGACGAGAATTAAAGTAGTAAAGCAAATTGGATTTTCATCATTTGTATGGGCGATTCTTTATCCTATTTTCCTTTTACGTTACAATAACTCAATTCTATGAATAAGCAGGATAATTATGGCAAAACAGGCTCTTTTTTATGTTTTTTCTGAGGTAACTATACAAGAAAATCCTTTAGAAAATAAAGCGTGTGATTTGGCAGCAGATGCGTGGCGATTAGGAAAGAAAGTACTGATTTCTTGCCAAAATGAAGAGCAGGCTTTGTTGATTGATGAACTGTTATGGCAACGAGAGCCACAACAGTTTGTCCCGCATAATTTATCCGGTGAGGTTAGCGGTTTTATGACGCCGGTAGAAATCTGTTGGCCGGGAAAGCGTAATTCACAACGGCGAGATCTATTAATTTCATTATCATTACAGGTTCCTGAATTTGCATTACTTTTCCCTCAAGTGATAGAATTTGTTCCGGCAGATGAACAACTGAAAGCGCTAGCCAGAGAACGCTATAAATATTATCGGCAGCTAGGGTGGCAGTTGAGTACGGAGCAAATTTAATGTCGTGGATTGCAAAATCTTTCGCCCAACTTAGCACAGAAGAATTGTTTGCCATTTATCAATTACGCACCGCCGTGTTTGTGGTGGAACAGCAATGTGCCTATCAAGAAGTGGATCACTGGGATAAAAGTGCGGTGCATTTTTGGCAAGAATTTGACGGCAAAATTTGTGCTTACTGCCGCATTATCCCACAAGATGACGGTGTGCATATAGGTAGAGTGCTAGTAGCACAACAGGCACGGGGCAAAGGCTTAGCCAAAGAATTAGTGCAACAAGCGTTGGCTTATTGCCAACAACATTGGACAACTCAACCCGTGCTAATCCAAGCTCAAACTTATTTACAGGATTTTTATCAATCTTTCGGCTTCCAAGCCATTTCAACGGAATATTTAGAAGATGGAATACCGCATTTGGATATGAAATTGGCGAGCTAAGGTTGGAGGAAGAAATAATGAAACCAATGACAAAAGAAGAAATCATTGAACAACAACGGCAGTTGCATATTCTTTTTAAAGCGTGGATGGAAGATAAGAAAAAGCGTGAGGTGCTGACATTTCAACGTCCTAATGGAAATATTGTTCAGCATTATCCAGATGGACACGAAGAAGTGATTAAATATGCAGAATAATTTAGCCATTTTCTATTGTGGGACAAATGGTGCTGGAAAAAGCACCTTACGTTCTTTTAATCAGGATTCTGTTCAAGTAGTGATTGATTCTGATCATATTGCGATGGAACTTAATCCACAAAATCCTCGACGCGCAGATATAGAGGCGGGGAGAAAAGCGGTTGAATTATTTAAGTATGCACTTAAAAATCAGGTTTCGTTTTCAATGGAATCGACTCTTGCAGGAAAGTCTATTTTGCATCGTATGCAACAAGCTAAATCAAAAGGGTTTTACGTAAGATTAAATTATATCGGGGTCAATGATCCTGACATTAATGTGAAAAGGGTGCAGGCGAGAGTAGCTAATGGTGGACATTTTATTGATGAAACTACCATTCGTAAACGTTATGATATTAGTCGGCAAAATTTAATTTTAGCATTACCTTTTTGTGATGAAGCATTTATTTATGATAATTCAGCGGAAATGCCGATACTTATTTTTCATCTTTCTAAATCGAAAAGGATTACTCAATTTGAAAAAGTATTACCTGATTGGTGTGAGGATTTATTAGCAGAATTATTACAGTTAGATTTTAATTTAGTTTAGTTAAAAACAGAGAAAAACCAATGACACAAAAATTTGAAATGGAAGATCGTTTTGATCCTTCTGCCGTAGAACAAGCACTTTATAAACACTGGGAAGAACAGGGCTATTTTAAGCCGAATGAAAATCCGAATGCACCGAGTTATTGTATTGCGATTCCGCCGCCGAATGTAACGGGATCGTTGCATATGGGGCACGCTTTCCAGCAAACCTTAATGGATACGCTTATCCGTTTTCATCGTATGGAGGGGGATAACACCCTTTGGCAGGCGGGGACTGACCACGCAGGGATCGCTACGCAAATGGTGGTGGAGCGTAAAATTGCGGCAGAAGAGGGTAAAACTCGCCACGATTACGGACGCGAAGCCTTTATCGAAAAAATCTGGGATTGGAAAGCTTATTCAGGTGGCACAATCAGCCAGCAAATGCGCCGTTTGGGTAACTCGATTGACTGGGATCGTGAGCGTTTCACGATGGACGATGGTCTTTCTGATGCGGTGAAAGAAGTCTTTGTGCGTTTGCACGAAGAGGGCTTGATTTATCGTGGGAAACGCCTTGTAAACTGGGATCCAAAACTACACACCGCGATTTCCGATCTCGAAGTGGAAAATAAGGAAAGCAAAGGCTCGCTCTGGCATTTCCGCTATCCATTGGCGAACGGTGAAAAAACAGCAGACGGTAAGGATTATTTAGTGGTGGCGACCACCCGTCCTGAAACAATGCTGGGCGATACCGCGGTGGCGGTACACCCTGAAGATGAACGCTATCAATCTCTTATCGGCAAAACCGTGATCTTACCGCTGGCGAATCGTGAAATCCCGATTATCGCTGATGATTATGTGGATCGTGAATTTGGAACGGGAGTAGTGAAAATCACACCTGCTCACGATTTCAACGACTACGAAGTGGGTAAGCGTCATCAGTTGCCAATGGTGAACGTGATGACTTTGAATGCGGATATTCGTGATGAAGCGGAAATCATCGGCGTAGATAATAAGCCGTTAGCGGATTATGTGGCGGAAATTCCTGAGAAATATCGTGGAATGGAGCGTTTTGCCGCACGTAAACAAATCGTGGCAGATTTTGAGGCTTTAGGTTTGTTGGAAGAAATTAAACCGCACGATCTTAAAGTTCCTTATGGCGATCGGGGTGGTGTGCCGATTGAGCCAATGCTGACCGATCAATGGTATGTGAGCGTAAAACCGTTGGCAGAAGTGGCGACCAAAGCGGTGGAAGATGGCGAAATCCAATTCGTGCCGAAACAATATGAAAACCTTTATTTCTCGTGGATGCGTGATATTCAAGACTGGTGTATTTCTCGCCAACTGTGGTGGGGACACCGAATTCCAGCTTGGTATGATGAAGAGGGTAATATTTATGTGGCTCGCAGTGAAGAAGAAGTGCGGTCAAAATATCACTTAAATTCTGACGTGAAACTCAAACAAGATGAAGATGTGCTAGACACGTGGTTCTCTTCTGCTTTATGGACGTTCTCCACGCTTGGCTGGCCGCAGCAAACAAAAGAACTGAAAATGTTCCACCCAACAGATGTGTTAATCACAGGTTTTGACATCATTTTCTTCTGGGTGGCACGAATGATTATGTTCACAATGCACTTCATCAAAGATGAAAATGGCAAGCCGCAAGTGCCGTTCAAAACCGTGTATGTAACGGGCTTGATCCGTGATGAAAACGGGCAAAAAATGTCGAAATCAAAAGGCAACGTGCTTGATCCGATTGATATGATTGACGGCATCAGCCTTGAAGATTTGTTAGAAAAACGCACCGGCAATATGATGCAACCGCAATTAGCGGAAAAAATCGCTAAAGCCACCCGCAAAGAGTTTGCCGATGGCATTGCTGCTCACGGTACTGATGCCTTGCGTTTCACCCTCGCCGCCCTTGCCAGCAATGGACGTGACATTAACTGGGATATGAAACGTTTGGAGGGTTACCGCAATTTCTGTAATAAGTTATGGAATGCGAGCCGTTTCGTTCTAACCAATGAGAAGCTAGATTTGTCTGAGGGCGAGGTGGAATATAGCCTTGCGGATCGTTGGATTCAATCGATGTTTAACCGTACAACCCAAGCTGTCCGCACCGCATTTGGGCAATATCGTTTTGATTTAGCCGCCAACGCGATTTATGAATTTACTTGGGATCAGTTCTGCGACTGGTATTTGGAACTCACCAAGCCTGTGTTCGCTCAAGGCTCAGAAGCTCAAAAACGTGGGGCGAGCCGTACGCTAGTGAATGTGTTGGAAAAATTGTTGCGTTTAGCTCACCCGATTATTCCATTCATCACGGAAGAAATTTGGCAAAAAGTGAAAGGCTTTGCGGGCGTGAATGGCGACACCATTATGCTTCAGCCTTATCCGCAATGTGAGCCAAGTCAGCTTGATGAGCAAGCCGAACAGCAAATCAACTGGCTGAAAGAGATTATCATCGCGGTGCGTAATATCCGTGCGGAACGTAATATTGCTCCAAGTAAAGGCTTAGAGGCATTATTACGCCATTTAACGCCAGAACAGCAACAAATTCTTGCCGATAATTGCACATTATTAGCAAGTATGGCGAAATTAGATAGCATTGAAGTGTTAAACGATGGAGTAGAAGCACCATTCTCAGTAACCAAATTGATTGGCAACACGGAACTTCTTATTCCAATGGCTGGCTTTATTGATAAAGCCACTGAATTAGCACGCCTAACCAAAGAACTAGAGAAACTCAATGGTGAAATTGCGCGCATTGAAAACAAATTGAGCAATGAAGCTTTTGTGGCGAAAGCCCCTGAGCAAGTCATTGCTAAAGAACGCGAAAAAATGCAAGGCTATTTGGATGGTCTTGATAAATTAAAAGCACAATATGCTGCTATTGAAGCGTTATAAGTAGAAATAAAAGGCATATCTTTTTGAAGATATGCCTTAAAAATATAAGTAAAAACCTACGATAGCTCGTAGGTTTGTTATTAATAAATAATGTTATTCTTTTATGCCTTCAACTTGATAGTTAATTTGCCAATATAATAGCTGGGAATAAGATCTTATTTCTTTTGCTTCCTCTTCACCTATCTCAAGTTGCTTTTCAGTTTCACCATTCTGTTTATTCCACTGATATTTGACAATATTTTCAGAATGGAGATCGTAAACTGCATCAGGGGTAATAAATACGGTTTCATTAAAAGCAAAATTGAATTTATTCTCTGCTTGATTCGATAATAAATTTCTTCCAGCCAAATGCCAATATTCGCAATCAGATAGACTCAATGCAAATAACGTAGGCATAATATCTTTATGTGAACCCAATCTATAAGGATTAAAGTCTATTGCTAAATTTGCTTTTATAGTTGATGGGATATGAATAAAAAATGGTACTGTTTTATCTAAAAACAGATCAAGCGGAAAACGATTTTCCATTGCACGCATATAATGATCACCTGTTGCGGCAATAATTGTTTTTTCTGCAATAGCACTCTTTTCTATATTTTCAATAAATTCGCCTAATGCATTTGCTGCATATTGGAATGCCTGCAAAATATTTTTCTGTTCAGTTTTATCCTTAGCTAAAATCTTCCCAGTCAATATATCCGGATTGACCACAAAAGGATGATAGTGATCCGGTGCTTTGAACGGTGGATGATTTGTCATTGTTAGAATATTAATAAAAAGTGGCTGGTTACTTTCTTGCAATAATTTTTCTGCCAATTTAAAAGCATATTCATCAGCAACACCCCAATAGGAGAGGGTAGTTTTTGATTCGGGAAATGTATCTATAATCGAGTTTTGATCGTAAAGTTCATCAATACCTTGCAGCGGCATATAGTTGGCTAAATTACGCCACATAATATTTCCTGCAGTAATAAAAACGGTTTTATAACCTTTATTTTTATAAATAAAAAACGGAGTTTGTAACAAACTTTTATTTTGTGCGATCGATTGGCTAATATTTTGAATCGGACTATAAAAATAGAGAGAAGATAGTGATGGTGCTGTGCCATTATAGTCGGAAGTAAAAAACTTAAAATAATAATCCTGCTGAAAATATTTGCGCAATTTCCCCAACAAATCATTTGTTTCAGTGTTATCAAGTTGTAAAAAATTATTGCCAAAACTTTCCATTAAAGCCATAACAATATGTGGTGGGTTTTGTTGCAAAAAAGTATTTTTTTCAGTTTTATCAATAAAAAATTGTTGAGGATTTTCGTACTCGAAACATTGGGTTGTCGGAATAATTTTTGTAAATTGTTTGATTAATTTTGAACCCTGTTTTTTATCAACGGCTGAGAATTGAATGTCACGTTTTCGATCTTCAAAGGCCCATTTCATTGCAATAATGCCATTCGGCACCATTTGATTAATAATACTTAATGAGGAAACTTGGGCGTGCATTTTTGCTAATGGATGAGTGAAAAAATACCCTCTAGCAGCATAAGCAAGATAGATAAAAATGATTAAGCTAAAAATAGTAGTAATGAATGTACTATAATTTTTTATTGCTAAGGGTTGTTGATTTAGAATACAAATAAAAACAAATGTAGGGAAAACAGCAGCTATAATGGTGAGGAATATTAGTTTAAGAATAGGATAATCTTCCCAAATATTATTTAAGACGGCTTTAGTATCATCTTCGACAATACCAAACATAAAAATATTGTAATAGCTTTTATAGGTTTTAAAGTAAAAATAGTTACCGATATTAATACCGGTAAAGAGTAATGAAATTAGAAAAATATAGAAACTGAAGAAGCTAATTGTCGCTTGATAAAGCGAAAATGCGATTAAAACTGAACCAATAATAAAAGGAACAGCAATAATTATTGCACTGATTTTGGCATCATAGCGATACCCCATTCTCCACATACGAGAAAATGAACGGTAATTTTGAGGATCTTGCAATAAATCCGTATCGATGAAACTTTTTACCATATATTTTCTAATCAATGTGGTTTGAAAAACAAAATAAAAAAATAAAATGGTGAGAATAAAGAGAAAGTTTAAATAAAAAGTCATTTATGAATTCCCCAAACGAGAGTTATTTATCTTCAAACCAAATTAATGTCGCCATTCTTCCTGTAATTTTATCTCGACGATAAGAATAAAATTTTTCCGGCTCGGAGTAAGTGCAATATTCGCCACCACTAATATTTTTAGATAGCACGCCTGCTTGTTGTAGACGAATTCTTGCTAATTGATAAATATCTGCAAAATATTTACCTTGATTTTGGTCATCAATCTTAAACGCCTGTTTTGCCGTTTCATTATTTAAACAAAAGGCATCATAAACATCCTGCCCGACTTGAAATGCTTTGGCACTGATAGCCGGAGCAAGCCAGACTTTAATTTTATCTGCCGGCGCGTTAAAGCAGTGCAGGGTATTTTCTAATATACTGTTGGCTAACCCTCGCCAACCGGCGTGGGCAGCGGCAACTTCTTGACCATTTTCGGCAGCAAAAATAACCGGTAAGCAATCTGCTGTCATAATGAGGCAGACTTGATTAGGTTGGTTGCTGTAACAGGCATCTGCGGTTTTATCTTCGCTGTTAAGAGGCAATCTTTTAACAAGATTGCTGTGTATTTGCGTGAGAAAAGTTGGTGATTGCGGCAATTGAAATTGTTCTACCAACAATTGTCGATTTTTAGCAACGATTTCTGCGGTATCGCCAACGTGATCGCCTAAATTCATACCGGCATAAGCACCGCAGCTATAACCGCCGCTACGTAGAGTACTTAAGGCGTGAATATTATTCGGCACTTGCCAATTTGGGTAAATTGCGTCCATCAATAATCTAACTCATCTTTGTGTAGTTCGTAATCTGCTTTTAGTGCATTGACTAATGTGACAAAGTCATCCGGCAATGGTGCATACCACTCCCTTAATTCACCGCTAATCGGATGTTCTAAACGTAACATAATAGCGTGCAGTGCTTGACGTTGGAATTGTCGTAATACGGTTAATAATGCTTCACTTGCCTCTTTTGGTGGTTTAGGGCGTCCGCCATAAGTTTGATCGCCAAGTAACGGATGCGCGATATATGCCATATGTACGCGAATTTGGTGCGTACGTCCGGTTTCAAGTCGCAATCTTAAGCGAGTGTAATTACGAAAACGCTCCATAATGCGATAGTGAGTGACCGCCGGTTTGCCTAATGGATGTACCGCCATATGTGTGCGCTTGGTAGGATGGCGCGCCATTGGCTGATCAATCGTTCCTCCTTTCGTCATAATACCGCTGGCAATGGCTTCGTATTCGCGAGTAATTTGCCGTTTTTGTAATGCACGAACCAGTTTGGTTTGTGCCTCTATTGTTTTGGCAACCACCATTAAACCGGTGGTGTCTTTGTCTAAACGATGTACAATCCCAGCACGCGGCACTTCCGCAATCGGCGGATAATGATATAAAAGAGCGTTTAATACGGTATTATCGGGGTTACCTGCCCCCGGATGGACAACGAGATCTTTGCTTTTATTAATTACAAGGATATGTTCATCTTCGTATACAATATTAAGCGGAATATTTTGTGGTGTAAAACGAGTATCTTCTTCTATTTCTGCCTGCATAATGATTTGTTCCGTGCCGAACACTTTTTCTTTAGGTACGGTAACAATCCTATTATCTACCTGCACTAAACCAGCTTCGATCCAAGTTTTGATGCGAGAACGAGAATATTCCGGAAACAATTCTGCTAAAGTTTGGTCTAAACGTTGACCTAATTGATGAGGTTGAACCTCTGCTGTTAGTTTTTTGTGTTCCATCGTGTTTTTAATTCCAGTAATATAAACATTTAATTATTTGCTGATACACTATACAATAACAGCAACCAATAGAGTTAAAGTCGTGATTTTACCTTAACTGTTCACGAGTTTATAGAGCAAATCAAGAATTGTGTAATTGTTGTGCAATTCACCTAATAAAAATTTAAGGATTTAGATGCATATGAAGAAGATAAAAGTAATTGTTGTGACCGCTTTATCCGCTTTGGTATTATCAGCTTGTTCCAATTCTTCTAAAGAGCAAGTGGAGCAGGCTCCAGTGAGTGAATTATATCAAAAAGCTCAAGAATATTTGCAGGATGAGAATTATCGTCAAGCAATTCGTTATCTTGAAGCTACGGATGATCGTTTTCCATATGGCGAATATGCACAACAGGCAGATTTAAATTTAATTTATGCCTATTACCGCAATGAAGATTATGTGAATACTTTGTCGACAGCGGAGCGTTATTTGCAAAAATATCCACAAGGTCCTCATTTGGATTATGTGCTATATATTGCTGGTTTAACCAATATGGCATTGGGGGATAATTTATTCCAGGACTTCTTTGGAGTAGAGCGTTCTTCACGCGAAACTAAGCCGAGAGAAGATGCTTATCATAATTTTGAAACCTTAGTTCGTTATTTCCCGAACAGTGAATATACTCCAGATGCAAAACAACGAATGAACTATATTCGTGAAAGTTTGGCAAAACATCAATATGAAATTGCGGAATTTTATCTGAAACGTGACGCTTACGTTGCGGTGGTGAATCGAATTCAAGATAATTTGCTCCGTTTATATCCGGATACAAGTTATGCTTATAAAGCATTGCCAATGTTGCAACAGGCTTATGCCGCATTACATTTAGATAAACAGGCGCAAGAAATTGCGCAGGTTTTAGCAAACAACAAACAAAAACAATTTTCTGAATTAGACAAACCAGAAGCACGTCCGGACGTTAAACCACCGTTGAAGTAAACTTGTTATCAAGAGAAAATGCGATCAATGTGATCGCATTTTTATTGTACGGAACGATAGAGATCTTTGCTATAAAAAATTTGTGTTGGATTATTTAAGTCATAACCGGTAAGGTCGGCAGAGATTTTTATCGGTAAATAATAGTGATAGATTGGTAAAATAATGGCATCAGTTGTTAGCGTGTCAAGAACCTGCTGATAAATTTGTTGTCGTTTTTCATTTGCTGTTTCTAGCATTGCCTGTTCTAACCATTGATCCACTTTTTCGTTATGATAACGCATTAGGTTATCCGGACTTCTAGAGTGAAAATTATTTAAAAATGCTGAAATATCATTGTAATCGGCACACCAACCACTGCGAATAAGTTGAAATTGCTGTTGACTATGCAACAAAGACCATTCTTGCTGGGTTTTCGCCTGAATACTTGCTCTGATTAAATCTGATTGAGAAAACTGACGAATTAAATTTTGTGCAATAGCAATATTTGTCGAGTTGTTATCAACGATTAAACTTAACTGTAATGGATGTTGAATAGTGATCCCTGCCTGTTGTAATAATTGTTCTGGTGGTGCTGAATTGAAATAGGCGCTTAATAACATTGATGAAGGTAATAAATTAGTACTGGCTTTACCGTTAATATTCACGCCATTAATTGCACTTTTACTGGAAATTAGGCTCACTAATGCTTGTCTTACCGCACTATTTTTTAAAGTGTGGTGATTAGGGTTTAACTCATAATAATAGCTACATAATTTCGGTACGGTTTGTTGCGTATCATTATTAGTATTTAAGCGTAGATCAATTTCTTTTGACATAAGATTTGTCCTCCAGTATTCAACTTTTTGGAAAGAAACGTGCAATTTTTGCCAATAAAAGGGATTACGCGTTAATATTACTTTGTTTTCATCAATGTTATTTAAAGTATAAGCACCGTTATATAGAGAGTTTTTTATTGGCAATAAGGAAATATGTGCCAACATTAAGGGAAAATTAGCATTTGCTTTATCCAGTTCAATTTGCAAATGGTGCTCATCTAAAGCAGTTACTCCCAATGTAGTCGGTTCAGCCTGTTTCTGTAGAATAGCTTTGGCATTTTTAGTTGCAATAAAAGCTAAATATTGTGCTGATGGTGAATTTTCTATAAATAAATTTTGCCAACTTTTCACAAAATCGGTAGCGGTAACGCTAGAACCATCTGACCATTTAGCATCATTTCGTAAAGAAAATAGCCAAACTTTGTTATCTTTTGTTTGCCAAGATTGAGCAATAGCCGGAATAATATTGCCGTGAAGATCGTAACTTACCAACCCTTCATAAAGATCATAAATAATCGCACTATTTTGCAGATCTGTCACTTGTTGGGGATTGAGTTGAAAATGTGAAAACTCGCCTCCGCGGATAAGTGTTTGTCGAGATGGTGTTTTATTTTCTGTGATTGCAGTTGTTGTTTGTGAAGAAGGCTGTTGATCACAACTTGCTATTGCCAATAATGCACAAATAATAAAACTTTTTTTACTTAAAAATTTATGCCACATCAGTGTAATAACCCCGGGAATAAATTAGAGATACCGGCAACGCAGATCTCAATACCGAGCGCCATTAGAATTAATCCCATAATACGTGTGACCACATTGCTACCAGTTTTACCGAGATATTTCATAATCATTGGACCGGAGCGGAAAATGGCATAACACATTACCGAAAAAATTAAAATAGCCATCGCGAAACCGAGCCAATCTATCCAGCTGTTATAACGTGAAGCCCAGACAATAGTTGAACTGATAGCACCTGGTCCTGCGATTAACGGCATTGCAAGTGGAACAACAGCAATGCTTTCACTTTCAGAAAAATTGGTTGCCCGTTCTTCTTTATTTTGTTTTTCTTCCCCTAATTTACCGCTGATCATTGTCATTGCAATCGAAATAACGAGCAGACCACCGGCGATACGGAAGGAGTTAATAGAAATACTGAAAAAATTAAGCAATGCTTGACCAACAAACAGGCTGGTAAGTAAAACTACACCAATTGCGGTGGATGTAACTAACATTGTTTTTTGGCGTTCGGTTTCATATTGGTTACTCGTCATACTCATAAAAATAGGTAATGACCCTAATGGGTTAGTGACTGCAAATAATCCAATAAAAAACTGCATATAAATAGGGAAGTTTTCAATAAATGTCATAAGCATTAATAATTTCAGTATTGAATAAATTAGAAAGCGTTTATTATGGCATAAGAAGCTGTTATTTACACGCCGCAGTAATTACAATCTCTACTTTCCAGTTTGGATCGGCAAGTTTTGCTTCAACGGTAGATCGTGCAGGTGCTTTACCTGCAACGACCCATTGATCCCAAGCACGATTCATTTCAGCATAGTCATTTATATTAGCTAAGAAGATTTCTGCGCGTAAAATACGAGATTTATCTGAACCGCTTTTTTCCAATAAAATATCGATAAGTTGCAAAATTTGTCGAGTTTGCTCATAGGTGTTCAATGATGAGTCTTCTGCAACTTGTCCTGCTAAATAGACAATTCCTGCATAAATAGTGGCTTCTGATAGGCGGTTATTAGAATCAATATGTTTAATTTCGCTCATAAAGCACTCCTTTAAGTTATAGCTGATGAATTATTTTAAGGGTAAAATGAGTTTCAATTAATAGAACAATCGATAAAGTGTTGCTCTATGAATTTTACACTGATTTGGAAAGGGAGCTTCCCGAAAATGGACCACATTCTACAGCCCTGCATAGCGATGTTTCAACTATTAAGGAGTTTTTGATGAAACCGTTAATTTCTAATCAACACGGAGCGATTGTGATGGCATTATTGCCTTTTTTATATGGAATGCTGCTTTCTAAACCGATCTGGTTACATTTTCTTCTTCTATTATCTTGGTTTTCACTCTATCTGATGACCTATCCGTTTTTAGCACTATTTAAAGGGAGGAATTTAGCACTGTATCGACGTTGGACCTTTATTTATGGAGGGGCGAGTTTGATGTTTGCTATTTTGCCTTTATGGTATAACCCTCGTATTCTTTGCTTTTTAGGTGCAATGCTACCATTTGTTTTAATCAATATTTACTATACAAGGCAGAAAAATGAGCGAGCATTATTGAATGATATTGCTGCTATTTTGATTTTTGCGATTGCTGGAATGGCGGCTTATTTCTTTTCGCAACAAAAATGGGATCAAAATATGATTTCAATTGCGTTCTATCCTACACTCTTTTTTGTTGGCACGACTTTATATGTGAAAAGCGTAATGCGAGAACGGAAAAATCCGTATTATTATTATCTTTCTTGTTTATTTCATATACTGTGTGTCGTTATTGGCTTGTTTGTTAATATTGGTGTTGTCTTGGCTTATCTGTTACCAATGATACGCGCAATTTTTTTACCAAAATACAAATTATCAGTAAAACAGATTGGTTTAATCGAGTTTGTTATTTCCCTCTATTTTTTGATCGTGCTTTATTTAGCAACGGCATAACTAAATACGGAAAGGTGATGCCTTTGTTCGCTATTAAAAAAATGCTAGAATTTGCGCTTTGTAATCAACAGCGACAGAAAAAAGATGAGTGAAAATATTTATAATGCGAATGATATAACTGTTCTGAAGGATCTTGAACCGGTGCAATTACGTCCCGGAATGTATACCGATACCACCCGTCCTAATCATCTTGGTCAAGAAGTTATTGATAATAGTGTTGATGAAGCTTTAGCTGGATATGCGACTAAAATTGAGGTTATTCTCTATCCGGATCAATCTTTAGAAGTGATTGATAATGGGAGAGGAATGCCGGTGGATATTCACCCTGTAGAAAAAATTTCTGGTATTGAGTTGATCTTAACTAAACTGCATGCTGGTGGAAAATTCTCGAATAAAAACTATCAGTTTGCTGGTGGTTTGCACGGTGTTGGGATCTCGGTTGTAAATGCTCTCTCTGCACGCGTTGATGTTTCTGTTAAACGTAATGGTGAAATTTATCATATCGCTTTTTCCGATGGTAAAAAAATAGAAGAATTGGAAGTCGTTGGCTCTTGCGGAAGACGTACAACCGGTACGACTGTAAGGTTTTGGCCGAATGCTAAATATTTTGATTCTGCAAAATTTTCTGTTTCACGTCTTCGTCATTTGTTACGTGCTAAAGCGGTGCTTTGTCCGGGATTGGAAATAAAATTTATTGATAAAGTTAATCAAACGGAAGAGCGCTGGTGTTATCAGGATGGTCTTTCTGATTATTTATTGGAAGCTGTAGATGGAGTAACCACTTTGCCAGAACAACCGTTTATCGGTGAATTTAAAAGTGATACCGAAGCTGTTAATTGGGCTTTATTCTGGTTACCTGAGGGCGGTAATATCATTGGCGAGAGTTATGTCAATTTGATTCCGACTCCATTAGGGGGAACGCACGTTAATGGCTTGCGTCAAGGTTTGTTGGATGCGATGCGAGAATTTTGTGAGTTTCGTAATTTATTGCCACGTGGTGTTAAGTTAACGGCGGATGATATTTGGGAACGTTGTGCTTATATTTTGTCATTAAAAATGCAGGATCCGCAATTTGCTGGACAGACAAAAGAGCGTTTATCTTCTCGTCAGAGTGCCGTATTTGTTAGCGGTGTAGTTAAGGATAGTTTTAGTTTATGGCTTAATCAACATATCCAACAAGCAGAGCAGTTGGCTGAAATGGCGATTGCTTCGGCACAACGTCGCTTACGCAATGCGAAAAAAGTGGTGCGTAAAAAATTGGTGAGCGGTCCGGCATTGCCTGGAAAATTAGCAGACTGCACACAACAGGATTTGAGTCGTACAGAGTTGTTTTTAGTGGAGGGTGATTCTGCCGGAGGTTCAGCAAAACAAGCCCGAGATCGTGAATATCAGGCGATTTTGCCATTACGTGGAAAAATTCTTAATACTTGGGAAGTGGCTGGTGATCAAGTGCTAGGTTCACAAGAAATTCACGATATTGCCGTGGCATTAGGAATTGATCCTGATACTGATGATTTATCTCAATTACGCTATGGGAAAGTGTGTATTTTAGCTGATGCGGATTCCGACGGTTTGCATATTGCTACCTTATTATGTGCATTGTTTTTGCGTCATTTCCCTAAATTAGTGGAAGAAGGGCACGTTTATGTTGCGATGCCACCATTATACCGTATTGATTTAGGTAAAGAGGTGCATTACGCCTTAGATGAAAATGAAAAAGAGGCAATTTTGGAACGTCTAAAATCCAGAAAGGGTAAAATTAATGTTCAGCGTTTTAAAGGATTAGGCGAAATGAATCCTTTGCAATTACGTGAAACGACGATGGATCCAAATACACGACGTTTGGTTCAGCTAGTTTATCAACCGAATCAAAGTAGTGATAACAAAATGGATCATACATTAGAAATGTTAGATATGCTTTTGGCGAAAAAACGTGCGGATGATCGTAAAAACTGGTTACAAGAAAAAGGTGATCACGCAGAGTTAAACGTTTAAGTTTGGTAAAGAGAGATGAGTACAATTAATTACGAAGGCGTTGAGCAGATGCCAATAGGGCATTTTACGGAGAATGCATACCTCAATTATTCAATGTATGTGATTATGGATCGTGCGTTGCCGTTTATCGGAGATGGTTTAAAACCGGTGCAACGGCGTATTATTTATGCGATGTCCGAATTAGGTTTGAATGCGAGTACGAAGTATAAAAAATCGGCGCGTACGGTCGGTGACGTACTGGGTAAATTCCATCCGCACGGCGATAGCGCTTGTTATGAAGCAATGGTATTGATGGCTCAGCCGTTTTCTTATCGCTATCCGCTGGTTGATGGGCAAGGAAACTGGGGGGCACCGGATGACCCGAAATCTTTTGCGGCAATGCGTTATACCGAATCTCGTTTATCAAAAATTTCAGAATTATTGCTTTCGGAATTGGGGCAAGGAACGGTCGATTATCAGCCAAATTTTGACGGTACCCTTGATGAGCCACAATATTTGCCGGCAAGATTACCACATATTTTATTGAACGGTACTACCGGAATTGCTGTTGGAATGGCGACCGATATTCCTCCACATAATATTAATGAGATTGCTCAAGCATTAATTTTATTGTTGGATAATCCAGATGTCTCAATGGATGAATTATTAAATATTGTTAAAGCTCCAGATTTTCCAACAGAGGCAGAAATTATTACGCCTAAAGAGGATTTGCGAAAAATCTATTTAAATGGTAAAGGTTCGCTAAAAATGCGTGCAGTATGGAGCAAAGAGGACGGTGAAATTGTAATTACTGCACTGCCTTATCAGGCTTCAGGTGCAAAAATTATTGAGCAGATTGCTACTCAAATGCGTAATAAAAAATTGCCAATGGTGGATGATGTTAAAGATGAATCAGATCACGAAAATCCAACCAGATTGGTGATTGTTCCTCGTTCTAATCGAGTCGATGAAAATGAATTAATGGCGCATCTTTTTGCTACAACGGATTTAGAAAAAAGTTATCGTGTCAATATGAATATGATTGGTTTGGATCGCAAACCAGCAGTGAAAAATTTATATACGGTTTTAACTGAGTGGCTTAGTTTTCGTCGTCAAACTGTTACTCGTCGATTGCAATATCGTTTGGATAAGGTTTTATCACGATTGCATATTTTAGAAGGGTTGTTAATTGCATTCTTAAATATTGATGAAGTTATTCATATTATTCGCAATGAAGATGAACCTAAACTGGAGTTAATGTCGAGATTTGCATTATCAGAAGCTCAGGCTGAAGCGATTTTGAATTTACGTTTGCGCCATTTGGCAAAATTGGAAGAAACTGAATTAAAAGCGGAACAACAACAATTAGAACAGGAACGTAAACAACTGGAAAAAATATTATCTTCAGATAAAAGTTTGAATCAATTAATCAAAAAAGAGATTGAGCAAGATGCTAAAACATATGCCAGCCCGAGATTATCGAAAATTGTTGAGCGCGAGGAGGCAAAAGCGATTTCTGAAAGCGCTTTAGTACCGGTAGAGCCAGTAACGGTGATTCTCTCTGAAATGGGATGGGTTCGTTGTGCCAAAGGACACGATATTGATCCAAAAAGTTTAAGTTATAAGGCGGGAGATAATTATTTGTCCCACGTTTGTGGTCGTTCTAATCAACAGGTTATTTTCCTTGATAACACAGGACGGAGTTATAGTTTGGATCCCCTTTCTTTACCTTCTGCTCGTTCACAAGGAGAACCGATAACCGGTAAATTAACATTGCCGACAGGCGCAATGATAGAACAGCTATTGATGCCGAAAGCAGAACAAGCACTATTAATGGCATCTGATGCCGGTTATGGTTTTGTCTGCAATACGGAAGATTTAATCACTCGTAATAAAGCAGGTAAAGCGGCGATTTCATTACCTGAAAATGCAAAAGTGTTGCCTCCTGTAGTGATTGAAAACAAATCGGTTTTATTGGTGGCAATTACTTCAGCGAACAAAATGTTACTCTTCCCACTCAGTGAATTGCCGGAGTTATCAAAAGGAAAAGGAAATAAAATTATCAATATTCCTGCTGCGAAAGCAAAAGCAAGAGAGGAGTTGTTGGTGAGATTATTTGTAATTGAAGAGGGCAGTTCTTTGATATTCCGTTCCGGTAAGCGTAAAGTGACTTTGGATGCGAAAGAAATCAGACATTATTACGGTGAACGTGGTCGTAAAGGCACTCCATTACCACGCGGTATACAGAATAGTGCGGAAATAGAGATTATTCCACCGGAAAAACCGGAAGAATTTGTATTAACAAATTAAGCACAGAAATATGAAGGTAAATATTTGCTATTGCAATAGTAAAAAGGTAGAATATGCGACTCTTATCGTGGCTGGATTAGAGATCGGCTACGATGTGTTTTAATTTAACTTTATTAGGAGTTTATTTATGTCTCTAAGTACTGAAGCAAAAGCGAAAATCGTCGCCGAATACGGTCGTGATGCAAAAGATACTGGTTCGCCAGAAGTTCAGATTGCATTATTAACTGCACAAATTAACCATTTGCAAGAACATTTCTCAGTTCACAAAAAAGATCACCATGGTCGTCGTGGTTTACTAGGGATGGTTTCTCGTCGTCGTAAATTGTTAGATTATTTAAGACGTTCTAACTTAGACAGTTATACTAAATTAATCGCAAGTTTAGGTTTACGTCGATAATTTTTTTACGTTTTTGTATAGCTCGAAAACACCTGTTTTCGAGCTTTTTTGTTTTTATCAATTATACATTTTGTCAACCTCTTTGCACATAATGTGTGCGGATGAGTATAACCATATGTATTCTTAGTATTTACTATCAATTGTACAGCTGTACAAATCCTTAAATCTCTTCTACCTCCTCGTTTATCAAACTATGTTAAATTAATATGTATAAAGTTAAAAAATACATTTAAATTATAAAAATTAATAAAAAAGATGACAAAAATATTAATGAAATGTTGATATATTGCTCCATTTTTATATCATCCTAAGAAGCAGAGTCATGATTACATATGTAAAAGTGCTGTTATTTTATCTGCCAGCATAAACATTTTGTGCTTCATTCTCTAAAACTTTAGTTTGTTTCTGTATTGAGGTTATTTTTTATGAAACTGAGTAGTAAACAGACCAAATGGAGCTTGGTACTTATCTGTGCCACTTTTTTATTAAGTGGTTGTGAGAATGCTGTATTGCTCAATCCTAAAGGTCAAATCGGGATGGCGGAGCGTGATCTCATCCTGATTGCAACCGGTTTAATGTTGCTTGTCGTGATTCCGGTAATCATAATGGCAATCGTATTTGCCAGAAAATATCGGGAAAGCAATGTAAAAGAGAAATACTCTCCAAACTGGGTGCATTCCAATAAGATCGAAATGGTGGTTTGAGGAATTCCTGTCATCATTATCCTTATTTTAGGAACCATCACTTGGAAAACCACCCATTCACTTGATCCATACCGCCCATTAGAACATGAGAATAAACCAATCACTATTCAAGTCGTTTCTCTAGATTGGAAATGGTTGTTTATTTATCCTGAGCAAGGCATTGCGACGGTGAATGAAATTGCCTTCCCACAAAATACCCCTATAGAATTCAAAATCACTTCAGATACTGTGATGAATTCTTTCTTCATTCCACAATTGGGTAGCCAAGTTTATGCGATGGCTGGTATGCAGACTAAACTACATTTGATCGCTGATGAACCCGGTACTTATAAAGGTATTTCTGCGAGTTATAGTGGTTCAGGATTTTCGGGTATGAAATTCAACGCGATTGCTACTCCGGATGAAGCCTCTTTTGCAGATTGGGTCGCTAAAGTGAAACAGTCACCAGATTCTTTGAACACTATGGATGCATATAATCAAGTCGCTATCCCGAGTAAATATGATAAGCCGAAATATTTCTCCAGTGTAGTTCCGAATCTCTTTTATGACATTATGGCAAAATTTGGTAGTCCGCATATGCATAAGCTGGATATGCAAGGGCATAGCACACATATTTCACATAATGAGTCATCAGTCGCAATTACTGAATAGTTAAATAAGCATCGAAGGAATAACTATGTTAGGAAAATTATCATTAGACGCGATACCGTTTCATGAACCTATTGTGATGGTAACGGTTAGCGGTATTATTTTGGGCGGTATTGCTGTCATTATCGCTTTAACTTATTTTAAATTGTGGGGGCCGTTATGGCGTGACTGGATTACGACTGTTGACCATAAACGTATTGGTATTATGTATATCTTTTTAGCTATCATTATGTTAATACGTGGTTTTGCCGATGCAATTATGATGCGTAGTCAGCAGTTTTTAGCATCAGGGGGCTACGCAGGCTTTTTGCCACCGGAACACTATGACCAAATCTTTACGGCTCACGGTGTTATTATGATTTTCTTCGTAGCTATGCCGTTTGTGATCGGTTTAATGAATATTGTTATTCCATTGCAAATTGGTGCTCGCGACGTTGCATATCCGTTTTTAAACAATTTAGGCTTTTGGTTTACCGCTGTTAGTGTGGTTTTGATTAACCTCTCTTTGGGGATTGGTGAGTTCGCTAAAACCGGTTGGTTGGCTTATCCGCCATTGTCGGAATTGCAATATAGTCCTGATGTGGGCGTCGATTATTGGATTTGGACGTTACAGATATCGGGTATAGGAACGACATTAAGTGCGATTAACTTTATTGCCACTATCCTCAAAATGCGTGCACCGGGGATGAGCTTGATGAAAATGCCAATTTTCTGTTGGGCTTCTTTCTGTTCTAACGTGTTGATTTTAACTTCATTCCCGATTTTAACCGCAAGCGTTGCTTTACTTACATTAGATCGTTATTTGGGTACCCATTTCTTCACCAATGATTTGGGTGGCAATATGATGATGTATATCAACTTAATCTGGGCGTGGGGCCATCCGGAAGTATATATTCTGGTGTTACCTATGTTTGGGGTTTATGCGGAAGTTACAGCTACTTTCTCTCGTAAGAAAATGTTTGGTTATACCTCAATGGTGTGGGCGACAGTATGTATTACTATCTTGTCTTTCATCGTTTGGTTACACCATTTCTTTACTATGGGATCAGGCGCAAATGTTAATGCTTTCTTTGGTATAGCAACAATGATTATTTCCATTCCAACAGGGGTGAAAATTTTCAATTGGCTGTTCACGATGTATCAAGGGCGTATCAAACTTAGTGTACCGATGTTATGGACTATTGGTTTTATTGTGACCTTTGCTATTGGTGGAATGACAGGTGTGCTATTGGCAGTACCGGCTGCTGACTTTGTGTTACACGGCAGCGTATTCTTAATTGCTCACTTTCATAACACTATTATTGGTGGTGTGGTGTTCGGGCTCTTTGCTGGATTGAACTACTGGTTCCCTAAAGCATTCGGTTTTACTTTAAACGAAAAATGGGGTAAACGTGCATTTTGGTGTTGGCAAATCGGTTTCATTGTTGCGTTTTTACCGCTATATGCATTAGGTTTTATGGGAATGACTCGCCGATTAAGCCAACAAATTGATCCTGAATATCATACATTACTCGGCGTAGCAGCACTTGGTGCAGTGATTATTGCTTTGGGTATTGCTTGTCAGTTTATTCAACTTGGTGTATCTATCCGTGATCGAAATAAAAACAGAGATACCACCGGCGACCCTTGGGGTGGACGTACTCTTGAATGGGCAACTTCTTCACCACCACCTTTCTATAATTTTGCGGTGACTCCTAGAGTAGAAGAGCGTGATGCTTTTTGGGATAACAAAGAAAAAGGTGTGGCTTATGCTAAACCAACAACTTATGCCCCTATTCATATGCCGAAAAATACCGCTGCGGGTGTCATCATTGCTGTATTTACTATGATTTTCGGTTTCGTAATGATATGGCATATCTGGTGGTTAGCAATCGTGAGTTTCGTCGGTATGGTTGTTACTTGGATTGCTAAAAGTTTCGATCAAGATGTGGATTATTATGTTCCTGTCGATCAAATTGAAACGATTGAAAATAAACACTTTAAAGAATTATCTCAAGCAGGGCTGCAATAATGTCAACAAATACTGTAATACATAACGGTGTCCATCAAGGACACCACGATACTGGGCCGATTAAAGTTTTCGGGTTTTGGATTTATTTAATGAGCGACTTGATTCTCTTTTCTTGTCTGTTCGCAACCTATATCGTGTTGTTACCAGGTACAGCAGGGGCACCGAGCGGCAAAGATATTTTTGAGTTACCTTATGTATTAGTGGAAACCTTCCTATTGTTATTCAGTTCCATTACTTATGGGTTTGCTGTTTTAGCAATGAATCGCAATAATGTTAGGCAGGTTTTATTATGGTTAGTAGTAACTTTCCTATTTGGTGCTGCTTTCGTTGGTATGGAAATCAATGAGTTCCACCATTTAATTGCACAAGGTGTAGGGCCTGATCGTAGTGGTTTCCTTTCCGGATTCTTTACCTTGGTCGGTACACACGGTTTACATGTTACTGCCGGATTGATTTGGATGGTGGTGATGATGATTCAGGTGGTTACACGCGGTTTATCTGCGGTTAACCGTACTCGTCTAATGTGTTTAAGTTTATTCTGGCACTTCCTTGACATTGTTTGGATTTGTGTCTTTTCCGTTGTTTATTTAATGGGGGGCTTGCTATGAGTTACGATAACCACGATTATGCCACTACTGAACACGGTAGTGTTAAAAGCTATCTTATTGGTTTTGGTTTATCTGTTATTTTGACATTAATTCCATTCCTGATGGTGATGAATGGCAGTGCATCCAAAATATCATTATTGGTAATTATTGCTGTCACTGCTGTGATACAGCTAATTGTTCAGCTTGTCTGTTTCTTGCATATGGGAACTTCTGAAGATGGACGCTGGAATCTCATATCATTTATTTTTACCGCAATTGTGATTCTATTATTGGTGGCATTATCCATCTGGATTATGTGGAGTTTGAATGCCAATATGATGGCAGGCTAATAGGGTTTACTATGATTAAATCTTACCTACAAGTTACCAAACCGGGAATTATCATCGGCAATCTTATTTCGGTTGTCGGTGGGTTTCTGTTAGCGGCCAAAGGGCATATGGATCATACGCTGTTTTCTTATACGATTCTTGGTGTGTCATTAGTAGTCGCATCAGGTTGTGCATTTAATAATCTGATTGATCGTGATATTGATCGCAAAATGGAACGTACTAAAAATCGTGTATTAGTTAAAGGTTTAGTATCAGTACATACTACGTTTACCTTAGCCATAGTATTAGGCGTTTTAGGATTTGCTATCCTTTATTTTGGCGCCAATCCTCTAGCTATGTGGCTGGCTGTTATGGGTTTTGTGGTATATGTGTTTGTGTATAGCCTTTATATGAAGCGCCATTCTGTTTATGGTACGCTCATAGGTAGTTTGTCTGGTGCCGCTCCACCTGTTATTGGTTATTGTGCTGTAAGTAATGAATTTGATACGGGTGCATTGATTTTATTAGCTATTTTTAATTTGTGGCAAATGCCACATTCTTATGCTATTGCGATTTTCCGTTTCAAGGACTATCAAGCAGCCAATATTCCTGTGTTGCCAGTGGTAAAAGGTATTGCTGTTGCTAAGCATCATATTTTGCTGTATATCATAGCCTTTATGTTTGCTGCACTTATGTTATCAATAGGTGGTTATGCCGGTTATAAATACCTTGTGGTAGCCACTGCTGTAAGTGTGTGGTGGTTATGTATGGCATTATCGGGTTATAAATCAGAGAATAATGATTATGTTTGGGCAAGAAAATTGTTTGTCTTTTCTATCATTGCTATTTGTACCCTAAATATTATGATGTCTATTGATTTTATGGTTCCGGCACATTCAATTGTTAGTTTGACCAATTAATTGTTTGATAAACTTACTCAGCATCATATAAAAAATCTGTCCTTTGGGCAGATTTTTTATATTTTCCTAATTTTGTTAAAAATAGTATGAATAAAACAGTGCTTAATAATGATAATTGTATGACCGTTGAAGAGCGTAAAGCTACTTGGGGACTTGGTACAATTTTTTCCTTACGTATGTTTGGAATGTTTATGGTATTACCAGTATTAACTACTTATGGAATGCATTTGCAGGGAGCGAATCAGATTCTTATCGGTATAGCTATTGGTATATATGGTTTTATGCAAGCGATCTTTCAAATCCCTTTTGGTTTATGGTCTGATAAGATAGAACGTAAAACTTTAATTATTTTAGGGTTATCCATTTTTGTGATTGGTAGCATCATTGCTGCTTTGTCTAGCTCAATTTGGGGAGTGATTATTGGGCGAGCCTTACAAGGTAGTGGTGCAATTTCTGCGGCGGTAATGGCATTATTATCCGATTTGACACGTGAACAGATTCGTACTAAAGCAATGGCATTTATAGGTGTATCTTTTGGTATTACTTTTGCGGTTGCTATGGTGACAGGACCTATCATTACCTACCAGATTGGTTTACAAGGGTTATTTTGGTTTATAGCGGTATTGGCTATAGGCGGGATTTTCTTAACCATAACAGTGATTCCAAAAAGTCAATATCACATACGTAACAGTGAATCGGCAGTGATTAAAGGTTGTTTGAAAGAGGTATTAAAACAACCACAGATAATGAAACTTAACATTGGTATTTTCTGTATGCATTGTTTGTTGATGACAACTTTTATTGCTTTACCTCTTTGTTTTGAGCAGACCGGTTTTCCAGCTTATCGTCATTGGCAGATTTATCTTGTCACAATGTTGATTGCTTTTGTAAGTGTAGTTCCGGGGATTATTATTGCTGAAACTAAACGCAAAATGAAGGTTGTTTTCTTGCTCTGTATTATGATCTTGATTGCTGCTGAAGCAACTTTATGGTGTGCAGATAATCAGTTGTGGGTGCTTATTCTTGGAACTTTATTGTTTTTTATCGGCTTTAATCTTATGGAAGCATTGCTTCCTTCCCTTATTAGTAAAGAAGCACCTGCAGGAAGCAAAGGCACAGCGTTAGGAATTTATTCGACATTCCAGTTTTTTGGTGCTGCCGCCGGAGGAAGTATCGGCGGTTGGATTGTTGGGCATTTTGGCACAGAGGTATTGTTTCTAACAGCAATGCTGTTGGCTATTTTATGGCTTGCACTTGCTTTTACGATGAATGAACCTCCATATTTGGCTAATTTGCGTATTCGTCTTACTGAATGTAGAAATTCTACTGTGTGGAAAGATTTTTTCTTACAACAAATTGGAGTGTGTGAGGCTATTATTATTCCTGAAGAGCAAAGTGCTTATATTAAAATTGATAGTACGATGACTAATCGTCAAATTTTAGAAGCAGCAGTCGCTAGACAAGAAAAAATAGGTTTATTTTAATTCGTTAATAGTTTCATTAAAAAATTTCTAAATAGTTCTAGTTCTCGATGTTCACGATGATGAATATATTTTAGAGGCGTAACCTCTTTTAAATCAGGGGTATTCATAGAGAAAAATTTTATATGTTGTTTGGTGAATAGAAATATTAAATGACTTTAATGATACGAGATGGGAATGTAGCCTGATGTCTTATAGTATCAGCCTTTAAGTCGCTTTTTAGTAGACATTCTGTTTACTATATTATTTGGTTTCTATAGATAAAAAATTGGGGTAATTATAAGGAATAATTACCCCAATTTTTGTTTATTATGTAGTATTCAAATAATGAAAATAATATAGTTAAAAGTATAAATAATTTTGATAATTAAACATTATTAAATTTATTTTTATGGTAAAAGTTTATCTATTTTCTTTTTTTAAGAAAAAGATTCTATTGGCTATAATAGAATCTTTTTGATTAATTATTCTTCTTTCCCTTTCATATTATTTAATGCAAGTAATCCTTTATCACAACTTTTAATTTGGTGTTCAACGCTCATTTGTAAGATTTTTTGTTTGCTTTCGGATAGTTTATTTTTGATGTTTGCAATCTGTAGATGAGTTCCGGGTTGTTTTTCTGCTTCTGAAATGAGTTCTTCTGTCTGTTGGAATAATTGTTGACATTGGCTAGGGATTTGAGGTTTTTTGTTTGCAAAACTATTAGAAGTTAAAGCACAAAAAAACAGCGCTACTAAGAAACTAAATTTAAACATATACTGACCGTAAGATTTTAAAAAATCCGTTGAAAAAATGTGCAATAAAAATAACAAAAAAAGAAGGTATTGTCTATAAAAAATGACTTCATCAAAGGAATAAAAAGTTGTTTTTGTCGGTAAATCAAAAAATAATTTTTTAATAAAATGTTACAAAAAATATAAAAATTGATATGTATCAAATAATATTCTGTTATTGAAATTTATTTTTTTGATTTTAATGCGATTTTGTGATCAATCTAAAACTTTTTGGGTTTCCTCTACCCCATTTTTAGGAGTAAAATAAAAGATGTATTAAACGGTTAGAGTTATCCTTTATTTCAATGTGAAATAAATCATATCTTTACCTGAGTTTGATATTTAAGCTAATTAATTGATATTGATTAATGGCTAATGGGGTGATTACAGGATTTGTAATCTTTTTTAAACTTGTATTGAGTACAAGAGGTTGATTGAGATGTTAGACATTGTTGAACTCTCGAGATTGCAGTTTGCATTGACTGCACTATACCACTTCCTATTCGTACCTGTAACATTGGGTTTGTCCTTTATTCTTGTAATAATGGAAACCATCTATGTAACGACAGGGAAAGAGGTATATAAAGATATGACTAAGTTCTGGGGCAAATTGTTTGGTATTAACTTTGCTCTAGGAGTGACAACTGGTATCACAATGGAATTCCAATTTGGTACTAACTGGTCTTATTATTCACACTATGTAGGTGATATCTTCGGTGCACCATTAGCAATTGAAGCGTTACTTGCATTCTTCTTAGAATCTACTTTCGTGGGTTTATTCTTCTTTGGTTGGGATAGACTTTCAAAAGCGAAACACTTGTTATCAACTTACTGCGTTGCATTCGGTTCGAACTTATCTGCCATGTGGATTTTGGTTGCAAACGGCTGGATGCAAGATCCTGTAGGCGCAGAATTCAATTTTGATACTATGCGTATGGAAATGAGTAGTTTCCTAGAACTATGGTTAAATCCTCAAGCACAAACTAAATTCTTGCATACTTTGTCTTCTGGGTATGTTTGTGGTGCAATTTTCGTATTAGCAGTCAGTTCTTATTATTTGCTTAAAGGGCGTGATATCGGTTTTGCAAAACGTTCTTTCTCAATTGGGGCAACATTTGGCTTCATTGCAATATTATCTGTTTTAATTATGGGAGATGAAGCAGGTTATGAAGTCGGTCAGGCTCAACCAACTAAACTTGCCGCTATGGAAGGAGAGTGGGATACTGAACCGGCTCCGGCTGCGTGGAATATTGCTATTGTTCCGAATTCACAAGAAGGTCGTAATGAATTTGCATTACAAATTCCTTACGCTGCAGGTATCATTGCAACCCGTTCTTTAGATAAAGAAATTACCGGTTTGAATGATTTACGAGTTCAAAATGAAGAACGTGTACGTAATGGTATGGTTGCATACGGTTTATTGGAAAAACTTCGTTCAGGTCAAAAAGATGCAGATACTATTGCTCAATTTAAAGCAGTGGAAAAAGATCTTGGGTATGGTTTATTGTTAAAACGTTATACCGATAATGTTGTTGATGCAACTGACGAACAAGTAAAACAGGCAGCAGCCGATACTATTCCTGATGTTGGACCTACTTTCTGGTCATTCCGTATTATGATATTTGCAGGCGGTTTATTACTACTTCTCATTATCGGTGCATTTATTGCAAATATCAGAAAAACTGTTGGTGAAAACAAGTTTTTACTTAAAGCTTTGCTTTATGGGCTTCCTTTACCGTGGATTGCAATTGAATCAGGTTGGTTCTTAGCTGAATATGGAAGACAACCTTGGGCAATCTTTGAGGTATTACCGGTAGGCGTAGCGAACTCTGCATTGACAACTGGAGATCTCTGGTTCTCAATTGGTCTAGTTTGTGCGTTATATACTATCTTCTTAGTTGCAGAAGTATATCTAATGGTTAAATATAGTCGACTTGGCCCAAGTTCATTAAAAACAGGTCGTTACTATTTTGAACAATCAACTAAATAAGCAGGAGCCTAAATCATGATTGATTATGAATTTCTACGATTTGTATGGTGGATCCTCTTAGGTGTGTTGCTTATTGGCTTTGCAGTTACTGACGGATTCGATATGGGGGTTTTAACACTTCTTCCTTTTGCAGGTAAAAAAGAAGTGGAAAAGCGTATTATGCTTAACTCTATCGCTCCTCACTGGGATGGTAACCAAGTTTGGTTATTAACTGCCGGTGGTGCAATGTTTGCTGCATTCCCACTTATTTATGCAACATCCTTCTCAGGATTTTATATTGCAATGATCCTTGTTTTAGCTGCATTATTCTTCCGTCCTGTTGGATTAGAATATCGTGCTAAAGTGGAAAATCCAACTTGGCGTAAAGCGTGGGACTTAGGATTGTTTATCGGTGGTTTTGTTCCTTCACTTGTTTTTGGGGTAGCTTTTGGTAATTTATTACAAGGCGTACCTTTTGAATTTAGTTCTATTGTTCAAGTGAAATATACAGGATCATTCTTTGAATTATTAAATCCATTTGCACTTCTTTGTGGAGTTATTAGTTTAGCAATGTTAACAACACAAGGTGCAGCTTGGTTACAAATGAAAACAACTGCTGATTTACGTAATCGTGCAAGAGTGATTTCTCAAGTCGGTGCGTTAATCACTTTAGTTGCATTTGTATTAGCTGGAGTATGGTTATTATTCAAAGACGGTTTCGTTGTAACTAGTGCGATCGATCACAGTGCTCCTACATCACCGTTTGGTAAAGAAGTGATTATGCAGGAAGGTGCTTGGTTCAATAATTACAAAGAAATGCCTATTCTTTGGATTTTCCCAGCATTGGCGGTTGTTTCTGCATTATTGAATATAGTGTTCTCTAAAGCGGATCGTTCCGGATTTGCCTTCTTATTCTCATCATTGACAATGGCGGGCATCATTTTAACTTGTGGTGTTTCAATGTTCCCATTCTTAATGCCATCAATTACTCATCCGGAAATGAGCTTATTATTATGGGATTCAAGCTCAAGCCAATTAACATTGACATTAATGTTAATCTTAGCTGTGATTTTTGTAGTTATCCTATTAAGCTATACAATTTGGTCATATATTAAGATGTTTGGTCGTATCGATGAAAACTTCATCGAAAATAACAAACACTCATTATACTAAGGAGAAATTTATGTTTTATGTAACTTGGGTTTTGGGCGTGTTATTTGCAGTTTGCTTAACAGCAGTGATCAATATCAGTATTGAAAAAACTGGTAAGTTTGATGAGTAATAATACGATATGATTCAAACACTGTATCAATTAACAAATAAGGGCTCAATTCGAGCCCTTTCATTCGTTCTCGCATTTATTCTAACAGCAACAATTTTTTTGCATACGGAACGCTTTGCATTGGATTATGGTGGTATTTCGCCGCTTTATACGTTGATTATTTTTTGGAGCGTAGCGACACTATGGATTCACGGCTTTGGTTTGGAAATTTATAAAACAATATGGAAATTATTGTTTTTACCGATTTTTTCTTATATTGTTGCGATTATTGCACTCATATTTATTTATTTTATGTGATGGCAAAGAAAAAATTTTTACGTTTAAGTCATCAAGCCTATTGCAGTTAATTTGCACGTTCATTAGAATAGCGAAACTTTTTTGTTATAGAGAAACAGATAGCAGTAGCAATGAAAAATAACTCTACATATCCGGTTCGCATCTATTATGAAGATACTGATGCAGGGGGTGTTGTTTATCATTCTCGCTATCTTCATTTTTTTGAACGAGCGAGAACAGAATTCTTGAGAGAAAAAGGGTTCTCTCAAAATGAAATTATACAACAGCAAGGTATTGCTTTTGTTGTTAAACAGATGGAAATTGATTTCCGCTACCCAGCTTGCCTAGACGATTTATTAATTGTCGAAACGACTTTAGTTGAAGTTAAAAATGCCAGTTTGGTTTTCACACAGAAGTTAATTCAAGAGAACAAACTTTATTGTTCTGCAATAGTGAAAGTAGCTTGCGTAAATATAAATCTCATGAAACCCACCTCACTTCCTCAAGAAATCAGAAGATTACTCAAAGATGAAAAACCGTGATAGGCAATTTATGGAGCATTAAATGTCTGAATTGAATTTTTTCGACTTATTTCTTAAAGCCAGTGTAGTTGTACAAATAGTGATTTCGATTTTGATCCTATTTTCAATTATTTCTTGGGCAATTATTATTCAACGCAGTAAGATTCTTTCTAAAGCATTAAAACAATCAATGGCTTTTGAAGAACGCTTTTGGTCAGGTGAAGATTTAACTAAACTTTATGAAGGATTATCCAATCGTCGTGACGGACTTTCTGGTAGTGAGCAAATCTTTTTCGTTGGCTTTAAAGAATTTTCTCGCCTTAAACAGGCTAATCCTAACGCATCAGAATCTATTATCCAAGGAAGTTCGCGTGCAATGCATTTAGCGATGAATCGTGAGATTGAAGATGTAGAAAATACAGTGCCTTTCTTAGCGACAGTGGCCTCAGTTAGCCCTTATATCGGGTTATTCGGTACAGTATGGGGAATTATGCACGCATTTATGGCATTAAGTAATGTTAAGCAGGCAACCTTGCAAATGGTGGCACCTGGTATTGCTGAAGCCCTAATTGCAACTGCAATTGGGCTTTTTGCGGCAATTCCTGCGGTAATGGCTTATAACCGTTTGAGTTTAAGAGTGAATAAGCTTGAACAGAATTATGCAAATTTTATTGATGAATTTACGACAATTTTGCACCGCAAAGTATTTGGTCAAAGTAATTTTCATAACTAATTTTTATTAATGTTGAAGAGGACATTATGCAATCTCGTCGTCAGGGTCGATCAATAAAGTCTGAAATTAATATCGTCCCGTTTTTGGATGTATTGTTAGTTTTATTATTAATATTTATGGCTACTGCACCGATTATTAGCCAAAGTGTGCAAGTTGATTTGCCGGACTCTACTGACAGTCAAACCGTTTCTAATGAAGATAAAACACCTGTTATTTTGGAAGTTGACGGTACAAATCAATATACGCTTTCTATTGATGGTGTAAGAAATGAAAATCTAACCGAAGAAATGGTTGTTCAAATGTCAAAAGAAGCATTTGAAAAGGATAATACAACACTGTTTCTTGTTGGTGGGGCAAAAGATGCACCTTATGAAGAAATTATCAAAGGGTTAAATTTACTGCATACCGCAGGGATAAAAAGCGTGGGTTTAATGACGGATCCGCTATAAAGATTAGGATAGTATTGTGCAATATAATCAACAACAGAAATTCAAAAAAGCAGTTTTGATTTCAATTCTTTTGCACATTCTGCTTTTTGGTTTACTTTTTATCGGTTCAAGACTGGAAGAAGTAAGACCAATGGGGGGCGGTGAGGGCAATGGCGAAGTTTTGGGTGCCATTATGGTTGATACTGGGGCTGCCGCTCAAGAATGGGGCAGATTACAGCAAGAGAAGAAAGGTAATCCGCTATCAAAACGAGAAATAGCTGATAAAGAAAGAGAACAGCAAAGTAAAGAACAGGCTGAAAAAGAACGCCAAGAACAGCAAAAGATCAAAGAAGCAAAAGAAAAAGCAGAACAGGCGGCAAGAGAAAAGGCGGAACAAGAAGCTAAAGAGAAAGCTGAACAATTAGCGAAAGAACAAGCGGAAAAAGCAGCAAAAGAGAAAGCAGAAAAATTAGCGAAGGAACAAGCGGAAAAGGCAGCTTTAGCTGAAGCACAAGCAAAAAAAGAGGCAAAAGAAAAAGAGGCTAAAGCAGCTGCTGATGCTAAAGCGAAAGCTGAAAAAGTAGCGGCTGAAGCTAAAGCTAAAGCTAAAGCGGAAAAAGAAGCTAAGGAAAAAGCTGAAAAGGCAGCAGCTGAAGCTAAAGCTAAAGC
>NZ_JPXX01000024.1 GCF_000771875.1 Gallibacterium genomosp. 1 | reverse complement strand
GGGTGCAGATCAATTTCGAGGCTTTTTCAATATAACCGAAGAAATTGGATAGATTACACAAATCGTTCTTTTATTTATTCCTTTCGTTTCTAATTACTGCATATTTGTTCTTTAAATTTTGTCATTTGTTTTATAAATTTTTCATTTCGTTCTTTACCTATTCTATTTGTTTCTATACAATGCGACTTCATTTACGAGAGGGGGTGTTAAAATGAAATATGCAATTGAAATGAGCAAGATTATTGAAGGGGCATTGAAGTACGATAGGGCGAAAGTGGTTAACTATACCAGACTGTTGATTGATAAACTGCAAACTGAGGGCGAGCAAAGAGGTGCGGTGCGTTTTAAAAAAATTTTAGAGTCCGCAGAAAGCCACAATTTGCAACCAATGGGGTTGGATAAGACATCAGCATTACCCGTGGATAATGAGTCTCGCACAATGTTGGCTGATGTGATTTACCCTGACGATAATCATATAGAGGTGATTTTGTCGCAAAATAATGCAGATAAATTAGCCAGCTTTCTGTTAAATTATCGCCATGCAGAAAAATTGTATGCGGCAGGGATTGGTTTGGTTAATACGCTGTTGATGTATGGTCCACCAGGTTGTGGCAAAACAAAGTGCGCATATTTTATTGCTAAGCAGTTGAATATGCCACTTGTGATTGCACGTTTAGACAGTTTGATTTCGTCTTATTTAGGTACAACGGCGAAAAATATCCGTTCACTGTTTGAATTTGTACAGAAAATACCTTGTGTGCTGTTTTTAGATGAGTTTGATGCCATCGCGAAAGCACGTGATGATAATAATGAACTTGGCGAGTTAAAGCGGGTGGTTAACAGTTTATTACAAAATATTGATCTCATGAGCAAGGATAGTATTGTTATTGCGGCAACCAATCATCAACATTTGTTGGATTCTGCGGTTTGGCGACGATTTGAATATAAGTTGGAGATTGGTTTACCTGATGCGACAGCAATTAAGCAGATGATTCAGCTATTTAGTCATCAGCATGTAGCCTTTGATGAGAAAACCCTTGATGAATTTGTGGCTGCTTTTACGGGATTGAGCGGTGCAAATATCGAAGTCATAATGAATAAGGCTATTCGTTTTGCGGTGGTTCACGACTTGCCTTTGAGCAAATCACAAATTTATCAGGAGTTATTCGTGTTTAAGAATGTTGTCCCTGATGAGGCGATGACAAATAAACAAGCCTTGGTGTTTAAAGCAAAATTTTTACGGGGTTGCGACAGTAAGTTATTTAGCCTGCAAACTATTGCGAATATCTTAGATTGTTCTAAAACCACTATTCAGAAAATTTTGAGCGAGGATTAAAAAATGAGTGAGAAATACTTACCGATTAAAGTGGTATTAACAAGAAATCAAGACAAGAAAGCAAACCAAAGAGGTGGTTCGATTAAATTTTTTGGTGAAGTGACTGATAAATTAAAATCGGATTTGATTGATAAATTTAATGATATTTCAACATATTATGCCTCAGTATTTAGCCAGAACCCGACAGTGCCTGCCGTTGGCAAGATTACAGTACGGGAAGAGGCGATTGCTAAATCGCATAAACCAAATGATTTATGTCGTTTTTGTTCGATTATTGGTGGCGAACGCCTTGATGAGATTTATATTAAAGTGACGGAAAAAGCGATTGAGAGCACCGTTCAACTTATTCAGAATTCACACTCTGAGAAAATTAAAGCCAATCTAACCGTGATTAAAGATATTCAGCCCATTGCAGCGAAAGATAAAATCGCCGCGACGTTGCAAGGTTTGAATCGCGAGCAATTTGAGCAAGTTAAGCATAGAATTAAAATTAAACTGTTTGATTTTGATGATGATTTGGATAATTTAAGAATTTCTCAGTACGTTACTCAACAGTTAGATCATCTTGGTTTTCAAAAGCAATATGAATTTATTCATTATGGTTCATTGAATCTGATTAAATTGCAAGTGAATGATTATCAAGATATTGATTCTCTGGCTCAAATTAATGGTATTAAGTCGATTGATGTTTTTCAGCGCTTTTCTTTGCCAAAGTTAAATAAGCTTAATATCGACTTCAAAAATTCATTTTCTACACTGAATTTTGATGAAAAGGAGACGACCATTGGGATTATTGATGGTGGAATTAGTGTTGATAACCCCTATTTAGCACAATATATCATTGCAAGAGAAGTTTATGTGGCGGAAGCCTATCAAAATCCATCACATGGTACGTTTATTGCATCGATGATCCAATATGGCAATCTGTTAAATGATCTGCCTGAAGCGCAGCATTCTCGCTTTAAATTTATTGATATTGTTGCACTGCCAAATAGTGATGCACGTTATGGAGAGGTGGATGGTATTGGTGAAGATGACTTAATGGTAATTATTGAACAGACAATGCAGAAATATGCAAATAGTACCAAGATCTGGAATTTATCATTAGGTATACCAGATAATATTTGTGGCTCGTCTATTTCGACATTCGGCGAATTTTTAGATCAGATGCAAGCACAATATAATGTGCAATTTGTGGTCTCAAGCGGTAATTATCTTTTACATCGTCAATGGCCGTCTAATATTGCAGAGGGAGATGATCAAGATCGAATTATCTCGCCAGCGGATTCCGTTCGGGCAATTAGCGTGGGCTCGGTGGCATTATTTGATTCAGAAGATTCCGTTGTGAAGGAAAATGAACCATCTTCATTTAGTCGGCGCGGGCCTGGTGTAGGCTATTCGGTTAAACCAGATATTGTGGAATATGGCGGAAATTGCGATTCTCAAACCAATTATGCTGGCATAGGTATGCGGGGGATGGATTGGCAAGGAAATGTTATTGAGGGTATTGGTACAAGCTATGCTGCCCCCCGTGCGGCGAAGAAGTTAGCTCATATTTATGATGAATTACAAGACAAAGATTTGTTATTAGCCAAAGCAATGTTAATCCATTCAGCGAGAATGAACTCTCGACTAGCATTTAATTTAACACCTGATGAAATGAAGTATTATGGTTTTGGTTTGCCCGCTGAAGATGTGCAGCAAACTTTGTTATGTAGCGAGAACGAAGTGACGTTGATTTTTAAACAGCAGATCGCTCAAGGCACACATTTGGAAATGCTCGATTTTCCTTACCCGCCCTCTCTGATTGAAAACGGTCTTTGCAAAGGCGAAATTGCAATGACATTGGTTTATAATCCTACTTTAGATAAAAAATTTGGCGAAGAGTATTGCCGTACCAACATTGATGTGAGTTTTGGTACTTTTGGTTATGATAAAAATAACAAAATAAGTTTTAAAGGTTGTATACCACTGGAAAGAGTGTGGGATGAAAAATTTGAACGGAGTATGGTAGAAAACGGCTTTAAATGGAATTCGGTTAAATCCTATCATCGCAAGTTGAGCCGTGTAAAGTTTCGTGAGGGGTGGAAATTAAGAATTGATGTGACACCACGAGGGCTTAAGCAAATTCCACCTCAAGAATTTATTTTAGTGATGACGATTAGAGATCCAAACAACAACGATATTTACACTGAAATGATCAATGGATTAAGAGATAAAGGGTTTATTACTAAGAATTTAGAAACACAACAAATGATTCGCCAACCGGTTCGGCAAACTTCTAATTAACAGAAATGTTATCTGAAGGAATCCTATCCAAAAATTTGTGTAAACGCCTGTTTCTGAGATAATCACCTTAATCAGATACAGGTATTTTTTATGACCGAAGAAAAAAATCAAGGTATTGGATACCATTATTTAATTAAATCAAATCATTATGTAAATATGGTGCAGTTTTGGATCATATTATAAATTATTAATGTAACCGCTTAAAACTACAGCAAATAGATCTGATTTTTGCGTTTTGTTGCGTTGGTTTGCGTTGAAGGATCTGAAAGAAAGGATCTTAATGCCGTTATTATGCAAAAGGCTTGGGCAGGGATCGCAATTTGCGTTGAAATCACTACATTTACTGTGCGGGCGTGGCGAAGATATGACCGCGATTTTTTAGGTGTGGTTTTGATTATAAATAGGCAAAAATAGGCAATAAAAATCCCGTGCTGAACACGGGAGAGTTAGGCGGGTTGTCGATTTTCTTGCAATTTATGCAAAAAATGATGATAAATTGCACCGCACTTTATTTGTGCTTTTAATCGTTGTCCAATAGCTTGATTTGTGCTTTTAATCGTTTTCCAATAGCTTGATTTGTGCTTTAACTCGCTTTCTAATAGCTTGTAATTCTCAAAGCGGATCACCTCAAGCCCTAGCCAATCGTTGATCTCTTTTAGCCGTTCTTGCAAGGGAATGATCTCATTGACAAAAAACACTTTTGTGGCTTTTTCTACATCACCGAAACCGCCTGTGTTATTTGGGATAATCCCCATTAATTGCGGTGGTACGCGGTGAGCGGCTAGCACATCATCACGGCTTGCATTTTTGATATTCATAAACTCATCTTTCGCCACCACATCAGATAGCGGGATCACTTGCAACCCCTCTTTTTTTCCGTTTGGCACATAGATGAATAAATTCTTGAAATTACCTGTGCCTTTGGTTTGTTTGATTTGATTTTTGATGGCTTCAATATCCTCACGGGTTTGCGTTGGGTCAGTCATATAAATAATGGATCCCGCGTGTGCACCATTCAAATAATATTTACGGCGGAACAGCGTGGCACTCTCATTTAAAAACGCCGATTGCAAACTGGCCAGATATTCAGGTGTGCCATAAATTTCCTGATTAATATCAGGGTTAATCAAGCAGAACACAGAATCTTTGGCGAACTCATATTCTTCATAGCCATTCACAATTTGGAAAAACTGCCCATCTTGCACGCCATTACGCATATATTTTGCCAAAGGGGATTTTAAGCCAATCACTTTGCCAAAGGCATTTTCCACTTTTTCGACATAAGCATAGCCGAATACCAAATAATCTTGCACCAGCTTTTCCAATTGCGTACGGGGAAAAAGTACGCTGGTTTTACAGGTGGAAAGCAAAATATTCTTTTTCACCGTGATGGCACTTTGATGATGGGGCGAGGCATTTAAGGCTTTGGCTAAATAGCTCGGGTTAATTGGCGGTTGATAATATTTATCATACATCAACACCGCTTCAAAATAGTTCAAAATCTCCGTTCTGTCTAACACAGGAATCGGCTCACCAAAACTAAAGGCTTGGGTTTTGCTATGGCTATGGTTATTGTTAAGTGTATTAAGTGCGGTCATTTTTTTACGCGTTTTTTTCATAATTTATCCTAATCAAAAGTAAAAATCGTGGATTGTTGGCTACCAAGATCACCGCCCGAGCCATAAGGCACATTTAAAATACAATTCATAATCGCCCACGAAATATCACCGTGGCTGGCTTCTTCCGAGCGATCTGAAACATAAGTTATTTTGCCCGTGCTAGTGATGCGTTTTTTAATCGTCATAAAGCTGGTGAGAATATCCACGCCATCAAATTTCAAACGGCGTTTTTGGATCAAGTTTTGCGTTTTCAAAATCATTTCGTTCTTAATATCAGGGCTATAAGTTAGCCCCGTTGCCATTGGGTAAAACTTCAGCACTTCTTGATACACACCTGATCCCATTCCCGTTTTATCAATCACAATGCGGGTAACATTATAATCATCACAAAACTGGGCAATGCGTTTGGCTTGTGCCTCGTAATCCATACCGTGAAAGGTCTGATGATGTAGCACCCGATAATCGCCGCCCTCCACGCGTGGCGGAGCAACAATTGCCAATGCCGCACGGTCGCCCGTATAAGCGGGGTCATAACCTAGCCACACTTCACGGTTACCAAAAGGACGGCTCCAATTTGGCACAAAATCGCTCCATTCCTCAAGGCTGTCCACTTGACAAAGTTGCAAATCTGCCGCCTTAAACGCACTGGTACTATCATCAGCAAATTGACACAAAAACAGTTGCTCAAATTCTTCTTTAGAGTTCTCAGCTAACAAATCTTCAATGTTAAACAGATTACAGCCACCTTCTAAGGCATCATAAATGGTAACAATTTGCTTCCACTGGCGATCGCCACACAACTTGCCCGCCCGCAAATTGGCGTGAGAAATATCAATGTCCACTTTCTCGCTTTTAGCACGGTGGCGGTTAAACGCCTTGCCCGAAAAAAACGCATAGGCAGGGTGGGCAATGGTAGTGGGGGTAGAAAAATAGGTTTGGCGATAAAACTTCTGTGCAGCCATACCCGAAGCCACTTTCCGCATTACATCGAATTTCGGCACCCAAAAGATTTCGTCAAAATACAAATTACCGTGATAAGATTGAGCCGTTGCCGAGTTTGTCCCTAAAAAGATTAATTCTGCACCATTTGGCAATTTAATGGTTTCGCCTTTCAGATCCACGTTCGCTTTCTGCTTGGCATAATTCACAATATAAGAGCGGAACTGCAACGCCTGCTTTTTACTGGCAGAGAGAAAAATTTGATTATGCCCTGTGGTTAAGGCATCGACCAAAGCTTCGTGAGCGAAATAATAGGTTGCCCCAATTTGACGACTTTTCAAAATATTGCGGATACGGTGCGTTTTCGCCTCAAACCAAACCCGCTGATAAGCAAACATCTCCTCCAAAAAGCCATTAATAAGCAATTCTTCTTGTTCTTGGTTAATGGCATTTTGTTCAGGTTTCTTACGTTCACCTTTATAACGGTTTTTCAGTTTCGGGTTTAAATCCGTTTCGTTGCCCTCGCCAAAGGAATAGCGTTTCACCCTTGCCGCCTCTTTCATCTGACGCATTAAAAAATCCAACTCTTTCAAGTCAGACCCTGTTTTCACCTCTTTCCGCAGTAATAATAAATAGCGGGTTTCAATGCCAAGTTCCACACGGCTGATCGAAGCCATATCCTCCCATTTCTCTCGTTCTTTCCAGCTCGAAATCGTGGACGATGGCACACCCAACTGGCGAGAAATTTCAGCAATTTTATAGCCAGCAAAATACATCTCTTTTGCTTGGCGTTTGTTATCTACCTCTAACGAGGCTAAGCCTATTTGCTCTTGTTCGCTCATCATTTCAAAAAAATAATTCAGAATGACCGCATAATAGAAACCCCACCGCCCACCGTCTTGCCTTTGAATGTGTTAAGCAAGTATTCACAATCGCAACCCATAGACCGCAAAAATAAAACCTTACAGAATGTTGCCAATTTGAACCTAACCCCACCAAAAGGACGAACTATGTCGAAAAAATCAAAATGGTTTGTCGTTGCAACAGAAGGTGCAACAACAGATGGACGCACGATTAATCGTAGCTGGATTGAACAAATGGCAGCTAACTACGATCCAAAAAAATACGGTGCAAGAATTAATCTTGAACACATCAAATTCCGTTATCTCTGGAATGATGAACCGCACTCAAAAAGCTATGGTGATGTGATTGGCTTAAAAACGGAAGAAAATGCCGATGGCAAATTGCAACTACTCGCACAAATTGATCCGACTGAGGATTTAATTAAGCTCAACAAAGAACGCCAAAAAATCTACACCTCAATTGAATGTGATCCCAATTTTGCTGACACGGGTGAAGCTTATTTAGTGGGGCTTGCAGTGACTGACAACCCAGCCAGCCTTGGTACAGAAATGTTGCAATTTTCAGCCGTGGCGACAGCTAACCCATTAAATAACCGCAAAGAAAAAGCAGAAAACCTATTTACTGCAGCCATTGAAACGGCTTTCGAGTTTGAAGACATCAACGAAAAACCCACTTTTTCCGTGTTTGAAAAAATCAAAGCCTTATTTGCCAAAAAAGAAAGCAACGACGAACAACGCTTTGCCGATTTGCAACAAGCCCTTGAGTTACTTGCTGAGCATACCAAAGAAACGCAGTCAAAACTCACCGCACTTGAAAGCGATTTGCAACAACATCAAGCCAAGCTCACCGACGTGCAGAATGAAAATCAGCACATCAAAGCCCAATTTGCCGAACTTGAAAGCAAACCTGCTCAGCATTACACCGCACGCCCACGCATTGCGGGGGAAGCCACTCACCAACATTTAACGGATTGCTAAGGAACTTTTATGCGTAACGAAACCAAACAGAAATTTAATGCCTATGTTGCCCGCATTGCCGAGCTGAACGGCGTAACCGTCGATGACGTAAAAGAAAAATTTACCGTTACCCCAAGCGTCGAACAAAAACTTGTGGAAAAAGTGTTGCTCAGCTCACAATTTTTACAATGGATTAATGTGGTGCGTGATCCGCTAATGGAAGCGGAGCTTGTTGGCTTAGAGGTTGCCGCAGCCATTGCCAGCACCACCGACACCAACAGCAAAGACCGCGAAACCAAAGATATTTCTGCAATGTCTGGTCGCCGTTACAAATGCGAACAAGTCAATTTTGACACCCATATCCCTTGGATTAAACTCGACCAATGGGCGAAGCACCCCGATTTTCAACAAAAATTAGCCAGCCTCACCCAACGCACCATTGCCTTAAACCTCATTATGATGGGCTTTAATGGCACAAGCCGCAGCGAAACCTCGAATTTATCCTCAAACCCAAAATTGCAAGACGTGAAAAAAGGCTGGTTGCAACAGTTACGCGAAGACAAGCCAGCCCACGTGATGAACGGTGCAAGCACGGGTAACAAAATCAAAGTGGGTAAAGGACAAAGCAAGGACAATGGCTATGAAAACATTGATGCCTTAGTAATGGACGCCGTGAACACCTTAATTGATGAAGTCTATGCGGATGACACCGATTTAGTGGTGATTTGCGGCCGCGAAATTCTCAATGATAAATACTTCAATATAGTGAATACCGATTTGAAACCAAGTGAAGATTTAGCCAGCCAAGTGATTATTTCGCAAAAACAAATTGGCGGTTTAAAAGCCATTCGCGTCCCATTCTTCCCCGCGAAGTCTATCTTGATCACCCGCCTTGATAACCTTTCTTTATATATCCAAGAAGGTTCAATGCGACGCTTTGTGATCAACAACCCAAGACGCAACCGCATTGAAGATTTCCTCTCGCAAAATATCGATTACAAAATCGAAGAATACGGCTGTGCGGCACTGATCGAAAATATCACCTTTGAGGATAAAGAAGCATAATGGCTGAAAGATTATCGCCCGCTCAACGCCACTTAATGGAAGTTTCCGCCGCGGTAGCTCACGCGGCGGAGAATGAGGATTTAAGCCAATACAGCGAATATGAAAAACGCTGTCGCCTATTGGCCCGCCACAAGAAAAACCTCAAAGAACTGCAATCTAACGAGCGAAAAGCCGCATACAAAAAAGGCATTTTGCCCGAATTTTTACCCTGGATTGAAGGGGCATTGTCTGCGGGAACAGGCAAACAAGACAGCGTACTGATGACATGGCTGGTGTGGGCGATTGACTGCAACGAATATCACCTTGCCTTGCAAATTGCCCGTTATGCCGTGTTCCACGATTTACGCCTGCCCGAGCCATTCACCCGAACACTTGGCACGCTATTAGCAGAGGAGTTTGCCGACAAAGCTAAAGCGGCAATGGCAATCAACCAGCCTTTTGACGTGATGTATTTAGAGCAAGTGCAACAGCTCACTGCCAATCTTGATATGCCCGATGAAAGCCGAGCGAGACTTTTGCGAGAACTGGGCTTATTGCTAGCCGAAAGTCAGCCAGAACAAGCCCTTGCGTATCTCGAAAAAGCCCTCAGCCTCAATCAACACATCGGCGTAAAAGGGGAAATCAAAAAATTACGCAAAACGCTCAATTTAACCGCTCAAGAAGGCGAAAACAGCGAATAAATCCCCGTGTAAATCGCCCGAACAGGTGGCAATTTTTAGGAAAATTTTGCTTGTTTGAGCGTAGCGAGTTCAAAATTTTCCGTTAAGAAAATTGCCACTAAGAGAGGAAAAGCGATTTAGTCGGGGTGTGTTTTTTGGTTCTTTTTTTGCACAAGCAAAAAAGAACAGCAACCGAGCATATCACGCCACGGCGGGGCGGATTAAACGTGCGGTCAAAAAAATCATCGAATTTTACCACCGCACTTCATTAATCCCCACCCCGCATTTTTTAAGGATAACACAATGTCAGACGGTACAATTTCCATCAAACTCGCCCCCAATTACGCAATGCCAGCCGTGCAACACCAAGTGGACAGCCTAAACGCAGAAGACATTATCCGCAACGACGGCTTTTTTCCCGATTTATCGCTGGCAGATTTTCGCCACCAAGCCCGTGTAGATGGCACGGTTACCACCGCACGGCTACAAGATGCCGTTATTGAAGCAATGGCAAGCGTGAATCAAGAGCTGGCAAGCCTTAAAACCCAATACGGCGATCAGCCTTTTTATGCCATTGGCAGCCCACAAATCAACGGCGAAAGCCTAATGGTTTACCGTTACCGCCGTGCTGTAACCTGCCTTGCACTGGCTAATCTCTATGAGCGTTACACCAGCTACGACACCACCAACGACGGCGAGAAAAAAGCCGAATTGCTCAACGAAAGCATTGATGAATTACGACGCGATGCCCGCTTTGCCATCAGTGATATGTTAAAAGTGCGAAGAATAAATGTGGAGTTGATTTAATGAAAGTCTATGCTCAACAAAATGACAATCTCGATGCCATTTTATACCGTTATTTCGGCGATCCAATGGGATTATTAGAAATCACCTGCGAACTCAACCCGCACTTAATGCACCTACCGATTTTGCCATTAGGAACAGAAGTCATTTTACCTGATCCAGATACCGACAAAATCAGCGTTGCACAAGATAGCGTGCAACTTTGGAGCTAACAATGCACGACACCACAACCAAAGTTTCTTACACGGGAGCGGGGTTTACTTTCATAATGGGGCGAATTGCCGATATGTTTAGCAATATTAACTGGGCAGATGCCGCCTCCATTGTGGGGATAATCATCGGGATCGCCACCTTTGCCATTAACTGGTACTACAAGAAAAAAGATTTTGAACTGAAAAAACAACAACTTGAGGGAAGAAACAATGACCACAATCCGTAAACAGATTGGCAAAAATCTCGCGATTTGTAGCGTTACAGCCGTCATAATGCTGGTTATCAACCAATACACTGACAAAATTCGCACCTCCGAACAGGGTTTAGCCCTTATCGGCAATGCGGAAGGCTGTTACCAACAGCCCTATCAATGCCCCGCAGACGTACTCACGGTAGGCATAGGCTCAACGGAAGCCAGCGGACAAAAAATCACCCAACGCCATTACAGCCTTGAAGAAATTGCCGCCCGCTGGGTGCGGGATATTCAACGTGCCGAAGCCTGTGTAAACCGCTATGCTAACGGACGCAATATGCCACAAGGTGCATTCGATGCACTGACTTCCATCACCTTTAATGTAGGCTGTGGAAAAATGAAATCCTCAACCCTCTACAAAATGGCAATGAATGGCTACAGCCCCGCAATGTGCGACCAATTCCCCCGCTGGGTGTATGCCAACGGCAAGGTATTAAAAGGCTTGGTTGATCGCCGTAACAAGGAGCGTGCCAGATGTTTAATTTCTTAACATTGAAAGAAAAAGGGCTGTTATTGATTGGTCCTGTCATATTGGTGCTGATTATCCTCTTTCAAGGTTGGCAAGCCACCCACTGGCACGAACAAGCCATCAAAGAAAGCCAGCTCAAAGCCCAATGGCAACAGGCATACCAAGCCCTAAACCAAGATGTTAAAAAATTTACCGAGCAACAAAATAAGCTGATTGCCGAGCTAACAAACCAAAAAGCCGAACACCAACAGCAAAACAAGGAATTACACAATGCACTTAACCAACACCAAAATTGGGCTAATCAGCCTTTGCCTGCTGATGTGCAACGCCTGCTCAACCCAAACCGTGCCACAACCACGCCCGATACTTTGCCCACAAAGCAATGAGTGCGGTAGTTTTTCCGCACAGATTCGCACCAATGGCGAACTGGCAAAAGCCTATGTGCAGGCACAACAACATTTGGCATTGTGCATCACCGAAAACCAAGCCCTGAAACAGTGCATCACCGAATTTAATCAACAGGATAAGCAATGACAGACAACCTAGACCGAGCGCAACAAATCGAACAAATGCAACGCGAAATCGCACTAAAAAAGCACCGCACTTTTAAAGGTGTGAGTGCGCTATATTGCCAAGATTGCGATGAGCCAATCCCAGAGGCAAGACGAAAAGCTCTGCCAGGTTGCACCCGTTGCACCGAGTGCCAAACGATTTTTGAGCAACAAAAACGGAATTTTAGCCGATGAAAAAACCAAACCAACTGCGCGCCGTCCTTGAAAAAAGCTATCCTGATTTTGTCGCCAATCCAGACAGATTACAGCTTTTTGTCGATAACGGTCGCATTATTGCCACGGGCGGACATAGCCTAAGTTTCGAATATCGTTACACCCTTGACATTATCGCAACCGATTTTGCCGATGATCTCGCACGCCTGATTGTGCCAATTGAAGCCTATCTCAAAACTAATCAGCCAGAACTGTTTGAAAACCCACAACGGCGAGAAGAAGCCTTTAAATTTGAGGTGGATTACAACAATAACAACACCTTAGATGTCGCCTTTAAAATTCAGCTCACAGAACGGGTGGTCGCCAAGAAAACAGGAGAAAACGAACTGAATTTGGAATATGCGCCAGAGCCACAATGTCTTGATGATCAAATGTTGGAACAATGGCAAGTTTATCTGAAAAAACAATTAATTTTTGAAAGTGAAACCTTAAATGGCAACCATTGAAGAAGTCAATACAAGGCTGAATGCCCTGATTAATAATCTCAAGCCCCAAGCTCGCCGAGCATTGGCGCGAAACATCGGGCAACAGTTACGCAAAAGCCAAGCTAAACGCATTGTCAGCCAACAGAATCCTGATGGCACAGCCTTTGAGCCTCGCAAACCACAAAAACAGTTACGCAAAAAGAAAGGCAGAATCAAACGCAAAGCAATGTTTGCCAAACTCCGCACTGCAAAGCACCTGCGTTTCCGTGCGGAAAGCAACGGGATCAAAGTGGGCTTTAACGGTGGCTCAGCAGCCATTGCTAATATACACCAACAAGGCTTAAAAGCCCGAGTACGGAAAGACAGAGATTACAAAGTGCAATATGCCCAGCGTGAATTGCTGGGCTTTAGTGATGAAGATAAGGAATTGATTGAGGAGTTGGTTATTGAGCAGTTAAGGTTTAGAAATTAAATCGTTCCAGCTTGCTTTAAATTCGGCTTTGGCTTTTTTATAGTCCGCTTTTTGGTCATCAGGAACAGGAATAAACCATATAGCAATAGCAAAAACAATGATCGTGACGAATGTCCAACCTAGCCAACCTTCCAAATAAAGCACGGGGAATAACATTATTAGCATTGCGGCAAGGGAAATATACCAAAAGCGGATAGCTAACATAATTAATGCTGATACAAGGATAACTGTAATGCCTAAAGCAAAGACTGTACCAGCAACAAGTAATCCGAGCCAGATAAATGCACCGATGAAAAAAATAAGTATTTCCATAATACCTCCCCTTAGCTTTTCTATTATTGAATTATTATTTTTTTATTGTCAAGAAAAATAGGTTAGAAGATGAAGAATCTAGAACTCAAAGTTATTTTAAATGCAGTAGATAAGCTCACTTCACCTTTGCGAGGTGTGCAAAAACAGCTTGATAAGTTACAAGGCAAAGTCAAGGGGGCAGCGGATGAATTAAATACATTAAAACAACAAGAAAAAACGGCGAATTCATTTAAGCGGCTGAGTGATGAATTGCAGCAAAATAACCATAAATTGGTTAACGCAAAAGCTGCGGCAAAACAATTGGAACAGCAGCTAAAAAATACAGTCAACCCTACTGCAAAATTGAAAAAACAAGTTGCGGATGCTTATAAACAGGCTAATAAAATGGCGCAAGCACAAGAACAGCAACGAAAGAAGTTGAATAAATTACGAAAAAATTTGCGCCAAGGGGGATTTGATACTGCAAAATTTAAGGTTAGCCAGCAAAAACTTAAGGAAAAAATAGAACAATCGACGGCAGCAATTGATAAACAAAATGCAGCAATGAAAAAGCTGCAGCAAAGACAAGCTAGAAAACAGGCTTATCGAAATAATGTAGAAACCTTAAAAACAAATAGCGAGCGATTGCGCAATATGGGACAGAAGGCAATGCTTACTGGTTCCGCAGGAAATATGGCGGCAGTGGCAATGTTAAAACCTGCGGTTGAATTTGAGCAAGCATTTTCAAAAGTACAGGCATTAACCAGATTAGATAAAAACAATGCTGCAGATGCGGCAAAAATCAAAGCATTAAGAGATCAGGCGATTAATTTAGGGGCAACGACATCATTTACATCATCTCAAGTAGCAGAAGCACAAGGATATCTGGCAATGGCTGGATTTGATACCGAAAAAATTCTGTCTTCTATCTCTTCTGTTTTAAATGTGTCTTTGGCTTCTGGAACAGAATTGGCAAGAGTCTCGGATATAGTTTCAGATATTTCTTCTGGTTTTAAAATTCCGGCTAGTGAAATGAAAAGAGTTGCAGATGTTCTAACTTATACCTTCACCACATCAAACACGTCAATCGAAACATTGTATGAAACAATGAAAGAGGGTGGGCCTATTATGACTGCTTTGGGACAGTCTTTTGAGTCAACTGCTGCAATGGCTGGATTAATGGGGAATGTAGGGATTAAAGGATCATCGGCAGGAACAGCTTTTAAAAATATTGGGTTAAATTTAATCGGCAATAAGCATCTGAAAAAATTAGGTGTAAGAGAAAAAGATAAAAAAGGTAATATGCGACAATTACCTGAAATTTTAGCAGATATTAATAAAAAAACATCGAGAATGGGTAATGCTGCTAGAGCTGAAATTGTTGAAAGTATTTTCGGTAAAATAGGAATTGCAGCAGCTTTAGAATTATTAAGTCAATCAGATAAAGCGCTGCAAGAATATGAAAATAATATCAAGCAACAAAGTAAAGATACGGCAGCCAAGGTTGCTACCATAATGTCAGATAACCTAATGGGGGATTTAAAAGGGCTTGATTCCGCTCGCGAAGCATTGGGAATAACTATTTTTGACGGACAATCAAACGCATTGCGAGAACTTACGCAAACCGCAACCGGTTGGTTAAGAACGGTGAATGAATGGATTAAAGCAAATCCTGAATTGACAGCTAAAATAGTAAAATGGGTTGCAGTCATCGCAGGAAGCTTAACCATACTTGGAGCATTAAGTATGTTATTCAGTTTTATGTTATATCCTGTTGGTCGTTTAATTTTGGGATTTGGTCATTTAACAGGAATAACTCGTTTATTTGATAAAGCGCTGTCAAAAACATCAAAATCTACAATATTAGCAAATAAACAGTTATTTTCTTATAAGGGGACATTATCAGGATTCGCTAAAGGCGTAGGTTTCGTTAAGCAAAAATTTTTCTCTTTGGGAGCTGCATTATTTTCGACTCTCAAAAAAATGAAACAGCTTTCTTTTTGGGTAAATCTATTAAAAACGACATTTAAAGTTGCTTTTTCTCCTATAAGAATGATCGCTATGGGTATAGGTTCAGCCATTAGCTTTTTGCTTTCTCCAATCGGATTACTCGTTGCCGCATTGGTTGGTGCTGGTGTTATCATTTATCGCAACTGGGAAAAAGTGCGGGCATTTTTTGGCGGATTTTGGGAAGGCTTAAAATCAGAGCTTGCCCCCGTGATTGAAAAATTCAAGCCATTAGGCGATCTCTTTGGTATTGTGGTCGGTTGGGTTGAAAAAGCAGTGAAATGGTTTACTGATTTGCTCTCGCCGGTGCAAAGTACGTCGAAAGATTTGGATAGCGCAGCGGCAGCAGGTAAAAAATTTGGCGAATGGCTTGCTAAAGGAATTGATTTGGTAACAAAACCATTGCAATGGTTGATGGATAGCATTAAGTGGGTTATTGATAATATGCCTAGCATTGAAACCCAAGAAAAGTCAATGTCCAAAGCAATGACCCAAGATAACGAAGGAGGGAAATTTTTTATGTCTGGCACAGGCATAGAGCCAGAACAACCAAAAGTGCCAAATAAAAATAGCTGGTCAGGCGGTTACGCAGGCAACGGTGGCAAATACCAACCGAAAGGCATTTTTCACGGCGGTGAATATATTATGACAAAAGAAGCCACATCTCGCCTTGGCGTGCCGTTGCTCAATGCCCTAAATTACGGCAAAAATGCAATGCTCGCCGCAGGGCTTGGCGTGAGTGTCGCTACAGCCCAGCCAATTAAGGTGGATAACCGACCGCCGCTAAGTGCAAAAACACAAACCACCCAGACGGCAAGCCAACCAATGCAAGTAACCATAAACATCAATGCCCAACAAGGACAAAGTGCGGTGGATATTGCTAAAGAAGTGGAAAAAGCCTTGCGCAACCTTGAAAACCAAAAACAAGCCCGCGCAAGAAGTTCATATCGAGATAGAGATTAAGGGCGAAAGCCCTTTTTTATTGTTGATCAATAGAAAAGGTGATAGGATAGCAGAAAAAGGAGGTTAGCAATGAATAAAAATGCACCTTTCATTCGTGAAATTATTGACCGTACTCAAACTATAAAAGGTGAACGAGTAAGAGGCAATAATCCCAAAGAAATAAACGTGAATATTCAAACTATCTTAAAACAACAAGTCATAAGGACAGTCCTATGAAAATAAGCCCACATATTGAAAAAATGTTGAAAGAAAGTGATGCTCAAGGCGTGGAAGGCGTTTCTGTTTTTGAAAATGACGCTCAAGCGGTGCTTCAGTCTTTAGCCATTCAACATTTAGCAGGCAAATTAAACAATGATCACCCAAAGAAAAATAAACGACGTCATCATCAGCCACGACTTTTATCAGCTTAGTGAAAAAATTGGCTATACCGCAGATATTATTCTTGATTATCAGCAAGAAATTGGGCAGCTGATCCAAACTTGGAAATTAGCAAAATGCGTTGAAATTTATCAAGACAATTCAGATTATGCTTACGGCAGAATAAAAGATACAAATTCTACTGATGGTTCTTCGCCTTATTACATTGGGGTATTTCACTCACGCGTATTGCCAGATGATAATGACCCATTATTAGTCTTAACCTTTTCTGGTGATGTTCTCATGATAAGAATGTTTGCCGATCACGATGAATTATTTGGTACTTTTCAAGAAAAGCATAACAAAAGCAAATTAAAATCGATAAAACAGCGTATTTCATCATTTCTATTTAAAAAATAAGCAAGTTATTTAACTTGCTTTTTTGTTATCCCCAAATCCACATCGCAAACCGCTACCCAATCCTTATCAAATCCCCAACAATAGCCCTATTTATCATCTATCAATCGTGCTATGTCCGCAGAAAATAACCGCAAAATAGAAAATTTGATCCGCTATGGCGTGATTGCCGAAGTGGATTGTGCTGCTCGCCGTGCGCGTGTGCAATCAGGCGAAATCTTAACAGATTGGTTGCCTTGGAGTTCTGTCAATAACTGTACGGAACAAAAAATAGACAATTTAACGTTATTTTTAAATGCTCGCCAAAATGATGTGGAAATCGTGCAAAAAGCACTCAAACCAATTTGTTTACCACTCAATGATCGACAGTTAGCTTATTTATTGAAAGGAAATTTATTGGTGTTAAACCATAAACAATCGGTGAGATTTATTAATAACAAGGTAGAAATTATCCAAAACCAAGAACCTGTGCCGTTTATGGGTGATGCCGGGGAGTGGTTTGTGCAGTGAGGAAATGTATTATGAAATCATTTAATTTAGAAAAGGCGTTGGCAGGTGAACCAGTAATCTTAAGAAGTGGAGATAAGGCATTTATTAAGTATAAAATTCCTGAAGAGTATCATAGCTTATATCCATTGCAAGGTTTTTCCATTGATAAAGACGGAGCTGTTTATGTGCTTTCTTGGGGAACAGATGGAATTAATGATTATACAGGTGAAACTGATGTTGATATTATCGGAATGTGGGAAGAACCTATTAGATATATCAACGGCATTGCAGTTCGTGAACCAGTAACAATAGAAACACTAGAAGAAGGGGAAGTATATTGGTATGTAGATTTGTATGAAAGCAACGAGTTTTCTGATTTTGTAGCACTGGATGAATTTAGTAAAGAAGATGATTTTGATAGACGCTTGATTGAGCTTGGTTTTGTATTTAGAACAAAAAGAGATGCAGAAGCAATGGTTAAAGCTATCCTAAATTATAAAGTAAAAATAAAAAATAAATGTTAATTCTAGGAGAATAAATAATGCAATTAATTACAAACGAGCAACTACACCAAGAATTGCAAGCCTTACGAACTCTTGTGGCTAGCACAATGCTTGATGAAAAAAGCACGTTGGTTTGGACTGCGCAGGATATTGCGGATTATTTCCAATTTAGCTATGAGCATACTAAAAGAGCAGTGATTGCCGATCCTGATTTCCCCAATGCGATTGAATTGCAAAAGCGCACTGGGGGAAAAGCGGCTAATCGTTGGTTGGCTGGTTATGTGATCGCCTTTGCCTGTAAGCGGGCAAGAAATCGACGCTAGTCTAACAAATGTGCCACTTTTTTCATATCGGGGGCATAGTAGGTATTTTGTAATATGCTTAAATCTCTATGCCCTGATATTTTTGCCAAGGTCATCACATCAACTTTTTCAGCCAATCTTGTCAGTGCTTCGCGACGGGTATCGTGAAAATGTAAATCTTCTAGCATCATTCTATTTTTCAACTTGCGGAAAAGCGCATCAAGCAACGATGAGCTAAGCTGGAAAACACTTTCACCCTCTTTTATTTGCTCTAATAATTTTAATATTTTGATCGCTTGGGTTGATAATGGCACATCTCTGGGCCAGCCATTTTTAGTTTTCGGCAAGTGGGCAATGCGATCTTCAAAATGGATATGCTCCCAGGTTAAATTGACAATTTCACCTGCACGCATTGCGGTTTCAATGGCAAATAAAATGGCTGCGCCCACCCTTGATGTGGCGGTAGTCGGCAATTCATCAAAGGAAAATCCCGAACTGTAAATCAGTGCATCAATTTCATCTTGGCTATAACGTCTTGTACGAGGCTTAGGCGTTGCAGGTTTCTTCACGCCTTTCAAAGGATTATTTTTGAGCAATTTCCATTCGGTTATTGCCGTGTTAAAAATATGGCTAATTACCGCCCATTCTCTTAATACCGTCGCTGATGATACGGTTCTCAAGCGTTCATCTCGCCATTTCTGAAAATCTTCTTCTTTTAGTTCTTTGAGGGATTTTTTTACTATCGGCAATTCTAAAAAGCGATATAACAAGAGTGTTTCTTTTCTTGCACTGCGTTTTTTTAATGTAACTTCTCGCAAATAACGTTCAACCACATCGCTAAAAGGTATATCGACAATTTCACTATATGAGCCTGTTTCAATTTCAATTTCAATTTCCATTTCTGTTCTATTCGCCCAAGCGACAGCTTCCGCTTTTGTGCGGAATGACTTTGATTTAACAACGCCTTTTTTTTCTGACTTGCGCTCGCCAAGTCGCATTTCTTTTTGTGAATGTTGCCATAAATCTTAAATATCCAGTCTGGTGCAATAATTGGTGCATTTTTGGTGCAAATAAATGTTACAACAGATCAAATATGATCACAATCAAGCCAAAAATAGAGCATAGAAAATTAAGAAAAACTGGAAAAATACATTATTTTTCAAGCAAATATCATATTAGATCAAGAAAAAATGGATTTTTGTATTAAGACGAATTTAGTGAAATGGCGCACCCGAAAGGATTCGAACCTTTGACCGCTCGGTTCGTAGCCGAGTACTCTATCCAGCTGAGCTACGGGTGCGCAGATAATTTTTGATTTGTCGATTATAACACTCATTCTTTAATTACTCTAGAGTAGCGAGTAAATGGCGCATCCGAGAGGATTCGAACCTCTGACCGCTCGGTTCGTAGCCGAGTACTCTATCCAGCTGAGCTACGGATGCGTCGAATAAATGGCGGTGAGAGAGGGATTCGAACCCTCGATAGAGTTTCCCCTATACACCCTTAGCAGGGGTGCGCCTTCAGCCTCTCGGCCATCTCACCTCATTCGGTTGAGTCGCTATAATATGGATTTTAAAAAATAAGTCAACGCTTTTTTTCAAATGGGCTCTATTTTAGGATTGGTTGCGTAGATTATCATCAAAATATCTAATTTATAACCAACCCAATACCTATATTTAATCCTCTAACAAAGCTTTCAATCGTGCAAAACCTACCTGTTGCTTTTGTTTTTTCTCAACTTCTGTTAATGGTACTTTATCTCTTTCCCATTGCAAATAATCTTGTGGTAACTCTAATAAAAATCGGCTAGGCTCCATTTTTACTAGCTCTCCCATCTGTTTGCGTCTTTTACAACAAGAAAAGGTTAACTCTTTTTGCGCTCGAGTAATTCCAACATAAGCGAGACGACGTTCTTCTTCAATATTATCATCATCAATTGAATTTTGATGAGGTAAGATCCCTTCTTCCATTCCAATTAAATAGACATAAGGAAACTCTAAACCTTTAGAAGCGTGTAATGTCATCAATTGTACTTGATCCCCTTCTTCCTCATTCTCGCTACGCTCCATCATATCACGTAGGGTTAAACGTAATACTGCCTGTGATAAAGTTAGTGGCTCGTTAAATTCATCTCCTTGCAGCATACTATCAACCCATTGCAATAAAGTTGCTACATTTTTAGTTTGTATCTCTGCAACTTTGGGATTTGAAGCCTGTTCATAAAGATAATTTTCATATTGAATATGGGAGAACATTGCTTTAATTGCTTCTTGCGCCTCTCCTCTCACTACTTCATCTGAAGCCTTGACCACCCATTCCGCAAAATCTTGCAATGCTGTATAAGCTTTTGCTGTTACTCGTTGCAATAACTCAAAATCAAAAATTGCTTCAAATAACGAACAATGTTTCTCTTTTGCTAACAGTCCTAATTTTTCTAAGGTTGCTGATCCAATTTCTCGTCTTGGTGTATTGATAATACGAATAAAGGCCGCATCATCATCTTGATTTACCAACAGCCGCAAATACGCCATAATATCCTTAATTTCAACACGCGAGAAAAAAGATATCCCTCCTGAAATTTTATAAGGAATTCTATTTTGCATTAAGGTTTTTTCTAACAAACGTGATTGATGATTCCCTCTATATAAAATTGCATAATCTCGATAAGCTGTTTTATTTAAAAACCGGTGAGACATCAACTCCGCCACAACACGTTCTGCCTCGTGTTCTTCATTTTGCGCTTCAATAACTTGCAATAAATTCCCAGTTCCTAAATTAGAAAACAATCGCTTAGAAAAAATATGATCATTATTATCAATTAATATATTGGCACAATGTAAAATACGTTGTGTAGAACGATAATTTTGTTCTAATTTAATCACTGACAATGTCGGAAAATCGTCCCTCAAACGAACAATATTTTCTGGATTAGCACCTCTCCAAGAATAAATAGATTGATCATCATCACCAACCACTGTAAATTTTGCCGCTTTACCAACAAGCAATTTGATCAATTCATACTGGCTAGTATTAGTATCCTGATACTCATCAACTAATAAATATTGAATCTTTTCTTGCCATTTTTCTCTAATCGTATCATTAGTACGCAACACCAACGTTGGTAACATAATCAAATCATCAAAATCTACTGCATTCAAAGCCTGCATTTGCGCCATATATTGCTGATAATATGATGCAAATAGATGTTCAACTTCATTTTTAGCTAATTTCATCGCCTCATTCGGCAAAATCAAATTATTTTTACATAAAGAAATATAATTAACTAATTGATTTAATTTGTCTTTATCCGCTTGCAAGGAAATTTTGGTCAACTCTTTTAGTAGTGCCAACTGATCGTGTTCATCAAATAAAGTAATGCTTGACTTAAAAGATAAAGCCTGATGTTCTTTTTTGACAAAATCAAAGCCTAATGTATGAAACGTACAAACCGTTAATCCTTTACTCTTTTTCATACCAATAGAATGCGCCACACGCTCTTTCATTTCTCGTGCTGCCTTATTAGTAAAAGTAACAGCAGCAATTTTAGTGGGGGAATAGTTACAATGTTCTATCAAATAAGCAATTTTATTAATGATAACTCGTGTTTTCCCTGAACCTGCCCCAGCAAGAACAAGACAAGGAGTGTCAATAGTTGTTACGGCCTGTTGCTGTTGTTGATTTAATTTCATCAGTAATTCTATTAATTTAACTTTATAATTGATAAAAATTGTTATCTTAATAAGTAATATAACCTAAATAGTATGCAATTCTAAAACAAAATAAACCAATATAATATGGCGTTATATCCTTAATTTTCTTAATAAAAAAACCCGCCTAAAAGGCGGGTTTCAAATTACTCTCTATTGTCAAATCTAATTATTTGATGATTTTTGCTACCACGCCGGCACCTACTGTACGGCCACCTTCACGGATCGCAAAACGTAAACCTTGATCCATCGCAATCGGGTGGATTAAGCTTACTGTCATCTTCACGTTATCTCCTGGCATTACCATTTCTACGCCTTCCGGTAACTCGATTGTTCCAGTTACGTCAGTTGTACGGAAATAGAACTGTGGACGATAACCTTTGAAGAATGGTGTGTGACGTCCACCTTCTTCTTTTGATAATACGTAAACTTCTGATTCAAAATCTGTGTGTGGAGTGATTGAACCCGGTTTTGCTAATACTTGACCACGTTCGATTTCTTCACGTTTTGTACCACGTAATAATGCACCGATGTTTT
>NZ_JPXX01000023.1 GCF_000771875.1 Gallibacterium genomosp. 1 | reverse complement strand
TTCGGGGTCAGATCAAAGTTAGTGTTGCTACGGTATTACGTGAATGGAATACTTTATCTCACCTATTAAATATCGCAGTAACAGAATGGAAATACCTAAAAGAAAATCCCCTCAAACACATAAAAAGACCGAGCCAACCGCCAGAACGAACACGCCGATTAAGCGAAGAGGAAATAAACAGAATTTTATTTGTTGCAGATTATGACAAGCAACAGATCCCAATAACGATACAAAATAGAGTTGCAGCCGCAATGCTATTTGCACTAGAAACCGCGATGCGAGCTGGAGAAATCTGCAATGCAAAATGGCAAGATCTCAAAATGGATAAACGGTTATTGCACCTACCACAAACTAAAAACGGACACCCTAGAGATATTCCATTGTCATCAGTGGCAATGGAAATTATTCAACAAATGGGAAAAATAAAAACTGACGATACTGATCTTATTTTCCAACTAAAGCCAGCACAACTAGATGCCAATTTCCGAAAGTTAAAAGCAAAAGCAGCATTAGATAATGCAAACTTGCATTTCCACGACACTCGCCGCGAAGCGTTAACTCGTTTAGCGAAAAAAGTCGATGTAATGACGCTTGCAAAAATATCAGGGCATAGAGATATTAAAATTCTGCTTAATACTTACTATGCCCCGAATATGGTTGATGTGGTTAAATTGCTGGATTAGTGCGACTCCACATAAAAAAAGCCACATTATCCTGTGGCTTTTGGAACTTATTTTGTTTTCGCTTTTTGGTAAGCTAAACGCGAAGCAAGCATTGCTTGACGTTTTAATTCTTTTGCACTCGGTTTTGTTTCTGCCATAAAACATCACTCCTTATAGTTGGGTGTTTTTATAATAAAGCAATCTGCATTATCACCTAGTTGCCCTACTGGTTGAAAGTCTATCATAAGTGGATGTCGATTGTCGCACATTTTTTGATACATTCTGCTTAACGAAGGGCGTTCTGCAATAAAAAAATAACATTCAGGCTGATAGATTAAGTAATGTTTATATAATAACATTTCAAGCTGTTCTTTTAATTGCAGAATATCTTTCTTTTTAAAATTATGATTAATGGGTGGTGCATATAAATCTACATTAGGATCGCTGCTTTCATAATAGGCTTTTACACCAAACTTTACACTGTATGTGTTATGCCCTTTTAGCAAATCTTCAATTTTCTTATCTAATACAAATAGAGTCGAAATAATGTTACTATCAGCCGAAAAGTCGATAATATAATCAATTTGTGACACAGTAAATTGGGCAAATTGATGTGGAATTGAATTATATTCAGATTCAGTAAACATCAAAAAATACACTCCTTTTGTGGGAATCAGGTTTTACTAAAAACGCTGTTATCGGAGCGGACGCCGCTTTTGGAAAGTAAGTGCGGCTATCCCAACCCGATAAAATAAAACTGTCAAACTCTCCTCGCCTTTTTCCTCTCTGCATAGCGCACCACATCGCCTGCAATCCATCGCAAACTTAAGCTTTTCTTACGAATATCCCGTTGAGATGGAACTTGCACTGGTTGCGGAAAATACGGATCAGCAATTACAGCACCACGAATATGACGCTCGCTTAACTTAAAATAAGCCGCAATATCTGCCACTGTCCAAAGCTCTTTACTATCTTCTGTTAGAGGTTCTTTTTGTTGCAGTAATAACGCTTCTACTGCCTGCAATTTTTCTAATAGTGCTTGATTAGATACTTGTTCCATTTGATACTCCTTCGCTTAAAACGGCGGACAATCATCTGTTGGTATTTGTTTATCGGTTGTTGCCACTGTTTATTACCTCATTATCTTATAAAGAATTCATACTTTTTACGTTGTTCTAATAGGTCTAATAATTCTTTTTTTTCATCTTCTGATAAAATTCTAACCCTATCTTTTATTCTTAAATCATTTATACATTCATCTAGATATGCTTTATAGCTTGGTTTACCTTGTGGAATTTCAGGCAATAATCTCCACTTTCTACCCTGCCATAGGTTCCATATCGATCCATCGCTACATAGTACAAATACACCTGAATCCGAACTCGAACAAATTTGAATAATTTGTCTATCCATTTAATTTCACCTCACTTCTTCGTTGATAACTCAACCGCAATTCGCCATAATCGACTGACAAATAACGACCATCTTTCACTCTTACTGAACCAGTTCGTACCAATTCGTTATACATTTCATCAGTTAACCGAATTTTCTTACGTAATAGCCAGCCAATTTTTCTACTGATTAACGCTTGCACTTGCTGTTCTTCGTCTATTTTTTCATCTGAACTAATCTCCTTACTAATATTGTCTATTTTTTGTTCTTCTTCCTCCGTACAGTTATTGACAGAACTCCAAGCGGTGCTACGCACCGAATGATTTACTAATTCCTTTTGTGAAGCTAGAACTGATTTCTTAACCAGTTTCCACTTTTTCAACCGCGTACCAATCAACTCAAAAATAGGCTTAAGTTGATTAAAAATACCGATAATTTTTTTACTAATTTCGCCATATTTATTCGGTTTTCTATCTTCATAAACAGTACGAGCAACTAAATATTTACGGCTGACAAACGCACCGCCTTGCAATTCTGTGTATTTCGTCCAATCGCCGTCATCCGCCGCTTGAATTAACGCATCAATTTGTTGATCGCCAACTAGTTGTCCATGCTTACGACGTAATTCACGCCAAACCGAAACAGGCGCACCACCAATTTGCTGGAATTGACGAATCCGCCACTTAGATGCCCACGCACAAACATTCTTCGCCACATCTTTTAATTTCTCGCCTGTTTCGTCGTCCACATCATCATCACACGCATAACCATCAATATTCTTCGCAATATATTTCGCAATGTAGCCTGTCGCCGAGCCTTTTTCCCAATCGATCGCTTTTGCGGTAAAACGGTGTTCATTTGCTCCTGCCTCATTGCCATCTTCCGCAAGGGCATATTTCGCAAAAATCTCACGCACGGTATCAACGTGCTTTTGCTCCATAAAGAACAACATATGCCAATGCGGTGTACCATCGTGATGAGGTTCAACCACCCGAAAACCAAAAATATTAATGCCCCGACGTTTTAATGCAGCTCGAATACGAGCAAAGACTTTACACAAATAGTCTTGCGTATCGCGTGGATTGCTAAAGTTCCAGTTTTTAACAAACCCACCTTTAGAATGGATAGCGTGATAAGAAGAGGGAGCAGTCAAGGTATAAAATTCGCCCACATAGCCATAAATTTTTGCCAACTCTTCAAAACCACGCATTCTGTTCATCAATTCGCAACGTCGGATTGCAGGATTAGAAACGGTTTTATAAAACATCTCATCAAGTCCGAGTTGCTCCTCTTCGTCCTCTTCATTGATTAACTGCATTTGTTTGATAAAATCCGTATTTTTACGGCGTTGATAACGCCATTCCGCCACCGCCTCAAAACTCGCATAAGGGCTGGCTTTCGCCTGCACCTGACCGACCGCAATTGCCAAATGTTCACGCAAAAATGAACGCTTTTGCCACAACTGATTGCACCACCACTCCTCATCGCACATTTTCAAAATTGCCGCACCGACCTCTTTACGCAAAATCTTGCCGATATGATATTTATGCCAAAACGGCGGCGTAATGCCCTTAAGCTCGGTCAACCTTGCCAATTTGTAGTACAACGCTTTCAGTTTGACGTCAATCGCCTGCTTATCGGTGCAACTTGCCAACTCGTTATCGATAAAATCTTGATAAAGCACAAATTGCTCATCTGCCATCCGTGTGGCAAAACGCTCAACATCCTGCCGATTAAACTCGTGCAACGCGACCTCTTTTAACGCCCCTTTAATGCGGTTACCTTCATCATCAATCTGATAACATTTTGCGGTGGTTTTGGTCACATTTTTGCTGATCGGGTGACGTTTAAGCACCGCCTCAACACGCTCAAGCACACCGTTGTCTAATGTGGTGCGTAGCCAAGTGTTTGCAGCAAACCGTCCACTTTGGCGGAAGAGCCGCAAATAACGATTCACAAAATATTTGCTCAACGAATCAGGCAAGCCCTGAATTTTGCTGATACCGAAACGGAAAATATCCTCATCGCTACAATTAAACAGTTGATACTGCACCGGTGTTAATCCTGCCGGCGCAACACGTTCAACCTGTACATAATCCGCAGCTTGTTTAATAGTGGCGTAGCGTGTCATTTTATAAATCCCTTACTCTTATCACTTCTTCTTTCATTTGCGCCATAACCGCATTTACGGCATCAAATACCGCAACAGGGGAACGATCTGTCTTAGCAAATTGTTCTTTAAAAATTGCGAGCAACAACTCCTCAAAATTAGGATATTCTGTAATGTCCGCAGGTTTCCAAACGCCATGTTTCACATCAAACGCATATGATGTCTTACAAAAACCTTGACCGTTTTCCGCACGTTGCACGCAAAAACGTTCACCAAGATCGAAAAAAAATACGTTCGTTCATCATTAACTCCTTAGTGCAACACCACATAATCCGCACTTAACACACGTTGAATTCTATTTCTCAACACCACATAATCCGCCATTGCTTGACGCTGGCGCCTCGCTTTCTCTAATAATGCTGCACGATCTTTAATTGAACGTGTTTTACAAAGCCCCAAATAACCACGACAATTTTCACCAAAGTAATAAATTGCCCCCTCTACCATCTTTTTGTTTACTCTTAATCTTTGCTTAATCTTCATACACCACCTCTGAATCAACTTTTAAAAAATCATTTACGCTAACGGGTAAATTAAATGCCTTTGCAATCGCCTTAATTTGCCGAATAGCGTTACCAATTTTTCGTCTATCTTCTATGTCGTAATCACGCAAATGCCGCTTAAACTCAACATTAGCCGCTCTCGCCACCGCTGTTTTCTGCATTAACGTCAACTTTTCAAAAAGTCGTTCCGCTGCAAATTCTGACTCGTTGTAAAGTCGATGAAACGACTTAAAAAATTCATCTCTTGCCAAATCTACAGCGGACATAACGACTCCTATTTACCCAATTTCCCAAACAACCAACTCAAAAACGTTGGCTTGTAGTGCAATGCTTCTAATGCTTCAACGCGATCTAACAAACTTTCATTTGCCAAATTGATAATCTGATTGTTGCTTGCAATATGTGCATTCATCCGATTTTGTTGTGCGACAGCTCGTTCTAACGCTTCAATACGCTGTTCTAGCTTGATAAGGTTGATACGTTTCTCTGTTGCTTTAAAACTTTGTAGCGATAAGGTTGTTTAATCATTGTTCAACTCCTTGAATTTAGGGTGCAAAAAACTAGCCCTTTAATAAAAAGGCTATAATTTGCACAGTGTTTTAATTAAAAAAGAATTACGACTGTTGTTCTGCTTCGAACATATCTGCCGTTTTCGTATCTAACTGCAATAACGGCTTATTCGCTCGCAGCGCCTCTGGTCGCTCGTGATAAGTCGGCGTTGATACTTTAGTAATCTGGCTCTTTACCTCCAGCTTAGTGCCACAACTATTGCAATAGAGCGTGGTGCCAATAACCAACAACCCGACTTTCTCCGATGTTCTCACTCTCAAATTTGCACTACCGCAGTTTGTGCAACGATGATCGATATTTGCCATTATTTACCACCTTGCTTAATAAGTTCATCAACAATCCCATTAACCCATTGAGCAAATGACGCTTTGATGAATGCAGAAAATTTCTCATTGTCATCTGGATTAAAATCTTGATAATGTTGTGCGAGCTTAACTAGCACTAATAATGTCAACAGCTCGCCTAACAATTTTTCGCTTTTTTCAGCTAACGCACCTAACGTAGGAGCAAAAAATGCAAAATGACGATAAAAACTTATCTCACCATCAAGTGGCAACCCAAACGACCGTAGCAAACACAACACCTCAAAAAAAGAAACATTTTGATAAATCGGTCTTGCTCTATTTTTATCAGGCATTGCTTTTATCGCTTCAGCAATCTGAACACCATCATCTAACTGATAAAATACTTCGCCAATTTTACGAATTAGGTTTAAATAATTGGTTTCAGCCTGCGGATGTGGCTTGTTTTTTGCGTGATCAGATTCGCAAGCTACACGATCAAGGGAAACATAAACAAGCCGAGCAACTCGTTCAGCTTGCAATTTCAATTGATCCAATGTTAGAAGCGGATATACCTTTAGATGATTACCGTCCTGTTGATTTAATGAATCCTTATTATCGTCAGAAGAATAAGGGTTAGAATTTAAAGAGTTCATTTAAACCACCTTTCCCTTTAGCAGTTAAATAACTCTTCGATTTTTATGCGGATAAAATCACTTAAAGTTCGCTTATCTGCTTTTGCTAATTCGCTAAGCTTATCTCTAAGATCATCGGATACACGCACGGCGATAACGCTATTACGGCGTTTATTTGTTTTGTGATCGCTGTCTAATTTCATACAAAAATCCTCTTGTAATTACCTTGCTTGTGTTAAAATGTTTACATTGTTTAAATATGTTCATTTTATATGAACTATGTTAGTTCATTTATTATGAACGTGTCAATTTATTTTTATGGTTTTTAGATTATGAATGACAAAAAAGAAACTAAAGCCGAAGCAATAATCAGACGAATGCTTGAAGTTAGTGATTTTAAAAGAGAAATTGATTTAGCTAATTATCTACAAATCGGTAAAAGTAGTATTTCAAACTGGAAAACAAATAATAAAGTTCCAGCAAGTCATATCCTTAACTTAGCTATTGTCAGTGGGGTTAATCCTATTTGGTTAAAAACCGGAGAAGGAAATAAGTTTGACGATGTACGAATAACTAATCCAGCTGAACTAGATAAATATGAAAATTCAGAAAATATGAACATTTCTACACTCATCAGCCCCGAATCAGACGATGAACACTATTACTGCATTAATCAACTTGATGTGAAAGCGGCAGCGGCAACAAAAGGGTTTGAAAATGAAGATTATCCAGAGATAATTCGCTCAATCTATTTCTCACCACAAGGATTGGCTGATATTGTTGGCAAGAAAAAAGCCGACAACTTGTTTTTAATTACTGTTCCGACGGATTCAATGGAGCCTACAATTAAAAAAGGCGATTTAGTGTTTATTGATGCATCTATTAACTATTATAACACCGAGGGCATTTATATTTTCGCTCTCAATGGGGCAACCTATATTAAACGCCTGATGCTGCTACCTACCAACGTCTATAAAGCATTATCTGACAATCCGCTTTACCCAGATTTCGACATTGACGGTAATCTGTTCGACACAGCACAGATTATCGGCAAGTTTATTCGAGTTTTACCAATCAATCCAAGGGATCTTTAAAATGAAAAAGATAGTTTTATTTTTTGCTTTATTATTCAGTATTAACACTTATGCACTTACTCCACAAGAAGAGTTAAAAGATTATAAATTTACTCAAAATGATGTTGGAGTAGTGCAATTTGATAATGCAGTTGATATTTTTGATAGCTTTGGTGATTACTACAATGAAAATAATTCTTTAAAAATTGAGAATAAGAAACCATTAAAACTAAGAATATCACCTGTTGTTTTATCAAATGATGATAAGGAAGTGATAAAAAATATGGTTGATCGTGCTTTTTTATATGCAGTTTATAATACTTTTACTTATTCCACTCTTGATAAAGTGACAGTTTCATCTATTCCTGTTGATATGGAATCATCTAAATTATTAAAAAATATTTATCAAATAAAACCAGTTACTGTTACTAGAGAGAAAGCTCTAGAAGCATTGAATAAATTTAATATAGCATCGTCATTTAATGATTTAGTTGTATTGAAGACAGATAGTGAGATTTTGACAGCTGGATTAAGCCATTCAGATAAATATAAAGAGTTAATGTATAACGATAAGAAATTAAATGAATATGTTCAATTTTTAATTAAAAAATAGGTGGATTTTATGAAAAAATTACTTCTTATCATCAGTGCATTATTATTAACCCAGTCTGCATTAGCAGCAAAACAAGAATATAGCTGCGACGACGGCAAACGCTATTGCAAAGAAATGAGATCATGCGAAGAAGCGAAGTTTTATCTTAATCAATGCGGACTAAGCCGTTTAGATCGTGATAAAGACGGCGTACCGTGTGAGAGTATTTGTCGTTAAGTTAAGTGAGTTAAACAAAAAAGGATAGGATCTTGAGTAAGAATATTTTAGACTAAATTAGATTACTAACATAATTGGAATTACTTGTTAGTAAAAATATAAAAAAATAAGTAAATTATTAGAAAATAGAGTGTTTAATTATGGAAAAAATGATAGATCGGCATTAAATCAACTTAAATATTCAGTAAGAGTTACTGCAAATTGTAAAAATAATGCTGCAAATAGATTAGAAAAATTTAAGAATATATCATTTGCAATAATCGTAATGACATCTTTAGGACTAATTTTTATTCCTATATGGTTTTTAGCTTTTCCAACACAAAATCATTCATATAAAACTATAATTGATATATCTCAAATATTTTTAGCTATTATTATATTAGTCTTTTCTATACAAATATCTAATTCATCTTATGATGTAAAGATTAAGAATTTAAGAGTATGTGGCTCGAATCTAAGAAGTCTAACCAAAAAATTAAGAATATTAGAGGAGGAATTATTAGATGATAAAGATAGACACGATAAAGATAAACACCAAGAACTTAGAAAACTCTTAGCTGAATATGAGGCTATATTAAAAGACTCTGAACCCCATCAAGATATTGATTTTCTAGTAACAGAATGTGAAAAAGATTCGTTTGGAAAAAGGATAGAAAAAGGATATCACTTCAAAAAATATTTAAGTTTACATTATATATACATATATTTAACATTGATTATTGCATTTCTTGAACTGTTTCTTATATTAGATATATTGGGTTTGGTTATAACGTTAAGAAATATATCAAATTAATATTTTTACAAATAATACTTCGGATGAACTAGGCATAAGTGGCAAGCTTTTTTTATGCTTTTGGTTTGTTATGGATCAAAGAAAATAATTTATCCCTTTTTGAGCGTGAAATAACAGAACTACGCCAAAAACATTGTTGCGGTGATGAAATTAAATGGCAAGCAGCAAAATTAGGACTTTATTACAAACAAATGTGTTCCTGCGAAGAAGAGAAGTCTTACCTTAACCAGTGCGGAGTAAGGCGTTTAGATCGCGATAAAGATGGTGTACCTTATGGGAAGGTTTGTGGGTAATATTTAATAAATGGTATATAAAAATGGTATTTTCAACTGATGATATAAAAAATGTAGCAGAATCTATGAAAACTGATTCAGTGTCTGAAATCCATAGTTTACAAAATAGTTCTGATAAACGTTTACAACAAGCTGGAGATTTTGAAGCAGAAAGCAAATTAATGGCGGCAGAAATAAAATATGAAGGGATAAAAGTTCTTCATAAATTGGTCGCTTTTAAAAAAGGCACACAGAAATTCTTTGAATCATTATTTATGCTTGAGCACGATACTCAAAAAAGGCTAAGTGATAAAATCAAGAGAGTTGTTGAAAAAGATATTAAATTAGGTTCATTACCTACCTTAACGTTAGCTACAGAAGGGCTAGTATATTCCCAAGAAGAAGTTGAATTAGCGGAGTTATTTGAAAATTTAATCACGAATACAATTGATAGCACTAAAACTACCCATCCAGCTTATGTTTCAATCCTAAATCAATTAAATTCAGAAGAAGCCGTGTTGCTTTCTACTATCCTAAAACAGAAAAGGATAGCTATTTGTGATGTTAGACAAATATTTGGTGATATGTTTACTTACCTAACATTATATAGACATTTATTGCCTTTAGATGGTTATTTCAACCAAAAAGAGAGGAATATATCTACCTATGTCGATAATTGGATTAGATTGGGGTTAGTTAGTGTTAATTATGAATTAGAAATGAATGAGAAATTCTATCAATGTTTTTACAAAGATCCTGTTTATTTAGAAATAAAACAGGATATGCAAGGAAAGAATATTGATTTAGGAAAAGGTATTCTAGATATAAGCGATTTAGGGCGTGCATTTGCTAAATCAGTAAATATTATAGACTAGCAGATATATTTATAAAATTATTAGTTTATTGTTAATAGATTTTATAGTGTTAAGTTGCTCAGCTTTTTTTATTACTTGATTAAATCTTTCTGCTATTAATTTATGCATGTTTTCTTTGCCTAACTTGCATTGTGTCGCTTCATTTTTAATACTTGACATTTCTTTATTTAGAAAATTTATGACTTCTTGTTCAGAGAAATTAGGCATGTATCTTTTATTAAAAGATTTTAGCAAAATACTTGCTTGGTTCTGCTGATAGATAGTTTTACTAGCATAAGTTTTTATTTTTTGATCAAATAAATGTGCTAATTCATTGTTCTTTTGGTTCATAGTTACTCCAAATATAAATATCTTTTCGTCAAGTTTATTCAACTTTCAACTCACACTCCACTTGTGAAATATACCCGTCTTTATCAATATTATGCGTTACCTTGCTGATAATCCATTCCGAGCTATCAATCATTCCTTTAAACCCCTGCACAGTTACAGGCAGTTCAGGAATAAGTTCAGGTCGTCCATAAGCCAGTGTGAGAGAAAAACTGGCAACACCATGCTTCATTTTATTAAATGCCGCTTTCGCACTATTGATAGCTCGTTTTTCAGACGTATAGGTATTGCGTAAAGTTAACATCTGATCAGCGTCGCTTTCCACAGGTTGATGCTGTACTAATACCTTTTGTTTGTTTTTACTGACTTTCCCTGTTTTGGTAATGACGTTTTTCCGTTGAATTTCAGAATTTTTATCAATGATAACTTCGCCTTTCTTTCCCGTATTCATATCGTACCAATAAGCACGTACCGCGGTGTAATTATCACTTTCTATCAATGAAAAATTAAAACTATCGCCAGCTTGACGGGTAATCAGAATCGGTGGTAATGGTTTGTTATTAACTGTTTTTCCTTTGCCTGTTGGCATAAAGAGTAATTTGCCATTTTTGACAGTAGCAATGGCATCATATTCTTCGGCTAGTCTTGATAGTAAATTAATTGTGCTTTCATTCGTTTGGTCAAGATGATCAATCAGTTTATCTTTAAAATCTGGACTACATAACGGTTCGAGATTGTTCTCTTTTGCTAGTTGTTCTATGAGCTTACCGAAAGTAATACGATGAAATGATCGTTCCTTTTTACTATGCAATGAGCCGCGTAAATCAGCACTTTTTGCTCTAATGGTGAGTGTGTCGGGTGAGCCACTATATTGTATTTCATCAACAATATAACTTCCTTTAGGAACGAGTTGTTTGCCTTTCCAACCAATAGCGATATCAATAATCGCTCCACGGCTTGGTAGCATTAAAGCTCCGTTATGATCGCTTAATTGTAGATCGATTTCATCTGCTTCGAATCCTCGATTATCAATTAAAGTAAGCTGCATAAGTCGCTCGGAGACTATCTTAGTAATCTCTTGTTTTTTATTCTTAGAGGTGACGCTAATTTTAAATTGTGGTGTTTTATGATTCGTTTCAGCGATTTTATCGAACATACTATCGATCACTTCATTAGCCATTATGCGATTAATCCTTTCACAACATCACCAATTTCAGCGAGCAGACTATCATCAGTGCGTTTTAACTTCATAGAAAAATCAATGCGGCGGGCTTTGCCATCAGCAAAAAACACCGATTGCGTTTCACTGATTTCTTCGATCACATACCAACCTAGCACCCTAAATGTTGCCCCATCAATTAATGGGTAAGGTTCGCCTTGTTCAGCAAGAGCTTCTAAGGTGGCGATGCTCATTTCGCCCCCTGTGATACTCGGCATTAACACCCCTTGAATGGTGATGCTTTCGCTTTCCTTTCCCACAAACTGGGCTTTAGGCATTCGCCCAATCACCGAGTTAGTGGGGTGTCTCCACTGGGCTGTGCGTTGCATTTCTTGAAATGGCACAGTGGCACGCATAAACACAAAAAAGCCATAAGCCATCATTGCAAAGTTTTGTAGCATTGTTTATTCCTGCTTAACGGAAATTTTGGCATTGAGTAGTAACACTAAAATAAAAATCAGCCAGTCCCACCCGTCTAGCTTTTGATACATCAAAAAGGTTGCCATTCCAGAAATGGCGAAAATAGTCAGAAAGTATAATAAAAAAATAATGATTTCTTTCATTCTGTTTCCCTTAATAAAAGTGCGGTGAAATTTTCGCAAATTTTGCACCGCACTTTTATTCTTGATATTCTGCCCGTTCGCGGGCTTTTTCCCGCCATTGCATTAATTCTTCTAGCTCCATTTCGTCAAACACGTTGGGTTGCCAGTGGAACACAGTGGCAATGTCGGCAATGGCATCTTCCACCGTGGCAGGAATAAGCAACGAGGCTAGGCTTCCATTGTGGCTTCTGTTGGTTCGGTTTTCACGAAAAAACCGACCACTTCCGAGCAAAGAGCGGTGAAATCAATCGGGTCAAGGTTCAGCACCTCCACTTTGGTTAAAGCGGGTGACGTCACGCGGGGCAGAAGCTGGCAATAGGCATCGACGTCCATTTGCATTACATCAAACATTTTCAGCCCTTTTAACGCCGCAATGTTGGGTTTCAGCACGCTGATTTCGCGGATTTCTTTTTCACCACGCACAAGGGCTTGGGTTAAAGTAACGTGTTTGCTATTTTGATTGGCTTTTTTCATTTCTTTTCCTTTAATTAGTCAAAAAATGCCCCTTTGCGGGGCGGTGGTGTGTCTGTTATAAACCAAGGGCTTTGCGGTGAACGGCAAGTCTGTCTTTGCCGTTCACCACATAAAGATCATTGATTAAATCAATTTCGATTAAGTCTTTGCCGTTAACAATCAGTTTGTAATAGGTCAATGCGGCTTTATAGGTTTCTTCTGTGTCATCGCCCGCTTTTGATGAACCACCGTCAATTTCGGTGTAACGCCCACGGGTCACCACTTCCACGGCTTCCACTTCGCCTGTGTCCTCTCGCTGGTAAGATCCCGCATAACGTAATGCCACGCCATCAATATTTGGGCTGCCAAAAAATTCTTTCATCTCGACCATTAAACCGCCGAATTTCACTTCCATTTCCAGCTTTTCAATGCCGAGATCGATGGCAACATCGCCCAGCATTCCGCCTGCACGGTAATCTTCGGTTTTAATTGCCAATTTCGGCAAGTTCACTTCGGTCACTTCGCCTTTGTAACCTACACCATCTTGGAATAGGTTCATCAATTTTAATTTACGCGGTAAAGCCATAGTTACTCCTTATGCAGTGATTTTCGCGGCGTAATCCGCTAAATAACGATCGGTGATACGCTGACGGAAATTAAGATTTTCCAACGGTGGCACGGGGGTGTAATCATAATCAATGTACAATTTGCCCGCTTTTAACGTGTCTTTGTCGTTGATTTCCGCGTCATACCAGGCTTTCGCATCCACAATGTAGCCTAAGGCTTTCAGCTCACGAAACTTAGCATTCACGCCCTCAATAATGTCTTTAATTAGTGCGGGAGTCATTGGCTTATCAATCGCCCACGCGTGAGCGTCGGCAATGGTATCACGCAAAATCTGTGCCGTACGGGTGTAATTCTCAAACTGGAATAACGGGTCGTCAGAACAGGTGCGAGAACCCCATAAGCGGTAGCCGTTGAAATTAATCGGCACGGTGATTTTGTGTTCGTTGAGATAGTTGGCATCGGTGCTGGTGTCTTGAATATCAAAGGTAATATCACGGGTTACACCGCTTACGCCCTCAACTACCACATTAGAAATGGCTTTATGCCAGCCAATGGTTTTATCTAGGTAAGCACGCAATCCAAGGGCATTTGCCACCGCACTTTCCGTTTCTGTGCGTTTGCGGGTTACGTCAAAGGCGGCAAAATCACCGTGGATCACCATCACTTCACGTTGGCCAAAGTTTTTCTGATAAGTAACGGCTTGCTCTTTGGTGTAGCAGTTGTGGGCGGAAACATAGGCAAAGGCATTGAGTTTTTTCGCGATCCCTGCAAGTTCAGTAGCAACCTCTTTGTTATCTAAATAAGGCACGCCCAAAATACGCGGTTTCACACCTAATTTTGCCTGAGCAACCAACAAGGCTTTTAAGCCCGTGTATTGCCCGCTTTCGGTAACCGTGCCGATAATATTGGCGGTGGTTTTGCCGTCGGCGGCTTTTTGTTTTTCCCCGTCGCTGTCATCGCCTTCTTCGGCAATGGCTTGTTCCACCCGCACCACTACCGTGAGGGTGTTCACTTGGTTGCTAATGGCTTTTAAGGTTTTCGCCAGCGTGCCTTGCGTGCCTGCTTTGGCAATGCCAGCCAGTGGGTTGGTGAGTAAAACAGGGGTGTTAAGTGGATAAGCCTCGGCATCAGCATCATTTGCGGTACAAACAATCCCAATCACCGCCGTGGACGGAGTTTTGATTGTGCGTGTTCCCTCGTTGATTTCGATGACCCGCACGCCGTGTAAGTAGTCCATAAATAGCCCTTTTGGTGAGGTTGATTAAATTTAGGGCTATTGTGCAACGGGAAAAAATGACCCGCTATTTATTGCGAGTGTGAATTGAAATATGACAGAGAAATAAGATGACATAATGAGATTGCTTTACTGAAAGTAAAATTATACAATGTATAAACATTTATTAGGAGAAATTTATGCAACTAACAATAAAAAAATGGGGGAACAGTGTGGGCATTCGCATTCCTGCACCGGTGCTTTCGGAATTGCAATTGAATGTGGATCACCTAGTAGATATGCAGGTGGAAAATGGCAAAATTATTATTGCCCCGCTGCCACAACAACCCTCTTTAACCCAATTGCTTGCCAATATTCACCCTGACAATTTACACCAAGAAGTGGATTTTGGTGAGGCAGAAGGCGGGGAGTGGTGATGAAGGAATATATTCCAGATGTGGGCGATATTATTTGGTTGAATTTCACCCCACAAGCAGGACACGAACAAGCAGGTCATCGCCCAGCGGTGGTACTGAGCCCTAAAGCCTATAATCACTTAACCAGTTTATTAATTTGCTGCCCACTCACAACGAAAATTAAAGGTTATCCTTTTGAGGTATCCATTGACGGTACGCCAAAAAATGTGGTGTTATCGGATCAAATTAAAAGTCTTGACTGGCGTGTACGAAAAGCGGAGTTTAAAGGCAAAATTGCTCTTGATGAATTAGCGGAAATTCGGCAAAAAATCGCACTGCTATTAAATCTTTAAATAAAAAGCGGAATATTCCGCTTTTTTACTTAACTTAATTGAAAATCCTCCGGATATTGCCGCCGTTTCACCTCGCTTTCATAGGCGGTTTTGCAATGGTCTTTGTCGAAAAATAGCCCATTCACTAGCCGAAACCAAAACCGCCAGCGGGCTTTGGGCTTGCTCTCTAACACGGCTCGGCGGTAACAACGGCTGGAAAAGGTTTCATCTGCCCCACCGCCCGTTAAGGCGTTGCAAAGTTGGTCGAGGGCAATCAAAACGTGATAGCCCCACGTTTTAAATGGATTTTTCTTGCTCATTTTGGTATTCCTCATAGGTTTGTGACCAGCCGATCGACCAGTCATACTCAAGCGGATTTTCCGCTTGTTCTAACAAAATTTTGTGCATATAGGCGTTTTCAAACATTTTTTCTTTGAGCGTTTTCGCCGCATTCCACACCGCTTTGAATTTGTCAAAATCTAACGGCTCTGCCGTGTTATCCGCACAAATCAGGGTGAAAATACGTGGCTCGCCGTTTTCTTCCGTTTTGCCGTTTAAGTCAAAATCCGCTTTGATTTCTACCAAGGTGGCACGCCCTTTTTCATCTGTATCCACCCATTTGCCGATTTCTGGCACATACACGCCGCCATCAACACAGTTATCTCGTTTGGCATTAATTTTTGACCGCACTTGATTTCGCTGTTCGCTGAGCCGTTCCCCTTGTCTTGCCTCATCCATCACCCATTTTCCCCCTTGCAATCGGTGATAAGGGCTTGGTTGTGGCTCAATCAAAACGGGGTAGCCCCGCTCATCGGGGATAATCTGTTTTCCCTCACTTTGCCCAATAAGTAAAGTGCGGTACGTTTCTTCGCTAATTTCTACTGAACCCTCGGGGGCGGTGTCGTGATAAAACCCATCTTTATAATAAATTTTCATATTCTATCCTTATTTCCAGCGTCCAATCGCTATAATATGTACACAATCTATTGTCTGATATAAACTTCCATCATCTAAGATGCCGTACTGAATTTTGGTTCTTGAGATTTGTTTTAATGATATATAGGTATCATCTCTTGCAGTATTTAATGCTACGTTTTCTTCAATAGTGGCACTAACAACTGGGTATCTTATAAATGCAACTGGCAAAGTCAGAGAAAACAATTGATTATTCGATGTTCGTCTCGAAGCTTGTCTATCACGACAAGTTTGTATCATCGTGCCATCGGGATATTTGCGTACTTCAAAATTACCTATTTTTTGGTAAGTAAATAATTGTGCGATACGGTTATCCACCCCTGTATCAAAATCCGTTATATCACTTGCGGTATGCGTATGCGAAATGTCCGCTTTTTCCAACCTCACCTGTTGCATATCTTGAGCTAAGCGACTCACCTCAAGCTCACCCGCATTGCTCACATTGCCAAAGGCTTTAATCCAAAACTGCACCCCATCGAGGGTGTTTTGTGCTTTAATGCAGAGTTTGAGAACAAGGGATTTCGGGCGAGTTTCTTCCGCAGTTCGCGTATCTTTCTCTGTCGTATCCTTCGTAGAAGCAAGGTAGGTTTTTGCCCTTGCCCCATCGGCGACCGCCGAGTTGTTTGCCTGCACCCTGCCTTGTTGTGCAGGCTTAAACGCACCTGGCACCACATTGGTGGTATCACTATCGCGAATGACGATAGTGATACCTTTCTCGGCTTGATAATCGCCCCCTGCTTCGGTAGGAATATAGTGAAAGTGGTCTTGAAGGGCGTCTTGTTGCACCTCACCCACCGCAAGCAATGCCCCCGCGTTACGAATAAAGCGGTCTTTCGCTTTCGGCACGGCGGAAAGGCTGCCATATTTCGCCACAAGGTGACGATACAGTTCGGGATAAGCCTGTTCGCTCACCTGCTCTTCAATGTCATCAAAGGCAATCCAGCCTTCGGGGATATTGTCGGTGGCAAAATACGCCGTCATTCCCACATCAGAGCGACGCAGGTCGGGCAATGTGTTCACCCCTAAGGCTTGATAAAGGGCGGGATAAGTTTCCTGTCCAAAACTTGAGCCGTCACAGCGTAAAAATCCGTGCGGATTTTGCACCGCTACAGGAAATGCAACAACAGAGCCAACAGGCACCCCATCACCGCCCACCTCTTTCCACGCGCTCCAAGACGTGCCGTTAAAATAACGGGTTTGAACCTTGCTCTCATTGGCTTTGTGGGCAATTTGTCGGATAGCGTTAGTTTGTCCGCCACTCATCGCCGCAATATGCCACGCCCCCGCACTCGGTAAATTTTGCCCGCTGGCAAAATAATAATTGCCGTCAATCTTGCAATCATTGGCATCACCGGTGGATGTCCCCACCTTAAAATCACCAATCCCATAGCCAGCTAATGTTGTGGCAGGGGATTGTTTGCTTTCAGCCAAATTGTAAGCACTTTCGGCGTGATTATCCGCCTCAATTGCTTTGTCATAGGCGGTTTTAGCGGCAAAGCTTGTGGCGATGGTGTCAGAGCTTGGCGAAGTGACCGCGTCAGATTTTTTGCTGTTGGGGATATAGTTACTCAGATTGCGGGTTAAGGCATCAATCAGCCCTTTCAACGTTTTCCCCGCTTTGGCGGTGAGCCCTAGGGTTTCTGCTTCGCTATCGGTGGCGTTGGTGAGTTGCACAATACCCGCTTGGCTTGTGCTTGCTTTGTCGATTTCGTGGCTGTGGCCCGTTTCCTCCACGGCGTTTTGGCTAGTGGCGGTGATTTGTTGCGGGGTGAGTTGGCTGCGGGTAACAAAAATCACGCTGTCATCCACCTTAAGCGTAATGGCGTCCGATGAGCTAACCAACAAAATCATTCGCACCACTTGCACTTTGCCGCTGCCACTTTCTAGTTGTGGCTTAAAGCTGTCTGGGCAGTTGGCATAAGCCACAAGGCGATTTTGATGATCAAAAATCCCCATTTCTCTTATCCAAAATCCCCCGACATTTTCAGGGATTGTTAATTCAAAAATAATTTGTTTGTTATTGCGAGGATCAACAGAGATAGCACTGACATTGGCACGATGCACTTCTCGCACCAATGCTGTGAGGCGTTGGCTTGGTGTGGTTGCCTGCCCGTTGCCATCGCCCACTGCCATTTGCATAATTTGCAAGGGTTGCTTGTGTGCAATAGCTTGGGCGATGACTTGTGTGCCGTAATCGGTGAGCACGGAATAATATTGCTTTGCCATAAACGTTCCTTATTGGGGGTAAACAGTGAGAATTTCACCGGCATTTTGTCCGATAAAAAAATGCATTTTGCCTGTTGGTGAGATTGCAATCGCAAGATGGGTTAAATGCCGTGAGACAGGTTTAACGTCATTAATTAATCGCACCAGTTCGTTGTAAGTTTGTTCGTTTAAGCCCGTTTCTGATACTTCGATCGTTAGGCTAAATGTGCCAGCCACGCCTTGCGGTTGGGTTTGAAACCATTCTTTTAGCTCAACCAAATAGCCAATGGGTTCAACCACCCGTTTAATCGCGCCAATGGTGCCTTTGTGTTTGTGGATAAAAAAGGATTGTTTAATGGCAATGCGTTTCACTTCCGCACTCCAATTTTCGTCCCATTTATCCACCGAAAACGCCCAAGCAAGGTAGGGCAAAAATTTTTCTGGGCAGCGATCGGGGTTGATTAAATCCGCAATAATGATGGGATTCCGCACTGCCTCTTGCAGCACTTCGGCGGCTTTACGTTCTAATTCGCTTGAGCCAACGGGCAAGAGCGGTGTAATTTTTGGAATGTTTTTATCAATAATCATCAGCGGTGACCAGTTCTAAATGAATGCTTGTGCAGTAGCCTGCTTTGTGGTTGGGTAGCACAATATCCGCTTGCGGTTGAAGCAATTCCACCCGTTGTACACCTTCAATGTGTAAGGCGGCATAAATGCCCGATAGGGTGATATCTCGCCCTAAACGGCGGCGTTCTTGGGTATATTTTTCAATGCTGACGGTTGCGGCTTGTTTAATGGGTTCATATTCTGGCCCGCGGTAAAGGTGCAGTTTGGCTTGAATTTGGTAGTCTTGAATAACCGCACTTTGCACCGTGACACGATCCGCAACAGGGCGAACGTTTTCATCATTAAGGCGTTCCCGCACGGCATTGAGTATGCTTTCCTCTGCGGTGCCTTTGCCGTCGCGGGCTAAGATGGTTACACTCACGTGGGCGGGCTGAGGCGAGGTTACAGAAACATCAGCCACGCCCGCGTGGGCAGAAAGGGCGTGGAACATATAAGCCGATTTCGGACCTGCCACTGAGAGGCTTTCAAAAGCTAATTGGCAACGCAGCCGAAGTTCGGTGTCGCTTTCTTTGATTTCTTCAATGGGTGGGCTGACGCTGTGATCGGCTGGCTGAATAATCAGCCGTTGCACGTTAAAATTGGCGGCGATGACATCTAAATCTGACCCTGTAGCATAAGCCAGCATTGTGGCTTTCGCCGCTTCGTTAATGCGGTTGCGTTCCAGCAGTTGGAGATACACATTTTCCTGCAGTAATTTATTGATTGGCTCACTTTCTAATGCCAGTACGGCACGCCAATAATCTTGTTTTTCCGCAGGATAAAGGGCGATAAATGCCGCTTTACGCTCTGCCAGTAGTTGCTCAAAATCTAGCTCCTCTAAAACCTTGGGATAGGCTAATTTAGATAAATCCACCAGTTCGCTCATTGTTCTATCCTATTTTATCGTCCTAAGGTTACATCGTTAAAATTAAGCTGTTTTTTATCGCTTTTGCGTACCCCTTCAATATCGGCGGTGATTTGTGCGGTGTCAGGGTTAATCGCTACTGCAAAACGCACAATGTCAATGCGAGGCTCCCATTTTTTAATTGCCATCACCGATGCCGCCGCCAGTTGGAGCATTAAAGCACGAGAGATGGGGCGATCAATCAGCTCAAATAAATGGCTGCCGTAATCTCGCCGTTGTAGCCTTGAGCCAATGGGGGTGAGCAAAATATCTTGGATAGATTGCTTAATATGTTCCGTTTCGCTGTTGGGGTATCGCCCTGTTTGTTTATCCATTGGGTTTTCCTGTTGTGCCACCGCTATCCCCTGTGTGAGTATGATTTTTAAGGGATACCGAGCCTGCAACTATATCAGCCTGCGATTTAACATTACCCTGCACCTTCACGTTGCCTTTAATTTCGGCATTGCCACCGCCTGCTGAACCGCTCATTGCAAGGTTGCCACCGATAAGCACATTTTCCGCCACTTCTAAATTCTGTGTGCATTTCACCACAGGCGTTTCAAGCGTAACGCTGGTGCTTGCTTGCACAAGTGCGGTGTGAATTCCGCTGATTTTTAATGCCGAACTGGCTTGGTTGTATTCAATTTTGGCACCGTCAGCAAATTCGATAACGTGTTCATCAGGGCTGTTGCTTGGGGTGTCAAATTCAAGGCAATAAATCCCCGCTAACACAAAGCCCGTGCTGAGTTCACCACTTGGGGCGAAAATCACACATTGTTCGCCTACCGTTACGGGCGACCAGATTTTTGTTGTGCCAGCCCGAAAGGCACACCAAGGCAACCAATCGGTTAAGATTTCGCCCGATTGCACACGCACACGGCGAGCGGCACAATCCACTTCGGCAATCACGCCATAGCGGATCAGGTTTTCAATTCTGCGGTTAGTTTCTGCGGACATAGCACGATTGATAGATGATAAATAGGGCTATTGTTGGGGATTTGATCGGGATTGGGTAGTGCTTTTAGGTGTGGATTTTAGATAAACAAAGACAAGATGGCGTATTTAAACACCCTTATATAGATTGTTTTGATAAATCAATTTTCATTCATCAAACTATCTTAATTGATTTTTTGAAGTCATCAAAAGAGTGTTCTGGGTTATAGGTGTAACCTACACTATCTTCACCTTGATATGAGCGAGATAGTAAAACTTCATCAGACTGTTGTTTATATTTTCAGATTGCATCATATTACAAAGTTTTCTTAAGAATATAAAACAAATTTTAAGATCTTAATCTTAAAAGGGCTTTCGCCCTTAACCTCTATCTCGCAATGCGCTTCTTGCTCGTGCTTGTTTTTGTTGTTCACGTCTATACAGGGCTTTTTCCACTTCTTTGGCAATATCTACCGCATTTTGTCCTTGTTGGGCGTTGATGGTGATATTTACCTGCATTGGTTGGCTTGCCATTTGGCTAGTTTGTGGTTTTGCACTTAACGGCGTTCGGTTATCTATCTTAATTGGTTGTGCAGTCGCGATACTCACACCAAGCCCTGCGGCAAGCATTGCATTTTTGCCGTAGTTGAGGGCGTTGAGCAATGGCACGCCAAGGCGGCTTGTAGCTTCTTTGGTCATAATATATTCACCGCCGTGATAAATCCCTTTTGGCTGATATTTGCCGCCGTTGCCTGCGTAGCCACCTGACCATTTTGGTTTTAATACATCTCGCATAGCTTCATCCATTAAAATATTGGTGCCACCATGGAATTGTTGCACTGCTTTTTGTAGCGATTCTTGTTCTGCCTTTTCTTTAATTTCATTAATCTTAGTTTCTGCTTCTGTAGAGAAACCTAGTTTTTGTTTAATCCAATCGACTTTCTCTTTAATACAATTAGTGACAGCCGTAAATTTATCTTCGATTCCTTTCTTTAAAGAAGTAATCATATCCTCGCCAAACTTTAAAAAATCACTTGGCAAATCGGAAAACCATTTTTTAGTTTCATCAAATTTAACTTTTACTTTATCCCAGATTTCCTTAAACCTTTTCGATAACGGCTCCCAGTTTTTATAGATTAAATAAGCGATGCCTGCAAGTGCCGCAACTATGGCTATAACAGCAAGAATAATAGGATTCGTCATTGCAAATAAAGAAATTGCCCTAATTAATCCTAAGAATTTACCACCTAATGAAAGTACTATTCCGCCAACTTTTAGAAATCCTAAGCCCATTCTTGCGATTGGATAGAGTATAAAACTAGATGCAACACTTAACGCCCCGACAGCGATCGCTGCACCTGATAATATAGCTGTCCATTTGACGATCTTAGCCGTCAGTTCTGGATTTGCTTTGATCCACTCATTCACTGTTCTTAGCCAACCTGTTGCGGTTTGTGTCAATTCTCGCAAGGCTTTCGATTGTCCGTCAAAAATGGTAATGCCCAATGCTTCACGGGCAGAATCTAGCCCTTTTAAATCGCCCATTAGATTATCTGACATAATTTTTGCGACTTTTTCGCCCGTATTTTTGCTTTTTTTCTTTATGTTATCTTCATATTCTTTTAGTGCTACATCAGATTGGCTTAATAACTCTAATGCAGCAGCAATCCCAATCTTCCCAAAAATACTTTCTACAATTTCAGCTCTTGCCGCATTACCCATTTTGGCGGTTTTTTTATTAATTTCTGCTAAAATTTCTGGTAATTGCCGCATATTACCTTTTTTATCCTTTTCCCTAATTCCTAATTTTTTGAGATGTTTATTACCGATTAAATTTAAGCCAATATTTTTTAATGCGGTTCCAGCTGAAGATCCTTTTATACCGACATTTCCCATTAATCCTACCATTGCTGCTGTAGATTCAAATGATTGCCCTAGTGCAGACATAATAGGACCACCTTCTTTCATAGTTTCATATAGCGTTTCTATTGAGGTATTGGAAGTGGTAAAGGTATATGTTAATACATCGGCAACACGTTGCATTTCATTCGCAGGTATTTTAAAACCAGAGGATATATCAGACATAATATCGGAAACTCTGGCTAGATCTGTCCCTGATGCCATAGAAACATTTAATACAGAGGAGATAGAAGAGAGAATTTTTTCTGTGTCAAAACCTGCCATTGCTAGATAACCTTGGGCTTCTGCAACTTGTGATGATGTAAAGGCGGTGGTTGCTCCTAAATTGATCGCTTGATCTCTTAATGCCTTTATTTTTGCTGCATCTTCAGCGCTGTTTTTGTCTAACCTGGTTAATGCCTGTACTTTTGAAAATGCTTGTTCAAACTCAACTGCTGGCTTCATCATCGCAGCACCAGTACCTAATACAGCACCGCCTATAACCATTGAGCGTTGTCCGAATTCTTTTGTTTTATCACTCGTATTTTTTAAAGTTTCTACTTGTTTTTGATATTTTTGTTGTTGTGCTTGTACTTTATTTAATCTTTCTAGTGATTGTTTTTGTTTATCAATAGATTTAGTAACACTATCAATTTTAGTTTTTAGTTTTGTATCTTCTGCCGATAAATTTTTACTGCTTATACCAGCTTGCTGTAACGCTGTCCGCATTTCTTTTAATTTTGCGATTTGTTCAATATGTTTTACTTTCAGCTTTTGCACTGACTCTTGTGCCTTTTTATAGCTGTTTGTGAGTTTTGTTGTTGGGTTATCGCTATTTTTTAACTCTGTTTTTAGTTGCGATGCTTTTGTTTTCGCTTGATCAAATTGATTAGCCGTTTGAGAGAGTGTTTTCTCTAACTCGCGATAAGCACCAATAAGTTTTTGCTGTTTTTCTAATGTTTTTCGCTGTTCATATTGGTCTTTTAATGCTGTTGATAATGTATTACTAGCTTTTGCTGCACTTTTAAACGGTGCAGTAATTTTATCTACTGCACTTAATAAAATATTTAAATTGAGATTACTCATATTTTGCCCTTATTTTTATTGACATTAATGATTAATGCTATTAATAATGCTCTTAATAGAGGAGATAAAGTAAATGGCATTGTTATTAATACCGTTATTTCTAATAGGCTTTTTTGTTGCTTTACCGTTTGTTTTAATGGCTTTCGCATTTGATACATTTATTCAGTTATTACCAAGTTTAATTGCTGTTTATGTTATGTTTCTTGTTATGGGCTTTTTTGTATTGCCACTAAAACCAATAATGAACAAATATGCGAAGCAGTTAGATACCATAGGGAAAATTATTGGCTTGATTTTTTTCGGTCCTCTTGTTCTATTTTTATTAGGTACAATTCTTGCGTTGCCTTTTGTGCTAATTTATTCTTTATCTGATAATCCCATTCAATCTCTCGTGATGACTTTCGCAATAATCTTTGCTGTTATTTTGATTAATGTTATTTATTACAAATTACATCGATAGTTGATGAATAATTAACTCTTCCACTAATGCCTTATCCTGATCAGTGAACCCTAATAATTCCCGTTTGGCGTATTGAGTTGAAATATTATGTTTTTCGTTTACTACACCTCGTTGCCCAAATTGATGCACGGCAGCAATATTTGCTGCAGAACCGCTAAAGCCAACCACAACTTGATTGGCAGTACTTTTGGCTTTTAAGTAACGAGCCATTTTTAATTTTACAAACATCTTTTGTCGTCTAATCCACCCTTTCTTTTTTCTTAAATTTTTACACGGAATAAAACTTGTGCCATCTGGGTTTTGTTGATTAGTAATACGTTGGCGTTGGGATTGTGTGATTTTCTTCCCGATATTTTTTGCGAGATGACGTCTAGCTTGCGGTGATAAATTAGCGATTAAAGCACTTAATTTATTGGTTAATTCATCAACGTTATCCATGATGCTCACCATCAGCCGAGGTAATAAATTCGTCTTTGATATAGAGTTCTAATCGCTCAAGCGTTTCGTTGGCTGCGATTGGCTCTGGTAGGTAAGTGATTTCAGTACCTTTTTCGGTTTGTTCGACTTTTACGCGTTCGGTTAATTTGATTTTAAGTGATAAATCTTGAGTAGTCTGGTTAATTAAATCTGTTTCAAAGGCAACTGTGTCTTGTCGTTTTGCTGGATTATCAAACAGTTCATTCTGGTTTTTGCGTAAGTAGGCAAGCAGTGGCACGATAATGATCGCCATATCCTTATCAAAATCGGTAATGATAATATTTAGGGTATATTGATATTCGTAGCTTAGTGATGTGGCATTTGTTGCGATAATATGCCCGTCATCAATAAAAATTTGTAGCCTATCTGGATTATTGCGTAAATATGGATAGGCTTTTTCAATTACTTCTCTTAATTGTGCTGGCTTTTTCATTTGCGATATTGCTTCTGTTGCTGTTCGTAAATAGTTTGACAGTCAATACAACGTGTTACGCCCTGTAACTTTCTTCTATTTTCTGGGATAGGTTCGTTACAATCGATACAGTGCGTTAAACTTTGCCTTACTGTTTTTTGTTGTCGTTGTTGCAAGTTGTAGTCACGTTCTAATTGCGCCAATTCGTTAGCTCTGTCAATTTGATCCATCTTTATTCTCTATACAGTCAATTAATGCTTGTTTTTCAATTTTGCAGATTTCAATCGTATTTAATGTGTCTGTTAATGTTGTTACTAAATCGCCATTGGTTTTAATTTGTATTTTTGGCGTTTGGCATTGATTGCTTTGTGGGCAAATAATGCGGTTAGTTGTTGGTTTTGTTTGTGTTGAGCAGGCTGCTAATGTCATTAGGCACAGGCTGATCACGCCAGCTTTTATTGTTTTCATGTTGTAACACCTCGTTAATTTGTTGCTTTTGTTTCGTTGCTTGTTGCTGTTGTTGCTCTAGCAATCCTAATAGCCGCTGTTGTGATTGTTTAAATTGATCAATTTGTTGTGTTGTTTGTTGTAATTGTTGAGTAAGTTCGGCGATGGTTTGGCGTTGCTGCTTTGTTTTGTCGTACAGTGTGCTGCTTAATGTTGCTAACACTACACAAGCAAACAAAACGATGACCTCGATCACGATTGTTAGTTTAAGCATAATGTACGCTCCTTGTTTCGGCGCTGGATTAAGCCGTTGGATTTCTGCCCAGCAATATAGACCCAACGGGTAAACTGATCGCACATAGCAGGCGTGTAGCCTTGGCAGCCAGTTTAAATAGAGTGGAGTTTTGTAATTTTGTGCAGCCAACGTTAAAAGTAATAGACGTTAAAGCATCGAATGCCCCCTGTGGCATCGCTTGTCCATTAGCGTAACGATTAACGCATTGTTCAGCAATTTTTATATCATTGACCCAGCGTTCTGCGATTTCTTGCAAGCTGTGTTTACGTTGTTCTATTGCTTGTCCGCTTGCTTCGGTTGAGCCTATTCCAACGGTTAGTACGTCATTTGGGCATTGGTAAGGTTGTAGCACGCAGCCCTCTGCATTGCCGATTAGTGCTAATCCTTGATGTGACGTTCTGATTTCTGTCCCAAACTGGCTTAACACAAGCGCAATCACTGCCGTTACACTGCAATATTTAATGGCTTTCTTCATCATATTGTTGTTTCTTTAGTTTGAGTTTTAATTCTTCGTTTTTGAAATACCAGTTAACCAAAAATGTGGCGATACCAAGCCCAATCCCGATAAGCGACGCCCATTCATTGATAGATAAGCCGCTAAAAAAAGAGAGGACTGCACCCCAATATGCGTAAGTCGTTGAATCTTTCATACTTAATCCCATAGATTTACAGTTTGAATCGTTTTTCCTTGTTTTATTGTTTCTTCATCGGGTAAATTGACTTCCGTTCCCATTTCAATTATTGCGTTGTTGGTTAGATGTGGATTGAGAGCTAATGTTGGCTCTAGCAAGCCGTCAACCCGACCAAAATAACGGTAAATAATCGCATCTAAGTTATCGTTTTGTATCGCAAATACTTTCATAATAAAGTCGCTGTGATTTTTGGTTTGCCGAGAATCGTCCGAATCGCAAAGCGTGCATCGCGCCGTAAATCGCCGATACTTTCTTCTAGCATTGTCATGCGTTTTTCGCCGTCGTTAGTCAAGTCATAACTAGCGTATCGCTCGTACAACGTCGCCACCGCTAAACAGTAAACCGCACGCAAGTAGTGATGTGTTTGTTGATTTTGGTTATCAATCATTACACTTTGATTGTTTGCAAGTGTGGTTACGTTAGCTTCAAGCTGTGCCGCTTTAAATGCGGTTAACTCTTCATTGACATCTAGCACGGCGTGCAATGTAGCCTCTTTTAGGCGTTCGTTTGGTACATTGCTATCAATTCGCATTGCGTTGCGTAATACTGTCAGTTCAATGTTAGGGTAAAACGGATCGTTATTGATGATGTCGTTTGCGGGTTGCGATTGCTCCACGTTTTTTTGTACCGCTGGCATAGCAAGATCATCATCTGGATACATAGTAATCGTAAGATCTGCCATTTTGTTACTCCTTAAAAAACGGGGTGAGGATTACTTAATCACCTCGAAGAGGCTTTTTCATCCGCCCCGTGCGTTGCGTGGTCGCATTCTTGCTATTCGGTTTCTTCGGTTAAATTTAATTTTTTGCGTAAGGCTTTAATTTCACCTTTGACCCCGACATTTTGATTAAGTGATAAAGCACGAGTTAAATTGATTAATGCCTGTTCTGGGTTACTTTCTTTTTGTTGCAATCCTAATTCTTTCAGTAATCGCGCACGGCTTTCGTCTGGCATATCGCTATTTTGAGTGATGTCATTTGCTTTTAGTAATAAATTCAAATCAAATGATTGATTTAATGTTGCTGCTTTACTTGCTGCGTCGGCAAACTCTTCGGCGATTGCGGTCGCTGTGGCGCGATTAAATCCTTCTGGCAATGTGAGGTCGTGGAAAAGTGCATATTCGCCAATCTTTAACGCTAATTCATATTCGCCACAATCCGTTGCCCAAATAAGCCACATCATTAACACGTCATCTTGGCGACCAGTGCCTGCTTGCATGACGCCGTTAATCCAGTCGAGATAGTCTGGCAAGATTTTGCGTTTGTATTCCGCCTTGGCTTCTTTTGATTGGATATTGCTTAAATCTTTTTTATGCCGTGCTAGCAAGTACAACATCTTGTCGTATTCGCTAAGGTGTGCCAGATCTTGTTGTTCGCCTTGTAACTGTGCAGCGATATGCTGCACATGGCGTTGAGCGGGTGATAATCTTGTCATTATGCTGCGTCCTCGAAAGTAATATTTTCGATTAATGCGGCACAATCGTAGTCTTCAATTTTGAAATCAATGTTTTTCGAGATGTAATCTTCAATGCAATTACGCTTCGGATTGTTGATAATCGCACGGCGTAGCGATTGAGTTTGATAATAAACAGATAGATTATCTAAGCGAGTAATCAAAATCGCATTAGCGGGGAAGTATGGAACTCGAATTGCTTTCAAGCCGCCAATTTGTTTTTGTGACATAATGATTTGTCCCGCTAATTCCTCGGTCGGTTCAGTAGTTTTGTTGACCATTTGGAAATATTTATCATTCAGGATTTCTCTGCCACAAATTGCAACTAATTCGGTATCATCGGCATACACTTCACTAATTAAATTGTTCGTTGCGTCTAATACGAGTGCATCAAGGTTTTCATAGCCTTTGCCTGCGTTTGCGCCTGTGCCTTGTCCTTTGCCAACTTTGATTTTATTTTCAGTGGTTGCGCCATTCATTACGTGCGTTGGCATATCTTCGCGCAGTTGTTGTAACCAGCCTTTTTTAACATCTTGTAACAAAGTATTGCTGTTTGGGTTTGATGTTGCCGAACGGCTCGTGCCGTTTAATGCCATCATAATGATATTAAGTGCAATGGTGCGTTGGGTCTGATTGGCTAATTTTTGTTGGAAATCAGGGAATTTAGCCCATTGGTCTAAACGTTGGTAAGTGATGTGAGTGTCAAAATTGACTTGTTCGCAGAGATATTTGCGAGAGTCTAATTTTGCAATATCTTTTGTTTCACGATCTTTAGCGTTGGTGTCAGTAGTGCTAGCGATAACATTCGCAACTGACAAGCCAATTAATTCTCCTGTCATTTCGTCAACATTAACTGAATTGACTTTTTGCAAAAATTCGGAACTTAAAAGAACCTTCTCAAATAATTTTTGTTCTGGTGTCGGCTCAACGCTGAAACCTTCTGCCACATCTTTTTCGGTGATTCCATTCAGTTGAGCAATACGAGCAACATAAGCATTATATTGTTGTTTTGTAGTATTTTTCATTGTGCGTTCCTTATTAGCAATCTGTTTCAATCATTGATTTTTCTGCACCCGTAATTACTGGGCGATTAAATTCAATGGGTTCTTTTTCTAGGGTAGTGATTTTTTGTTCTAACGCTTGTAATTGTTGCGTTAATGCGATGTTCGCAGTGCTTAATTCGTTAAGTTGTTGCGTAAGATTTTCGTTTTCTTCTTGGGCTTGCTTAATTTGTTCAGTTAATAACGTGCTAACATCTTCCAACGTTTTGTAGAGTTGCTGTTCTGTTTGCTTTGAGTTTGTTTTCGTTGTGAACATTGCTTTGAGTTTATCTAACAAACTTTCTTTTTCTTGTTCTTCAAGCTCTAGCGTAAATTCAATCGCTTCTGAAAACAGGTTATCTTTATCTTGTTTGCGGTGCGCCAATGGGTTTTTCTTCGCTTGTGCGGAAAATGCGAGCATTTCTGTGCCTAAACTTGCTGGGTCGTCAGTAACAGCAAGCCCCACAAGATAAGCACTGTTTAAATCAGCAAAATTTGGGTTGACTTCAATCGAGGTATAAACTTTTTGTTTATTTTTTACCATTTCGATTAAGTCTTTTGTCGGTTCAATTTGTGCTAATAAACGGAGCTTTCCGTCGCGTTCTTCGGTTTTTAACGCTAACACATCGCCAAGACGTTTAAAGTCGCCGTCAGGAAAAATACCTTTGAAATGTTCCAAGTTGACCCTTGCTCCGTAAAGTGTTGGATCATAGTTAACCGCCATTTCTTCCAGCCATTTTCGTTCAATATTGCGTCCGTCTGCGGTTGCGCCTTCAGTCGCTACCACAAACCATTTTGATTTTGTTGACATAGTTTTTGCTCCGTTTTTGACATTGCCAACAATATTGAACGCTTAAAAATATTTTTCTATTTTTGGCTAGTGTGGTAACGAGAATCACAAATAACAAAACAAGCCAATTTCTATGCGCTATCTATGATTAACGCATGGAAAAAGAAAACATTAAAACAACACTATCCGCGGAACAAAAACGCCAAGCACAAATTATGTACTGGGCGGGTTATCGCATATCTGAAATTGCGAAAACCTTAGCAATTCCCGCTTCGACAATCTCAAGTTGGAAAGAACGCGAGAAATGGGAAGATACGGCACCAGTTGGGCGAGTAGAAGTTTCTCTAGAGGCAAGGCTTTGTTTGTTAATTAACAAAGAAGATAAGACGGGTCATGACTTCAAGGAAATTGATCTATTAAGCCGGCAAATGGAACGTATCGCACGTATTAAAAAATATAGTAACGGCGGGGGTAATGAAACTGATTTAAATCCAAATATTAAAAATCGTTATAAAGCAGAGCGCAAACCTGCAGAAAAAAATGCGATTAATGAGGAACAGGAAGAAGCATTAATTAATGGCTTTTTATCTGAAATGTTTGCGTATCAGCGCAGGTGGTACGACGCTGGACTGCAATATCGGATTCGCAATATTTTAAAAAGTCGTCAAATTGGTGCGACTTATTATTTTGCGCACGAAGCTTTTATTGATTCGCTAAAAACAGGGCGGAATCAGATCTTTTTATCAGCCAGCAAAAAACAAGCTTTACAATTTCGTAGTTACATTTGTGATTATGCAAAAAAAACGGCAGATGTTGATTTAAAAGGTGAAACAATCAAATTACCTAATCAAGCCGAATTGATTTTTTTAGGAACAAACTCAAATACGGCGCAATCTTATCACGGCAATTTGTATTTTGATGAAATCTTTTGGGTACCGCGTTTTGAGGAAATTCGCAAGGTGGCGTCTGGTATGGCGTCACAAAAGCAATTTAGGCAAACCTATTTTTCTACACCATCAGCAATTTCACACTCCGCTTATCCTTTTTGGTCTGGGCAACGTTTCAATAAAGGGCGTCCTGCAGATCAACGTAAGGAATTTGATTTATCACACACATTTTTAAAAACAGGTCGGTTAATGCCTGATGGGCAATGGCGTCAGATTGTGACAATTTATGATGCCGAAGAGGGCGGTTGTAATCTGTTTGATATTGAGGCATTGAAACTGGAATATTCCGTCGAAGAATTTGAGCAGTTGTTTTTGTGTCAATTTATCGATGATAACAGCAGTGTATTTAAGTTTATCGACTTGCAAAAGTGTGGTATTGACTCGTTGGAAGTATGGAAAGATTTTAACCCATTTTATCAGCGTCCTTTTGGTAATCGCCCTGTTTGGATTGGGTATGATCCCGCTTATACAGGTGATAGAGCCGCACTAGTCATCGTTGCACCGCCTGCGGTTGAAGGGGGTAAATTTCGTTTATTGCATTATCAAACTTTTCACGGTATGGATTTTGAGCAGCAAGCAGCACGGATTAAGCATTATTGTGATTGTTATAATGTTGTGAGAATGACGGTTGATAAAACGGGTATGGGCGAGGGTGTTTACCAGTTAGTGAGCAAGTTTTTTCCGACTGTGCAAGGCTTGTCTTATAACCTCGACGTGAAAAATGAGATGGTGTTAAAAACGTTGAATATTATTCAGAAGCGGCGCTTTGAGTTCGATCAAGGTGATAAAGATATTATTACTAGCTTTATGACCATCAAAAAGCAAGTAACTAAATCTGGGCGTCAGATTACTTATGTATCGGATCGCTCGGAAGAAGCCAGTCACGGCGATATTGCGTGGGCAATTATGAGCTGCTTTATTAATGAGCCTTACGACGCTAAAACCAACACCTCAGCCAGAATTATTGAATTTCACTAAAGGAACTAACAATGACTACACAACCTAAACTATTTGCTTTTGATGATCCAATCCCTGTTATTGATAAAGCGGAGATTTTATCTTACTTTGAAAGTGCGATTTATCTTAATAAGTATTATACAACGCCAGTTAACTTTACTGGTTTGGCCAAAGCATTTCACTCAACTTCATATCATTCAACAGCAATCACAGTAAAGAAAAATATTTTACTAAGCACATTACAAACATCTTATTTAATCTCACGTTTGGACTTAGAACGATTTGTCTTAGATTATTTGATCTTTGGCAATGCTTATTTTTATATTCACAAAAATAAATTTGGAATGCCGGTTAGACTGCAAGCTATGTTAGCAAAGTATGTCAGAAAAGGTGTTAAAGATGGAATCTATTATCAAATCACTAATTTTGTAGAGGACTTTGAATTTCCCAAAGACAGTATTTATCACTTTATCCAACCCGATTTTAACCAAGAGATTTACGGTTTACCCGAATATTTGTCTGCATTACAGTCTTCATTCTTAAATGAAGCAGCTACTTTATTTCGCCGCAAATATTATATTAATGGCGCCCATGCAGGAAGTCTTATCTATTTGACTGATCCGCTACAATCAGAAGCAAGTATTGATAATTTGGAACAACAAATCAAATCCGCAAAAGGGAAAGGTAATTTTAAAAACCTTTTTATCTATTCGCCAAATGGCAAAGAGAAAGGGTTGCAAGTAATACCGCTTTCCGACATTACCGCAAAAGATGAATTCTTGAACGTCAAGAACACTAGTCGTGATGACATCTTAGCCGCGCACCGAGTGCCTCCTCAATTACTTGGTATTATCCCTAATAATACAGGTGGCTTTGGCGATGTTGAGAAAGCGGGGAAAGTCTTTTTTATTAATGAGATTGAGCCGTTACAAAGGAAGCTCAATGAAATTAATGTTTGGTTTAGAGATAACTATAATATTAATCAAGATTTGATTAAGTTTAGTAATTACAGACTGCTAGACACAGAAAATTAATTTATATTTTTATAATTAGATAAAGGTAAAAAGCTATTGAGTGTTTTCTCAATAGCTTTTTCTTTTTTTGATGTTCGCTACCAAAAAATCGCGATGCGTACCTCGCCACGCTCGCACAATAAATGTGTAGAAAATTACGCAAAAACGCAAACAGGTCAGCTCCTTTTGCTAACTGACAGATCTTCTATTTGATACCAGATCTTTTTTAACGCATTTTTACGCAAAACTTTGCATTTTTATGATCTAAACTGATCTATTTTTTTGATTTAGATCACAAATATATAAATATTTTTAATCCTAGTATCACTTGCTCAATTTTGCACCCAATAAGTATTTTATTATTGATTTATAAGATTATTTTGTACAGGCCCTAGGCACCACTAAAAGGATTTCAAAAAAAGACCGCCGATAAAAAGGCGGTTTTTTGTTGTCACTGTATCTTCATTGTTCTGTTTAATTAAATCTTTACGAACTGTTTTATACTCTTCAATCTTTTTGAAAGCGCTAGAAATTTTTTATTTGTCCCTTTGTCAGACCTAAGATTTTATCTATTGCATTTAATAAAATAGTAAGGTGCGAACTGTTCATAAATTAGTTCAACAATTATTCCTCAATAGATGTGATAAATAAAAAAGAGATCTAACCATTTAGATCTCTTTATTATGCAGATATAGATGATAAATTATGCTTGGTAACGTTTGAACACTAATGTTGCGTTAGTTCCGCCGAAACCGAAGCTGTTCGACATCACAGTCTGTAAGTTGGCATTACGAATGGTTTTAGTGATGATATTACAACCTTCAGCACGTTCATCAAGTGTTTCAATATTGATGCTTGGAGCGATAAAGTCGTGTTCTAACATTAACAGACTATAGATAGCTTCGTGTACACCTGCTGCACCTAAAGAATGACCGGTCATTGATTTTGTTGAAGAGATTGCTGGTATTTTATCAGCAAAGACATTTTTGATCGCTTCAAGTTCTTTTACATCACCAACCGGAGTTGAAGTGCCGTGTACGTTAAGATAATCAATCGGAGTATCAACGGTAGCCAGCGCTTGCTTCATACAACGTTCTGCACCCTCTCCACTTGGAGCTACCATATCGTAACCATCGGATGTTGCACCATAGCCTACAATTTCAGCATAAATTTTTGCGCCGCGAGCTAAAGCGTGTTCTAATTCTTCAACCACGACAATACCGCCACCACCGGCAATGACGAAACCATCACGGTTTGCATCATAAGCACGAGAAGCTTTTTCCGGAGTATCGTTATATTTTGTTGAAACAGCACCCATTGCATCAAATTCACAGGCACATTCCCAAGACAACTCTTCAGCTCCGCCAGCGAAAACAACATCTTGTTTACCCAATTGAATTAATTCAACTGCGTGACCAATACAGTGCGCGGAAGTGGCACAAGCTGAACTGATACTGTAATTGACACCTTTAATTTTAAATGGAGTTGCTAAACAAGCTGAAACACTTGATGCCATTGTACGGGTTACTGCATAAGGTCCGATAGCTTTAACTCCGCGAGGTGTACGCATTGCATCAGCAGCTACGATCTGATTATGTGCGGAACCTGTACCAGCACCTACCACTAAACCGGTTCTTTCGTTGGATACTATCTCTTCGCTTAATCCAGCGTCTGCAATAGCTTCTTTCATAGAAAGATAGGCATAAGCAGCAGCATTTCCCATAAAACGCATTACTTTGCGATCAATGTGTTCGCTTGGTGTGATTTTCACTGTGCCGGCAATGTGAGAACGCATCCCCACTTCAACAAATTCCGGCATAGTAGTAATACCTGATTTCCCTTCTAATAATGACGCCAACACTTCGTCTTTGTTATTCCCGATACTGGAAATAACGCCAAAACCAGTAATTACAGCTCTTTTCATTCGTTGTCCTTAATGTCGCTTTTGATATAAAAATTAAAAAATTGTTGGTTGTTATACTAGGAATTTCCTAGATTACAAGAAATTTTTGCAAAACCGCCAACAGATAAGACCATTTTAAAACGCTATTGAACAATTCAAACTGAGAATAGTGAAATTATTCGTATCCGACAGAGCGTTTAATTTGCCCACAAATTATCGGTGATAAAGTCAAATGTTTCAACCGATTAGGAGATTTTGGTGAAATCGAGTGCTCATTATAATATCATTAGCTACCTTGATAAAGATTGTTATGAGTTGTTATGTCTATTCAAAAAATCTCGTTTGCACAGATTTCTTTTGAAGTGCAAACGCCGAAATCGGAACAGTTTGGAGATGTTTATTTTTCTGCTGAAGATGGATTAGAAGAGAGTCGTTATGTTTTTCAGCAGGGAAATGCGCTATGGCAGCGTTGGCAACAACATTCTGCATCACATTTTGTGATTGCAGAAACCGGATTTGGTACTGGTTTAAACTTTTTTGCGGTTTGTGAACTTTTTCATCAATTTAGAGAGAGTTTCCCGCAATCACCGTTGAAACGGTTATTTTTTATTAGCTTTGAAAAATATCCGCTTACTAAAACTGCATTGGAGCAAGCTTATCAGGATTACCCTCAATTCCAATCATTGTTACAACAACTGTTGTTTCATTGGCAACAACCGATTGCTGGTTGTTATCGTTATCATTTTTCGTCAGATATTTATTTGGATTTGTGGTTTGGTGATTTGAATGAGAATTTGCCTCAGCTTGGCGATTATTATAATGAACGTGTAAATGCTTGGTTTTTAGATGGTTTTGCACCAAGTAAAAATCCAAGTATGTGGAGCGATTTTCTATTTCAACAAATGTTTCGTTTAACAGCGGTAGGTGGCACATTTTCTACTTTTACATCGGCTTCTTTAGTGCGTAAAGGCTTACTTTCAGCAGGGTTTCAAGTGGAAAAACGGAAAGGCTTCGGGCGAAAAAGAGAGTGTCTACAAGGTGTGAAAACTACGGCGATAAAACAGGAGTTTGTGTTACCTTGGTATTTACCACAAGAGGCACAACAAAAGGATGAAGTGGCTATTATTGGGGGTGGTGTTGCCAGTATCTGTTTAGCTTATTCTTTAATTCAGAGAGGTTGCCGAGTAACGATATATTGTAAGGATAATGCTCCGGCCTTAAATGCTTCCGGCAATAAGCAGGGAGCATTTTATCCGCAATTAAGCGATGATGATGAACGTCATTGCCGATTTTATGCTTATGCTTTTGCTTATGGACAGCAGTTTTTAAAACAGTTAGCAAGCAGGGTTGATTTTGAACATCAATGGTGTGATGTGTTGTTATGTGGTTATCAAGCATCAGTGTTGAAAAAATTGCATAAAATTGCCGAACGTGGTTTTCCGGAAAATCTGTTCCAGTTACAGACGGCGGAGCAGTTAAGTAAACGAGCAGGTGTTGAGATAAATTGTGATGGTGCTGTGATTCAAGGCGCTTCTTGGCTGAATCCACGGCAAATGGTGCAGAATACGGCTCAATTTTTGCAACGACAAGGAGTAAAAATTGTGACGCAAACTGATATTGATTGTTTGCAGTATGAGCAAGGGAAATGGACGTTGTTCAGTGGTAAACAGCAGTTTGAACATCAAACAGTCGTGATTGCTAATGGGCATAAATTAAATTGTTTTTCGCAAACAGAAGAATTACCTACCTATTCGGTACGGGGGCAAGTTAGCCAAATTCCGACTTCACCTCATTTGCAGCAGTTAAAAGCAATATTATGTTATGACGGCTATTTAACTCCTGTGGATACAGCTAAACAATTCCATTGTTTAGGAGCAAGTCATATACGAAATTGTGAAACGAGAGATTTTAGCGAGCAGGAACAACGAGAAAATCAGCAAAAAATTCAACAAAATTTAGCACCGTCACGCTGGGTGGAAGAGATTGATGTGAGTGCGAATTTAGCGAGAACAGGTGTACGCTGCAATGTTCGTGATCGACTGCCGATTTTTGGTAATGTCGGTGATTTTGCTCAACAAACTCAGGATTATCATAATATTTTTAATTTACGTCGACGCCATCAATCAATAGTAAAAGCGGCATATTATCCGAATTTATATCTGTTGGGTGCATTAGGTTCAAGAGGTTTGACTTCCGCACCATTATTGGCAGAAACCTTAGCTTCCTTAATTTATGGTGAACCATTACCGTTGGGGCAAGATATTCTAACAGAGTTGGCTCCGAATCGTTTTTGGTTACGAAAATGGCTCAAGGGTACGCCGGTAGTGAGTAGAGCGAAAAGAAAAATAGAGGGATTTGATTTATAACTGTTTTAAGAAGGTAAGAATGGAATTATATAGTAAAAATCAAAGAGTATTAGATCTTTCTCAAACACAAGTGATGGGAATCCTTAATGTAACACCAGACTCTTTTTCTGATAGCGGTAAATTTTTTTCATTGGATAAAGCATTGTATCATACAGAAGAGATGTTAAAGCAAGGAGCGAGCATTATTGATGTTGGTGGTGAGTCAACACGTCCAATGGCGGAGGAGGTAACGTTACAGCAAGAATTGGATCGAGTGATTCCTGTGGTTGAAGCGATTAGGCAGCGTTTTGATTGTTGGATTTCAGTAGATACCTCAAAAGCGGAGGTAATGAAAGCCGCTGCGAATGTTGGAATGGATTTGATTAATGATATTCGAGCATTAACAGAAGAGAGGGCTTTACAAACGGCTGTGCAATTAGATTTACCAGTCTGTTTAATGCATATGCAGGGACAACCGAAGACAATGCAAGTTGATCCTGAATATCAGAATGTAGTAGAGGAAGTGTTGGCGTGGTTGCTACAACGAGCAGCAATTTGTGAACAGGCAGGTGTACGAAAAGAAAATATTATTTTGGATATTGGATTTGGTTTTGGTAAAACCTTACAGCACAATTATCAATTATTGAATCATTTAGAACAATTTGTTTCGACCGGTTATCCGTTGTTAATTGGTTTGTCACGAAAATCAATGATCGGTAATCTATTACAGAAAGATGTCAATCATCGCTTAGTCGGTAGTGTTGCCGGTGCTTTAATTTCCGTAATGAAAGGAGCTCATATTGTAAGAGTACACGATGTTGAAGCGACAGTTGATGCTTTAAAAGTATGGCAAGCGACAAAAGCAGCAATTTGAATAAATTTTTAGGGTTTACATACAGATTAATAGTCAATTTAGAGTAGAATAGCGACATTTTACTGTTTGAACAAACTGAATAAGGAATAAAAATGGCAGAACGTAAATACTTTGGTACTGACGGCGTGCGTGGTCGTGTCGGTACTTATCCTATTACACCAGAATTTGCATTAAAATTAGGATGGGCGGCCGGAAAAGTCTTGGCAACCCAAGGTTCAAGAAAAGTGTTAATTGGTAAAGATACGCGTATTTCCGGTTATATGCTGGAATCAGCATTAGAAGCTGGTTTGGCGGCAGCGGGGTTGTCAGCGGCGTTTGTTGGTCCAATGCCAACACCTGCAATTGCCTATTTAACCAGAACTTTCCGTGCGGAAGCAGGAATAGTAATTTCTGCATCACATAATCCTTATTATGATAATGGTATCAAGTTTTTTTCAGCCCACGGTACCAAATTACCAGATGATATTGAATTAGCTATAGAAGAGTTATTAGAACAACCAATGACCTGTGTAGAATCAGCAGAATTAGGTAAAGCTAGTCGTATCAATGATGCTGCAGGTCGTTATATTGAATTTTGTAAAAGTACGTTCCCAGCACATTTAAGTTTAGAAGGTTTAAAGATTGTTGTTGATTGTGCAAATGGTGCAACTTACCATATTGCGCCGAATGTTATGCGTGAGCTTGGTGCAACCGTGATAGAGATCGGTACAAAACCGGATGGTATGAATATCAATGAACGTTGTGGTGCAACCGATGTGCGTGCGTTGCAGGAAGTGGTTGTACAAAGTAAAGCGGATGTTGGTTTAGCTTATGATGGAGATGGTGATCGTATTATGATGGTTGATCATCTAGGAAATAAAGTTGATGGTGACCAAATTCTTTTCATTATTGCGCGTGAGGCCTTGCGTTCCGGTAAACTTTCTGGTGGTGTTGTGGGGACTTTGATGAGTAATATGAGCTTGGAATTGGCATTAAAAATGTTGGGTATTCCATTTATTCGTGCCAAAGTGGGTGATCGTTATGTATTGGAGCAAATGCAGGCACGCAACTGGAAATTAGGTGGTGAAAATTCTGGACACATTATTATTTCTGAGAAAAACACAACCGGTGATGGTATTGTTGCTTCATTGGAAGTATTGGCAGCAATGGTTAATCACGGTTTATCATTGAATGAGTTGGCTAGTGGGGTACAGTTATTCCCACAAGTGTTAATCAATGTTCGTTTTGAAGCAGGAAGTAATCCTTTAGAAAATGAAACTGTTAAACAGGTGGCTACTGAAGTTGAACAAAAATTATACGGTAAAGGTCGAGTGTTATTACGTAAATCTGGTACAGAACCTGTTATTCGTGTGATGGTTGAATGCGAAGATCAAGAGTTTGCTCAACAGTATGCAGAGGAAATTGCGGCAATTGTGAAGAAAAATTAATTTAAATAAATGCAAAATGTGCTTTTATTCGGTAGAATTAAAAGTGTTTTTTATTATTTTTAACATAAAGGATAAAGTTTATGAAATTGACAAAATTGCTCATTCCTACAGCATTATCTATTATACTGTCTGCTTGTGGAAATTTAAGTAAAGTTAGTGATGAGGGAACAACGGATAAACCGGTATGGCCAAAAATTGAAGAAAGCTTATTCAATAGTAACGGTTCTCAAAAAGGAACTTGGCCAAATTGGGATAATGTTCATATGATTGAAAAAGGAATGAACAAAGATCAGATTTATTACTTGATTGGTCGTCCTCATTTTGCTGAAGGGCTTTTTGGTGTACACGAATGGGATTATGTATTTAATTATCGTGAAAATGGTGTGCATAAAATTTGTCAATATAAAATCTTGTTTGATAAAAATATGGAAGCACAATCTTTCTTCTGGTTACCGGAAGGTTGTGGTGATCGTACCGAGTATCAGCTTTCAAGTGATTTCCTATTTGACTTCGATTCAGCCAACTTAAAACCGGAAAGTCAAAAAGTAATTGAAGATTTAGTCAATAAATTGTCTAAAAATAAACAGATTTGGATCACTGGTTATACGGATCGTTTAGGTTCAGAGTCTTATAATTTAGCTCTTTCTCAACGTCGTGCTGTAGCTGTGAAAAATGCGATGGTGGCGTTAGGTATTCCAGCTTCTCGTATTCAAGCAATAGGAATGGGGAAAGCAGATCAGGTTAAAGCTTGTGAAAAAGAAACAGGCTCGGCATTGCGTCAATGTTTAGCACCGAATCGTCGTGTTGTGATCTCAACTAATTAATTGCTCTTCTTATTTGATAAAAGGCTTGTTAAAAATATTAATAAGCCTTTTTCTTTTCAATTTATTTTTAGTAGTGCTAAGTGTAAAATAAGTCATTTATCTTAAGCTATAACAACCAATAATCAAATGGCTTTTATATGCGTTAATCTTTTTTATTAAGATTAAACATAAAAAAGAAAGCATAAAGGATATCTCAAGTATGACATCAGAATCTAATGTAAGATCAGACAATAATTTTAATCTTATTATTTTATTTCAATATTATTGGCGTAAAAAATGGTGGATTTTGTTATCTACTTTATTGTTTACTTTTGTTTCTTATCTTTATGTAAATACAATTAAACCGGAGTGGAGTAGTAGTGCTGAAGCAGTGCCGGCAAGTAATGGTTCTATTGAGGCATTGCTAGATTTGCAGCAACGTTATAGCTTAATTAGTAATGAGCCTTTTTCTATGCAGGGTATTTCAAGTTCTTTGTTTAATCAGTTCGTTAATAATATTTCGATTATTGATGCTCGTAAACAATATTTTTTGGAATCTCCCCTTTATCAACGACTCAGTGTAAATCAAAGCGACACGCAGAAGCAAGCTCTTTTGAATAGATTAATTAAAAGTATTTCAGTAATTACACCAGATATGACGAAAAAAGGAAATAATATTACTGTAATTACAGCAGAAAATAGAGCTTTAGCAGATATTCCATCCGTTAAAATTAGCTTTATTGATAATGATGAACAGCTATTGCAATCAACATTGGATGGCTTTGTAAAATATGTCAATCGTATTACTTATCAACAAGAAATTGAAAATTTATTAATTCAAATTAAACAGAAAATTAAGGCTTTAAAATACCAACAACAGCAAATTACTGATCAGTTAATGTTGGAAAAACAGACTTATTTGCAATATCTACAGACTGCTTATAATGTTACTGCATTAGTAGAGAAAAATAAGGGAAATAATATTAATATCAATGTTAATATTGATTTGGCGAAAAATATAACACAATTAGATAATCCTTATTTGTATTTATTAGGACGAGAAAATTTAGCTGCACAAATTGAAGCAATACAGCAGCAAAATATTATTTATCCTATTTCTTATTATCAAGCAAAAACACAGATAGCAGAGTTGGTAAAATTGGTAGATGAAACTGATAAATTGAAAATAAATATTTTTCAATATAAAAATCCTCCAAGTTTTCCGGTTAAAATTAAACCACAAAAAAGTTTAATTTTGGCAATTGGTGTGTTGTTTGGATTTATATTATCGTGTTTAGTTTTGTTATTTATTAAAGTATTAAAGAAAGATTAATATGTCTAATACAATTGGCGATAAGTTGCTCAAAAATACACTGATCTATAGTATTGGTAGTTTTGGTTCAAAAATTTTATCATTTCTATTATTGCCTATTTTTTCACTTTATCTAACAACAGTAGAAATGGGACAATATGATTTAATTTTAACCTTTGCTTTATTGATTACTCCATTAATAACGTTACAATTATCAGATGCAGTTTATCGATGGTTAATTGTAGATAATAAAATAAATATTGCAGGAAAAATAATTACAACAGCTTTAAGTTTATTCCTAGTTGTGACCATAGTTGTATTTATTGTGGTGGGGATTATTGTTTATTTTTATCCACAACCTTATGTCGTGGAAACAATGTTATTTCTTTTCTTTTCTGCACTCTTTTTTATTTTACAACAAGTATTACGTGGACTAGGATTAATACAAAAATTTGCATTAATCGGTATTTTATATTCGTTATTATTAGTATTATTTTCATTAGTCTTTTTATGGACTTATGATAATAAGTTACGAGCTATATTATTAGCAATGATTGTAGCAAATGTTGTCGTTAATATTATTATTTTATGGCGTTGGAAAGTTTATCATTATTTATCAGGAAAATATGTTGATATAAAATTAATTATACCGATGTTAAGTTATTCTTTGCCATTAGTTCCCAATGCGGTGAGCTGGTGGTTAATGACTATGGCAAATAAGTATATTATTTTCCAACAGTTAAATACGGCAGCAAACGGTATTTATGCGGTTTCATCACGATTACCTAGCATTTTAATGATTGTTTTTTCACTCTTTTTACTCGCGTGGCAAGATATCATTTTAAAAGAGGATAAAGCAGATTATTTTGAGGAAATAACAAATACATTTTCACAGTTATCTAGATTTATGTTCTCAGTAGGTCTAATTTTTATCAGTATTAGTGAACCATTAATTCATTATCTTTTTTCATCTCGCTTTTATGAAGCTTGGAAATATATGTCGATATTGGTATTAGCAACAATATTTACTTCATTCTGTGCATTCTTAGGGATAGCATATCAACAGAAAAAGAATACATTAAAAATATTAACGACAACAATTTTTGGTGCTGTAATTAATATTATGGTTAGTTATTTCCTAATTGAATATATTGGGTTATTTGCAGCAGCATTGGGAACGTTATTAAGTTTTATTTTGGTATTTGTTATTCGTCAGCAGGATGTAAAAAGTTTTTATCCTGTAGTTTTAACAATAAAGTCTTTCTGGATGCCGCTTATTTTAAGTTTAGGCTATTGTTATCTTGTTAGTTTAAATCAGGTTTATATTAATTGGAGTTTGTTTGTAATTGCATTAATTATTTCTCTATTTTTAAATCAGCAATTACTTAGCAAAATCGTACAGAAATTAAAAGAGAGAGTTTTATGATTAATCCAAATAGAAAGCAGTTATCTCGTTTAAGTGAAATTATTTATGATCGTCTTGATCCATTAATTGATGGAGATTATGTATTATTAGACATTCCGGATCATCAAAATATTGGTGATCAAGCAATTTGGGCAGGTGAATTGGCGTATTTATCTCGACTTCCACATAAACTCAAATATTCGGCGCCTTATTACAATGTCGATATGAAGAAAATCGATAAGAGTGATATTATTTTATTTCATGGTGGTGGTAATTTCGGTGATGTGTGGGAAGTGTGTCAAAAATTAAGAGAAAATATTACTTCTCATTGCAGAGAAAATAAAATTATTGTTTTTCCACAAACAGTTTATTTCCAATCACAACAAAATTTAGAAAAGAGTGCTGAAATTTTTAATGCACACGGTAATGTAACTATTTGTGCTAGAGATCAAATTTCTTATGGCATTTTGAATAAATATTTTACAAAGTGTCAGATCTTACTGCTGCCTGATATGGCATTTTGTTTAAATTTGGATAATTTTATTCAAGAAGAAAAAAGTGGAAAAACATTATTTGTAAAACGTACAGATAAAGAATTAAATATAGAGGTAGATTATCACGAAGTAACCGAATTAGAAAATGTTACTGTATCTGACTGGCCAAGTTTTGAAAAAGAATTTAAACAACTGATTAAATATAATCCTAATTTTTCTTCTTTTAGCTTTAGAGAGTTTTTATTTAAAGTCGCTAATCATATGCCGATATTTATGCCGTTGTATTGCCAGCCGATTGAAAAAATAGAAAATCGTCGAGAATTTTATATGGAATTAGGAATTAATTTTCTGAATTATTACGATACTATTTATACTACACGTCTTCATTGTTTTATTTTGGGTATTCTTTTAGGGAAAGCAGTTTATATTTATGATAATTCTTATGGTAAGAATGCCTCATTCTACCAAACGTGGTTACAAGATTTTGAACAATGTTATTTATTGAATGAGTCAAAATAATGAAAAATGAAGCTTTAGTTTCAGTTATTATTCCCTGTTATAATGCTGAAAAATATATTGAAGCGGCGCTAATGTCGATTTTGCAACAGAGCTACCACCATTTAGAAGTTATTGTTATAAATGACGGTTCTACTGATAAATCAGAGGAAATTCTATTGCAATTTGCTCAGCAGGATTTACGAGTTCGTTATATTGAAAATGAAAAAAATCTAGGCTTAATTGCAACATTAAATAAAGGTATCCAGTTAGCACAAGGGAAATATATTGCGCGAATGGATGCTGATGATATAGCTTTGCCGGATCGTATTGAAAAACAGGTAGATTTTTTATCAATTCACCCGAATATTGCCGTATTAGGTGGTGCAATGAAAACATTTGGTGAAAATGTTCAATCTGAAATTTTAGCATTACCAACAGAAGATAATGACATAAAAGCTTATTTATTTTTAGCTTCAGCTTTTAATCATCCGACAGTGATGTTTAATTTATCTGTATTGGATCGTGATGATATTTTTTATCAACAGCAATATTATCGTGCAGAAGATTATGGCTTATGGATACATTTATTAGCGAAAGGATATCAATTTGCTAATTTGAAAGATGTGGTATTGAATTACCGCATATTGGAAAATAGTGAAACACGGCTATTAGCAAAAAATCTTGAGCAACGTAATCAGATAATATCAAAAATTCATCATTATTTATTGACTCATCTTAAATTATCATTAACAGATAATGAAATATTACAATATTCTTTGTCTACGAATAGAGCTAATATTGTGCAATTAAATTTAATGATGTTGTGTCATATTTATCGCAAGATCAGCAGAACAGTGAGTTATCCAGTGGGTAAATTGTTGTTTACCCGATGGGTCAAACTTTTAGGTTTAAAATGGCTGAGAAAATAGGTAGAACTAAGTGAGGGAAATAATGAGAAAAATTATATTTTATTGGTTATTTCTCACTTGGTTATTTAATATCAAATATAATTTTATTCCATTGCACCCATCATTTACGATGGGTGTAATTGGTCTTTATTTAGCATTCCAAAATTATATTAACCGAGAGCGTATCGCAGTGAATGTACTGCCGCTAGCTTTTTTATTTGTGCCTTTTGCCTTTTCATTATTGCCGGCAAAATTATTAAATCCTAGTGGGTTTGAAGTTGCTTATTTAATCCAAAATGGATTAACACCTATTATTTATCTGTTTGCTGCTTATTTTCTTTATTGTTTTGCTACTTGGATTTATCAACCTGTTGATTACCAGAAATTAACTTCTATCTGGATTACTGCAGTTGTAATTCAGTCAATATTGACAATTGGCGTCAATATATTGCCTTTTATGCAACAATTATTATTGTTTCTGATTAAATATAGTGAAGGTCGAGGTTTAATCATTGCTTCATTGGAACAAGGAAATCGATTTATCGGCTTTGGAACACAATTTTTTGGAGCAGGGATTATTTATGCCTTCACTTTAATTTTATTGAGTTTCCGTTTATCAAAACGGAGAAAGCGTATTTTATTTATTCGTGATCTGATTTTATTTGCGTTTATCAGTTTAGTCGGTTTACTGTTAGCGAGAACAGTGCTTGTCGGTATTGCGATTGGTGCAGTAATTTTCTGTTTTCAGCGTTACTTTATTAATTATTATCGATTGGCGTTATTTTGTTTCTTATTGATTCCGGGCGTGTTGCTATTGTTATTATTGTTCCTTTATGCTGTATTAAATAATTTACTTGGAATTGATTTAATGCATTCTAAATTATTCTACTTTGCAGCAGAACTCTTTATTAATCTATTTTCCGGACAAGGACTAGAAACAGAATCAACGGATATTCTATTGGAGATGTATCAAATTCTACCGACAACATTGACAACTTGGTTGGTTGGTGACGGATTTTATTTAGCACAAAATAGTGTCGACGGCCTTTATTATATGGGAACGGATGTCGGTTATTTGAGGATTATTTTTGCAACCGGAATTATTGGCGTGGTTATTAATATTGCTGTGTACGCTTATTTGTGTGCTAAAACAATGGCAATTACACCATCAAGAGCAATGCTTTATTTTGCTTTATTGAGTCTTTATTTAATTTTATTGATTAAAGGGATGGTGAGTTTTATTGCTTTATTTGGTTATTTTTATATTGCTGAATTAGCGAATGGAACAGAGAAAAATGCAGAATAATAAAATACATATCTTATATTTTTGTGGTATAGCAGTACACGGTGGAGTAGGTAGTTATTTAAAAACAGTAGCGCAAAATTTCCCACAAGGAAATTATGTCTTGCATATTAGCTATTATGCGCCACAGCGATTTGTCGAATTTGAAAATCAAATTTTAGCAGTTAATCCAAGTGTGGTTTTTCATCATCTACCAATGTTTTCAATTAAAAATTTAATTACCGGAAAATTATGGAAAGCAACCAAGCAGCTTTATCAACAATATCATTTTGATTTAGTCCACGCACATAATCCTTATTTATCTTTTATGCATTTTTATTGTGCAAAACAGAAACATATAGGACGTATTTTGCATTCACACAGCAGTCAGCCTTCGGGGAGTAAGATTAAAGCCTTAATTAATCGTTTATTTTATTCATTAACAAAACCATTAGTGACAGATCGAATTGCGTGCAGTCGGGTAGCAGGAGAATTTTTATTTAAAAATCAGCATTATAAAATTATTTATAATGCGATTGATTGTAATAAATTTGTTTTTAAAGCAGATATTAGAGCATTATTACGTAATCAATTTAATTTATCTGATAATACTATTGTTTTAGGGCATATTGGTAATTTTGAACCTGTTAAAAATCATCATTTTTTATTAAATTTAATTTCAATATTAGCGAAAAGAACGGAAAATTATAAATTGTTTTTAATTGGTGTCGGTGCTGGAGAAAATGAGTGCAAGCAATGGGTGCAAAAGCATAAATTACAAGATAAAGTTGTCTTTTTAGGTTTTCGTCAGGATGTACCGCAATTATTAAATATATTTGACCTTTTTTTATTACCCTCTTTTTTTGAAGGGTTTCCACTTTCCGTGTTGGAAGCACAATGTAACGGACTACCTAATTTGATCAGTGATCGAGTTACAAACGAAGTGGCTATTACCGATTTAGTTCAGTTTTATTCAATAGAAAATATTGATCAATGGATTGATGCAATTAGTGTGATGCAACAGAATCAGAAGCGTGAGGACTATGCTCATATTATGTCGGAAAAAGGGTTTTCTATTGAACATCATATACAACAATTAATGGATGTATATCAGCAAGTTTTACAACGTTCACACTGAGTGTGAAGGAGTTTTTAATGAAGTTTTCAGTTTTGATGTCTTTGTATTATAAAGAAAAAGCGGAATATTTGTCTCAATGTTTTGCTAGTTTAGCGGTACAAACTGTTCCGGCGAGTGAAATTGTTTTAGTGTTTGATGGGCAGATACCGCAGCAGTTGCAAGATTGTGTTGATGAATGGCAACAGAAATTACCGATTAAGATTGTGCCGCTACCAGAGAATGTAGGTTTAGGTAAAGCGCTAAATGCTGGATTGATAGAGTGCAGCAATGAATGGGTATTCCGGATGGATACTGATGATCTGTGTGTTCAAGATCGTTTTGCGAAACAGGTTGCTTATATCGAAGCCCATCCGGAGGTGTCTATGGTTGGTGGACAAATCGAGGAATTTGATGAGGCTAATCCGGGAGTTACTTCAATTCGCCGTGTGCCGGTTGAAGATGCAGATATCAAAAAAATGGCACCGGTGCGCAGCCCGTTCAACCATATGGCATTGGCATATAAAAAATCAGCAATTCAAGCAGTAGGCGGTTATCAGCATCACCTATTTTTAGAAGATTATAATTTATGGTTACGTTTTTTAAGTGCCGGTTATATTGCACATAATTTGCCTGATATTTTAATTAAAATGCGAGCAGGGCAAAATATGTATAATCGTCGTCGTGGTATGCAATATTTTAAGAGTGAATGGAAATTAGCCAAATTAAAAATAAAATTAGGTGTACAGAATCCAATCGGCGCATTAGCAGTATTTTTTGTGCGTGCATTTACCCGAATTTTACCGGGAAAACTATTAGGGAAAGTTTATAAATTATTAAGAAAAATTTAGGAATAAAAATGAAAAAAGTGGCATTAATTCCGGTATTTTCATCAGAAAATTTAATTAATAAAAATGTGTTGATGCTGGAAGGTAAATTGGTTGCCGGTTATAGCATAGAATCAGCATTGGCAGCAAAATGTTTTGAACGAATTATTGTTATTACTGATAAACAACAATATAAAGATGCTTTAAAAACTTACCCTATCGATGTTTTTAAAGTGGAGAAGCCGATTTGTTCAGTACAAGCATTATTGACTATTTGGCAACAATTAGATCCAATGGCAAAACAGAATGATTATGCTGTGATTTTAATGCCTGAAACACCTCTACGCAAAACCGAACAGATCGAGCAATGTTGCCGATTATTCGAACAGCAGGAAACAGATTATTTATATTCTATTGATCCTAGAAAACAGGAAAATCATTCAATTTATTTGTATCGATTGCCATTTAATACGTTAAATAAGTTGGTGAATATTCAAACTTATATGATGGATAAAGAAGGATCATTATTTATTGAAGATAGCTTTGAATATGAATGGGTAAAAGCAATTTTGCAATTAAGAATAAAAAATCAAACTTCTTTATTAAATGTTCAACGTAGAATAAGAGAAAAATCTAAAGATTTTAATCGTATTTCCGATATTACATTGGTAGGGCATTCTCTTTGGGATTATTGGCAAATTGAACAGTTAAATAATATTGAAGTGAACAATTTAGGCATCGGCGGCATTACCACTCAACAATATGTTGAACTAATTTTACAGAAGCAATTAATAAAAGGGTTAGGAAAAGATACCTTAATATTTTTAGGTATTAATGAAATGTTTCGTGTTGGTTGGCACGCAGAAGATACGCTTTATTGGTTGGATCAAACAGTGCAATATTTGAGAAAAATTAATGCAGAAAGTCGAATCTATTTAATGGAAGTAAGTTATGTTGCTTTTAAACGAGAAGTTAACAGTAAGATGATTGATGATTTTAATCAGCAATTGAGAGATTATTTTTCTGATAAAAATATTACATTGGTTGATGTGAACAGTGTTTTGCAGGATCAATATCATCAATTAGACTTAGCATTCACTTCTGATGGATTGCATTTTAATCCTATTGGATATAAAAAATTAGCCACCTTATTGCAAACAGTATTATTTAATTAGGACTTAATAGATGCAGCAATTAAAGCTACCAGTAAAATTACTTATTTTTTCAATTTTTTTATTTTTATTTTTTCGATTATTATTTATTGGATTATATCCAGATTATTTTCTTGATCAGATTAGTATAAAAGAGCTATTACAATCTTTTTTGTATGGAATTAGATTTGATCTTAATATTAGTGTTATTTTCTTGTCTCCTATTTTATTAATTAGCATATTACCTTTTTCTATAATTGGTTCTTTAAGATTTCAAAAGGTTTTATCTTATTTTTCACTAATTTTTTTTATTGTTTTTTCTATCATTTCTTTGATAGATTTGGCTTATTTTGGTGAAGTGTATCGTCATTTGGGTAGAGAAATTTTTTTAGTTAATAAAGATATAGGTTTTCTTTTTGATGTTGCTTTTAAATCACGTTTACTATACACCATTTCAGGATTTATTATATTAGGGATGATAATATTAAGTTATATTGCTTTTATTATTTATCCATTAAAAAATAGTGTAAATTTGAATTCGAGTTCTATATTTTCTCGCATTTTATTGGGAACTTCTTTTCTTATTTTTTGTTTTTGGCTAGCACGAGGAATGATTATTCAAGGTAGACCAATTAGTTATGCGGATGCTTTCGAGAATACAATATCAGCTTCACAAGCTAATCTAGTTTTAAATAGTCCATTTGTTGTGTGGAAGCAGTTCCGTAAGCAAGAAAAATTAGGACCAATAAATTTATTAACGGATAAAGAAAAAGATCAAATCTCTTTTAGAGATGATGTGTTTTTATTCCAATCAAATGAGAAAGAAAATTATAAAAATATAGTTTTTATTTTACTGGAAAGTTGGAGTTATAAATATATTGATGGTTTGGCACATCGTAATTATAATGTTACACCTTTTATCGATTCATTAATTGAAAAATCAATAGTTTGGGATAATTATTATGCTGCAGGGAAAAGGAGTATTATTGGTATTCAAGCAGTTCTATCGTCTGTACCAGCATTAAATAATCATCCGGTATTGGGTTTTGGATTAGAATTAAATAAGATAAGTAGGATTGGTAAAATATTAAATGATCATCAGTATCGCACTATTATGATGCAGACATCCAACCGTAGATCTTTCAATGTAAACAGTATTGCTAATGTTCTTGGATTCCAAGAATATTATGGCAAGGAAGATGTTCCTATTATAAAAAAATATCCACAGGAACCACCACATTTCGGCTGGGATTATGATAGCCTACAATTTTTATTAAATAAATTAAATGAAACACCAGAAAGTAAACCTTTTTTTGCTTTTTTATTTACTGGATCTACACACGAACCTTTTGCTGATGCTGGTGAAGAGTTTCATATTTATCCGCATGATCAATCTAATGAAAATGGTTTTTTAAATACTCTTCGTTATTCTGATTGGTCATTGGAACAATTTATGAAAGCAGCCGAAAAACAGCCTTGGTATCAAAATACTATTTTTATTTTTACTGCGGATCATACATTAAATTCATTACCTTCAGAAAATTTAAAAGAGCAGTTTCATATTCCTTTGATTGTTTATTCACCGGATGGCAGTTTACCGGCAAAAAGAGAATCTCAATTTGCTTCACAATATGATTTATTTCCAACAATGTTGGATTTATTGGGTATTGATACGCCGATATCTACTTTCGGACAATCTTTATTACATCCAAAAACAACTGCACCGACATTATTTGTCAGTAACGGACAAATTATTGGTATGATCAGTCCTGCCGGAACAGCTACTTTTTTAGAACAGAAGCAGTTGTCTATAAGTAATGATAATGATGAATTAAGACAGCAAATATTAAAATTCAAACAAAGAGTTACTTTAGCGGATATGATGTTGGATAATAACCAATGGGCTAAGTAAAGGGAGATAAATATGCAACAGCTAAATTCGGAAAATAAAAATATAGATCAGCAAGAATTGGATAAATTTTCCAAAATGGCGGCGAGTTGGTGGGATTTAAATGGTGATTTTAAACCAATTCATCAATTAAACCCTTTGCGTTTGAATTATATTTTGCAACACAGCAATGGGTTGAATGGGAAAAAAGTGCTGGATGTTGGTTGTGGTGGCGGTATTTTATCTGAAAGTATGGCAAAATCCGGCGCAAACGTAACCGGTATTGATATGAGCCCACAGCCACTTGCCGTTGCCAAACAACACGCACAAGACAATAATTTAATAATCGATTATCAGCAATCTACAATTGAGGATTTTTTACAGCAACATCAACAACTTCAAGCAGAAAAATTTGATGTAATTACTTGTATGGAGATGTTGGAACACGTTCCTGATCCGCTCTCAATTATTCGTAGTTGTCGGGAGTTATTAAAACCTGATGGAGTATTGTTTATGTCCACCATTAATCGCACTTTGAAAGCTTGGGCATTAGTAGTGATTGGTGCGGAATATGTTTTGAAAATGTTACCTCAAGGTACCCACGATTATGAAAAATTTATTAAACCAGCGGAATTATTGGCTTATTGCGACCAAGTTGGATTAGCTTGTCAGCAATTGAAAGGATATCACTATAACCTGCTTACAGGTAATTTTTGGCTTAATGATGATGTCAGCGCCAATTATTGGGGAGTATTTTGCCATAGTCAGAATGAGGTATAACAATGTTGTGTGCTATTTATAAAAGTCGCAGAAAAGATGGAATGTATCTTTATATTGAAAAAAGAGATGATTTTTCATCAGTACCTGAGTCATTATTAAACGCTTTTGGGACACCTCAATTTGTGATGTTGTTCAATTTAGACGGAAAAAAGAAATTAATTCATACAGATAATCAAAATGTTAAAGAGCAGATTGAGCAAAATGGATTCTACTTACAGATGCCTCCGCCGGTAGAAAATCTCTTGAAAACACTTAAAAATTAGTTAATTCTTCCGCAACACAACCCACTCAGCACAATATTGTGCTGAATATGTCGAGGAAAGAAAATTGTTTAGATAATGCTGCTATGGAAAGTTTCTTTGGTCGGATGAAGGTGAAATGTTTTTATAACAACACCTTCGAAAGCATTGAAGAACTGGAATTTGTTATCAAAGAATATGTTCGTTATTACAATGAAAACAGAATTTAATTAACATTAAATGGACTGAGTCCTGTTCAATATAGAATTCAGTCCTTAAAACAATAGCCAAACTTTTCGGGATCAGAGCATTCAACTCTTTTGCTTTTTTCTTTATTTATATTGTTTACGCCCAAATGGAGTAGTGATATTAAATTTTCTGTTTATACAAGCTAACATATTGATTATATTGAGTTTATTTGAAAGGTGTTTTTAAATATTTCTATCCTTACGTGTAAATTTACATTTCTTTAGTAAAATTTACTTGCCCCCCCCCCTAAAAACTTATGTATACTCCTACGTAAATTAACTTAATCCTGAAGGAGTATTTGAAAAAATGAAAAAATTACTTTTAACAACTTTAATTACCGCTGGTTTAGGCTTATCGGCACAAGGTGCGTTTGCGGATGATCCACCAGCACAAAGAGGCACTATTACTATCAACGGTAAAATTGTGGATACTACTTGTACAATTAATGAAGGCACTCCTGATATTACTGTTACCTTAGCTACAATTTCTAAATCTGCATTGCCTAACCAAGGTGCTACCGCAATGGATACTCCATTTGAAATTAAACTAACAAATTGTAGTAAAACAGGAGGCGGAGCATTTGCTACTAACGAAAAAATTTATGCTGCCTTTATTAATGAGCCTCAAAAAGTGAGTGCAGAAGGGCGTTTAGTTAATAAAGCCACTGATACTCCAGCCACTGGCGTGACTGTTCAAATTGCTAATAATGCTTCCGATAACACTAATGTAATTGATATTTCTAAATCAGCTACTGCACAAGGCTCTAAAACTGTAGCAATAAGTGGCTCTTCACCAACTGGGTCTGCGACTTTACAATATAAAGCACGTTATTATGCAGAAACTAATAGTGTTACTGCTGGTAATGTTAAAGGTCAAGTTGATTATATGATCGCATACGAATAATCTATGTTCTAGTTCTTTTTCGGGCAGATATTCTGCCCGATTTTTTATCATCTTTGTATTTGTTGGCGGATGTTTATGTTAAAAAAAAGATTTGCTACGATTTTTATATTGGCTGCTTTCTGGGCTTCTTCCTCGACAGCAAATATTGTTATTACAGGCACGCGGGTAATTTATCCGTCTGATGCCAAAAATGTGAGTGTTCAATTAACCAATGTAGGCGACTCACCTTCATTAGTGCAAGCTTGGATTGATGATGGTGATGCTAATACACCACCAGAAAAAATTCAAACGCCCTTTGTGATTACACCGCCTATTTCTCGTGTTGATGGGAATAAAGGTCAGACATTGCGTTTAATTTATACAGGGGGATCATTGCCCTCAGATCGGGAATCACTTTTTTATTTAAATGTGTTAGATATTCCACCATCACCAAAAGATAAGAGCAAAAATTATTTACAAATTGCATTACGCAGCCGTATTAAGCTATTTTACCGCCCTGCGAATCTTCCTCTTTCACCATCAGAAGCTTACACCAAAGTAAAATGGCAATTAAAAGGTAAACAATTACAAGTGGATAATCCAACGCCATATTACATTACCTATGTCGGTGCGGGTGTCGGTCAAGGGAAAAATATGGCTAAAACCTCACGAGCTAATATGATTGCACCGTTTTCTAAAGCTGTTTTTGAATTGAACAAAGTTCCTTCAGGAAAAGATACTACTGTACAATGGGATATTCTTAATGACTATGGTAGTGATTCACTTGGAAGCAGCCCATTACAACATTAATGCCTAATGATTATGCGAAATATTTTCTTACCCTTAACAAAATTTAGACGTAGCTATATATCATTGGTGCTATTTAGTAGTTGTTGCATCAATAGTTATGCTAGTGACTACGTTGAATTTGACCCTGGCTTCTTATACGGCAGTGAAGCTCAAAAAAATATTGATATTCAACGATTCAGTTATGGGAATCCCATTCCTGCTGGTGAATATCTTGCGGATGTTTATGTAAATAATGAGTTACGTGGGCGTATCACTTTACAATTTGTGGAGCTTCCTGATCAAAAATCTATCGGACTTTGTGCTACACCAACGTTGTTAACATTATTAGATTTAAAATCTGCTGCGTTTTCAGGTAAAACTCATCAAGTTAAGCAATGTCGCTTATTTGCACCACAAGTGCCAGAGGCAAAAGTAAATTTTGATGCTGGGCAATTGCGATTAGATGTGGATATTGCTCAGGCTCTAGTTGTGCAACGTCCAAAAGGTTATATCTCACCTGCACAATGGCAAGATGGTATTCCTGTAGCATTTTTACGTTACAACGCTAGCCATTATCGCTACCAATACAGTGATCAAAATTTTTATCAAAGCTATCTAGGCATTGAGTCAGGTATAAACTTGTTTGGTTGGGCATTACGTCATCGTGGGGCTATGAGTTGGAGTCCACAACAAGATTCTCATTACCAACGGATCGCTACTTACTTACAACACGATGTTGCCGCACTTCGTGGGCAATTAACTATCGGTGATTTATATACTAATGGCGTTTTGATGGATAGTTTATCACTGCGTGGAATAAAGTTAGCATCTGATGATAGAATGTTGGCTAGTTCTGAACGCGGTTATGCTCCCGTTATTCGTGGCGTTGCGAATAGCAATGCTGTTGTCAGCATACGGCAAAATGGCAATTTATTGCGAGAAGTGTCTGTTCCTCCTGGGGCATTTTCAATTGATGATCTCTTTCCAACAGGGTATGGTGGCGATATTCAAGTAGAAATTTTAGAAGCAAATGGAGAAAAACGCACTTTTACTGTTCCTTATACGGCGGCAGCACAATTAATTCGTCCAGGCTATAGCCGTTATCAAATTGCTGCTGGACGTTATCGTTATGGTAATGTTGTTTTTGATACAAATGTTGCACAAGCCACTTGGCAGTATGGTTTAACTAATAATTTAACATTGAATCTTGGGGCGATCCTGTCTAAAGATTACCATTCTGAGCTGTTAGGTCTTTCTTTTAATACGCCGATTGGAGCATTTGCGGCAAATGCAACGCTCTCTAATGCAACTTTTCATAATCTTGATCAAAAATTTAAGGGATACAATCTTTATTTTAGTTATAACACGCATATCGAACCAACAAATACAAACGTTACTTTAGCTGCATATCGTTATTTATCACGCGATTACTTCAGTTTACAAGATGTCATTTTAGCAAATGAACGGAAATTTGCTTACGAAAACGGACTGAATTTATCATTGAATAGCTATCGCCCAAAAAATCAATTTCAGGTATCTGTAAGTCAAACATTTAAAGACGGATGGGGTGGTGCTTATATTACTGGAAGTACGTTTACCTATTGGGGAACTAAGCAAAAACGCAATGAATACCAAATTGGCTATAGCAATAATTACAAGAAATTAAATTATAGTCTGTCATTTTCTCAATCAATTAATAATGATGGCAACAATGATAAACGAATTTATCTTTCTCTATCATTACCATTAGGTGATAACGCGAATGGCTCTTATCTTTCACAAGATATTAGCCATAGCGTTAAGGATGGCTATTCTGCCTATACGTCATTATCTGGTACATTGGGTGAACAACAGCGTTATACCTATACTCTCTCTGTCAGTAAGCAACAACAAAGTGATGTTAGTTCAATTGCTTTTAGTAACACCTATTCTAGTTCTTTTGCCCGTCTTAATGGTTCATGGAGTCGTAGTAATAAAGGTAATCAACAAATGTCTGTTGGTGCTTCTGGAGCTGTTGTAGCTCATCCAAAAGGCATTACATTATCCAATGATTTAGGTGACAACTTTGCGATTATTCACGCCAAAGGTGCAAAAGGTGCGTTGATTAATAGCGCAATAGGTAATGAAATTGATTATTTTGGTAATGGTATCGTGCCATATGTTGAACCATATACTATCAATTATATAGGTTTAGATGGCAATAATTTGCCGAGTTCTGTTGAATTAGCTGCGACCGAGCAACAAGTGATTCCTCGTGCTAACCAAGCACTTTTAATTAATTTTGCAACCACAGCAGGCTCATCCGTGTTCTTTGAAATCGAAAACAAAGAACAATTGCCACCATTAGGAACAGAAGTATTTGATCAAAATGAGAAATCTATTGGCGTTGTTGCACAAGGTGGCAAAATTTATACCAGAGGTATTGCTGAAAAAGGTGAGCTTCATCTCAGTTGGGATGGACATCACTGTCGAGCAAATTATCAGTTACCAGAACAAGAAGACGGTAAATTACTTATCGTGCCAATACAATGCCAGTTTTATTAAAAGGGGAAAAAATGAAAGGGAAAATAATTCATTGGTTTATATCAATGATGGCTTTGGTGATTTTGTTTAAACCATCATTTTCTTTTGCCTATACATTTGAAGGGATAGATGTTGGAGGACCAAGTGGAGTACCAACACAAGAAAAATATATTAGCGCTAATTATAATCGTGTTGGTTATAATGAGGTGGTTTATCGTTGGAATATAGGTGAAATAATGGCGGGAGACTACTGTAAGAGACGCTCCGGTGTAACGAATTCAACGGATCGATTTTGGCTAGAAATTAAATATTTTGATACACAAGATAAAAATAGTCAGTATTTTGAAAGAAGATTACTGGAAGTAAATAATCATCTAGTAACCATTGACGGTACAGGTCCATATCAATTTGCCATTGTTGACAGAGGAGAATCACTGATTTTTGATTTAAGACTAAAGCTAAAAGATACTTTTCTCTATAATTCAACGCCAGCAGATATTTCTATTCCGGCAAACACGCCTTTGGCAATCATTACGATGTTATGTGTGGATAAAACGACATCAGGTAATACCGTAGCGGATTATCAAGCTAATGATAATAGGGCTTATAAATATAACTCATTCTCTATGATAAAAGTTACCTCCGCGAATGAGGCAACCTTTAGTTTTGCTCGAACTTGTACACTGGAAGATAATAACCAAACGGTTAAACTAAAAGATGTGACTGTAAAAGAACTTAATGAGAATGACGAAGTGCTAGGTAAAACTTTTGATATTGGGCTTAATTGCCCCGGAGGAAGTGTAAAAAATGCTTATATTCTCTTTACTGATGCTCTTTTTCCAGAAAATACAGGCACGCTACCGTCTGTTGGGGCAATTGGACGATTACATTCACCTGAAACCGCTAATACATACACTGTATTAAGTGTAAAAGATTCAGTTACTAAACAGTATTTAACTTATAGACAACCTTTAATAGCAAACGGTGATTTTTTTAATAAGCCAACAGGAGATCAAGCGGCAGGTTTTTACTCATTTAATCAGGAGGCATTAACTATTAATCAAAAGCCTAAGCATCGTTATGAGGTTTATTATCGTAAATTACCAAATAAAACACCAAAAGGTGGAACAATATCAGCCAAGATGACTTACAATATTTATTACGATTGATAAAAAACTATTCCCACTTTTGATCTGCACCCTAAAGTTGGACTGATTATCCAACACACAGAGGTGCAGATTTTTTATGACTAAAAACAGTCAAATATTTAAAAATCTGTTTTTTTACCATCCAGAAAATCTGACCAGAATGAGGAAAAGCAAGCGCTCAGAGTGCTTTCCCCATTCTCTTTGGGCAAGCAAAGACAACCCTACGGGTTGAACGTTGCTTTAGCAACGGCACGAAGTGCAAGGCGCAGCCGCAGTAAAATGGGGTCGCTCTTTAGGGCGAAATCTAAGCCTCAATACAAAACCAAAACATTAACATCCTCACCATAATGCATTACAATAACACCCCAATTTTCTAACAATATAATCAAGCAAAATGTTCAAAAAAGCAGTACTCACCGTTCTCACCTTAGCATTGGTAGGTTGTGGCAGTTCCACTAATAAAACGCCATCCGATGTTAATTATTCCCAGCCACGCTCTGTTGCTAACTTTGATCAATATGTCGATTATCTGCGCCAACAGGCGGTAAAACAGGGCGTTGATGCCAATGTGGCATATTCTCAACAAAATATCCGTTTTGTTGAACGTTCAATAGAATTGGATCAACAGCAGGCAGGGCGTAAGCGTACAGCTAAACCTAATCAACCTAATCCAAACGGTGTGACCAATTATCTTAATAAAGTGCTGACAATGAATAAAATTGCGTTGGCAGTGCGTTATTTCAGCGAACAGAATCAAGAAATAATGACTGCCAGTCACCGTTTTGGTGTGCAACCACAATATTTGGTGGCATTGTGGGGAATGGAAAGCAGCTTCGGACGTTATCAAGGTAATTTTGATGTACTGTCTGTATTGGCAACATTAGCCTTTGAAGGCAGACGAGAATCACTGTTTGCACCGGAATTTATTAAAGCGTTGGAAATTATTGATCGAGGTCATATTGAGCGTGAACAGATGAAAGGATCGTGGGCAGGCGCAATGGGACAAACGCAATTTATGCCAAGTTCATATTTAAGTTATGCCAAAGACGGTGATGGTGATGGTATCGCTGATATTTGGACAAATTATTATGATGCGTTTGCCTCTATCGCTAATTATTTAGCTACTGTTGGTTGGAATGATAAATTGCCGTGGGGCGTTGAAGTTCAGCTTTCTACTAGGATTGATCCTTCATTAAGTGGAGTGGAAAAGCATAAAGCCAAATCTGTAAGTGATTGGTTAAAACGTGGTATTGTTGTGCCACAGGATCGATTTTCACAACAGGCATTGGCGAAGCTTCAATCCGATCCGGTTTGGTTAGTGTTGCCAAACGGCTTGGCAGGACGGGCATTTTTAGTATCTCAGAATTTTAAAACCATTATGGACTGGAATAAATCTTATTACTTTGCTATTAGTATCGGTAAGTTTGCCGATGCAATAGCACAACGAGTGATGTTGTGATGTTAACAACTGTTTGTATCTAAACTCCGTTTCTAGCGGAGTTTTTTATGAAATTTAGTCTTGTTTATGGTTTTATCTTGTTCAAGAAAGAAGAATAGACAACGGAAACTTTGAATAAAGTTTAATAATAAAAAGGAGAATATTAAGGATTATCTGAGATAATATGAAAAGGATGGCGGAGGAAAAGAGATTCGAACTCTTGGAGGACGTAAATCCTCGCCGGTTTTCAAGACCGGTGCCTTCAACCACTCGACCATTCCTCCGCAGGATAGCTTGTTTTCAGCGATGTGAAATATAGTATAGTTCAGAGAGCGAGTAAATAAAAATTTGTAAAAATAGGTTTGATAGCACGCTTTTTGAGCTTTATGTGCTTTTTTTACACTTTATGCTTTTCTTACACCTATTTTGATTGACTTTTAATGTTGAAATTATTACCGTTATCAGGTTATTTTTGGATAGTTAAGGAGACTGAACTTTATGCAACAAAAAATTGTTATTGATACCCGAGAAAGCGCTTCTTCAGTGTTGAGTACCAATCGTGTATTGCGTAACACATATTTTTTATTGGCGTTAACAATTGCGTTTTCCGCGTTAACCGCTTATTTATCAATGGCGTTTAATTTGCCATATCCGGGGTTAATTGTGATGTTGGTCGGATTTTATGGTTTGTTATTTTTAACTTATAAATTCGCCAACAGCGGTTTAGGTATTTTAGCTACATTCGCTTTTACCGGATTTTTAGGGTATACCTTAGGGCCGATTTTAAATATTTATGTCAGCCAAGGATTAGGTGATCTTGTTGTTACTGCATTAGGTGGTACAGCATTAGTCTTTTTTGCTTGTTCAGCATATGTTTTAACAACGAAAAAAGATATGTCGTTCCTTTCCGGTATGATGTTTTCGCTTTTTATTGTGTTAGTTGTTGGTATGATTGCTGGTTTGATTTTTAATCTTCCGGCATTGCATTTAGCGATTAGTGCCTTATTTATTGTGTTCTCAAGTGGCGCTATTTTATTGGAAACCAGTAATATTATTCACGGTGGAGAAACCAATTATATTCGCGCAACAGTCAGCATTTATGTTTCGCTTTATAACATTTTTGTCAGCTTGCTCAATATCTTATCCGCTAATCGTGATTAATATTAAGTGAGTAATAGAAACCGCATCAATCGATGCGGTTTTTTTATGGCTTGTAAATTGTAACGATAGGTAATTTAATCCATTATTGAACATAGAATTTTGTACAATAACTAAAAAACAGAGGAATATTATGGCACAGTTAGATTTTAACGGTAAAAAAATTGAATTGGATGCACAGGGTTATTTATTAAATAGTGAGGATTGGACTCCCGCTTTGGCTGAAATATTGGCAGAGCGTGAAGCATTGACATTGACTGAAGCTCATTGGGAAGTGATCCATTTTGTGCGTGATTTTTATCAAGAATATAAAACTTCGCCAGCTATCCGGATGTTAGTTAAAGCAATGGCGCAGAAATTGGGAGAAGACAAAGGGAATAGCCGTTATTTACAGCGTTTATTTCCTGATGGGCCGGCAAAACAGGCAACAAAATTAGCAGGTTTGCCTAAGCCAGCGAAATGTTTGTAGTTGAGAATTATTCTCAAATAGAAATCGTTGTGGTAGGATAGTGAAAGTTAATCTGAAGATAAGGAGAAATGAGGTGTTAAGAAAAGCATTATTATTGATTTTTTTGTTGATTGCACCACTAGCAATGGCGAAACCGTTTAAAGTGATTACTTCATTTACTATTATTCGGGATATTGCACAAAATGTTGCCGGTGACAGTGCTATTGTGGAGTCGATTACTAAGCCGGGTGCAGATATTCATAATTATCAGCCGACACCAAAAGATATTGTTAAAGCACAGGATGCGCAGTTGATTTTATGGAACGGTTTGCATTTGGAACAGTGGTTTGAGCGTTTTTTCAATAATTTGCCTAATGTGCCTAGTGTAATTGTTAGTGAAGGGGTTGAACCTTTGTCCATTTACGAAGGGCCTTATCAAGGTTTTGCCAATCCGCACGCTTGGATGTCGCCGAAAAATGCAATGATTTATGTGGAGAATATTCGTCAAGCATTGGTGAAATATGATCCGCAACATCAAGATAATTACAACCATAATGCAGCGGTTTATCGACAAAAACTGATTGAATTAGATAAGCAATTTCAACGGCAGTTGGCTTTTATTCCTACAGAAAAACGTTGGTTAGTCACCAGTGAAGGCGCATTTAGTTATTTAGCTAAAGATTATGGCTTTTCTGAATTATATTTGTGGCCGATTAATGCTGAACAACAAGGCTCTCCGCAGCAAATTCGTCACGTTATCGAACAGATGCGTAAACATCGATTGCCGGTAATTTTTAGTGAAAGCACCATTTCCGATAAGCCGGCAAAACAGATTGCGAAAGAAACTGGTGCGAATTATGGTGGGGTGCTTTATGTTGACTCACTTTCGCAGCCGGATGGTGCGGTGCCGACGTTTCTTGATTTATTGACAGTCACAGTTAATACAATAACAAAAGGATTTAAACAGAATGACTGATTTAGCTTCTTTGGTAGTTGATAATATTAGTGTACGTTATAACAACGGACATACGTCGATTCAACAGATGTCTTTTCATCTTGAAGGCGGTACCATTTGTGCCTTAATTGGGGTAAACGGCAGTGGAAAATCAACACTGTTTAAAAGCATTATGGGGTTAATTACACCACAACAAGGGCAGATTAGATTATGTGATAAAAGTGTTAAACAAGCACTGAAGCAACATCTTGTCGCTTATGTGCCACAAAGTGAAGAGGTGGATTGGCAATTCCCGATTTCTGTTTACGATGTGGTAATGCAAGGGCGTTATGCACATATGAATTTTTTGCGTATGGCAAAAGCAACAGATAAAGTCGCAGTTGAACAGGCGATGGCAAGAATGGATATTACCCATTTAAAAAATCGCCAAATTGGAGAGCTTTCTGGTGGTCAGAAAAAACGGGTGTTCCTAGCGAGAGCATTAGCTCAGCAAAGCCAGATTATTTTGTTGGATGAGCCTTTTACTGGTGTAGATGTGCAAACAGAAGTAGCTATTATTAATCTGTTACAGCAGTTACGCAAGGAGGGGCGTTTAATTTTGGTGTCAACACATAATTTAGGTAGCGTGCCGGATTATTGTGATCAGGTGGTAATGATTAATCGAACTGTTATTGCCAGTGGTGCGACGGCAACCACTTTTACGCAGGAAAATCTGGAAAAAGTGTTCAGTGGTGTGTTGCGATATATCAAGTTGCACAGCGAACATTTACACGAAGACGGTGATGAACGAGCGGTGACTGTGTTAACAGATGATGAAAAGGCAGCGGTGTTTTATGGTAAAACAAAAAATGAGCCGCCGGCAACATTATTCAATCGTAAAAAAGGAAAATAATATGTGGGATCTGCTGATACAGCCGTTTCAATATGATTATATGTTTAAAGCGATTTGGGTTAGTGCGGCGATTGGCAGCGTATGTGCCTTTTTATCTGCTTATTTAATGTTAAAAGGTTGGTCATTGATCGGAGATGCTTTGTCGCATTCGGTAGTGCCTGGCGTGGCGATTGCTTATGCGTTGTCATTACCGTATGCGATTGGTGCGTTTTTTTCCGGTATTTTGGCAGCAGTGGCGATTTTATGGATAAAGGCGATTACCCCATTGCGTGAAGATGCCATTATCGGCTTTATTTTTACCACCTTTTTGGCTTTGGGGTTATTTGTGATTTCATTAAATCCTACTTCGGTGGATGTAGAAAGTATTATTCTTGGTAATATTTTGGGTATTGCTGACAGTGATGTATGGCAAGTTGTGATAATTCTGACGGTCAGTTTTATTTTGTTATTGCTGTTTTGGAAAGATTTATTACTTGTCTTTTTTGATGAAATTCAAGCGAAGGCGAGTGGATTAAACCCAATAGCATTAAAAGTACTGTTTTTTACTTTGTTGAGTGCTTGCATAGTTGCAGCTTTGCAAACCGTTGGTGCGATCTTAGTAATCGCAATGGTGGTGACGCCGGGAGCGACAGCTTATCTCTTAACCTATAAATTTAAAATTTTGCTGAAAATTGCGGTTGCTTTCGGCTTTTTCACTAGTGGTTTGGGGGCTTATTTAAGTTTTTATCTGAACGGAGCAACCGGTGGCATTATTGTTACTCTACAAACATTACTGTTTTTGTTGGCTTTTGCTTTTTCGCCGAAATACGGCTTTTTTACGCAACGTTATTATCACGTTAGCCGGAAACATTAGGAGATCACAATGTTGGCTTGGTTAATTGAATCAATTTCATATCCCTTTATGCAGGTTTCATTGATAACTGCTTTAATGATTGCGACAATCTGTGCAGTATTGTCTTGTTATTTGGTATTAAAAGGTTGGGCATTGATGGGAGATGCTATTTCACATGCAGTTTTGCCAGGTATTGTGTTGGCTTTTATCTTTAATTTACCATTGACGTTAGGCGCTTTTCTAGCTGGAATTGGTTGTGCTAGTAGTATCGGTTTTTTGAAAAATCACGCACGTTTGAAAGAAGACACTATTATGGGCATTGTATTTTCTGGAATGTTTGCTTTCGGCTTGGTTTTGTTCGGTCAGGTACAGACTAATCAACATCTTACTCATATTTTATTTGGTGATATTTTGGGCATTGATCGTCGACAGATGTGGCAAATGCTAGTGATTGGAGCGGTGATTTTAGTGCTGATTTATAGTAAATGGCGTGATTTGTTGCTTTATTGTTTTGATCCTGTGCAGGCAAAAGTGATGGGATTAAATACTACTTTTTTGCATTATGGTTTGTTGTCGTTATTATCTTTGTCAATCGTGCTGGCAATGCAGATCGTTGGCGTGATTTTGGTAGTAGCAATGCTAATTTCACCGGGAATCACTGCATATCTGTTAAGTAAACGTTTTTCTACAATGTTATTGATTGCGATAGGAAGCGCATTATTATCCAATATTGGCGGAATTATCATCAGTTATCATCTTGATAGTGCAACTGGCGCAACGATTGTATTGACCCAAGCTATACTTTTTATCTTTGCTGTGATAATTAATAAATGGAAAGATCGCCAATTAAGTAAAGTGAGCGTTAATTAGTGCAAAATACGAAACTCTTCTAAAGCTTCTTGCTCCGTTATCGGAAAACATTCCAAATGGGAAACATTAGCAGTTTTCGGACCTTTTTGTAGCCACTGTTGAAAGGCAGCAAGTTGTTGTTCCGTGCCTTGTGCCAACACGGCAACGCTACCGTCATTTTGATTTTTGACCCAACCGAAAATACCTAAACGTTGCGCTTCGCGGTAAGTAAAATAACGAAAACCAACGCATTGAACATGACCATAAACGATAAATTGTTGTGTTTTCATACGAAACCCTCCAAATTTTTATGTTCTTTTGAAAAGAAATGGCATAAGATAATGACTTCTTAAACTCGCTTTAACTTTTACTAGGAGTGTACATGAAATTATCACGTTTTGCATTGGCCTGTGTCGCCGCAACTGTTTCAATGAGCAGTTTGGCAGCAACTGTAACCGTAACACCAAACATTTCTCTTCTTGCCATTGATGGTGAAAAAGCAAAATCCTCTCTTACAAAATCTCAAAACAGTTTCAATATCAATGATAACAACAAACACCAAGTTGTTGTTCGTGTATCTGAAGTAGTTGATAACGGTTCAGATAAAACGCTATTTGAATCTGATCCTATTATTGTAACTTTCCAAGCAGGCAATCAGGATTTAGTGATTAGCGCACCGCGTTTAGATAATATGCGTAACGCAAATATGTTTGCTAAAGATCCAAAAATTGTAGTAAAAACCAGTGCAGATCAAACTGTGGCAAGTAAACAGGATATTCTTAAACAAACCGGTATTTTTCCTGATACCCGTATTGTGGAAGACTTAGCAGAATACAATGCCTCCCAAGGTGTGGCAGCTGTACCTAATTTAGTTTCAGTCAGTATGCCGGCAGCGATTCCAACTGCAGCAGGCGCAAAAGCGACTAAAGCGAAAATTACTGTTCAAGGTGAAAATGTTGCAGAACAAATGTTGCAATATTGGTATCAACAGGCAGATAAAGAAACTCAAGCTCGTTTCTTAAAATGGGCACAAGGAAAATAATCCTATAGGGTTAGTTATTGATTTAAGGTAAAATAAGCGGGCAGTTTGTCCGCTTTATTTTTATAAAAAAGGAGTCATTTATGCAACAAACAACTAGAAAATTGGCGCAGCAGAAAACAGTAGCTTTGGTTGCACACGACCATTGTAAACAGGATTTGATTTTGTGGTGTAAAACTCATCAGCAACAATTATCACAACATCATTTAGTGGCTACTGGAACGACAGGCCATCTTATTCAAAAAGAAACGGGGCTTAATATTCATAGTCTATTGAGTGGACCGATGGGTGGCGATCAACAGATAGGTTCATTAATTGCCGAAGGGAAAATAGACGTTTTAATTTTTTTCTGGGATCCGATGAATGCCGCACCACACGATCCAGATGTAAAAGCATTGATGCGTATTGCTACTGTTTGGAATATTCCAACCGCAATTACCAAAGCTTCAGCTAATTTTTTAATTTCATCACCATTCTTCACGCAAGAAACAGAAATTCAGATTCCTGATTATCAAGGTTATTTAACGGAGCGCTTGAAATAATATATGTGGAATTTTATTTTTAATCTTTTAAATTTTATATTGGGCGGTTTTGCCACTTCATTAGGATGGCTAATCGCCTCTTTTTTTAGTGCAATGTTAATTGTTACATTGCCTTATACACGCAGTTGTTGGGAAATTTTTAAATTATCACTAGTCCCTTTTGGTCACGATATTGTGCATATTAATCAGATTGAACCGCAACATCCGATAATGAATGGACTAGGTTCGGTATTAAATATTATTTGGTTTATTCTGTTTGGTTGGTGGTTGGCAATAATGCATATTATTGTCGGTGTAACTCAATGTTTAACTATTATCGGCATACCGACCGGCATTATGCATTTTAAATTGGTTCGTATTTCACTCTTTCCGGTTGGACAACGGGTGGTGGATAAAGAGTATGCGAATTTTTTAAAACAAAATAAATTTTTTGATTAAAAAATAGAATTATGATTCATCAAATAATAAAAAAAATAAATACAAATTGGTTAAATAGCAAGGTTATTGCCATTATTCCTATTTTTTTAGCAGTGAATATTGTTTCAATAATTGTTTGGTATTTTAATATTGCTTCAGTCAGTATGCCTTTGATATTGGGGACAATTGCCGGTGGCTTGGTTGATTTAGATAATCGTTTAAGTGGCAGATTAAAAAATCTTTTTTATACATTAATCGCCTTTGCTATTTCTTCTTTAGTTATTCAAATTACCTTTGTCGATCATTATTTATTTATTTTAATAATGGCGATTTTAACTTTTTTATTCACAATGTTAGGTGCAATTGGACAACGTTATAATACGATTGCGTTCGGTAGTTTAGTGGTCGCACTTTATACTATTCTTGCTTATGATCCGAATCAAATTTGGTTTATTAATCCACTGCTTATTTTAGTTGGTACATCTTTATACAGCTTCTTAACAATGTTGGTTTATCTGGTTTTCCCTTTGCGACCCGTGCAAGAAAATTTAGCTAAAGCCTATTTATCACTTGCAGAATATTTACAGGCGAAAGCAGAGTTATTTAATCCGGATAATCGAGAGCTGGATTTGGATCGATATCAAACTCGATTGGTGATGACAAACAGTAAAGTGGTTCAGGCTTTTAATCTTTGTCGAAGTGCATTATTTTATCGCTCCTCCGGCGGTTATGTGTCTAATACAACATTAAGATTGATTAATAGTTATTTTATTGCGCAAGATATTCACGAAAGAATTAATTCAAACTATTTTGATTATCCAAAATTATTGGAAGATATGAAATATAGTGATTTGATTTTTAGAATTCGTTATTTAATTGAGTTACAAGCTAAAATATGCAAGGCGTTTGCGAAACATCTACAGAAAAATGAAAACTTTATTTATCATAAAAAACTCAGATATGCGTTTGAACAGTTGCAACAGTCTTATGTACATTTTCAACAACAATTTCCTCATTGTGAACATTTGAGTAATCTTAATATTTTATTGGAGAGTTTCCATAAAATAGAGCAGCAATTATCTCGTTTAGATGCAAGAGCAAAAGACATTGATACAACAACAGTTAATTGGCGTATTCATCAGGATCGTATTACTGGATTGGCCAATATTTTTCGGGTAATTAAAAATCAATGTACATTTGAATCTCAACTATTCAGACACGCCGTGCGTTTAACAATTGTGGTAACGGTATGTTGCCTAATTGCTAATAATGTGCCGATTGAGCGCGGATATTGGATTTTATTAACAGCTGTTTTTGTGTGCCAGCCGAATTATACGACTACTCAAGCACGACTTAGACAGCGTATTATTGGCACGATTTTAGGTGTATTAGTCGGCTCATTATTACCTTATTTTTCCACTAGTTTGGAAAGTAAATTGGGAATTGTGGTGATTGCTAGTACTTTATTCTTCTTTTTCCGCACCAATAATTACAGTTTTTCCACTTTCTTTATTACTATTCAGGTATTAATGAGCTTTGATATTATTGGAGTTGATATTGCTTCGGCTACTTTACCGAGAGCAATTGATACTTTAATAGGTTGTTTTATTGCCGGATTAGCTGTTTCTTATTTATGGCCGGATTGGAAATATCTACGTTTAAGTTATACGTTAATTAACGCTTTGAAGAGCAATGCGAGATATTTATTAACGATTATTGTGCAGTTGCAATTTGGTAATCATAATGATCTGAAATATCGTATTATTCGCCGTCAGGCACATGATAATGCAACGGCATTAAATACTGCTGTGTCTAATCTTAATTATCAAGGTTACAAGGATAAATCACGTTTAAACAATGCTTTTGATTTACTAAAATCAAACTATGCTTTACTAAGTTATATTGCTGCATTGGGAACATTTCGTAGTCAAATGGGAGTTTCACATTTAAATACACAGATGCTAATTCATTTATATCCTATTTCTCGTCATATTGTGGAAATATTGGATAATTTTGCACAACTTAGTAAGCCGGAATTTGAGCAATCAATGCTGGATGTCACAAAATTATTATCTGATTTACAACAACAAGGTAGCGTGAACAGTGAGTTATCAGCACTTCTTCCATTAGTAAAACAGTTAGAAGCGATTGTGAAAACGTTACCTACTTTATTTACAGATTATCGGAAAGAAGTAGATTTTCAGGCAAGCATATAAATAGTGTGCCTTAAGCATACCTCAGATTTCAAAGATCTAGGTAAAAAGCTAGATCTTTGATTTAGAGAGTGAATGATAAGCACTGCAATTAAAGACTTTTATCGCATCGGTGGTTGAGTATTTACACCGTCATAGATTAGCAAAAATGTAAGTGCAATTTTTTTGGTAGCGAGGTCATAAAATGCCAGCATTTGAGTTGTGGCATTTAAGATTTTTGCTAAATAGCTTTTTATCTGTTTGATTGCGTTAATAGGCATTTAATGGTTGCTCGTATAGGCTATGGCGATGAAGTTGGCTTGGTAAGATCAATAATTTCGCCTGTTGTTGGGGAGTATTTCCATTGGTTGTCGAAAATGGAAAGTAACGAATTTATATTGTTCTGACTGGATATAGCTAAGGCATTAAATTTGGTTTTCTTCTGTTTTTGCATTTCTATCTTCTCGTGTATTTCTAAGCTAAATGGAGGTATTTCAAAATCAGAAATCACTAAGACATCTGCTTTTGCATAGTTTTTTCGTTGCAACAAATCTAATGCATAGTTCAATGCTGGTTCGACATCTGTGCCGCCGTGGAATGAACCTTGAAGGAAAGAAATAAGGTTTTCAATAGTTTTTCTCTTAGTATGTTCATAAGTTACAATTTGCTTAGAAAAGTTAATAATAAAATAAGCCCGTTTTTGTGCTTTCGCTTCTTGACCTAGATAAAGTGCTATCGCTTTAGCAATATTTTCAGGATCGCCCATCATTGAACCGCTGGTATCGATACATAAAACTACTGGACCTAGCTTTTCATTTTCTACCATTACTTCAACCTCGACCTCAATCTCGACTTCTTTCTCTATTTCTTTATGTTTAATTTTATATTCGGTTTCCGTAGAAAGAGTAGTTCCTTGTTGCTGAAAACACATTAATTTATTTTCTAAAAATTTAAGATCAAATAATACCGCACTTTCCTCATTGTTTAATAATGCTAATTCAGCAGGTAAGATATTCTCTAGTTCTTTACTTAAATAAATACCTGTAATTTCTTCTTTTGCGTGGTAATCAATGATAGGATTATGTTTTTCAATAGTTTCTATTTCTTTTTCTATCTCTTTCCTTATTTCTTTTTTTATTTCTTTTTTTATCACCTTCTTTTTATCTCTTTTTTGAAAAGAACGACCTAATGAATTAAGAAGATCTTTTATCTTCTTATTCTTTTTTATTTTGTTGTTTAGTTCTTTTAAAAATTCAAGACCTTGTGGAGTAATATTTTTAATTTCATTGCCAAATGAAATCCCAGATTCAAAAAGATGATCGATATGGTTTAATAATGAATCTCCCCATTTTGTTAAAAATTTGGAATCTGAGGATATCCAAAATTTTTTCCATCTAAATTCTAAATTATCTAGTTCTTTAGCCCAGTGTGTTAATATATCTTTATAGATAATTTCGCTTTTCTCATCTGAGTTTATTTTTTTATTCCAAAATCTTTTATCAAAAATGTGATTGTTTTCATAACAAAAATCTTTGTACTCTTTGAGAAGTTGATAAACTGGATCTGAGCTATGTCTATTTTTAAGGTTTAGGAAAGATATTATTTTTTGAAATAAATTTTCATTTTTATTTTTTAAGTGTTCTTTTTGTGCCAAGAAAAGTTCTGAGCAATTATTTTCATATTCTGATATTTTAATATAATATTTTTCAAAATAATTTTTTTTCTGTATTTTTTTGTATTTAGAAAGAAATTTATCATCGTTATTTTTATGTTCTAGATAATTATTATGATCTTTTTTTAATTTTTCATCTATGCTTTTATTAAAGATGTAATGGAGTTCTTCAAGTTTTTTAAGATCATTTTTCCATTTCAATTTTATAAAATTACAGAAAAGATCATTTTTTTCAATTTGTAGCTTTTTTTGCCAAAATCTATGATCAAAGTATATTTTCATCTCTTGACAAAATGACTGATACTTAGCCAGTAGATCTGATGCTTGAGTTTCATTTTCTAAAATATTATTTGAATCTATTATGTTCTGTTGATATTTTGATAGTTTCATATTTTCTCTATATTATAATAAGGATTGATAATGTATTTTATTTGTATTGAATAGGTATAAGGTTTTTAATTCGTTCTAATTCTAATTTTGCTATATCTAAATTTTTTTCATTTTTAATAATAGATATTGAATTTATTTTATTTTCTTTAGAAGATAAAAATATATTTTTATCATAATATCTTTCCATATTGAGTGATTTTATCTCTTTCTTGATTTTATTTTCTATTGTTTTTATCTTTTTATTTAGTTTTCTTGATAAAATTAATTCCTTTTCCGTGTGTATGGTTTTTTTGTCATTTTTTCTAAATAAAATGTCAGGTGTAAAAATTATAGGTATTTTAGAATAGAAAAAATCTTTTCTTAAATTAAGTGAAATAATAAATTCACTATTTTTTATTTTTTTATATTATACTCTGTCATTTCATTTCCTAAATAATCAATAGGGTGAAATAATTCATTAATTTTTCTATCTATAGGAATGTAAAAATTGATATGTTCTATTATATTAATATTTTTAGAAATAAGATTTTTAAAGTGTGGATTTATATGATCTAAAGTATTAATGTTAACAAAATAATATTCATTTCTATTTTCTAATACTACAGTGTGATATATATCTTCTTGATAATAATATAAATTTAAAATCTCTTTCTCTAATTTCTCTAAACTAAAGAGCTGAATAAAATCCGTGCCAGTTTTTTTATTAGCTTGAATGCTAATTATTAAATCAACAACCTCCGCAATATATTCCCGATTTTCTGGCGTTGTCCATAAACAATATTTGAGCAAAAACAAATCGGTAAAATTGGTTTCTATGCGATCATTACAAAAGGCAGAGGCTTTTAATAACATCGCTGCCCGTTGCCAACGGCGGTCAGACACATAGATAGATGGGATTTCTTCTTTCTCTTCCTCTGTATTTTCTTCGGTACTAGTGGTTTCTGCCGTGCCTTTCTTTGTTTTAGACGCTTTTTTCTTTTTCTCTTGCTCTGCTTGGCTCAACCGCTGGCGGATTTGCTGAATCACCTCAAGGGTTTCTTCGCTGAGTTGCACTTCTTGAATTTGCGGCCTCCATTGCTGCATTTCGTGATTGCTAATAATCAGATCTTGATCGATATACAATTTTTCTGCACTCGGCTTGCTATTGAGCAGTTGGTTGAAAGTGGCATTGTTTTGAATAGGCGGCACGAGCATACGCACAATAAAGCGATCATAAAGTGCTTCTAAGCCTTGATTTTCTTCAGGAATTTCATTAGATGCCGCAATCAAAGATTTCAACGGCACATCAATGCGGTCGCTCCCATTTTTGAATAAATGTTCATTAATAATCGTGAGCAAATTGTTCAAAATCGCAGGGCTAGATTTCCAAATTTCATCTAAGAAAGCAAAGTCTGCGGTGGGTAAATAGCCCTCAATCTGCCGTACATAATTATCCTCTTTTAACGCCTTAAGCGAAATCGGTCCAAAAATTTCTTCAGGGGTGGTGAAGCGGTTCATTAAACATTCAAAATAATTTTTGCTTTCAAAAGCACAGGCTAAACGGCGAGAAATCAGACTTTTCGCCGTCCCAGGTGGGCCATAAAGAAAGGTGTTATGCCCCGCAATTGCCGCCAACAAACTCACCGCAAGAATATGCTTCCGCTCGTGCATTCCCTGATTAAGCTGACGCAACAGTTTTTTCAATCTTGCCTGCTTCCCTTGCCCATCGATAACGTTGCTTTCTAAATAATATTGATTTTCCATTAAAATCCCTCTCTGTTTGTTAAGTTGAGCATTATTTTAATAGCACAATGAAAAATCCGTGCGTCAGGTTGTGTCGTGGATAAACTTTTTATAAAAAAGAAATAATTATGTGAATATTGAAGATAAAAAATAAATTTTTATTTTTTGTAAAATGCAAATTCAGAACTCGAACTTTATTAGACACCGAAAACATTAGAAGAGATTAAAAAGGCAGATGAGCAGAAAGAAAATAAAGCGGAAGCAGAAAAACCTATTTCAGTATCAAATATCATTATGAACGTTGCTACACCGCTTTTAGAAAAAATTGGATTTAATCTTGAATACGGTGGTAGTGCAGTTTCTGCTGATGGTATTAAGGGATCCGCTTACGAATATTACACACTGAAAGCAACCGCTAAACGTTAGCCAATTTGATTTACTATCTTTTATTTTAATCTTCACCTGAATAGTGATGATATTTTTAACAAAAAGGGATAATAAATAATGAAAAATGACTGAAAAAGCAATTACTAAGATATTATAAATCCTTACAAAAGGACAAGAGTGTTGATATTGTCTCTACTTTACAAACCAAGACTTTTATAATATGACCGTTTGGCATTAAAATTAATGATAAGAGCAGTTTTTGATACGGAGTTATACTTTAGTAATACAAAAATAGAAGCTTGTCAGCAACCTGAGGTGTGCCTTAAGCACACCTGATATGTTAATTAATAGAATACTTTTTTTGCTTTTTGTAGTTTTTCATATGCCTGTAATAATTTTTGATGTTCATTAAAATTAGATAATGTTTCATCGCTAGCTGGTAATAAAAAGAACGGATTGCCACCATTAATAGCATTCCAAGCAAAATCAACGGCTTTTTCACCATACATCCGATTAAATACTTCTCGATATTGTGCTGGATCACGATTTTCATCTAAAAATAACTCAAGGCTATTAATCAAAGCACGATAATAGTTAGCCTGTTCAGCATTAAAAATAGAGCTATTCATTTGGTATGTCCAAGTTGCCCATTCCAATGCGTTTTCTAAATCACCTAAGGCAAGATAAAGCATTGATTTTAATTCGCCAATACGTAATGTTTGCCAGCTGCTATTTTTCGGAGCGATGATACCAATAAATTCTCGTACACGCACTGCATCGTCAATCGCTTGTTCATCCAATTCTGCTAATAGTTCCTGATAAGTTTCTGGATCGTGATTGAAATTAGGTAGATCCAATATAATTTCACGCCAATCCATTCCCATATTGTTGTTGGCGTAAATTAAGTCGTCAGCCGGATAAATATCAGACATTCCCGGAACGATAATACGACAAGCGTAAACACCGAGATGTTGATAATCCATAATGTAGACCTCTTTATTTTCACGGTGGAACAGAGACATCAGATTTTCATATTCTTCAGCAGTTGTGCCGGAAAAATCCCAATGAACAAATTCATAATCGCTTTGTTGTTTGAATAAATCCCACGAAATCAAACCGCTGGAATCAATAAAATGAGTTTCTAAGTTAGCGTGATCGGCAACATCATCATTATTGAATGATGGCGGTGAAAAAACATCAAGATCTTTTAAACTCCTACCTTGTAATAATTCAGTAACAGTACGCTCCAATGCGACTTCAAAGTTAGGATGGGCACCGAAAGAGGCAAAACAAGTGCCGTTATGAGTGTTAAGTAACACCACGCAAATAACTGGATATTGTCCACCTAATGAGGCATCAAATGCGTAAATAGGAAAACCTTCTTCCTCTAATTTAGCAATCGATGCGTGCACAGAGGGATATTGATCCAATACTTGTTTTGGAATTTGTGGCAAACTGATTGCTTCGGCAATGATTTTGTTTTTTACATAACGTTCAAAAACTTCTGATAACCCCTGCACGCGAGCTTCATTTTGTGTGTTACCCGCAGACATTCCGTTAGACACATAGAGATTATTGATGATTGCTTGTGGAATATAGATTGTTTTTTGATCGGATTGGCGTACATAAGGTAATGCAACAATACCTCGTTCATCATTACCGGATTGAATATCGACCAATAGATCCGGTGTTAGTTCCTGATTTGGATCAAAATAATCCAGCAACTGATTATCAAGAATACCATTCGGTAGTAATTCCGGATCCTCAATTGGGAACCATTTTTCATTCGGATAATGAACAAACTCACTGTCAGCAATGTTTTTGCCTAAATAGTAATCAGAGAAAAAGTAGTTGGTGGAAAGACGTTCAAAATATTCACCTAAAGCGGATGCAAGAGCCGCTTTTTTACTGGCACCTTTGCCGTTGGAAAAGCATTGCGGACACTCTTTATCACGAATGTGTACCGACCAGACATTAGGCACCGGATTAAGCCAAGAGGCCTCTTCAATATTGAAACCGAGATTTTTTAATTTTTGTTGGAAGTTGGAAATAGAATCTTCCAAAGCGGCATCTTTGCCTAAAATAAAAGTTTGTTCTGTCATACATTATCCTTATTTTGTTATTGTTAGTAATTACAGCGTTTTAATGCATTGAAAAAGATTAAAATAGATTTGTTTTCGATTTGAATAAAAGAGATGAAAACAAAAAAGATGTAGCGATAGTACGGGAGATTTGATCCTCCCGCAAGCTATTTCAGTGATTACCAATATTTAAACAATCAGTTTTTCAGAATTTTGTTTAAGGCATCTGCTAAGGTTGGCAGCGTGAATTGAAAACCGGCTTTTAGCAGTTTTTCTGGATAAACTTTCTGACTATTTAGCAATAATGAGGCTTGCTCGCCTAGAATTAAGCGTAATAACCACGCAGGAACGTGGCAGATAGCAATACGCTTCATCAGTTTTGCTAAAGTTTTATTGAATTCCTGATTGCTGACCGGATTTGGTGAAACTAAATTAAAAGCACCGCTGCACTGAGGGTTTTTTAATAGAAAAATAATCGCATTAACCATATCCGGAAGACTGATCCAAGACCAAATCTGTTGACCATTACCTAATTTACCGCCAAACCAGTGATTATATAACGGTAGAATTTTTGCTAACAGACCGCCGTAACTGCCTAATACTAAGCCGGTACGTAATAAACAGACTCGTGTATTCGCTTGTAAAGCGGTATTTTCCCATTGTTTGCAGAGTTGACCTTGAAAATCATTAGCAGCAGGCATTTTTTCCGTGAGTGTAGTTTGATTATTATGCCCATAATAACCAGTAGCAGAGCCGGAAATAAAGGTATGTGGTGGTTGATTGCTTCTGTTAATCAGTTCAACCAATTGCTGTGTAATATGTACACGGCTATCGATCAAACATTTCTTTTGTTCATTATCCCAAGGTTTATCAAAAATAGGCTCGCCGGCAAGGTTAATTACAGCGTCAAATGTATCTAAATTCTTGAAAGATGATAAAGAAGAAAGAATAGTTGTTTTGGTGGAAAATTGAGAACGATATATTTCTGGTGAACGAGAAATGAGCGTAATTTGATTCCCTTCACTTTCGAGCTGTTTCAATACCGCTCGACCAATAAAACCTGTACCGCCTGTAATTAGTATATTCATACTCTTCCCCATTTGTGAAATTATAGAGAATCGTTGAATAATGCTTGAATATTCTCTATAAGTTGATCAATTTGAATATCTCTTGTCGGCGACACGAAAATGGTGTCATCGCCGGCAATAGTTCCTAAAATACCTTCAGCTTTACTGACGGAATCTAATAAGCGTGCAATTAATTGCGCCGCTCCTGGACTGGTTTTAATCACAATAAGGTGGTTATTGTGATCGATATCTAGTACTAAATTTTTTAATGGGCTGGAGGTTGTCGGCACGCTTAACTCATTCGGTAGACAATAAACCATTTCCATTTTTGTGTTTCTAGTCCGCACTGCACCAAATTTTGCTAACATCCTTGAAACCTTGGATTGATTAATATTTTTAAAGCCCATATCGGTTAAAGCGTTGACAATTTCACTTTGTGAACTGAATTTTTCTTCTGCTAATAAAGATTTAAATGCTGAAAATAATTTTTCTTGTTTATTTTCCATAGTAACCAAGATAAGAATTGCATAAAAATGCAGAAATGAAGATTAAATTGGAATTATACTGCATAAAAATAGTTGAGTGGTATTTTTTCTGAAAATAAATCAAACTTTTGTTAGAAAATGTGGCATAGCTCTCAATATTGAATTTATTTGTTTGAAAATTTGTTACAGTAGGCATAGAATTTCTTCATTAATTATTTATCTAACCATTAAGGAGTATACAAATGAAAGTTGCTGTTTTAGGTGCGGCAGGCGGAATTGGTCAAGCATTATCTTTATTATTGAAACTACAATTGCCGGCAGGTTCTGATTTGGCGTTATATGATATCGCTCCGGTTACTCCGGGCGTGGCAGTTGATGTAAGCCACATTCCGACAGCGGTTACTGTTAAAGGTTTTGCCGGTGAAGATCCGACTCCTGCGCTTGAAGGTGCGGATGTTGTATTAATTTCAGCAGGTGTAGCACGTAAACCTGGTATGGATCGTTCTGATTTGTTCAATATCAATGCTGGTATCGTGAAAAACTTAATTGAAAAAGTAGCTGCAACTTGTCCAAAAGCTTGTGTCGGTATTATTACTAATCCGGTAAATACTACTGTGGCAATTGCTGCAGAAGTGTTGAAAAAAGCTGGTGTTTACGACAAACGTAAACTTTTCGGTGTGACCACTTTGGATACTCTTCGTTCAGAAACTTTTGTGGCTGAATTGAAAAATGTTGATGTTAGCAAAGTACAAGTTCCGGTTATTGGAGGTCACTCAGGTGTAACTATTCTCCCATTATTATCACAAGTTCATTATGTTGAATGGAAAGAGGAAGAGATCGAACCGTTAACAAAACGTATCCAAAATGCTGGTACAGAAGTTGTTAATGCAAAAGCTGGTGGTGGTTCTGCAACATTATCTATGGCTCAAGCAGCTGCACGTTTCGCATTATCACTTATTCGTGCATTAAATGGTGAAAAAGTAGTTGAATGTACTTATGTTGAAGGTAACGGTGAATATGCACGTTTCTTCGCACAACCTGTTCGTTTAGGTAAAGAAGGGGTTGAAGCCTTATTACCGATTGGTCCATTGAGTGAATTTGAAAAAGCAGCAGTTGAAGCAATGTTGCCGACTTTAAAAGCAGACATTGAATTAGGTGAAAATTTTGTTAAATAAAATTCTCCTTAACGCTTGATAATAAAAAGTGCGGCTGATAAAAGTCGCACTTTTTGTTTTTGCTTATAAAAAGCCCACTCTCAGTTAGAAATACTTGCAAAGCCGTTATTATGGTGTAGATTAATATCTAATTTTTAGGACACAACAAATTAAGGAAGAATTATGAAAGATATTGACTGGAAAAATTTGGGCTTTGGTTATATCAAAACCGATTATCGCTACATCGCACATTGGAAAGATGGTAAATGGTCAAAAGGTGAACTGACTAAAGATAATCAACTTGTTCTGCACGAAGGTTCGCCGGCATTGCATTATGGTCAGCAATGTTTTGAAGGGTTAAAAGCCTATCGTTGCAAAGACGGTTCAATTAATCTATTCCGTCCGGATGAAAATGCAAAACGTATGCAGCGCAGTTGTGATCGTCTTTTAATGCCACACGTGCCAGTAGAAATGTTTATTGATGCTTGTAAGCAGGTCGTTAAAGCTAATGAAGAATGGGTAGCACCTTATGGTACCGGAGCGACACTTTATTTGCGCCCATTATTGATTGGCGTTGGCGAAAATATCGGCGTGCATCCGGCGAAGGAGTATATTTTTACCGTGTTCTGTTGTCCGGTAGGCGCTTATTTTAAAGGTGGATTAAAACCTACAAACTTTATTGTTTCTAATTATGATCGGGCAGCTCCGCAAGGTACTGGTGCTGCGAAAGTGGGAGGCAACTATGCAGCGAGTTTGCTTCCGGGAGCTGATGCACACAAACGTAATTTTAGTGATTGTATTTACCTTGATCCGGCCACACACACTAAAATTGAAGAAGTCGGCTCAGCTAATTTCTTTGGTATTACGAAAAACAACGAATTTATTACACCATATTCACCATCCATTTTGCCTAGTATTACAAAATATTCATTGCTTTATCTTGCAGAAAAACGCTTAGGCTTAAAAGCAATTGAAGGCGATGTTTATATTAATCAGTTGGATCAGTTTACTGAAGCAGGTGCGTGTGGTACTGCTGCCGTGATTAGCCCGATTGGCGGTATTCAGTATGGTGATGATTTCCACGTGTTCTATTCTGAAACTGAAGTTGGTCCGGTTACCCAAAAACTTTATAAAGAATTGACCGGCATTCAATTCGGCGATATTGAAGCACCGGAAGGTTGGATTTTCAAAGTCGAATAAATTTTATAGGGTGGGTCGTTCCGCGACCTACCCCAATTTCCCCCATTATATTTTTGAGTTAAAAAGTTTACTTTCCTATTTATCCATATGTCTAAAGATACAATTTTTTCCGCACCTATTGAAAAATTGGGTGATTTTACTTTTGATGAGCGTGTCGCTGAAGTTTTTCCTGATATGATTCAACGCTCAATTCCGGGATATTCTAATATTATTACGGCTATTGGAATGTTGGCGGCTCGTTTTGTGCAACCGCAAACACAGGTTTATGATCTGGGGTGTTCTCGTGGTGCAGCAACATTATCTGTACGCCGTAACGTTCATTGTGATGGCGTTAAAATTATTGGTATTGATAATTCTGAAGCTATGGTACAACGCTGTCGACAACATTTAGCCGCTTATCATAGCGAGGTGCCGGTTGAAATTTTTTGTGACGATATTCGTACAGTAGACATCCAGAATGCATCAATGGTTGTGTTGAATTTTACATTACAATTTATTCCACCGGAAGATAGAGAAGCATTACTAACTAAGATTTATCAAGGTTTAAATTCGGGGGGAATTTTAGTGTTATCGGAAAAATATCGTTTTGAAGATGATATAGTCAATGACCTTTTGATTGATTTGCACCACGAATTTAAGCGAGCTAATGGCTATAGTGAATTGGAAGTAAGTCAGAAACGTACTGCATTGGAAAATGTGATGAAGACTGATAGCATCGAACATCAAAAGAAACTTTTGCAACATATAGGTTTCAATCATATTGAAATGTGGTTTCAATGTTTTAACTTTGGTTCTATGCTTGCAATTAAAGCGTAAACAGGCTATTTTCCAATTCAAAGTAGGGTTGATTTTCGCTATAATCGCCCGAATCAAATTATTTTAGCTAAATTATATACAACAAGGATTTATTTTATGATGCGTTCACATTATTGCGGTGCATTAAATCGCAGCCATATTGGTCAGGAAGTTACTCTTAGTGGTTGGGTTCATCGTCGTCGTGATTTAGGCGGTTTAATTTTTATCGATATGCGTGATCGTGAAGGAATTGTACAAGTTTTTATCGATCCAAAAAATCAACAAGCTTTTGAAAAAGCGGCAAATTTACGCAGTGAATATTGTATTCAAATTAAAGGACAAGTAATAGCCCGTCCAGAAAACCAAATTAATAGAAATATGGTGACTGGTGACGTGGAAGTTTCTGCAACTGATGTTTTGATTTATAACGCTTCTGAGGTTTTACCTCTAGATTTCAATCAAAATAATACAGAAGAACAGCGTCTTAAATACCGTTATTTGGATTTACGTCGACCAGAAATGGCACAACGTTTAAAAACACGTGCCAAAATTACTAGTTATGTACGCCGTTTTATGGACAGCCACGGCTTCTTAGATATTGAAACGCCAATGTTGACTAAAGCAACACCAGAAGGTGCACGTGATTATCTTGTGCCAAGTCGTGTGCATAAAGGCAAATTCTATGCATTACCACAATCTCCGCAGCTGTTTAAACAGCTATTAATGATGTCTGGCTTTGATCGTTATTATCAAATTGTAAAATGTTTCCGTGATGAAGATTTACGTGCTGATCGTCAGCCTGAATTTACACAGATTGATGTGGAAACCTCATTCCTTACTGCACCGGAAGTGCGTGCCATTATGGAAGAGATGATTCACGGTTTATGGCTGGAAATTTTAGGTGTTGATTTAGGTACATTCCCAATTATGACTTATGCGGAAGCAATGCGTCGTTTCGGCTCTGATAAACCAGATTTGCGTAATCCATTGGAAATGGTGGATGTTGCTGATTTATTAAAAGAAGTTGATTTTAAAGTATTTAGTGGACCAGCAAATGATCCTAAAGGTCGTATTGCGGCTATTCGTGTACCGAATGGTTCACATATTACTCGTAAACAAATCGATGAGTATACCCAGTTTGTTACTATTTATGGTGCGAAAGGTTTAGCGTGGATGAAAGTCAATGATGTTAATGCCGGTATTGATGGTATTCAAAGTCCGATTGCTAAATTCTTATCTGCAGAGGTTGTTACAGCGTTACTTGAACGTTTACAAGCACAAAGCGGCGATATTATTTTCTTCGGTGCTGATAGTTACAAAGTAGTTACGGATGCAATGGGGGCATTACGGTTAAAATTAGGTCGTGATTGTGGCTTAACTCAATTAGATCAATGGGCTCCTTTATGGGTAATTGATTTTCCAATGTTTGAAGACGATGGTGAAGGTGGTTTGGCGGCAATGCACCATCCATTCACTTCACCAGCACACGTTACCCCTGAAGAATTGGAAAAATCACCGGTTGATGCAGTTGCCAATGCGTATGATATGGTGATTAATGGCTACGAAGTGGGAGGTGGTTCCGTTCGTATTTTTGATCCAAAAATGCAACAGACAGTTTTCCGTATTCTAGGTATTGATGAACAGGAACAATATGAAAAATTCGGCTTTTTGCTTGATGCATTGAAATATGGTACACCTCCGCACGCTGGTTTAGCATTCGGTCTTGACCGCTTGACAATGTTGTTGACAGGTACGGAAAATATTCGTGATGTTATTGCATTCCCTAAAACTACTGCAGCAGCCTGCTTGATGACCGAAGCGCCTAGTGTAGCAAATCCGGCGGCGTTGCAGGAATTATCAATCCAAGTAGTTAAGGCGAAAGACTAAACAAAGGAGATATAATGAATCTCATTAAATGGAGCTTGTTGGGAATTGCTGGCTTAGCGCTGTTTTCTTGTAAAGAAAGTAATGCTGCAGAAGCGGTAAGTTCATTGCCGGTTGATAAGGAAGTTGTTCCAGTAGTTATTGCACAGCCTGAGCCATTTTTACAGGCTGAGAAATGTATAAAGGAACGTTGTTATCAGATGGATCTTTATACATTAAAGACAAATATTGATTGGATTGATCCTTATTTTCAAAAGGCTGCGCGTTCACTATTAAAATTTGATAGTTATACACTTTCTGATAGAGAAATTGAAGAAAAGCAGGCACAATGGGATAAATTGCCCGTTGATAAATTGAAAAAGGAATTTATAGCAAATGTTGAACGATTGTTTGATAGTAATGAGGGGATGCCTGTAGGATATTCATTAGAATATAAACCACGGTTTCTTGCACAAAATAACCAATTGGCAATGTTTGTGACTTATTACTATGCCTTTACCGGTGGAGCTCACGGTATTTATGGTACAAGTTTTTATAATTTTGATTTAAAAACAAAAAAATTATTAGATTTGGATGATATTTTGTTACCGGGTAAACAACGAGAATTTTCCGAATTACTGAGAGATGCCTATCTTGAATATATTTCTGTAGCGGAATCTGAACCGGATCAGGCAAAAGCGGAGAAACGCCTTTTAGAAAGAGAAGATAGTGGGTGGATTGCAGAACCGACAAATAATTTTGCATTTGCTTATAACGGCTTATTATTGGATTATTTTCCTTATATGTTGGGCAGTTTTGCGGAAGGCGAGATCCAATTGTTAATTCCATATTCAAGATTAATCGATATTGTTAAGCCAGAATATTTATTTAATACCACTAAAACGACTATTTCTGAATAAATGATGAAATATAAACACCCTGAATCGGTTTTAGTTGTGGTATATTGTCGCACCACAAAACGTGTCTTGATGTTGCAACGTAAAGACGATCAGGATTTTTGGCAATCGGTATCAGGCAGTTTGGAACCGGGAGAAACTCCATTACAGGCTGCACAGCGAGAAGTATTCGAAGAGTTGCAATTGGATATTTCTAAACTTCCGTTTAAATTAAACGATTGTCATTATGAAGTTGATTTTGAAATCTTTGCCCAATTTCGGCAACGTTATGCCCCTAATGTAACGCATTGTCATGAATATTGGTTTACTTTGCCGTTGAATGAAGAGCAGAATGTTATATTAAGTGAACATCTGGCTTATCGTTGGGTTGAAGCAGACGAGGCAGTTAAGATGACGAAATCTTGGAATAACGCGCAAGCGATAGAGAAATTTGTAATATATCAACCTATTGAAAATTAAAGAGGATTTTTCATGGCTGGTCATAGTAAATGGGCTAATATTAAACACCGCAAAGCGGCACAAGATGCACAACGCGGTAAAATTTTTACTAAATTAATTCGTGAGTTGGTTACTGCAGCTAAATTAGGTGGTGCGGACGTAGGAGCAAATCCACGCTTGCGTACAGCAGTGGATAAGGCATTATCCAATAATATGACTCGTGATACTATTAATCGTGCAATTCAACGTGGTGCTGGTGGCGGCGATGATACCAATATGGAATCTATTGTTTACGAAGGTTATGGCCCAGGTGGTACAGCAATTATCGTTGAGTGCTTAACGGACAATCGTAAACGTACTGTTTCTGAAGTGCGTCACGCTTTTACTAAATCTGGCGGTAACTTGGGAACGGATGGTTCGGTAGCATATTTATTTACTCGTAAAGGGTTAATTTTAATTAATGAGGCGGATGAAGATGCGTTAATGGAAGCAGCAATTGAGGCTGGTGCGGATGATGTTCAGCCTCAAGATGACGGCAGTTTTGAAATTTATACAGCTTGGGAAGGATTGGGGGCTGTTCGTGATGCTTTGGAAAAGGCTGGTTTCAAAATTGATGAAGCTGAAGTAACAATGATCCCTTCAACTACTGCAGAATTGGATGTGGAAACTGCACCAAAATTAATGCGTTTAGTTGATATGTTAGAAGATTGTGATGATGTTCAGAACGTTTATCACAATGGTGATATGAGCGATGAAGTTGCTGCAACTTTAGAATAATTTAACTTTTAAAAATAGGGCGAATTCGCCCTATTTTTTTATTTTTTCTGTTATGTCAATTATTCTTGGTATTGACCCCGGTTCTCGCTTAACCGGATATGGTGTGATTAAACAACAGGGTAAACAACTGACCTATTTAGGCAGCGGTGTGATTCGTACTGCTGTGGATGATCTGCCGACCCGATTGCAACGGATTTATAGTGGCGTAACGGAAATTATTACGCAATTTCAACCTGATATGTTATCTATTGAACAGGTTTTTATGGCAAAGAATGCCGATTCAGCATTAAAGTTAGGGCAGGCTAGAGGTGTGGCGATTGTAGCTGCAACAAATCAAAATTTGCCTGTATTTGAATATGCTGCCAGATTAGTGAAACAAACTGTTGTTGGTATTGGTTCGGCGGATAAAAAGCAAGTGCAACATATGGTCACCAAAATTTTGCATTTGTCCGCATCTCCACAAGCAGATGCTGCTGACGCGTTAGCGATTGCAATTACGCACGCACATACTATGCAACATTCGTTGCAGGTAGCGATAACAACACAATCAACATTAAGCGCCAATACGGCGTTACTGAAGACACGTTATAGTCGAGGGCGTTTTAGATTGAAATAGTGTTTAGTCTTTTTATTATCTTCATAATTTTTATTCAATATTTTACTATCCTTTGTGACTTGCCATAGAAAATGTTAGAAATTTACCGTATTTAAACGAAGAGGCTTTATAGCATTTCATTTAGATAGTCATTGACATTGAGAACGATTAAATAAGCAGTGGTGGCGGCAAGGTTGGCATAAAGAGTAAAAACAAAAAACCGTAAGTTATTTTTCAAACTTACGGTTTTTTAAGAAATGAGATGGCGGAGGAAAAGAGATTCGAACTCTTGGAGGACGTAAATCCTCGCCGGTTTTCAAGACCGGTGCCTTCAACCACTCGACCATTCCTCCGCAGGATAGCTTGTTTTCAGCGGTGTGAATAATACGGATTTCAAAATGGTAAGTCAAGTAATGAAAATCATATTTTGAATAGTTGCTTGATTATTAGTCATAAAATGCTAGTGATTGGTTTTTACTTATTCAAAATAGAGAAGTTAAGTAGTAAACAACTGTATTTTTATACAGTATTGTGTAAAATGTTTTATATCTATTAACTTAATAAGAAAACATAATGACAGTGCAAAAAATTATTCATATTGATATGGATTGTTTTTATGCGGCAATAGAAATTCGAGATAATCCAGCTTTAGCTAATCAGCCTGTCGCCGTTGGTGGTTTGCCCCAACAACGTGGCGTTTTAGCAACGTGTAACTATATTGCAAGGCGTTATGGATTGCATAGTGCAATGTCCAGTGCACAGGCATTGAGGCGTTGTCCTGATTTAATTTTGTTACCGGTTAATATGCCACTATATAAAGAGGTATCACGGCAATTACATCACATTTTTCAACGGTATACTGATATTATTGAACCGCTTTCATTAGATGAAGCTTATTTGGACGTAACGGCATCTAATGCCTATTCTGGATCGGCAACTTGGATCGCACAGGCAATTAGGCACGATATTGAGAAGGAACTCCATTTAACTGCGTCAGCCGGTGTTGCACCATTAAAATTTTTAGCCAAAATAGCTTCTGAGAAAAATAAACCGAATGGAATGTTTGTTATTTCACCAAGTGAAGTGGATGAATTTGTAAAAAATTTAACGCTATCTAAAATTCCCGGTGTGGGGAAGGTGGTAACAGAAAAACTATCTGCAATGGGGCTAATAACTTGCGAGGATGTGCGGCATTTTCCAAGACATATATTGTATGATCAGTTAGGTAAAATAGGGGAACGGATTTGGCAATTTAGTCACGCTAATGATGGAAGGCGAGTACAGCCATATAGAGAGCGAAAATCAATTGGAGTTGAGGAAACATTAATAGTTGATTTGGCTGAATTATCACAAAGTTTGTCGACAGTTGAAAAATTATATCAACAGTTGATAGAACGTTTGCATCGTTACTCTGTTAATATTTCAGAACAATCTTTTAAATTAGGCGTAAAGCTAAAATTTTCTGATTTTCAAATTACAACAGTAGAAAAAAGTGGATTGATGTGTGAATTTTGGAATTTTCAGCAACTGTTAGAGATTGCCTGGCAGCGAAGTTACGGGCGAAAAGTGCGTTTAATCGGTCTGAACCTTCATTTGCCATCACCACATCAACAGCAGCAAATGAGTCTTTGGGATTAATTTTGAATAAAAAAATTTTTTAAACTCTTGAAAATTGATAAAGAAATGCTATATAAAAGCACAATTTGCACAGAAGCATTATGAAAAGGAGAAGATCGTATATGATGCGTATTGCTTTATTTTTAATCACAAATATGGCTGTTTTATTTGTGTTTAATATTATTCTAACGCTCACGGGTATTCGAGCTCAAGAAGCGACAGGGTTGTTAATTTTTGCTGCATTATTTGGTTTCAGTGGTTCATTAATTTCATTATTTTTATCAAAAACAATGGCAAAACGTGCTGTTGGCGCTGAAGTAATTGTAAATCCACAAAATGAAACAGAACGTTGGTTGATTCATACTGTTAAGCAACAGACTGAAAAACTTGGTTTACCAATGCCGGAAGTAGCGATTTATCACTCTGCGGATGTAAATGCATTTGCTACTGGAGCAAGTAAAAATAATTCTTTGGTTGCAGTAAGTACTGGTCTATTGAACAGTATGACAAGAGATGAAGCGGAAGCTGTGTTGGCTCACGAAGTGAGCCATATCGGTAATGGTGATATGGTAACAATGACATTGTTACAAGGTGTATTGAATACGTTTGTAATTTTCCTTTCACGTTTAATTGCCAGTGTGGCGGCGCAAAGCCGTAGTAGCAATGAGGAAAGTAGCTCAAATTCAGGTATCTACTTTCTTGTATCAATGGTATTAGAAATCGTATTTGGTTTCTTAGCCAGTATTATTGCAATGTGGTTCTCACGTTATCGTGAGTTTCACGCAGATGCCGGATCAGCTCGGCTTGTAGGGAAAGAAAAAATGATTGCAGCATTGCGTCGTTTACAATCAATTCACGAGCCGGAAGAGCTTAACGGTCAGTTGGCGGCATTTGCTATCAATGGTAAAAGCAGTGGGCTGGCAAGTTTATTTATGAGTCACCCACCATTAGAAAAACGTATTGAAGCGTTACAAAATTTAAAATAATCAGTTAAATTGCTTGTTGATTAATGCCTTAATTAGTGTAATTAAGGCATTAATTGTTTTTTAGGGAAGGCATAATGGAACATAAAATAGAAGATTTAATGGCAATTTTTAATCACTGTTTTTATGAAGAATATAATACAAAATTAGAAAAAGGTGGGGATGAACCTGTCTATTTGCCTGCAACGAAAGTACGACCTTATCACGCAATCTGTTTTGCACGAGGATTTTATAGCAGTGGTTTACACGAAATAGCGCATTGGTTGGTTGCAGGTAAAGCACGGAGAGAGTTGGTAGATTTTGGCTATTGGTATGAGCCTGATGGACGTAGCGAAGATCAGCAAAGAGAATTTGAAAAAGTAGAGGTAAAGCCGCAAGCTTTGGAATGGATTTTAGCTAATGCAGCTGGTTTTCGTTATTTTGCTAGTGTTGATAATTTAAATGGTAATCCTGGGAATACACAACCTTTTAAGCAAGCCGTATATCAACAAGTTTGTAACTATGTGGAAAAAGGGCTACCAAAAAGAGCGGAAAAACTTCGCCTCGCATTAGCAAAATTTTATCAACGACCATTAGAGATTAATCTTGCCGAATTTGATGTCGACAAGATTTAAGATTTTCTATTTGAGTTTGGAATCTGGTACTGATTGTGGTTGATCAACATATTCTAAGAGTAATTTGGCAATAGCTTGGCGGTAAGTGATCTCCAATGTTTCTCGACTAGTAGCGATTACACCTTGATCGATGAGAAAACCGTCACTAACATCGTAAACCCAACCGTGAAGTGAGAGTTTTTTGCCACGATTCCAAGCAGAGCGTACGATAGAAGACATTCCCAAGTTATAGACCTGCTCGGCAACATTAATTCTGGTTAAAACATCTGCACGTTGTTCCGGTGACAATTTTCCTAATAGATGGCTATGTTTGAACCAAATATCGCGAATATGTAGTAGCCAGTTATTAATTAAACCAAGTTCTTGGTTACTGATCGCTGCGTGAATGCCGCCACAATTGGTATGACCGCAAATAATGATATGCTCAATATCGAGTACATCAACGGCATATTGCACTACGGACAGACAGTTCAGATCAGTATGGATAACTTGATTGCCGACATTGCGATGTACAAACAGTTCTCCAGGACCTAAATTTGTTAGTTTTTCGGCAGGAACGCGGCTATCGGAGCAGCCAATCCAAAGGTAAGTCGGTTTTTGATGTTCGGCAAGTTGAGCAAAGTAATCTGCGTGTTGCTCTTTCATTTCTGTTGCCCATTTGAAATTGTTGGCAAACAGCTGTTCGATTTTCTTCATTGTTACACCTTAATCTTGAAGATATGTTATTATTGTCGAGCATTTTGCATTATACCGATAAAATCCTACCTGCCTATGACATTTTCATCAACAATAAGAAAATAATTGAAGGATCATTAATGTTTGCATTAGAAATTAAGCAATTAACAAAATCATACCGCAATGGTTTTAAAGCCTTGCACGGTATTGATCTTACTGTAAAAGAGGGTGATTTTTATGCATTGCTCGGGCATAACGGTGCCGGAAAATCTACCACAATTGGTATTATCAGCTCTTTGGTCAATAAGACGAGTGGTCAAGTAAAAGTGTTCGGTTATGATTTAGATACTCAACAGAGTGAGTTGAAAAAACAGCTGGGCGTTGTACCTCAAGAATTTAATTTCAATAATTTTGAGAAAGTGATTGATATTTTGACTAATCAAGCCGGCTATTACGGAGTGCCTCGTCAGGAAGCTTTAAAAAGGGCGGAAATTTGGCTAAAAAAACTGGATTTATGGGATAAGCGTTATCAAAAATCGATGCAGTTATCCGGCGGTATGAAACGCCGTTTAATGATTGCTCGTGCCTTGATGCATAAACCTCGTCTATTAATTTTGGATGAACCGACTGCCGGTGTGGATATCGAATTACGCCGTACTATGTGGCAATTTTTACAAGAACTGAATCAACAGGGAACCACGATTATTTTAACTACGCACTATTTAGAAGAGGCGGAAATGCTGTGCCGAAATATTGGCATTATTCAGCAGGGGAGATTAGTTGTAAATACCTCGATGAAATCTCTGTTATCAAAATTGGAAACGGAAACGTTCATTTTGGATCTTGCGCATAGCGTATCTGAGGTGAAATTAAGTGATTATGCCGTGAAAATTGTCGATCCTGTCACGTTAGAGGTGGAAGTACATCGTGAACAGGGATTAAACGGGCTCTTTCTTGAACTGGCAAAACAGGATATTACGGTGTTAAGTATGCGTAATAAGGCAAATCGATTAGAAGAGTTGTTCGTCAGTATGGCGTTAAATAAATCAGATGCGGATAAAGCAAAACAGGAGGGAGTATAAATGTCGTCACTGTCTTGGGTTGCCTATAAAACCATTTTACGCAAAGAAATTCAACGATTTATGCGTATTTGGGTACAGACTTTAGTGCCGCCGGTGATCACGATGATGCTCTATTTTGTGATTTTCGGAAAATTAATCGGTGGGCGGATCGGTGAAATGAATGGCGTAAGTTATATGCAATTTATTGTGCCGGGATTAATTATGATGTCGGCAATCACCAATTCATTCGCGAATGTCGCTTCATCTTTTTATAGTACAAAATTTGCACGTAACGTTGAGGAGTTATTGGTATCGCCTACTTCACCACATATCATCATTTTAGGTTATATTTCCGGCGGAATGGCAAGAGGCATTTTTGTTGGTTTTTTGGTTACCTTAGTTTCCCTCTTTTTTGTCCGTTTTGATGTCTATTCTTGGGTCGTTATTCTCTGTATTTTGTTGATGACCACGGCAACATTCTCGTTAGGCGGTTTAATTAATGCGGTGTTTGCACGTTCATTTGATGATACTTCTATTATTCCGACTTTCGTTTTAACGCCGCTAACTTATTTGGGCGGAGTTTTTTATTCTATTTCGTTATTACCGGAATTTTGGCAATGGGTATCTAAATTAAACCCGATCGTTTATATGATTAACGGTTTTCGTTATGGCTTTTTAGGCATCAGCGATGTGTCGCTGCATTACACTTTCAGTGTATTGGCGTTGTTTATTGCAATCTTATATTGCTTTGTTTATCAATTAATTAAACGCGGCGTTGGTCTAAGAAACTAAGTGATGGCTTGAAGGGAAATTCTGTATGGATTGGTTAAACTATTTTATGTTTACGCCACAACAAGTGAAAGCATTATGGCTAAGTTTGGAAGTGGCGCTGAATGCAATGCTATGGAGTTTGCCTTTTGCAATTTTTATTGCTTGGTTATTGGCGCGAAAACAGTTTTGGGGTAAATCATTGCTTAATAGTTTGGTCTACTTGCCGTTAGTGTTGCCACCGGTGGTGATTGGTTATTTATTGTTGGTGGTGATGGGAAGAAAAGGCATCATTGGGCAATATCTGTTTGATTGGTTTGGTTTATCGTTCGCTTTTAGCTGGCGAGGTGCGGTGTTAGCTTCAGCGGTAGTGGCATTTCCATTGGTTGTACGTTCAATTCGGCTTTCATTAGAGAATATTGATCCGCATTTAGAATTAACGGCAAGAACATTAGGTGCTTCGCCAAAACGCGTATTTTTTACCATTACATTGCCATTGGCATTGCCGGGGGTATTGGCTGGAATGGTGTTAGGCTTTGCGCGCTCTTTGGGCGAATTTGGTGCAACGATTACCTTTGTTTCCAATATCGTTGGGCAAACGCAAACCATTCCATTAGCGATGTACGCCTTTATTCAAACACCGGGGGCAGAGGATCAAGCCTTTAAACTATGCTTACTTTCTATAATGTTATCCTTGAGTTCATTAGCATTATCAGAATGGTTGGCGCGTTATATGTACAAAAAATTAGGGCAACGTTATGCTTGAATTACGGATTAAAAAACAGTTTCCTGATATTCAGATAGAGCTTGATCTGCAGTTGCCGACACAGGGTATCACAATGTTGTTCGGGCGTTCCGGAGCCGGAAAATCTTCGGTGTTAAATATGATTGCGGGGTTGAGTCATATTGATCAGGGATATATTTGCTTGCAGAACAATAGGTTAGTTGATACCGCACAACAGATTAACTTGCCCATTGAACAACGTCATATCGGCTACGTTTTCCAGGAAGCACGTCTATTCCCTCATTATCGCGTTAAAGGAAATTTAACCTACGGTATGAAATCTTTTTCAAAAGAAAAGTTTAATGCGATTGTAGAGTTATTAGGATTATCACAACTTTTAAATCGTTATCCGATAACCTTGTCAGGAGGTGAAAAACAGCGTGTTGCTATTGGTCGAGCCTTGCTTTCCGAACCAAAATTATTATTGATGGATGAGCCTTTATCCGCACTGGATATTCCGAGAAAACAGGAGTTAATGCGCTATTTGCAGCGATTAGTGCAAGAAATTGATATTCCAATTCTTTATGTTACGCATAGTTTGGATGAATTGAAAACATTGGCGGATCGTGTGGTGTTATTAGAGAACGGCAAAGTGGCAGCGTTTTCTGATATTGAAACTATTTGGAATAGTGGCGTATTAAGAGAGTGGCAAAGAGAACAAGCAAAACAGTGGCTATTCCCGGCAACAGTGACAGCGAATAAAGAGAACCTTGTTTGTGTAGAATTAGCTCAACAACCGTTAGCGATTCCAACCATATCGAAAATCGATGTTGGTTGCTCGGTAAAATGTTTGATTAGCCAGCGTGATCTGGTTTTAAGCTCACAGCCGATAGCAAATAGCAGCATTCCATATTGTTTGCAAGGAACGATTCAGACGATAAAAGCCAATAGTGCCGGAAGTACTGTGATTGTTTGTCTGTCTGATGATATGGTGATTGATATTCCCGTTAAGCAACAACTTTCGTCAATATTCGTTGCGCAACAAATGGTTTATATCTATTTGTTAGATATACAGATTTTACTTAAGTAGCAATAGTTAGAAAATTTATTCATCACAAGAAAAGGAGAACGGTAATGTTTAGAAAGTTATTAATTACTTCATTATTTTCCATCGCTACAATGTATGCATATGCAGAACAGGTGACGGTTTTTGCTGCGGCATCAATGACCAATGCGTTGCAGGATATTGCTCAACAGTATAAACAAAACTCGCCGAAAGATGAGATTGTCTTCTCTTTTGCATCATCGTCAACATTAGCAAAACAGATTGAAGAGGGAGCACCGGCAAATATTTTTATCTCTGCTAATACAAAATGGATGAATTATTTGAAAGAGAAAGGGTTGTTGCTAAAAGATTCAGACCGTGTATTGGTCGGTAATGATTTAGTGATGATCGCTAATCAAGAGAGCCATTTGCAGCAAATTGATATTGCAAAAGGGGATTGGATACAAGCGTTGCAGCATAGTTTTCTTTCTGTCGGTGATCCTGATCACGTTCCGGCAGGGCAATATATGAAAGCGGCGACAACAAAACTTGGTCTGTGGGATAAGATCGAATCTAAATTGGCTCGAGGCAAAGATGTACGAGCAGCGCTTGCCTTAGTGGAAAGAGATGAAGCTCCTTTAGGCGTGGTGTATGGAACTGATGCGAAGCAAAGTGAAAAAGTAAAGGTCGTGGGTATTTTCCCAGCAGGTAGTTACCCTAAAATTGAGTATCCGGCAGCGTTAATTAGAGGCAATGATAGTGAAGCTGCAAAAGCATTTTTTAGCTATTTGCAGACAGAATCTGCCTCAAAAGTGTTTGAAAAATATGGATTTAGTGTATATAACTAATTGATATCAGAATTTTTTCTTAGAGAAATACTACTTTGTAAATTGAAATACCATAGTTTATTTTTTGTGAAAACCCTGTTATTTCCAATGGATAACAGGGTTATTTTTTACTTGAAATTCATTTCCTATCGTGGCAATATTCTTTCAAAAAATAAGAATTGTTATCATTTATTAGAAGCGGTATAAAATGATGATTCAACGACGATATCTATTGTTATTATTAGTAGTATTATCAATCATTTCTTTATTAATTGGTGTGAGTTCTGTCACTATTAGCGGTTTACTACAGTTTAATGCTGAACAATGGCAAATTTTATTGATTAGCCGCATTCCACGTTTAATTAGTATATTGATTGCCGGTGCTGGTTTAAGCATTTGTGGCTTAATTATACAACAACTTAGTCGTAATCGCTTTGTTTCACCAACCACCGCCGGAACGATGGATTGTGCGCGATAAGGTGTTTTATTAGCTATTCTTTGCTTTCCTGATGCTTCAATGTTATTAAAATCGGCTATTGCAATTATTGCAGCATTTGCCGGCTCATTGTTATTTATGACTTTATTGTCAAAACTAAAATTTACTGATGTTATTTTTGTACCGTTAGTTGGCATTATGTTTGGCAATATTATTAGTTCTATGACCGCTTTTATCGCTTATCAACAAGACCTATTACAAAATTTATCTGCTTGGTTACAAGGTGATTTTTCTTTGATTATGAGTGGAAGATATGAAATGCTTTATATCAGCATACCAACAATATTATTTGCTTATATTTATGCACAACGTTTTTCCATTATTGGAATGGGAGAAGAATTTGCCACTAATCTAGGATTAAATTATAAACAGGTACTTTATTTAGGGTTGGCTATTGTTTCTATTGTATCGTCAATTGTTATTGTTACCGTAGGAGTTATTCCCTTTTTAGGATTAATTATCCCCAATATTGTTGCCTTATATTTAGGAGATAACTTACGCAATACTTTGTCTCATACTGCATTATTAGGAGCTATTTTCGTATTATTTTGCGATATTCTTGGACGCATTGTGATTTATCCTTATGAAATTTCGATTAATGCAGTAGTTGGCGTTTTTGGTAGTGCTATTTTCCTCTATTTATTATTTAAAAGGTATCGTAATGCGTAATATTTTCTCTTGCCGTTTAAAGATTATATTATTGATTGTAGTTGCGATTGTTGTAACTGTTTTTTATTTGCTATACCAATTACCAAATCGTTGGGAATATGCATTAACACATCGAAGTTTATCTTTATTAGCTATTATTGTTACTGGTATAGCAATAGCATTATCAACAATGCTGTTTCAAGCATTGGTTAATAACAGAATTTTAACGCCAAGTGTGTTAGGTTTAGATTCATTATATCTGTTTATACAAACTGCAATAATATTTTTTTCAGGATCAGCAACACTATTTGCCATTGATTCTATTGGACTCTTTTTCTTTTCAAGTGCAGTAATGTTGTTATTTGCGTTAGTTTTATATCAATTGTTATTTAGACAAGAACAGCAAAATATGTTTTTCTTATTATTAGTAGGAATAGTATTTGGTACATTATTCCAAAGTATGACGATTTTTATGGAAGTATTGATTGATCCTAATGAATTTCAAATTGCACAAGATATTGGTTTTGCTAGTTTTAACCGAATTAATAGCAATATTTTATGGATTGCAACAATAATGATTATAGCTATTTCTCTTTTTAGTATCCGTTATTTTAGGGTTTTGGATGTATTATCACTTGGACGTGATCAAGCAATAAATTTAGGTGTCAATTATCAACGAATAACTAAACAGTTATTAGTTATAGTAACATTATTAATATCAGTAGCAACTGCATTGGTTGGCCCTATTACCTTTTTAGGTTTATTGGTTATGAATATTACTTTTGAATTTATGCCGAAATATCAGCATAGATGGTTGATTCCTACTTCTATTTTAATAGCAATTATTGTATTGGTATTAGGGCAGTTTATTGTTTCACAATTACTTACCTTTAAAACAACATTGAGTATTTTGGTTAATTTTATCGGTGGAGTTTATTTTATTTATTTATTACTTAGGACAAATAAACAATGGCAATAGAATTAAGAAATATTAGTAAACAGTTCGGACAGCAAAAAGTAGTGGATGATGTGTCATTGATTATTCCGGAAGGAAAAATAACTGCATTTATCGGTCCGAATGGTGCAGGAAAAAGTACTTTACTGGCGATTATTAGTAGGTTATTGATGTCGGATACAGGTGAAGTAATTTTAAATGGAATTCCTTTACAACAACAGTCGAGTGAAAACATTGCACGTCAACTGGCGATTTTAAAACAGAGTAATCATATTCCATTACGTCTAACCATTGAAGAATTAGTTTCTTTTGGTCGTTTCCCATATAGTAAAGGAAGATTAAATTCAGAAGATCATAATGCAATTGCTCATGCTATTGATTATATGAATTTAAATGAATTGAAACATAAACAAATTCATTTACTAAGTGGTGGACAACGGCAACGGGCTTATATTGCAATGACATTAGCTCAGGATACGGATTATATTTTATTGGATGAGCCACTTAATAACCTAGATATGAAACATTCTGTACAAATTATGCAAGTGTTACGTCAGTTAGTAGAAAAATTAGGAAAGACAGTCGTAATAGTTATTCACGATATTAATTTTGCTTCTTGTTATGCTGATAATATTATTGCGATGCAGCAAGGAAAATTAGTTGCTGAGGGAGCAGTGGATAATATTATGAGAACAGATGTTTTAGCAAATATTTATGATATGCATATTCCAATTCAACAAATTAATGGGCAAAGAATTGCAACTTATTTCCGTTAAATTTAAAACATCGATATTTAAGGAGAAAATGATGAAAAAATCATTAAAATTTGTTATTGGCTTACTAGGCTTTCTTATTGGTACTTCTGCTTATGCAGCGGATATAACAGTCGATTCGGTAATAGGTAAGCAGACTATTCCACAAGATACGAAGCGCATTGTGGTGTTAGATTTTGGTGTAGCGGATACATTACGGGAATTAAATGCCGAAGATCGTATTGTCGGTATTCCTAAATCTTCAGCGTTACCGGCTTATTTAGAGTCATTTAAATCAGATAAATTTGAGAATGTGGGGTCTTTGCCTGAACCAGCATTTGAAAAAATTAATGAATTAAATCCGGATTTAATTATTGTTTCCGGTCGTCAACAAAAAATGTTGGATCGTTTTAAAGAGATTGCTCCGGTATTTTATTATCAGAATGATTACAACAATTATTACCCATCATTAGTCAATAATTTAGAAATTCTAGGAAAAATTGTAAATAAAGAGGAAGTTGTAAAACAGAAAATTACAGAATTGAATAAAAAAGTGGATGAATTAAATAAATTCACTAAAGGAAAAAACGCTTTATTAATATTGGTTAATGAAAATCGCATTAGTGCTTATGGTGATACTTCTCGTTATAGTTTGGTATATCAAAAATTTGGTTTTACACCGGTAGATAAAAATATCAAATCATCTACCCACGGTATGAGTGTCGGTTTTGAGTATATTGTTGAAAAAAATCCAGATTATTTATTGGTAGTAGATCGTACAGCTGCAATTACTGATAAAAAGGATAATGCAAAAATTGTATTGAATAATGATTTAATTAAGAAAACAAAAGCTTATCAACAAAATCATATTATTTATTTAAATGCAGCAAATTGGTATTTGGCATTTGGCGGATTAAAAGCAACAGAAAATATGATTTCTGAATTAGAACAGGCAATACAATAATTTCTGTTATAAGTTAGAGCCACTGTGATTTGATCTGCACCCCAAAAGTTGGACTTATTATCCAACAGACAAAGGTGCAGATTTTTTATGACTAAATATAACCAAACATTTAAACAACAAGTGGTAGATTTCTACTTTCAACACGAGGAAAGTCTTTCTTTAACCTGTCGTACATTTACCGTGTCTAAAC
>NZ_JPXX01000022.1 GCF_000771875.1 Gallibacterium genomosp. 1 | reverse complement strand
CTCGAGCGCAACGCTACCAAGCGGTAAAGGCATTAAAATCGTATGGAATAAAACGGGTTTGTGCGCTATTTTCGCTTTCAGAACGGACTTACTATGCCCGGAGAAAGCGGCAGGCGAAGCCCAATAAACATTTAGGATTGGCGGTAGAGATAAAGGCATTATTTGATGAAAGTCGTGGTTCAGCCGGAAAGCGGACGTTAAAAGCGAGATTAAAAAGTAAGGGTATTGAGGTAGGATTAGCCTTGATTCGACATCTGATGAAACAGCAAGGATTAGTCAGTAAACAGCCGCAAAAACGTTGGCGGACAGTCACGTCAGAGCAAGCGTCCACGTTGTTTCATAATGTGTTAAATCGGCAATTTAGTCCATGCGCTGACACAACGGTGTTATGCGGTGATACCACCTATTTGAAGGTGCAGGGGGAATGGCATTATTTAGCAATCGTGATGAACCTGGCGCAGCGTCAAGTGGTTGGTTGGCGATTGCAGAAACAGCATAATTCAACGTTAGTGGTGGAAGCATTAAATCATGCCATGCTGACAACGGAAAGAACGAGGAAGATGTTGTTTCACTCAGACCAAGGCAGTATTTATGGGAGTGAGTCATTTATACGATGTGTGAAACAGCATGGTTTGATACAAAGTATGAGTCGCCGAGGAAATTGTTGGGATAATGCACCGATGGAACGCTGGTTTAGGAGTTTTAAATATGAATGGATGTTAAAGGGCGGTTATTCTTCAATAGATGAAGCCAAGGAAGACATTAAACATTATGTGTTTTACTATAACAGGGTGAGACCGCATAGCTATAATTAAGGATTATCGCCAGTTTTAGCGAAAAAACCTATTAGGGACTGCTGATTTAGTGGATCACTACAGTTATCAAAGAATATGTTCGTTATTACAATGAGGAAAGAATACAATTAAAATTAAATGGACTGAGCCCTGTTCAATACAGAATTCAGTCCTTAAAATAACAGTCTAACTTTTCGGGGTCAGATCAAAAAGTGGTGGTTTTTTATTGGGAAAATTAGTTGTTGCAGCTTTCACAAGCAGCAGTAAACATCCATACTAATTTTTCTTGCTCTTTGATGTAGTCGCTCATTTGTGAAGCAGTGCCTTCATCATCTGCATCAGCGGCTAAGGCTAAGATTTCACGTTGCTGTTTTAACAAGGTTTTGAAACCGCTTAATGTGCCACTCAAACAGTCTTGCGCAGCACTTACGCCTGTATGTTCTTCAATTAAAGACTTAGTTAAATACTCACTGAACGCATTGCTTGGGGTGTAGCCTAAAGTCAAAATACGCTCTGCGATTTCATCCACTTTCACTACTAAATCATCATAAATTTCTTCAAATTTTGCGTGTAATTCAAAGAAGTTTACCCCTTTAATGTTCCAGTGATAACCACGCACGTTCATATAAAATACTTGATAAGTAGCAAGTAAATTATTGAGTTCTTGTGCTAATTTTTCTGAAGTTGCTTTGTTTAATCCTATATTTGTTGCCATAAAATATTCTCCTTTGTTTTGTTGCAAGTATAATAGAGGTTAATTCATTACAAATAAAATGGATATAAATGATAGATTTTATAGCTTAAAACTATTAATTTAACCATTTCAATAGCTTTAAACTTTCAAAAAGTTAGAAATTAATATCCCTCCGCCCTCAGAAATATAAGATTCAGGATGGAATTGCACGCCATAAATAGGAAAATAACGGTGTTGAATAGCCATAACAACATTCTCATCATCAACTGCAGTTATTTCTAATTCTGATGGAAAACGTTCTGTAGAAACTGCCCACGAATGATAAAGCCCGATTTGAAATTGGGCTGGTAAACCTGCAAATAAAGATGATTTTTCCTGCAACACGTTGATTTTTCTCGCTTGTCCATGTCGTACTGCTAACAAGTTATATAACTCTGCACCAAAAAACTGGCATAGGGTTTGATGCCCAAGGCAAACCCCTAAAATCGATTTGCTATGCTGATAGCGTTCCAACATCGCAAACAGTTGTGGATAAGCATTCGGCACATCAGGACCGTGGGAAATCAAAATATGGCTGAAATTGTCCACTTCATCAAGGTTTAGCTGTTCCACATTCACCACAGAAAACGGCACGTCAAATTGACGAATTAAATCCACTAAATTATAGGTAAAAGAATCGTGATTATTGATAATTAATAAATTTGTGTTCATCTCAGGGATTCACTACAATGACCAAAATGTTTGTTATCTTACTTGATTCATCGCCCTTATGCCATTTAATCACTTTGTGCAACAAGCCAACCGTTTAGGTGCGCAACGCACGCCCTTTTTCTTTTTGATTGATTTTGAACAGCAAAAGCCCATTATTTGCCCTCTTGAACAATGTGCAGAGCAAGGCATTTGGTTTGAATTTGCCAGCCAAAATAATCTTGCAACGGCACAAAAAGCTCCCCCTAAACAGCCCTTTAAGCTAGAAAAATTTCCCATTGATTTCGCCACTTATCAGCAAGGTTTTGAAATTGTGCAACAGGCGTTACAGCAAGGAAATTCCTATTTGCTTAATCTCACTTATGCCACGCCGATTGCAATAAATTACGATCTCAATACGCTGTTTTATGCCACGCAAGCGAAATATAAGCTATTGTTTAAAGAAGAGTTTGTCTGTTTTTCCCCTGAGCCTTTCGTGAAAATCGCTCATAACCAAATTTTCACTTACCCAATGAAAGGCACGATTAACGCAGACTTACCCGATGCCGAGAAGCAATTACTTAATTGCGAAAAAGAGCAACGGGAACACTGCACCATTGTGGATTTAATGCGTAATGATCTGGCTATCGTCGGGCAAAATGTGCAAGTAAAACGCTTTCGTTATTTAGAAAAGATTTTCACCGAACGTGGGGCGATCTGGCAGACAAGTTCTGAAATTTGTGCCGATCTTAAGGAAAACTGGCAAGCACATATTGGCACAATGCTCAGCCAGCTTTTACCCGCTGGATCAATCAGCGGTGCGCCAAAAGAAAAAACCATCGCCACCATTCAACAAGCAGAATTGACACCAAGGGGCTATTACACTGGCGTGTTTGGTATTTTTAACGGCGAGAGCCTGGAAAGTGCGGTGGCAATTCGCTTTATTTCGCAACAAAATGGACGTTATTATTTCCACAGTGGCGGCGGCATTACTATTCAAAGCCAAGCAGAGCAAGAATACCAAGAGTTATTGGAGAAAATTTATGTTCCACTTAAATATCAGGAAGGTGAAAAATAATGAATTTTCTTCTGTTTGAAACCCTGTGCATTGAAAAGGGGCAAGTGCAAAATCTTGCCCTACACCAACAGCGTTATGAAAATAGTCTGCGTGAATTTTATGCAGACCAACCTTATAAAATTTTTTCCCTAACAAAAATTCTGCAAAAAAACACCGCACTTTGGGTGAACAACCAAAGCCCGATTATCCGCTGCCGTATCGACTACAACGCTACGCAATATCGCCTGCAATGTTTTCCCTATCAACGTAAAAACTACCAACGCTTCCAGCCCGTGATTTGCGATGACATTGACTACCACCTCAAATACAGCGACCGCGCCATTTTCAACGAATTACTGAAACAAAAAGGCGATTGTGATGAGATTATGATTATCAAAAATGGCAAGGTAACGGATTGCTCCATTGGTAATCTGGTGTTACGCCAAGGCTCACAATGGTTTACCCCAGACAGTCCACTATTAATTGGCACCCAACGCACAAAACTATTACAAGAAAATAAAATTATTGAGATAAAAATCTCAATATCAGACTTGCCTCTATATGAAGAAATACGATTAATAAATGCGCTAAATCCACTATAAATCAAATTTTGATACAAACAACATAACATCTAAACCAGTCCTTATTTTTCATACTGTTATATATTTATTATCCGTTAGCTTTAATGTATTTAAATATTATTTTTCAAAAATAAGATCTCAATCACACTTTTTTAAAAGAAATAAATTGAAAATAACACTATTAACATTAGTATAACAATAGAAATCCCACTTATTTAGCGAGGTTATTTTATGCAATTATTTTTGAGCATTTTTCCTATTGTTCTTCTGATCTATTTAATGGTAAAACGCAATGCATTACCTTCTTACGTGGCTCTTCCTTGGATAGCTGTTGTTGTTTTAATCATACAGTTTATTTTCTTTGGAACAGATATTTCTACAGTAAGTGCAAATATTGCATCAGCATTGATTGCAGTTCAAACACCAATTACTGTGATTTTTGGTGCAATTTTATTCAACCATTTCTCTGAAGTTTCAGGTGTTACTAATACATTGCGCAAATGGTTGGCGAATATTAATCCAAATCCTGTAGCACAAATTATGATTATTGGTTGGGCTTTCGCTTTTATGATTGAAGGTGCAAGTGGTTTTGGTACGCCGGCTGCTATTGCAGCACCAATTCTTGCCGGATTAGGTTTTGCGCCGTTAAAAGTTGCAATGCTCACCCTTGTAATGAACTCCGTTCCGGTTTCTTTCGGTGCGGTGGGAACGCCAACGTGGTTCGGCTTCGGTCCATTAAATTTAACTGATACACAAATCTTAGAAATCGGTTCAATGACTGCGATTATCCACTCTATTGCCGCCTTAGTTATTCCATTAATGGCATTACGTTTAATCGTCGACTGGAAAGAAATTCGTCAAAATATTTTGTTTATCTACATCAGCATTTTTGCCTGTGTTATTCCTTATTTTCTATTAGCACAAGTTAACTACGAATTCCCAGCCTTAGTTGGTGGTGCAATCGGTTTGTTAATTTCGATTTTAGTTGCCAATAAAGGTATCGGCTTGGCAAAAGTTGAAAACACGTTGGATGATAAAGCCGTCAGCAATAATCAAGTGATTAAAGCGCTATTACCTACCGGTCTTCTTATCGCAATTCTTATCGTTACACGTTTACAACAATTACCATTCAAAGCAATGATGAACGACACCACCACTTGGTTCGGCGTTCAACTCGGTTCACTTGGTCTGTTTGAAGTCAGCCACGGCTTGATTTTCAGCTTAAAAAATATCTTCGGCACAGCCGTTTCAGCCAGTTATAAATTGTTATATGTTCCGGCATTGATCCCATTTGTGGTAACGGTGTTAATTTCTATTCCACTATTTTCGCTTTCAACCTCTAACACCAAAGATATTTTTGTCGGCAGTTTCAAACAGACTCGTAACCCATTCTTGGCATTGGTCGGCGCATTAATTATGGTTAATCTAATGTTGGTCGGCGGCGATAATTCAATGGTAAAAATTATCGGTAAAAGTTTCGCCGCAGCAACCGGTGAATATTGGACGCTATTCGCTTCCTATTTAGGTGCGGTCGGTGCATTCTTCTCTGGCTCAAATACTGTATCCAACCTCACGTTCGGTAGTGTTCAGCTTTCCACTGCGGAATTGACCGGATTATCAGCAACACTTGTGCTTGCGTTGCAATCCGTTGGCGGTGCTATGGGTAATATGGTTTGTATCAATAATATTGTTGCTGTATGTTCTGTATTGAATATTACCAATAAAGAGGGTGCAATTATTAAGAAAACTGTTGTACCAATGATAGTGTACGGCATTATTGCAGCACTTGTTGCCACATTATTACTCAGTTAGCAAGACACGTTAATTACTTATTTTTAATCTCAACCGGCATTTTGTCGGTTGAGTCTGTCTTTAAATTGGAGTGCTTATGAAAGTTAATTTTTATGTAACTTGTATTGGTGATGCAGTAAAAGCAAATGTTGCCAAACAAAGTGTCTTATTATTAGAAAAACTCGGTTGTGAAATTCTCTTCTTAGAAAAACAAGGATGTTGTGGACAACCTGCAACTAATGGAGGTTTTATTAAAGATGCCATTCCCGGAATGAAAAATCTAATTGAAACCTTTGAAGTTAATGATTTTCCTATTATCGCTCCTGCCGGTTCTTGTGTTTATTCCATCAAAAATTATCCTGAATATCTTAAGGATGAACCAAAATGGGCAGAACGTGCGAAAAAAGTGGCTGATCGTTTTTATGACTTAACTGATTTTATTGTAAATCAACTGGGCATTACCAATGTTGGTGCCAAATTGCTTGGCAAAGCTGTTTATCACCCTTCTTGTAGCTTATTCCGTAAACTTAACATCAAAGAAGAACCGCTAAAATTATTAGCAAATGTTGAAGGTCTTGAACTCCTTCCTATAAAAAATCAAACTACTTGCTGTGGCTTTGGTGGCACATTCTCTGTAAAGATGTCGCAAATATCGGGCGAAATGGTTAAAGAAAAAGCAAAACATATTCAAGAAGTAGAGCCAGATTATTTAATCGGTGCTGATGTAAGTTGCTTAATTAATATTGGCGGTCGTTTAAAACGCGAAGGCAGCTCAATAAAAGTACTACATATCGCTGAAGTATTAATGTCCAAATAGGAGCAAACAAATGACTATTCAGACAACAAATTTAGCTTTCAAAAAACACGTTGAAGAAGAATTAAATAATGAGATTATGCGTCAGGCTGTGGTTATGGCTCAGGAGCGTATTGGCGCTAATCGGCAAAAAATGGTCGATGATCTTGGACATTGGGAAGAATGGCGTGAACAAGCAAAAGAGATTAGAAATCACGTTTTAGAAAATCTAGATGCCTATCTTTATCAATTATCAGAAAAAGTAACTGCTAATGGTGGACACGTTTATTTTGCGCAAACGGCAGAAGAGGCTAATCACTATATTCAACAGCTTGCGTTGCAAAACAATGTGAAAAAAGTTGTTAAATCTAAATCAATGGTAACAGAAGAAATTGGCTTAAATCACGTTTTAGAAGCGGATGGTATTAAAGTGATTGAAAGCGATCTAGGTGAATATATTTTACAACTGGCTGGTGATAAACCCTCCCATATTGTAGTACCTGCCATTCACCGTGATAGATATCAAATTCGAGATATTCTAAAAGAAAAATTAGGCTATCAAGGCGATGCTACCCCTGAAGATATGACACTTTTTATCCGTGAAAAAATCCGTCACGATTTCTTAAGCGCAGATATGGGAATTAGTGGTTGTAATTTTGCTATTCCGGAAACCGGCAGCCTCTGCTTAGTTACCAATGAAGGGAATTTAAGAATGGTTACCACTGTTCCTAAAATTCACGTTGCCGTGATGGGAATGGAGCGTATTGCGCCGACTTTCCAAGAGGCGGAAATTCTGATTACAATGTTGGCTCGCAGTGCGGTTGGTGCCAAATTGACCAGTTATAACACTTGGCTTACCGGACCGCGCCTTGCCGGTGAAACAGATGGCCCTGAGCAATTTCATCTGGTTATTTTAGACAATGGACGCTCAAAAGCATTAGGTTCAGAATTTAATGATGTTTTACGCTGTATCCGTTGCGGTGCTTGTTTAAACACTTGCCCGGTTTATCGCCAAATTGGTGGTCACAGTTACGGATCTGTTTATCCCGGCCCTATCGGTTCAGTTCTCTCACCACTTCTCGGTAATTATCAAGAATTCCACGATTTACCTTATGCTTGTTCACTTTGTACCGCTTGTAATCAGGTTTGTCCGGTAAAAATTCCATTAGCAAATCTGTTATTAAAACATCGTACGCATATTGCAGAACAAGGTTTAAATCCAACCGCAGAAAAAATCTCAGTTAAAGCCTTTACCTTTACCAATAGCCACCCTACATTATGGAAAGTCGGTATGAATATTGGTGCAAAAGTAATGAAAGCAACGATTAAAAATGGCAAAGCACCTTTAAATATTGGTGTCATCGGAGAGTGGACAAATACTCGAGATTTACCAGATGCCGATGGCGAAAGTTTCCGTAGCTGGTTCAAAAATAGAAATAATGGATAAGGAGTCTCTATGTTAGATCAACAAAATCGTTCACAATTTTTGTCCCAATTGGCAAAGCAGTTAGGGAGACCTCTTCGTACTGAAGTTGTTGGCACTTATCCTAAAGTTAATGATTATCCAGAAACCCGTTTTACCGATCTTTCTGAAAAAGAGCGTTATCAAGCATTTATCAATACTGCCAAAGATATGTTAGTAGATGTAGTATTATCTACAGCAAAAGAAGCACACACTGACATTATCAAAATTTGTGAAAAATATAACGGTGGTAATATTGTATTGAATAATGACGAACGTCTAAAACAATATCAGATCACTCAAGCAGTACAACAACAATACAATACCCATATTTGGGCTGAATCAAGTAACGAAAACCTTGAATTTAGCAAAAACGCAAATATTGGAATTGTGTTCGCAGAATATGGGCTAATTGAATCAGGCGGAATTGTACTTTATTCTTCACCGAATAATGGTCGTTCTGTTAGTTTATTACCTCCAATTTCTGTCGTTGTATTAAAACGTTCCACTATCCAACCACGCATTACTCAAATCGCAAAAGTGCTACATCAAAAAGCGGAACAAGGCGAACGTATGCCATCTTGCATAAATATTATTTCCGGCCCCAGTGCAACGGCAGATATTGAATTAGTGAAAGTGGTTGGTGTTCACGGTCCAATAAAAGTAGTTTATTTATTGATTGATGATGTAGAAAAATAAATCCATTTCAAAAAGGCAGATTAACCAATCTGCCTCTCCAAAGGTGATATTACTCGTGGCAATGTGGTTTAGCAAAAGTACAAATGCAATGTTTTTTGGCAGCAATGATATAAAATCTTAAGAAGATAAAGGTAGCCTTGGTGTTATGAGCTGTATTGTATATTCTATTGGAAATAAAGGGCTTCATAACTTCCGCAGTAATCAGATGATAAAGATAAGTGAAAAACAACATTGAGCTAATACTCCTGTTTTTTCTCAATTTTTCCTTTTTGAGTAGAGCCAATAATAAAAAACAAACCTACGATGAAATCATAGGTTTGTTAGCAATCTGAAGTTTATCAAATGATATACCTGACTTTATGTAAATAATTGATTATAATCTATGAAATTTGGCTAAGATCATTAATGATAATGTCGTAATAACAATTGAGATCACAGCATACATATAAACACCATCCCACTGCCAAACATTTTTAATCATGACTACCGGAACTCCCGCCAATGCTGCCCCAACATAACTAAATAGACCTCTAAAACCCGTAACAGAACCCGCAGCATCTTTGTGCGTTACATCCAAACAGCCTACAGCAAATAACATATGTGGACCATATAATGCAAATCCCATAATAGCAAATAATCCAGCAGTCAAAACATAAGAACTATCTTGAACTACAGGAACCAAAATAATAGATGCACATAACATCAATGCAAACATCAAACCTGTCATCCAACGATTACTTCGAAATAAAAAATCTGATAAGTAACCTGCAATTAACCCACCAGCTAATCCACCAGCTTCAAACCAAGTAATAATTGAGTTAGCTTTCACTAAATCCCATCCCTGCACTTGAACATAATAAATTTGAGGCCAATCATTTAAAATTGTACGTGCAATATAAACACAGAGATCTCCAACTATAATGACCCAAACAAGCGGATTTTTTAAAATATATTTAAAGAAAATTTCCCAAAAGCCTAAATGAGATGGACTCGCTTTCACCTGAGCCATTTCAGAAGCATCATTCCGCCACTCTCCAACAGGGGGTAGGCCTTCTGAACCAGGGCGATCCTTAATAAATATTAAAGCCAAAATCCCCATAACAATTGAAATTACACCTGGTACATAGAAACCCATTTTCCAACTTCCACTTAACATTATTGCGTAACTAGTTAATAGTGGGGCTAAGCTACCACCGATATTATGAGCAGCTTCAACAATGGCCCACCAACGCCCACGTTCATTTTTTGAGAACCAAGAAGCCATAATTTTAGCCATCGGAGGAAAACTTGTTCCTTGCAGAATAGCATTCAATGCATACAAAATATAAAAAGCAGTGATACTATCAGAAAAACCAAATAAGAGATTAATAACACCAATGCCGATCAGTGCTGGGCCAGTCATTGCTCTTGGATTTACTTTATCAACAACCATTCCTCCAACAAATTTCATTGAGCCATAAAGAATGTAAAATAATGTTGACATCACTGCAAAATGCTCTGCCGTTAAAGCAGTTTGCTCAAGCATCATTGGCGCAGCAGCCGCAAAATTTTTTCGTGTTAAATAAAACACCGCATAAGAAAGAAAAACTGCGGTTACAATTTCTATTCTAAATTTACGATATACTCGATCAACTTCATTGGGACTTCTTGTAACTGGTATATCAGGCTGATTAAATAACCATTTTTTAATATTCATAAAAAATTCCTTATTTTGCTATTTGAAATAGAAGACCTTTGAATAACAACAAGATATTCAGCTCGTAAATAAAGAAAAAGTGAGAATAGCTACTGATTACTTCTCTTTCTCTATTCAATCAAATCATACTACAAATATTTTAGTCGTTGATACAACTGTTTAAATTTTTCATATTTGCTTCTATATTGCTGAAATTTTTGGTGATTCGGTAAATAACGAGCCTCCAGTTCAAGCGGGGGACAGAATGTAGCAACATCTTGTTCCGGATGCAATGCCATTTGTGCTAATTTAGCTGCACCAAGTGCTGGGCCGATATCGCCACCAACACGATACTCAAAGGTCATTCCACTAATATCGGCAAGCAGTTGTCGCCAAAAATGGCTTTTCGCACCGCCTCCAATCAACATAATATTATCTGCTTTAATACCGCTTTCGTGTAAAACCTCAATACCCTCCGTTAAGGCAAAACTCACCCCTTCCACTACTGCTCTTGCCATTTCCGCTTGTGTTGTATCGTGATGCAATCCCCAAAAAACGCCACTAGCATAAGGATCATTATGCGGTGTTCTCTCTCCGGAAAGATAGGGTAAAAATAAAACCTGTTTACTGCTTTCCGCCCGTTCCGCCAAAGCGAAAAATTCAGCAATATCATTGATACCTAATGCTTTGTTCGCCCAATCAATACAGGAAGCGGCACTTAACAGCACTGACATTAAATGCCAACGATTCGGTAAGGCGTGACAAAAACTATGTACCGCTTTTGCCGGATTACTTAAAAAGCTATCGGTAACAACAAAATAAACACCGGATGTACCTAATGACAACATCGCTTGTCCCGATTTATGTAGACCTACACCAATCGCTCCAGCTGCATTATCGCCACCGCCGGCAACAACCGGTACTGATTGCATATTCCATTGTTGTGCCAATTCAGGCAATAGATAACCACTAATTTCATTACCCTCTTGCAATTTAGGCATCTGTTGTTCGCTAAGATGACACGCCGATAATAAAGCCTCACTCCATTTACGCGCACCGACATCCAACCACATCGTGCCTGCCGCATCAGACAGATCACTCACATATTCACCAGTCAGTAAAAAGCGTAAATAATCTTTTGGTAACAATACTTTAGCAATCTTATTGAAGACTTCCGGTTCGTTTTTTTCAATCCATTTTAATTTAGGTGCAGTAAATCCCGGCATCATCAAATTTCCGGTAATTTGACGAGAATTCGGTACGGCTTGTTCCAATTCCTGACATTCTGCAAAACTACGCCCATCATTCCATAAAATCGCCGGATATAATACCTGATTATGCTGATCCAACATTACCGCACCGTGCATTTGTCCGGTCAAGCCGATCGCCTTAACAGCAGAAAGATCCTGTTGTTGCGATAATTGTGTTAAACATTGTTGCAACGCCTGCCACCAATCTTCCGGATCTTGCTCCGACCACAGCGGCTGACGGCGGGTTACAGTTAATAATGCAGAAGTGGTCGCAATAATTTGTTGCTGTTCATTCAGTAATACTATTTTGATACCAGATGTCCCTAAATCAATGCCGAGATACATAATCGTCCCCTAATACCGTTTTTATTTAACTAAAAAAATTAAGGGTACGATAAAAAGTACCCTTAATTCCTAATCTATTTATAAATATATGAATTTACAATATTTTCCAACATTTCTTGACGACCTGAAACTGGTTTTGGTGCAATTTCATTGTTCATTATGTATTCAGCAAGATCTGCTAATGAAAGTTTACCTTTCAGAATATCCTGACCGAATTGAGTATTCCATCCAGCATAACGTTCATCTTTTAATACTTGTAAACGATCATTTTCAATCATATCCGCTGCAATCAATAGTGAATGAGCCAACACATCAATTCCACCAATATGTGCGTGCATTAAATCATAACGATCAATACTTTGGCGTCGAATCTTCGCATCAAAGTTAAAACCACCAGTGCCTAATCCACCTGCCTTCAAAATTTCATAAATCACTAATGCATTTTCTTCAACACTGTTCGGGAATTGATCAGTATCCCAGCCTAATTGTGCATCACCTCTATTTGCATCAATTGAACCTAAAATACCTAAAGCAGCTGCAGTTGCCACTTCGTGTTGGAAAGTATGCCCAGCTAAAGTTGCGTGATTTGCTTCAATGTTCACTTTAATTTCATTTTCTAAACCAAATTGTTTTAAGAAGCCGTAGACTGTCGCCACATCATAATCATATTGATGTTTTGTCGGTTCTTGTGGTTTAGGTTCAATTAATAATGTACCTTTAAAACCGAGTTTATGTTTATTTTCCACCACAAGTTGCATAAAGCGCCCTAATTGTTCACGTTCACGTTTCAAATCAGTATTAAGAAGTGTTTCATACCCTTCACGACCACCCCACAACACATAATTTTCACCACCTAATTTCTGTGTTGCTTTCATCGCATTGAAAACTTGTGTTGCTGCGCAAGCAAACACTTCCGGATTAGGATTGCTGGCTGCACCAGACATATAACGTTTATTGGTAAAACAATTTGCAGTACCCCATAATAATTTAATACCGGTTTCTTCCTGTTTTTGAGCCAATAAATCTACAATAGTAGAAAAATTATAAACATATTCTTTAAATGAATTGCCTTCCGGTGCAATATCCACATCGTGGAAACAGTAATATGGAACACCCAATTTTTTAATAAATTCAAATGCAATATTCGCTTTTTCTTTTGCCGCATCTAATTCTGTCGGATTTTTTTGCCAAGGACGATCCAATGATGCTGTACCGAACATATCAGTACCGTTCCAACAGAAAGTATGCCAATAACAAACTGCCAAACGAAGATGTTCTGCCATTGTCTTGCCTAAAACAACACGATTTGCATCATAAAAACGATAAGCGAACGGATTAGTTGATTGTGTACCTTCATATTTTACTTGGTCAATTTGATCGAAATATGTTGTCATTTTTTATTCTCCTTGCTGGGTTAATTAAATTAATGAGCAAAGAGTAAAACCGAAAAATATCTCCTTCAATTACGTTATTTCTTTTTGCTATTTAGATAATTGTTTTTTGTGATAAAGCTCACATTCTTGTTTTACCTCACAATTTTTCAATATTGTGAGAGTTATCACAGAAACGAAAAAACGTAATCGAAAAACAAAATTTATAAATTGTTCTACCTACTGAAATTAGCAATAGTAATAACCGTTGTATTCCTAATCCTTTTAAATTACGAGGTGAATCATATGAAATTGAAAAAAACTTTATTATCCGTTGCACTTATTTTGGGTTGTATGAGTGGAATATCAAATGCTAAAGATTTAACTATTGGAATGTCTATTGATGATTTACGTTTAGAACGCTGGCCAAAAGACAGTTCAATCTTCAGCAAGAAAGCAGAAGAATTAGGTGCAAAAGTATTTGTACAATCCGCAAATGGTGATGATGCAGTTCAAATTTCGCAAACCGAAAATATGATTAATAGAAATGTCGATGTATTAGTCATTATTCCTCATAACGGCGATGTATTAAGTAATGTTATTGAAGAAGCCTCACGTTCAGGAATTAAAGTTCTTGCTTATGATCGTTTAATAAATAATGCCAATATTGATTTTTATGTTTCATTTGATAATGAAAAAGTGGGGGAATTACAGGCATCAAGTTTGGTGGAATTAAAACCTAGCGGAAATTATTTTTTAATGGGTGGCTCACCTGTTGATAATAATGCAAAACTCTTCCGAAAAGGTCAAATGAAGATTATTCAACCTTTAGTAGATAAGGGTGATATTAAAATTGTCGGAGATCAATGGGTTGATTCTTGGCTTCCTGAAAAAGCATTACAAATTATGGAAAATGCTTTAACTGCCAATAACAACAAAATTGATGCCGTTGTTGCTTCCAATGATGCAACTGCCGGTGGTGCAGTACAAGCGTTACAAGCACAAGGTTTAGCTGGGAAAGTAGTGATTTCTGGACAAGACGCAGACCTTGCTGGGATTAAACGTATTGTTGCTGGCACACAAACTATGACTGTTTATAAACCAATTAGTAAATTGGCAAATGCAGCTGCTGAAATTGCCGTTAAATTAGGAAAAAATGAAAAAATCGAAAGCAATGCAGTATTAAATAATGGTCTTAAAGATGTACCTTCATATTTATTAACTCCTATTGTTGTAACTAAAGATAATATTGATGAAACTGTTATTAAAGATGGTTTTCACACTAAAGAAAGTGTTTATAAGTAATTATTTTTGAGGGAGTTTTCTCCCTCATTTTATTTTAAGGTGGTTTCTATGGACGTATTATTAGAAATGAAAGAAATAGTGAAAAAATTCGGCGATGTTAAGGCGCTAGATAATATCTCTATTTCTGTTTCTCCCGGAGAAATACTTTCTCTTTGTGGAGAAAATGGTTCCGGAAAATCAACACTAATGAAGGTTCTTTGTGGTATTTATCCTTATGGCGATTACGAAGGAGATATTTATTTTTCTGGTGAATTGCTAAAGTCAAAAAATATTAAAGATACAGAGAGTAAAGGTATTGCAATCATTCACCAAGAGCTTGCTTTAGTAAAAAATATGACCATTATGGATAATATTTTTCTTGGTAATGAAATTACTAAATATGGTATTGCTGATGAAAATGAAATGTACCTTCGCTGCCAAAAAATGTTATCTCAAGTACAATTAAATGTTGATCCCTATACTGTAGTGAATGAGTTAGGTTTAGGCGAACAACAATTAGTTGAAATAGCAAAAGCACTAAATAAAAATGTACGTTTATTAATTTTAGATGAGCCAACAGCTTCCCTCACTGAAAAAGAAACTGATATTCTGCTTGATCTTATTCGTAATTTAAAAGCGCATAATATCGCTTGTATTTATATTTCCCATAAATTAAATGAAGTAAAAGCAATTTCCGATAAAATTTGTGTTATTCGTGACGGTACACATATCGGTACTCGTTCAGCAAAAGAGATGAGTGAAGACGATATTATTACAATGATGGTTGGTCGTGAGATTACTTCGTTATATCCGCACGAAAATCACGATATTGGTGAAGAAATTCTATCAGTAAACAATCTGACTGCTTGGCATCACGTCAATACTCATATTAAACGTGTAGATAATATCAGTTTCCAATTACACAAAGGTGAAATTCTTGGTATTGCCGGTTTAGTCGGTTCAGGCAGAACTGAAATCGTTCAATGCATTTTCGGTGCATATCCCGGTAAATTCCAAGGTGAATTTAAACTTAACGGTGAAACTGTAAAACATAATAGCTGCGCCGATGCGATTAAAAACGGTATTTTTATGGTGCCAGAAGATCGCAAGCGCCACGGAATTATCCCGATTATGGGAGTGAATAAAAATATCACCTTATCTGCCCTAGCAAAATATTGTCACGCCAACGTGATTAATGAAGCGTTGGAAGAAACCATCATTCAACAATCTATTCAGGAATTAAAAGTAAAAACACCTAGTCCCGACCTTGCAATTGCCCGTTTAAGCGGTGGTAACCAACAAAAAGCAATTTTAGCCAAAGCATTATTACTTAATCCTAAAATTCTGATTCTCGATGAACCGACTCGTGGTATTGATGTTGGTGCAAAATATGAAATTTATAAATTAATCAATGAATTAGCTAAGAAAGGTGTTGCTATTATCGTCATTTCATCTGAATTACCGGAAGTGTTAGGTATCAGTGATCGTGTTTTAGTAATGCATCACGGAAAATTAAAAGGCAATTTAATTAATCATCAACTTACGCAAGAAAAAGTAATGGAAACCGCACTCAAGGAGTAGTCTATGAAAAACCTAAAATCCATTAATTTACAAGTGTATATTATGCTAATTGCGATTATCGTAATTATGCTGTTTTTCTCTTTTGCAACTGATGGTGCTTACCTTAGTGCAAGAAATATTTCTAATCTATTACGCCAAACCTCAATCACAGGTATTCTCGCAATTGGGATGCTTTTTGTCATTATTGCGGCTGAAATCGACCTTTCTGTCGGTTCACTGATGGGATTACTCGGAGGTTTTGCGGCTATTACTAACGTCTGGTGGGGCTGGCCTTTGCCTACAACCATTTTAGCTACATTGATTTTAGGTTTAATCTTCGGTGTTTGGAACGGTTATTGGGTTGCATATCAACGCGTACCTTCATTCATTGTTACCCTTGCTGGATTACTCGCTTTCCGTGGAATTTTAGTCGGGATGACTAACGGCTCCACAGTCTCTCCAACCAGCCAATCAATGAATTTGATCGGTCAAGCTTATATTCCAGATATTTTCGGCTTAACCATCGGTGGTTTAGCAGTATTGGCTTTCATTTTATGGAACAGTCGTCAACGCCACGCTCGACAAAAACTACAGCTTCCAGTGCCAGCATTATCAAAAGATATTCTCACTTATGCTGCACTTGCCGTTTTATTACTAGGTTCAATTTACTTGTTGAATGACTATCGTGGTATTCCATTCCCAGTATTGTTATTGGCGATTCTTGCCGTTATTGGCTACTTTATTTCCAAAAAAACTGCTTTCGGACGCTATATTTACGCGATTGGCGGTAATATTGATGCTGCCAGATTGTCCGGTATCAAAGTAGAAAAAATTAAACTTGCTATCTTTGCAATTAACGGTTTGATGGTTGCGATTGCTGGCTTAATTTTAAGTGCCAGATTAGGTGCCGGCTCGCCATCGGCAGGACAAAATGCGGAATTGGATGCGATAGCCGCTTGTGTTATTGGCGGTGCCAGCCTTGCCGGCGGTGTCGGTAGCATTTTCGGAGTGATTATAGGGGCTTTAATTATCGCTGCATTGGATAATGGTATGAGTATGTTAGACGTTCCAACTTTCTGGCAATATATTGTAAAAGGCGGTATTTTATTACTCGCCGTTTGGGTAGACTCTATCAGCAAGAAAAAAGAGTAATCTTAGCAATAAAAAAATGCGTTGGGTAAATCTCCCAACGCATTTTTTTTGTTATTTTCTTGTTTTTTCTTCTGGAAGAATTAAATTTAAAATTAATGCCAATAATGATCCTACAGTAATGCCTGAACCAAAAATTTCTTTAAAAAATGCTGGTAATTTATCAAGAATTTCCGGTCTGGTGGTAACAGCAAGCCCACAACCGATAGAAATAGCAATAATTAAACCGTTACGCTTTGTTCTTTCCACTTTATCCAACATTTGAATACCAGCAGCAATGATCATCGCAAACATCATCAATCCTGCTCCACCAAGCACAGGTAGTGGAATTGATACAATTAATGCACCGAAGACAGGGAATAATCCGGCTAACACCAGCAATCCGCCGGTCATCGCTACGACATAACGGCTTGCCACACCAGTGAGGGAAATAACACCAATATTTTGTGAGAAAGAGGAAAACGGCGTTGTCGACATAATTGCAGCTAAGGCTGAACCTACCCCATCACAAAGTACACCACGACGTAAATGATCGCCGGTAATTTCAGTTTTTGTCGCATTACCTAAAGCTAAAAAATTACCGCTTGATTCTACAATTGTCACCAGATAAGCAATGCTCATCCCGATAATACCGGAAATTGGAAATGCCAAACCGAAATGTAATGGCTGAGGTAAAGCAAAAATCTGTGCCTGTTTAACGCCATCAAAATTTACCCAACCTAATGCCAACGCTACGCAATATCCGGCAAGCATTCCGATAACAATGGCGGCTGCAGAAAAAATACCTTTTCCCCATTGAACTAAAATTACCACTAATGCCAACACAAAGAATGCCATAATTAAATTTTCCGGAGTAGCATATTGTGGTTCACCGCGTTGACCACCAGCAAACCAATCCACCGCTACTGGAATTAAACTTAATCCAATCATTGTGACCACAGTGCCTGTCACAACAGGTGGAAATAATTTCCGGATAGAAGGCATAAAGAAACTGCCGATAATCATTACTAAAGAACCAACCAGCGATGCACCTAATATTCCGGCAACGCCATCTTCACTAAAGCCAATCGCTAATGCCGCCGCCACAAAAGTAAAGCTGGTTCCCATTACGCTCGGTAAACGAATGCCGATAGGTCCAACACCTAAACATTGAATAATGGTAACAACACCGGAAATCAGCAACGCTGCATTTACCAAAACAATAGTATCTGCGGTCGGTAACTGCAACACATTTCCAATTACCAACGGCACTGCGATAATACCACCTAATGCGGCTAATAGATGTTGTGCCGCTAACAATAAACCTAAACCGAAAGGCGGTTTATCTTCCACGTTAAAAAGGAGCTGATTGTTCATAATTCCTCAAGAGTAATGTAAAAAATGGTTGGGATTATAGACTTGTATTATTTGATAAGCAAACGTTTGCGTAAATTTAATAAAAATAGGTTACTGCGATAGTTTTTAATCTGTATATAATAATCACCTTTAAAGCCATCAAGGAGCAATCATTATGCAACAAAAATTAATCGCTTATAAAACAATGCCTGTTTGGACAGCAAAAACTTTACCGGCAATGTTTCAAGAAAAACACAATACAAAAGTCGGCACTTGGGGACAACTTCGTGTATTGAAAGGAAAACTTAAATTCTATGAACTTACTGAAGAAGGCGAAGTCATTAAAGAACACCTTTTTACAGCAGAAAGCGACATTCCTTTAGTCGAGCCTCAAGCTTGGCATCGTGTTGAAGCCGTTTCTGAAGATCTCGAATGCCAGCTCTCTTTCCTTTGCCGCCCTGCTGATTATTTCAGTAAAAAATATAATATGACAGCTACACATTCTGAAGTGAAAGCTGCCAGCGAAATGCTCTCTCCTTGTAAAGTCTTGGATTTAGGTTGCGGACAGGGGCGTAACAGCCTTTATTTAAGTTTATTGGGTTATGACGTAACCTCTTGGGATCATAATCCGAACAGCCTACAATTTTTGGCAGAAACAGCACAAAAAGAGCAATTAAATATTAAATCTGCACTTTATGATATTAATTCAGCCAACATTCAGGAAAATTATGACTTTATCGTTTCTACCGTTGTTTTTATGTTCCTAAATGCACAAGCGGTGCCGAATATCATTGAAAATATGCAACAACACACTAATGTCGGTGGTTATAATCTGATCGTTGCGGCAATGGATACAGCCGATGTACCTTGCCCAATGCCATTCTCTTTTACCTTTAAAGAAGGTGAATTACGCCGTTATTATCAAGGTTGGGAGTTAGTGAAATATCAAGAAGAGATGGGCGAATTACACAAAACGGATGCAAACGGCAACCGTATTAAAATGAAATTTGTCACAATGTTGGCAAAGAAAACCGCTTAATTCTACTTGAGAATTTTCACATTTTGCCAAGCGTGCTAGACTAAATGAAAGTTTAAGGAGACACTATGCGCGTTTGGCAAAAATCTATTCTAAAAAACATTCTTTTTGTTAGCAGTATTATTTCCTCTTTTTCTCTGTTTGCTGCTTCCGAACAACTACAACAATTATCAAAAAATGAGTTTAAACAGACGTTCAATGTACAAAATGGTACAGTGATTCGCCAACAATATCAGGATATTATGCAGCTTCTCAGTGGGGAAGTGAGTGAAACCACGATTACTTTCGTTCGCCAAATGCTGCCTACTATTGCACAATATCCGCTTGCACCTTATGTTGATTATCGTCTATTCAATAAACAGTCATTGATTACGCCGCAACAATTAAAACTGTTTATCCAACAAAATCCCAACTTTCTATTAAATGATAATTTAATAGATCTTTTTTATAAAAAAGCATTTCAGCAGCAAGCTTGGCAACTTTTATTGGATAACAAAACATCTTTTCCTGCTAAAACAACGGCTCAACAATGCATTCAATTATTAGCTACACAAAAAACGAGCAACATATCAAAAGAACTTGATCTTCTTTGGCAAGATACGGAAAAACTTTGGTTAAGTGGGGAAAATTTACCATCACAATGTGATCAACTTTTCCAACTTTGGCAACAGTCAGGAAAATTATCAGATCAACTAATCTTACAACGTGCCGAATTGACTTTAAAATCACAAAATAAAAATCTTATTCGTTATTTACAACGGCTCACAAATAATATTGATTTACAAAAACAGCTACAACAATGGGCAGATCTAATTAGCAATCCACAACAATTAATTGTGATGCAGTCAAATTTACCCCACTCCACGACAAATAAACAATTACTATTGGAGATTTATCCTCGCTATTTAAGTTTTTTCTCTGAACAAAGCCTGAATCTATCTCAAATACAACAACAAATTGAGGATTTGCAGAAAAACTGGCAGCTTACCGCGCAAGAGCTTAATTTACTTTATAAAGCGGTTTTACAACGCTTTTTTGATAATAAACAGCCTGAATGGCAACAGTGGCGCGATCAAAAATTAATGCAATTAAAAGATAATAGCTTAATTGAACGCCGTATCAGACTGGCAATCCGTCAGCAACAACCGTTACAAAACTGGTTAGATCAATTATCTGCCGACACAATAAATCAAGATGAGTGGCAATATTGGCGCGCTTGGCAGTTACAAAAAAAGGGTAAACAGCAGGAAGCAGAGAAAATTTGGCAAAATTTAAGCCGAAAACGTGGTTTTTATGCGTTATTGTCGGCACAAACATTAAATATCGATTATCAACCGGTAATGCAGGATCTTCCCCAACCGATCAATTTTGATGATTTATGGCAAGATCAAGAAATTACCACCATTTTATCTCGTGTCATTGAATTAAGGAATTTCCGATATTTAGATGATGCCTACAGTGAGTGGCTATTTTTGCTAAATTTAGCAACCGCACAACAACAGCTATTATTAGCAGAATATGCCTTACAGCAGCAATGGTATGATCTCACTGTTGCCGCCACCATCAAAGCTAAAGCGTGGGATTATTTACGATTACGGTTACCATTGGCTTATCTTGACTGGTTTAGCATCAATATGGCTGACAAAACGATCAGCAATAGTTTTGCAATGGCTATTGCACGCCAAGAGAGTGCTTGGCGACCAAATGTACGCTCATCCGCTAATGCAATTGGTTTAATGCAATTACTGCCTAGTACCGCCAAAGCTACTGCTCAACAGGCAAATTATAGCATTCAACGTGCTAATAATTTAACCGATCCATTAGGAAATATTCTTTTAGGTACAGCACATTTGCAACAACTTGCCCAAAAATACGGCAACAACCGTTTATTAATAGCTGCCGCCTATAATGCCGGTGCAAATCGTGTTGATCGTTGGTTAAACGAAAATGAAGGTAAACTTTCAATGGCAGAATTTATTGCCTCAATCCCTTTTTATGAAACCAGAAATTATGTACAAAACGTCGTAAGTTATGACTATTACTACCAACTTCTTCTAAAACAGGAGCTAAAAAAATTCAGCAAAACTGAAACTGATCGATTATACTAATCATACTAGTTTAATAGTAAATGAAAGGAGTAAGTTATGTATATCAGTCGTGATCTCGAACGATGGCAAGAATTAATCACCTTTTTACGACAAGGATTCGCCTCAGGGAAAGAGCAGGAAGTGCTGATGATGTTATTAACCCCTGATGAAAGAGATTCACTCGGATTACGCCTACAAATTGTTAAACAGTTATTAGAAAAAAAATCATCACAACGTGAAATTCAACAAAATTTGAACACGAGCGTTGCTACCATTACGCGAGGTTCAAACTTAATTAAGAGTATCGAACCTGATTTTCTACAATGGGTCAAAGCACAATTAGATGTTCAAAATTAAGTTTTGTTTTTCTCAATCCTGCTATCCCCGACTTACTAAGTTAGTGCTTAGTATTATTGTATTTTTTGTCTGTTGCATTCTGATATTTCGTGTTGTTCCAATTCCTTTTTCATCTTATATGTTGCAAAAAACTGTGCAAAACAGCTTTAATAGCCATTATCACACTCGTCATCAATGGGTAAGTCTTGATAAAATTGCACCATCAATGCAACTTGCTGTTATTGCTGCTGAAGATCAAAAATTTCCTGAACATTGGGGCTTTGATCTTGAAGCAATTAAAAAAGCAATAAAACGCAATCAATCTTCAAAAAAAACGTTCGGTGCTTCTACAATCTCACAACAAACAGCAAAAAATTTATTTCTATGGTCAGATCGAAGCTGGATCAGAAAAGGCTTAGAAATACCGATAACTCTCAGCTTAGAGTTATTTTGGTCAAAAAAACGAATTCTGGAGGTTTATCTCAACATTGTAGAATTTGGTGAAGGTATTTTCGGCGTAGAAGCGGCAAGCCGTTTTTATTTTAATAAAAGCGCCGCTAAACTGACCTCTTCACAAGCGGCATTACTTGCAGCAGTCTTACCTAATCCATTGATTTATAAAGCTAATAAACCATCAAGTTATGTCCAATCCCGCCAACGCTGGATCTTGAGACAAATGCAACAGTTAAGCACTACTTACCTTAAGCAACTTAACTGAAAACATTAGACAAAAATATTCGGTAACCAATTAGATACAAATAAAAATGGCATAGTAGACAAAAT